>NZ_SNWS01000006.1:0-410353 GCF_004362255.1 Kribbella sp. VKM Ac-2571
CGCGAGATCTACCCACTCCTGCGACCAGTCCCCGGCAACGCCGAACACCAACTGCAAGCAGCCGCATGACCACTTGACAAACATAGGGGCATCCAGGCGGCACGTGGTCTCGACACTCTCCGACGAGCCATCGACCAGCGGCGGGCGTGCCAGGCGCTGTGAAGGAGAACGAGATGGAAGACGTAGAACAGATCAGCGCCGAACTCCACCGACTCGCCGAGTCGGAGGGGATGGATCCGCTGGACACGACCCGGGTGCTGGAGCGCGGCCGCCGCGGAAGGCGGCGCCGGAAACTGATCGGCGCGGGCGGGGCGGTCGCCGGTGTCGCGGTGATCGCACTCGGCGCGAGCCTGCTGCCCAACCTGAGTTCGGCCGGCAACCAGCCCGGTGTTGCGGGCGACCAGACCGCGAACTCGCAGTTCGGCCCCGTACCGGGTATCCCGCGCGGCGAGGCGTCCGCGGACCAGCGGATCACGCGCGCGGAGGCTGAGCGCCGCTGTTCCCTGCGGAACCCGAAGGAGACCCGAAAGCTCGCGGGCACGGGTACGGCGAGGTCGGGACATATGGCGATGTACCAGTTCAAGGAGGGCGCGAGCGGCATCACCTGCCTCATCCCCGGTGGCGACAAGCCGTCGGCGGAGCTGGTCGCGGCGGCGGCGAGGAACCCGCTCCCGAAGAGCACCGCGGACAAGCTGCGGAACTGTTCCGTGCTGGCCTGGGTCGACGTGACGGGCTGGCAGGTCGTGGCCTCGGACGAGTCGAAGGCGCTCGGACAGGCCCAATTGGTCGCGATCTCCCCCACGGGACACAAGGTCATGCAGTGCGAACTGCTCCGGGACAAGGCCATGGGGGGCGAGTTCGCGGGGAGCGCGACGTTCACGACGCTCACCAGCCTCAGCGGTGACGACCCGGTGCTCAACCCGGCGGACAAGTCGTCCCGTGCCGACATGTACGTGGCCGGCGGCGGGGGCGGGGGCTGTACGGCGGGTACCTGCACGGAGTACTCGATGACCGGCTGGGGCCGGGTCTCCTCCAAGGCCGCGGTCACGGTCCGGCTGCGGATCGGGAAGGGACCGGTCTACCAGGTCCCGGTCGGCGAAGGCGGCTGGTTCGCCTTCACCTGGAAGACCAAGTCCGTGTACAAGCTGAAGGACCAGCCGAAGGTCGCGGCGTACGACCGGGCCGGAAAGGTCGTCAAGGTCTTCCAGTAACGACGGTCATTATCAACCAAACGGCTGCGTCGTTGACGGCTGGGCCGGCGCGCGCCCGGCGCGGCGCGCGCCGGATTTCTCAGGCAGTACGGCGTTTGAGGGTGGCTGCGCCTAGGCCGAGGGCGGCGAGGATGAAGCCAAGGACGACCAGGGTGTCGCCGCCTGTGCCGGTGGTGAAGCCGTTGCCCTTGGCAACTCCTAGGACGGCGTCCACGGCGTACGACAACGGCAGTACGTCGCTGATCGCGTGCAGGACTGTGGGTAGTTGATCGCGCGGGACCAGGAGCCCGCACAGCAGAATCTGCGGGATCATCACGGCCGGCATCATCTGGACGGCCTGGAACTCGGTCGCCGCGAACGCGCTCGCGAACAGGCCCAGCGCCGTACCGAGCACGCCGTCGAGGACCGCGACCACGCCGAGTTGCCAGGCGGCGCCCTGGATGTCCAGATCCAAGAGGTACAAGGCGATCGAGACCACGGCGAGCGCCTGGACGACGGCGACCAGTGCGAACGCGAGCGCGTACCCGAGCAGGAAGTCCAGCTTGCCCATCGGCATCGTGAACAGCCGCGACAGCGTTCCGCTCGACCGCTCGCGCAGCGTCGCGACCGACGTGACGACGAACATGATGATCGACGGGAACACCGCGAGCAGCGGGCCGCCGATCCGGTCGAAGACCATCGGGGAATCGGTGAACATCCACCACATCAGGCTGACCAGCAGCGCCGGCAGCACGATCAGCATCGCCACCGTCCGGTGGTCCCGCCGCAGCTGGGCCAGCACCCGGGCGGCTACGGCAAACGTCACTCGCAGTGTCATCGCGCACCGGCCTTTCGCTCGATCAGGGTGAGGAACGCCTGCTCGATGTCGTTGGTCCCCGCCGACAGGAGCAGGTCCTGGGGCGTCTCGTCGGCGAGCAGTTCACCGTCGCGCATCAGCAGGAGACGATCGCAGCGCGAAGCCTCGTCCATGACGTGACTCGACACGAGCAGGGTCGCGCCGGCGTCGGCGAGCTGGTGGAAGAGGTTCCAGAGATCGCGGCGGAGGACGGGGTCCAGCCCGACCGTCGGCTCGTCCAGCACGAGGAGTTCCGGGCTTCCGAGCAGCGCCGCCGCCAGGGATGCCCTGGACGCCTGTCCACCTGAGAGCTGATCGACGCGGACGTCGGCGTGACTGGTCAGATCGACCACCTCGACGACCCGTTCCACGTCGGACGACGGGACCCCGAGGACGGCCGCGAAGAAACGCAGGTTCTCGGTGACGGTCAGATCGCCGTACACACTCGGCTCCTGCGTCACGTAGCCGATCCGTCCGCGCAGCTTCGGCGCACCGGCCGGCAGCCCGAGGACCGAGATATCGCCGGTCACCCGCGCCTGCAGGCCGACGATCGCGCGGATCAGCGTCGTCTTGCCGCAGCCGGACGGCCCGAGCAGCCCGGTCACCGATCCGCCCCGGAGGTCGAACCCGACCCCGCGCACGACCTCCCGGTCACCCCGGACCACGACGACGTCACGGCAGCTCACCGCGTTTTTCATCATATGATGAATTTAGCGCGTACGACGTTCCGTGGCAACAGGTCGTCAGACGACGGGGTAGCCCGTGTTCTCGCTCAGCGCGGTCAGCGACGGGTCGCCGTACCTTTCGCGCAGGGCGGCGAAGCGCTCCACCTTGTCCGTGCCGAACCGGCTGATCTCGGCGGCGAACGTGGTGCCGGTGAGGAACACCGGTGGGCGACGCTTGCTGTGGAACTTGTCGGCGTACAGGACCAGTTCCTCCTCCGGCGTCCGTGGGAGGTAGTCGTCCACCGGGATGGGCAACGCCTGACGCAGCACGTCGTCGCGCGTGATCCCGACGCCGGTGTGACACGACGCGAACCGGCAGAGCTCGATCGGGAAGCCGAGAGACGCGAGCAGTTCGTGCCCCAGTACGCCGTGCCGCACGTACGCCGTCGACTCCAGGCGATAAACCCCGATGTCGTGGAGCAGCGCGCCCGCACGCACCAGGTCGGTGTCGATGTCGACGCCGGCGAAGAACTGTTCGGCAATCGAGCACACCAGCCGACAGTGCTCATGGACGAGCTCGAACGCGTCGCGACTCGGCGCGTACTCGCGGTGGAGCGCGCGGATCTCGTCGTCGGTCGGGATCTCCATCAACCGGTCAGATGCAGCTGGAGAACCGGCGCCAACCGGTCGATCAAGGTCTCGATGTCGATGGACGCGATCGGTTCGAGCCCGACCAGGTACCGGACGATCGCGGCGCCGACCAGTTGGGTGGCGACCAGGCCGACCCGCAGTCGCGCGTCGGGTACGTCGAGCACCTGCGAGATGGGCTGGATGATCATCTTGGTGATGCCTTCGCGCATCATCCGCGCCACCTCGTCGCTGGTGACGACGCTGCGGAACAGCGCTTTCATCCGCTGCTGGCCGTCCGGCGACTCCCAGACACCGAGAAAGGCGGTGGCGATCCGACGCCCGATCTCTTCCAAGGGTCCGTCGAGGATCTGCGCGGCGATCAGGCGCGGGTCGATCGGGATCGCCATCGCCTCGATGAACAGCTCGTCCTTGCTGTCGAAGTAGTGGTGCACGAGGGCCGCGTCGACACCGGCCTGGCGTGCGACGGCGCGGATCGAGGTGGCCGCGAACCCCTTGTCCGCAAAGGATTCCCGGGCAGCCTGCACGATCTCGCCCCGGGTATCCGGTCCCCCTGGGCGGCGTCCCGGCGTACGACCGGTAGCTGTCACGGAGTCAGCTCCGAGATCTCACCTTCCGGGGTGACGGCGAACGACGTACGACGCGACCGGGAGGCTCCAGGTCGGACGAAGTGCTTGCGGGTGAACTCGAGAGACTCGACCAGGTCGACCTCGCGCTCGGAGCGGCTGGTCGCGCGGCGGGTGTTGATCTCGATGATGATGTGGCCGCGGAAGTCCTGCTGTGCGAGGACGCCCAGCAGGTCCGCGGCGCGTTGCGTGCCGCGTCCCGGGACCAGGTGCTCGTCCTTCGCGGAGCCGGTGCCGTCGGTCAGATGTACGTGGGTCAGACTCTTGCCCATCGTCGCGGCCAGCTCGACGCAGTCCTGCTCGGCGGTCGACGCGTGCGACAGGTCGAGGGTGGTGTGCGCGTACTCCTGCTCGGTCGGGTCCCAGCTCGGCGCGTACGCCTGCAGGTCGCGGCCGGGCGCGCGCCACGGGTACATGTTCTCCACCGCGAGCGTCACGCCCGTCTCGGCCTCCAGCCGGGCGATCCCCTCGACGAAGCCGCGCGCGTAGTCCCGCTGCCAGCGGAACGGCGGGTGTACGACGACCACGTCGGCACCGAGCTCCTTCGCGGCCTCGGCGCTGCGCTCGAGCTTGCTCCACGGATCGGTCCCCCAGACGCGCTGCATGATCAGCAGGGTCGGGGCGTGGATCGCGAGCACCGGCAGCTGGTGGTAATCGATCAGCCGCTGGATCGCGTCGATCTGGGTGCTCAGCGGATCGATGCCGATCATCACCTCGACACCGTCGTACCCGAGCCGGGAAGCCAGCTCGAAGCCGCTCGCGGTGGATTCCGGATACACCGAGGCGGTGGACAGGCCGATCTTGGCGGTCGTACGGGGGTTCATTCGTTCACCGAGGTTGCAGCTGGTCGAGCCGGGACAGGATGACGCCTTCACGCAGGGCCCACGGGCAGACCTCGAGCGCGGGCAGGTCGAAGAGGTCCATCACGGCGTCGGCGACCAGCGCGCCGGCGGTCAGCTGCGACGCGCGACCGGCCGAGACCCCGGGCAGGGCGGCCCGCTCGGCGGCCGACATCTTGGTCAGCTTCGGGATCCACTCGTTCAGGTCGTCCCGGTTCAGCGTGCGCGGCACGTACGGTCCGTCGGCGGACGGGGCCGCGCCGGTGATCCGGGCCAGCGAACGGAAAGTCTTGCTGGTGGCAACCGAACGCTGCGGCTTACCGGCCCGCAGGACCGGACCGGCCACCGCGGCCAGCTCCATCCGGATCCGGCGACGCAGCGCCCGGACCTCGTCCTTGGCCGGCGGGTCCGTGGTCAGCCCCTCGCGGGTCAGCCGGCCGGCGCCGAGCTGGACCGACTCCGCCACGGTCGGCTGCTCGTCCGACCCGGCCGCGATCTCCAGCGAGCCGCCGCCGATGTCGAACACCGCCAGGCGCCCGGACGACCAGCCGAACCACCGCCGTACCGCCAGGAAGGTCAGCCGGGCCTCGTCGTCGCCGCTCAGCACCTCGAGGTCCACGCCGGTCTCGTTGCGGACCCGGCCCAGCACCTTCTCGCCGTTCGGCGCCTCGCGGAGCGCCGAGGTGGCGAACGCGAGCACCGACTCGCAGCCCTTGTCCTCGGCCAGCTCGACCGCCTGCTTGGTGAACGCGACCAGCCCGTCGGCACCGGACTGGTCGATCTTGCCGTCCTTGTCCAGGTGCTCGGCCAGCCGGAGCTCGATCTTGTGCGAGTACGCCGGCAGCGGCGCGGCACCGCGATGCGCGTCCACCACGAGCAGATGGACGGTGTTGGATCCCACGTCGAGTACGCCGAGCCGCATACCCTCACGCTACTGGACAACCGGATAATCGGTGTTCTGGCGTCGGCGTTCACGGATGGGCAGGTAGTGCGCGTAGGCTTTCCAGGTGCCTGAGGTTTCTCTCGATTTCCCCCGTGACTGGGTCGAGTTCACCGATCCCGCCGACCCCGACCAGGTCTTCCGCTGCGACCTGACCTGGCTGACCTCCAACTGGTCCTGCATCTTCGGCGGTGGCTGCCAGGGGATCTACAAGGGCCGTCCGAACGACGGCTGCTGCACCCTCGGCGCGCACTTCTCCGACGCCGACGACGAGAAGCGGGTCAAGAAGTACGTCAAGGAGCTCGGCAAGGACGACTGGCAGTTCCGCAAGGAAGGCCGGACCAACGGCTGGGTCGAGACCGACGACGAGGGCGAGCGCAAGACCCGGGTCTGGGAGGGTGCCTGCATCTTCCTGAACCGGCCGGGGTTCGAGGGCGGCGCCGGCTGCGCGCTGCACGGGCTGGCGTTGAAGCGCGGCATACATTTCGTCGAGACCAAGCCGGACGTGTGCTGGCAGCTGCCGATCCGGCGGACCTTCCGCGAGGTGGAGCGGCCGGACGGGACGACGTACACCGAGGTCGGCATCGGCGAGTACGACCGGCGCGGCTGGGGACCGGGCGGGCACGACCTCGACTGGTACTGCACGGGCAACACCGAGGCACACATTGCGGTCGAGCCGGTGTTCGAGTCCAGCAAGGTCGAGCTGCAGACGCTGATGGGTCCCAAGGCGTACGACGTACTCGTCGATCTGTGCCGTCAGCGCCTGGAGGCCGCGCGGCCCTTGCTACCGCATCCCGCCTCTAAGTAGCGATCTTGCCGTTGTCGACGAGCCAGCTGATGCCGGAAAGGGCTGCCTCGAACGCGGAGTAGCGCGGACGGAAGTCGAGCAGCCTGGCGGCCTTCTCCATCGAGCAGTGGGGGCTGTGCTCGATGTGGTCCCGGGTGGCGCCCGCGTCCTGCTTGGACAACCGTTGCTGCAGCTGGCCGATCGGGAGGAAGCCCAGCTGCGCCGGCTGGCCGAACCAGTCGGCGACCTCGTGGGCGTACCCGCGCAGGGTGATCGCGTCACCCGCCACCGCGTGGAAGCTCTCGCCGATCGCGGTCGAGCGACTCGCGATCGCGGCCAGGAACACGCCCGCGACATCGTCGGCGTGGACCGGGTTGAGCGTCTCCAGGCCGAGGTTCGGCAGCAGGACGTCCTGCCCTTGGGCGAGCTTCTCGTAGACGGCGAGGTCGAAGTTGCCGGCCGGGTTCACCGGCGTCCAGCCAGGGCCGCAGATGTGACCGGGGTGGACGATCGTGACCGGGAAGCCGTCGCGGCGGGCCTTGGCGAGCAGGTAAGCCTCGATCGCGGCCTTCTGCGTGCCGTAGTCGCCGAACGGCTTGCGCGGCGCGTCCTCGCGGGTCGGGACGCTCACGCTCGGTCCGTGGACCCAGATCGTGCCGCAGTGCAGCAGGTGCTGGATCTTCCCTTCGACCGCCTCCGTGAGCTGCCGGGCACTGTCCTCGGTGAAACAGATCAGGTCGATGACGACATCCGGGCTCAGGTCCGCGACCCGTCGGCCGAACGTCCCCGCGGCATCCTCCGCGGCCCGGTCGACCTGGACGAACTCCACGTCCTTCCAGGTGCCGTCCGAGTGGTACGGCGTACGCTCGCCGCGACTCAGCACCGTGACGTCGTGCCCGAGCCGGATCAGCCGCGGGACGAGATAGGTTCCGATGTGACCGGTACCGCCGATGACTACTGTGCGCATGGCACCTCACAGTAGGGCACGCCTCCCGATCCCACGCCGTCGCGAGGAGGTGCTCGGTGCGGTGCATCGGCGTGCGGGGGCGAGGTGCCGTGCCGAGTGCCCCGCAGTAGGCGTGGGATCGGGAGGCGTGCCCTGGGTCCGACACACCCCGGGGGCCGCGAGTGTCGGTGGAGGGCGTAAGAATGACAGGCATGCGTCTGGATCATCTGTCGTACGCGTGCGGGCCCGATGGGTGCCGGGCGACCGTCGAGCGGTTGTCGGCGGCCCTCGGGGCCGAGTTCGTCGACGGCGGGGTGCATCCGCGGTTCGGCACGGTGAACCAGATCCTCCCTCTGGAGAACGATCGGTACATCGAGGTCGTCGACGTGCTCGACCATCCGGCGTCGGACAAGGCGCCGTTCGGTCAGGCGGTCCGGGCCCGCAAGGAGCTCGGCGGCGGCTGGCTGGGCTGGGTGGTGGCGGTCCGCGACATGGAGCGGATGGAGAAGCGCCTCGGACGGGAGGCGGTCCCGGGCAACCGGCACCGGCCCGACGGGGTCAACGTGACCTGGCGGCAGATCGGCGTGAAGGGCCTGATCGCCGACCCGCAACTGCCGTTCTTCGTGCACTGGGACGACCTCGGTCAGCACCCGTCGATCGGCGGCAAGGGCATCAAACTCAGCGCCCTCGAGATCGCCGGCGACCCCGCCCGCGTCACCGACTGGATCGGCCACCCGGCCGACCACCTCCTCGACGACCTCGACGTCGACTGGCGCCCCAACGGCCAGCCCGGCCTGGTCTCCGCCGTCTTCGAAACCCCGAACGGCACCGTCCGGCTCTAGTGGATCTTCTCGAGCTCCGTCAGGGACGTCTCGAGGTGAGCGAGCATGCGTTGCAGGTGCGGGACGGTGCGGCGGCAGCCGATCAGGCCGAAGTGGAGTTCGTGGGCGTAGCTGGTGACGCTGATGTTCAGCGCCTGGCCGTTGAGGACGATGCTCGCGGGGTACATACCGAGCAGGCGCGAGCGGTTCCAGTACAGCGGGCTGTCGGCCGGGCCGGGCACGTTCGAGATGACCACGTTGTACGGCGGTGTCGTACGACCGGCGACGCCCGGTAGGACCGCGGCGGGGCCGGCGACGCCGAAGCCGAGTGCGCCGACGATGAGGTTCTGCAGCGGGCTGAGGTCGGACAGAACGCGTTTTCCGTGCGCGGTCGACGCCATGATCCGGCGGATCCGGCGCTCGGGATCGGCCTGGTCGGTGGCCAGGTCCGCGATCAGCGTGGCAAGCGAGTTCCCGCCTCCGGGCGCGTCGTCCGACGTACGTAAAGAGACCGGCACCATCGCGGTCAGCGCCTTGTCCGGCAACGCGTCCAGCTCGAGCAGATAGTTGCGCAAGGCCCCTGAACACATGGCCAGCAGTACGTCGTTCAGCGTCGCGCCGGTGATCGCCCGGACCTTCTCCAGCCGTTCGATCGGCCACGACTGCGCCGCGAACCGCCGTGCGCCGGTGATCGGCTGGTTGAAGATCGTCCGCGGCGCCTGGAACGGCATCGCCGAGTGCAGCAGGCTCTTCACACCGGCCAGCGGGAGACCGGCCAGCCCGGCGGCCGTCTTCACCGCGTCACCAGGCACCTTGGCGATCGTCTGCAGCAACCGGGTCTCCGGCCGCGGCGCGGCGGTCTTCGGCGGCAGCGCGTACGTGGCCGGCATCCCGGTGCGGGTCGGGTCGGTGGTGAGGGTGTCCTGCATCCAGCGCAGCGCGCTGACGCCGTCGATCATCGAGTGGTGGATCTTGCTGTAGAGCGCGAACCGGCGGCCCTCGACGCCCTCGATCAGGTGCATCTCCCACAGCGGGCGGTGCCGGTCGAGCAGCGTCCCGTGCAGGCGGCT
Source organism: Kribbella sp. VKM Ac-2571 (assembly GCF_004362255.1). Lineage (NCBI taxonomy): Bacteria > Bacillati > Actinomycetota > Actinomycetes > Propionibacteriales > Kribbellaceae > Kribbella > Kribbella sp. VKM Ac-2571. The sequence goes on from NZ_SNWS01000006.1 coordinate 9,389, forward strand.
GGTGAGCTCGAACAGTTCGCGGTACCGGCCGGGACGGGGCAGCGCGGACAGGCGGACGTGGTACTCCAGGTCGATCTGGTCGTCCTGTTCCCAGGACCAGTAGCCGAGGTCCACCGGCCGGTTCCGCACCCGGCGCGCGAACAGCGGATTCACCTCCGGCGCCGCGACCATCTCGTGGTACAGCCGCGACACGAAGTCCCGCGACGACTCCGGGAACACATGATCCCGGCCGGCCCCTTCCGGGAGCTCGAACAGCATCAGCCCACCGACATGCATCGGCTGCTCCCGCGACTCCCCACCCAGAAACATCGCATCCAGCGGCCCCACCACGCTCATGCGCGCCTCCGCTTCCCGACCCGCCTCCTGGCAATTCATCCTTCGTCAGGTCCACCAGGGCCGTCTACCCCTGCTAACAGGACTAACCGAGATTTTGTTACCCCATCAGCTATCCCGGCCTCTGGTGGGTCCACCCACCAGAGGCCGGGTTTGCGTCCGAGATCCCGGACGCAAACCCTGCATCTCGGACGTCAACCCACCAAAGTGCGCGGCGGGGTGACATGCGCGGGGCGGGGCGGGGTGACGTGCGCGGGGCGGGGCGGGGCGACGAGTGCGGGACGGGGCGGTGGTGGGGCGGGTCAGTCGAGGGGGCGGTAGTTGAGGCCTAGGGCCTCGATTCGGGTGAGGTGGGGGCGGAGGCGGCCGATGAACTCGTCGTACGAGACCTTCGGGGAGCCCCAGGCGCGTTCGGCGAAGGCGGACAGGCGCGGCAGGAGCATGTAGCCGACCTGCTCCGGGCCTTCCATGTACTCGGTCCAGATCTGGCACTGGGTCCCGACGATCAACGCCTTCTCCTGGTCGGACAGCCCCGCCGGGATCACCTCGAAGTCGTACACCTTCTCCAGCGGGATGTTCCCGCCGATGGCGAGCGGCTCGGTCGCGGGGTCGCCCTGGTAGTAGTCGAAGTACACCGACTCACACGGCGCCATCACGACCTCGTGCCCCGCCTTCGCCGCGACCTCGCCGCGCTGCGCACTCCGCCACGCCATGATGACCGCGTCCTTCGGGCAGTCGGTCTCGACCATCTCGTCCCAGCCGACCAGCCGGCGCCCTTCCTCGGCCAGCACTTCCGCGACCTGCGCCGTGAACCAGCCCTGCAACTGTCCCGGTTCGTCCAGCCCGAGCTCTGCCTGCCGCTTCTGCGCCGCCTCCGACTCGGCCCACTGCACCGACGGGCACTCGTCGCCACCCAGGTGGATGTACGGCGACGGGAAGATCTCCAGCACCTCACGCAGCACGGTCTTCACGAACTCGACGGTCGCGTCGTTCACGTTCAGCACGTCGTCGCTGATGCCCCAGTACTGCCGGACCGTCAACTGCCGGTCCGGGTGGTTCCCGAGCTCCGGGTACGCCGCGATCGCGGCCTGCATGTGCCCCGGCAGGTCGATCTCGGGTACGACGGTGATCCCGCGGTCCGCGGCGTACGCGACGATCTCACGCAGGTCGTCCTTGGCGTAGAACCCGCCGTGCGGCGTGCCGTCGTACTCGAACTCCTGCTGGCCGTGCGACATCTTGCCGACCATGGTCTCGGCCCGCCACGCGCCGACCTCGGTGAGCCGCGGGTACGCCTCGATCTCGACCCGCCAGCCCTGGTCGTCGGTGAGGTGGAAGTGCAGCACGTTCAGCCGGTGCAGTGCGAGCACGTCGATGATCCTGAGGACGAACTCCTTCGGCATGAAGTGCCGCGCGACGTCGAGCATCATCCCGCGCCAGCCGAACCGCGGCGCGTCCTCGACGTGCGCCAGCGGTACGGCGACCTTCCCGTCCGCGGCCGGCTCCGCCGACTCGACCAGCTGGGCGTACGTCGTCTCCGCGTGCCGGAGCGCGTCCTCGGAGCCGGCCGTGAGCCGGGCGCCGTCCGCACTGATGTCGATGCGGTACTCGTTCGGGTCGAGGTTCTCGACCACGTCCCGGACGGCGTCGGCGACCGGATCGGCGGTGATCCACCGGCCTTCGTCGACGGTGAGTTGTCGCGGGGCAGGGACGATCGCGATGTCGGACATCCGGAGTCTCCAGAGGCGCGGTGAGATATGTCAGAACGATCCTATAGAGGGTCCTCAGACACCCTCGCAGCGTGCGGAAGTGCGTGGAAGTCGGTGGCGGAGAGCAGTCGCGAGCATCCAGAACGGAGCTGCTTCTGCGTCAGGTTCATGAGAGGGTTTGCCCGTGACAAGCGAGCGGCAGCGGACGACCCTGCGGGTTCTGGTGGCGAGCAACGCGCTCGGAGGGGTCGCAACGGCGAGCGGATTCGCCGTCGCGGCACTGCTCGCGGAGAACGTGTCCGGCTCCACGTCCATGGCCGGGCTGGTCGCCACGTCGACCACGTTGGGCGCTGCCGTTCTCGCCGTACCGCTGGCCGGTCTGGCTCGCTCACACGGTCGACGGGTCTCGTTGAGCGTCGGCTACTCGATCGCCTTCCTTGGCGCTGCGCTGACGATCCTCGCCGCGCAGATCGGCTCACTGGCGCTACTGCTGGCCGCAGGGTGTCTATTCGGCAGCGGCTCGGCCTCCAACCTCCAGTCGCGGTACGCCGCCACAGACGCCGCAGAGCCCAGCCGCATCGCCCGTTCGCTCGGGCTGGTCGTCTGGGCCACCACGATCGGTGTGATCGTCGGACCGAACCTGACCGGCGTCGGCGGCTCGGTCGGCACGTCACTCGGAATCCTGGCCTTGGCGGGTCCGTATGTGTTCTCTGTCGTCGCCTTCGGCCTCAGCGCGGCCACGGTGTGGGTCGGCATGCGCAGCCAGGTACGGCCCGGCAAAGTGGAGCGCCAGCCGCTGGCCGAGACGTTCCGCCAGGTCATCCGCATCCCGCACGCGCGTCTCGGCCTGCTCGCGATCGCGACGGCGCACGCGGTGATGGTCGGCGTGATGTCGATGACCTCGGTCCACCTGCGCCACCACGGCGCCTCACTGACGATCGTCGGTTTCGTCATCAGCGGGCATGTGGCCGGTATGTACGCCCTGTCCCCGCTGACCGGGTGGCTGGCCGATCGGCTCGGCCGGATCCCCACGATCGGCATCGGCCTCGGCATCCTCGCGATCGCGATGACACTGGCCGCTGTCGCGCCGGACGACGCGCACGCGCTGACCGGGCTGGCGCTGTTCACCCTGGGCCTCGGTTGGTCCGCCTGTCTGGTGGCCGGGTCCACGCTGCTGTCGCGGTCCGTGCCGGACAGCATCCGTACGTCGGCGCAGGGCCTGTCGGACCTGACGATGGGCGCCCTGGCTTCCCTTGCGGGCACAGCTGCCGGGCCGGTCCTCGCGTACCTCGGCTTCCACTGGCTGGCCGTCTTCTGCGGCATCCTCCTCATTCCGGCCGCCCTGCTCGCTGCCACCACCAAACAGGCAGTGGCTAGGGTCTAGCGATGTGAGCATCGCGGAGGGCGGGATCCCGAGTCCGAACATCTGGCACCACCCGAAGGTGTACGAGGTCGAGAACCGGGCGGTCGATCCGAACGGCGTGATCGAGCCGGCGATGCGGGCGATTCGCGACTGGGCCGGCGCGACGGTCCTCGACATCGGCTGCGGCACCGGGTTCCACCTGCCGACGTTCGCCGCGACGGCCGCACAGGTGATCGGCGTCGAGCCGCACGGAGCACTGGCGGACGCGGCTCGTCGACGTACCCAGGCGTTGCCGAACGTCGACGTACGGCAGGGCACGGCGCAACGCCTGCCGGTACCGGACGCGTCGATCGACGTGATGCACGCGCGCTGGGCGTACTTCTTCGGGCCGGGGTGCGAGCCCGGGCTGGCCGAACTGGACCGGGTGATGCGCCGCGGCGGGACCGCGTTCGTGATCGACAACGACGGGAGCCGGTCGACGTTCGGTGAGTGGTTCAGTACGTCGTACCCGAAGATCAAGGCGCCTGTGGTGGAACGGTTCTGGACCGATCGCGGCTGGCACCGGACGCCGCTGGACATGGGCTGGCGGTTCGAGAGCCGCGCCGATCTCGAGGCGGTCGTGAAGATCGAGTTCACGCCTGAGGACTCCAAGCGGATCTTGGCCTCGCACCAAGGAATAGAGGTCGACTACGCGATCAACTTGTGGAGCAGGACCTTCTGACGACACTCTGTGGTCTGCGGACGGACCTCCGGTCCTCATAGGGTTGACGCACCACTTGACGGGGCATTCCTGGGGAGGCGCCAGCCGCGGATGGACGGACTGCTGCTCGATCACGTGCCGGGGCTGCCGGGGCGGCTCCGGATCGACGTAGGTGAGCAGCGTGCGGTGGTGGTGCCTCAGGCAGCCGACCGCCGCAGGCTGGCCGACATCGTGACCGGACTGGACGATCCACCGCCGGGTGCGCTGGTGCTGGCCGGCGGAACCGTCCGGCTGGTACCTGCGGAAGGCGGCCTGCTCCCCCACCTCACTGTGCTCGGCAACGTGATGCACGGGCACCGCACGTCGCAGGCGATCACCAGACAGGCCGCGCGAGAAGCGAGTGTGGTCAAGGCGATCGGCTGTGGGCTGGAAGACGTGCTGGACCGCTACCCGTACGAGATCACGGCAGGCCGTCGCCGCCTGGCCGGAGTGGCTCGTGCACTCGGCGCGTACCCGCAGGCGATCGTGCTGGAGGACGCCAATGGCCTGCCTACCTGGGGATCGCTCCTGTCGCTCCGTCCCAACCCCGACCTCGCTTCAGCCGCGCTGCTGCTCATCACGACCAGCGCGACACGTACGACGGGGTTCGTCGATGCTGAGTAGCCGCAGAGCGTTCCTGGGGACCGCAGCAACACTTCTGCTTGCCGGGTGCTCGAGTGACGTACTGGGACTGCGGCGTGCGGTCCGCGTGGCCGTCAGCTGGAGCGGCGAGGAACTGCGCGTGTTCCACAAGGTCCTGGACGGCCTGGACCTGAGTTACCCGGTCGAGGTCGTACCGCTCGGCGACGACATCTCCACCGCCTTCGGCGCCCGCTCCACCCGCAGACCGGACATCGTCATGCTGCCGCAGCCGGGTCTGGTCCCGCGCCATCTCGCTGACCTGGAGCCGATCCCCGACGACATCGCACCACTCGGCCGGGCCCGCCTCTGGAAAGAGCTCCTGGTTCATGAAGGAACGACGTACGGCGTGCCGTTCAAGACAGCGCACAAGTCGGCGGTCTGGTACCGCCCCTCGGTGTTCCGGCAGGTCGGCGTACAGCCGCCGCGGCTGTGGAGCGAGTGGCTGACGCTGAACCGGACGCTGACAGAGGCGGGCGTCACGCCGTTGGCACTGGCCGCAGGTGACGGCTGGGTCCTGACGGACTTCCTGGAGAACGTCCTGCTGGGCATCGCGCCGTCCGTGTACTTGGGTCTGGCAACCGCGACAGACCCGCGGCCTTCGCAGCAGCCACAGTTCGGGGCCGCACTGCGGTTGCTGGGCACCATGTGGTCGGCGCCTGGCCTTCTTGCCGGCGGTGTGAAGGAGTCACTCGTCCAGCAGTTCCCGGACGCGCTGGTGGAGGTGTTCGGCCACCGCAAGGCCGCCATGGTGCTCGCGTCCGACTTCGCCGAACCAGTGGTGCGCTCGTTTGCCGCAGACCCCAGCGACATAGGGCTTTTCACGTTCCCTCCCATGACTGCCGGCGCTGCCGCACCCGTAGTCGTCGGAGGCGACGTGATGGTGCTGCCGAAGCCGACCACGGAAGACGCACGCGACCTGGTACGCCGGTTGTCCGCGCCGGCCGCTGCGAACCCGTGGATCGCCGAAGGTGGGTTCCTGGTCGACGGACGGACCAGCGGGTACTCCCCCGAGCTCACCCGGCTCGCCGAGCAGCTGACCAGGCCGGGAGAGCAACTGCAGTTCGACCTCTCGGACCGGCTCGGTCGCATCGGAGACATCAATGGGCTGTGGCGAGTGCTGACCGACTTCCTGGTCGCGGTCGGCCGTCGTGACACCGCCGTACAGGATGCGGTAGACGACGCGATGGCCGACCTGCGGAAGGTGGAGGAGGGCTGATGGGCCTGCAGACCAACGGCCTGTCGCTCGAGATCGTCGGCCGGGAGATCACCGGCCGTCCGGTGCAGGGCAAACCGCGCCGACCCGCCGGGCCGTATCTGCTGGGGCTGCCGGCGTTGCTGTTGAGCTGTGTGCTGCTGGTGCCGATCGGTGTGACCGTGGTGGCGGCGTTCCGGACGCGGGGCGGGTTCGGGTTCGGCAACTTCGCTGTGATGAGTGACCCGTCCGCGCTGCATGCCGTGGGCAACAGTCTGTTGTGGGTCATGGTCGCGTTCGGGACCGTGGTGGTCGGGTTCTTCCTTGCTCTGCTGAGTTATCGGCTCCCAGCGGTCACGACGTTCCTGCAGCCCGCCCTGGTCATTCCGTTCGCTGTCTCGGTGCTGGTGTCCGGTGCGACGTTCCGGCTGATCTTCGACCCGACACCGGAGCGGGGGACGATTACTGCTGTCTGGACGCGGCTGTTCGGCACCAGCCCGGTGTGGCTGGGTCCTGGTCTGTTCTGGCTGGTGCTGGTGTCCGCGTTCGGCTGGACCTGGCTCGGGTACGTCGTGTCGCTCTTCCGCGCCGGTCTGGACGCGATACCGGACGACGTGTCGCGGACGATCACAGCTGAAGGCGTGACGGGCTGGAGACGGCTGCGGGCGTTGGAGATCCCGCTGCTGCGTCCGGTCACCGGTGTCGTCACGCTGACGCTGGTGATTGCAGCAGTGCGGGTGTTCGACCTGGTGCTGATCGTCGTACCAGGATCCATGCAGCGGTCCGCCGACGTACTGGGGCTGAACTGGTGGCGGGCCACCACGACAGGTGGCGACTCTGGGCGTACGGCGGCGCTCGGTGTCGTGCTGTTCGCGATCGTCGCGGCGGTCGGGCTGATCGGCGTCCGCGGACTGCGCCGACGGCGGTGGGCGATGCCGGTGACCGTCGTACGGCCGGATCCGTCAGTAGGGCGGCCGAAGCCCGGCCGGGTGGTACGGCGGTTCGGATGGCTCATCGGACTTGCTGTGGCACTGGTGTGGATCTTCCCGGCCGTCGTACTCGTCGCCACAGCGCTGCACTCGCCCCGAGAGGCCGGTCTCCGCGGGTGGTGGTCGCTGTCCGGCCTGGGGTTCTCGTCGTTCGCCGCCGCGGCCAACGTCGGGTTGTTCCGGGCACTGCTGTCCACGCTGGTGATCGCAGCCGCTGCAACAGCCGTTCTGCTCGTGATCGCCGTACCAACGGCCTACCTGGTCGCCTGGGGCGGTCTGCCGACGCGACTCGGGCGGATCGCGATGGGCGTGTTCGTCGTACTGGCGGTGACACCAGTGCAGATGTACGCCGCTCCGCTGCGGGATGCGATCGACACAGCCGGCTTGGCCGGGTCGCGGGTCGCACTGGCATTGGTGCACGCGGCTGCCGGCCTACCGTTCGCCGTACTGCTGCTGAGATCCGCCTTCGCGTCTGCACCACCAGCGCTCGTGTCCGAGGCGCTGCAGGGCCCAGCGCGACAGAGCGCCGTACTGGCGACTGTGCAGCGGACATACCGCCCCGCACTGATTGCTGTTGCGGTGCTGGAGTTCGCGCTGGTGTGGAACGACTTCATCGTCGGGTTCCTGATCAGTGGTCCTGGTACGACGCCGTTGTCGCTGGTGCTGTGGGGTGAGGCGCGGCAGTTCTCCACGTCGAGCGGACCGGTCGCTGCTGCGGCTGTAGTCGCATCGGTGGTACCTGTGGTTCTCATGCTGTCGTTCTGGCGGACCGTGGTGCGCGGACTGACGACAGGGAGCCGGCCATGAGTGAGGAGCAGCCGAAGCCGACACAAGAACCCCCGGAGGAGCAGTCGCGGATCCAGGAGTTCTCCCTGGTCGTCGGCGGTGTCGCATCCGCTTTGCTCACCGACCTCACCTCACAACTGCTGAACCAGAGCCTTGGCCAACGCGGCATTGTGCAGTGGGTCGGGTACTCCGTGGCCGCCCTGCTCGTGGTCATCTCCTACCTTCGGTTGCGTGCACGCCGCCGGCGTGCGCGCACCCGCCGCCTGCAAGGCGCGAGTGAACTGCACGCTGCGGCCGAGGAAGCCGAGCAGTGGATGATCGCGCTCGGCTCGGACGCCGGCGGGATGGCCGCCGCCGAGTGGTTCACGGTCAACGAGGACTGGCTCCGCGACCTGGTCGCGACCGAGAAGCCGCAGAACGCAGCCGTCGACGACTTCGCCCGGATCTGCGACGCGCTCGAGGCCTGGTACGTACGCCGTCCCGATCCCGAAGCCCTCCTCGAACTGAGCGAGCTCCTGAGCGCCACGGCCGAGGCCAACGGTCGCCGCGGTCTCGCCGAGCTCGCAGCGGCTCGGGCGGCAACGGCGTACCGGATGCTGGGTGACCTGGACACCGCCAGCACCCGGCTGGGCGTCTCCGACAACATCGCGACCCACGGCCGTACGGCGGCTGCACTGAAGATGAGGCGCCAAGTCGAACGCGCCCTGCTGCACCTGGCCCGCGCTGAACGCGCACCAGCCGGCAACGACCGCGACGAGGCCGTCCTGAACGCCCGCGACCGGCTCGACGACGCACGACTCGCCCGCCCCGGTCCTGACCTCGCGGCCGACGTGGCGATCTCCATCAACCTCGCCGTCGTGCACCTGTATCAGCACGACGACGAAGGCGCCCTGGAGCAGCTGCGACCCGCACTCGCCCGTGCGACAGCAGCCGGCGACGTGAGTGGCCAGGCCCATGCGCTGGAGCTCATGGGTGTGGCCGCGTGGATGCGGCGCAACCAGCACGAGGCCGGCAGCCGGTGGGAGCACGCCGCCCACCTGTACGCCGAGATCGACGAACGCGAAGGTCACGCCCGCTGCCTGCAGCACCTCGGCTCCGCGGCCGTCCACGCCGGCGAACTGGACACCGCGCGCGAACTGCTCGAGCGGAGCGCAGCGCTGCGGACGTCGGAGAGCGAGATCCTCACCAAGTACCTCGACGCGGCCCGCCGTACCTCGGAACTTCCCGTCGTCGCCGACGACCCACCACGCCGTACGGCGGTCACCTGGCTGAAACGCCTCCGCACCTTCCTCACCCGCTGACCGACCGCGTCGCGCGGCGTCGCAGCAGGTTTGTCGGAGGGCTCACCTAGGTTGGTCCCATGGCAAAGGCGGGCACTCAGGCAAAGAGCAAGGCCGCATACGCGTGCTCCGAGTGTGGATGGACCTCGGCGCGGTGGATCGGGCGGTGCGGCGAGTGTCAGGCCTGGGGCACGGTCACCGAGGTCGGTGCGCCGAAGGCCGCGCGGATCACCGCCGGCCCGGTGACCTCGCCGGCGATGCCGATCGCGAAGGTGTCCGCGATCGAGGCCGAGTCCCGCCCGACCGGTATCGGCGAGCTCGACCGCGTGCTCGGCGGCGGTGTCGTGCCGGGCGCGGTGATCCTGCTCGCGGGCGAGCCGGGCGTCGGCAAGTCCACGCTGCTGCTGGAGGTCGCGGCGCAGTCGGCCCGCGGCGGCCAGCGGACGCTCTACGTGTCCGGTGAGGAGTCGGCCGCGCAGGTGCGGCTCCGGGCCGGGCGGACCGACGCACTTGTCGACGAGCTCTTCCTGGCGGCCGAGACCGACCTGGGCGCGGTGGTCGGTCAGGTCGACGCGGTCGAGCCGTCGTTCCTGGTGATCGACTCGGTGCAGACGATGGCGCACCCGGAGGTCGACGGGGCGCCGGGCGGCGTGACGCAGGTCCGCGAGGTGACCGGCGCCCTGGTCCGGCTCGCGAAGGAGCGGCACATCGCGGTCGTGCTGGTCGGTCACGTGACGAAGGACGGCGCGATCGCCGGTCCGCGGATGCTCGAGCACCTGGTCGACGTCGTGCTCGCGTTCGACGGCGACCGGCACTCCGGGTTCCGGATGGTGCGCGCGACCAAGAACCGGTTCGGCCCGTCCGACGAGGTCGGCTGTTTCGACATGGTCGACACCGGGATCGTCGAGGTCACCGACCCGACCGGGCTGTTCGTCTCCGAGCACGCCGAGCCGGTGGCCGGCACGTGCGTGACGGTGATGATGGAGGGCCGCCGCCCGCTGCTGGCCGAGGTACAGGCACTGGTCGGCCCGTCCGCCGCACCACAACCGCGCCGCACCACGTCCGGGCTGGAGTCGTCCCGGGTCGCGATGGTCCTCGCCGTACTGGGCAATCGCGCGGGCCTGAAGCTGGCCGACCAGGAGGTGTACGTCGCCACCGTCGGCGGCGTGAAGATCACCGAGCCGGTTGCGGACCTGGCGGTCGCTATCGCGGTCGCGTCCTCGGTGATGGACAAGCCGATCCATCCCGGGCTGGTCGCGATCGGCGAGGTCGGCCTGGCCGGCGAGGTACGCCGCGTCGGCGGCCTGGAGAAACGTCTCGCGGAAGCCGCGCGGCTCGGGTTCACCAAGGCGATCGTCCCCGCCGACATCCCGAACCGGAGCAAGGACGTGAAGCCGATGGACATCCAGAAGAAGTACGGCCTGCGCACCTTCGCCGCCCCCGACCTCCGCTCCGCCCTGCTGGCCGCAGGGCTGGCTTGAATTGCTGCGACTCCGCCGCGACGGGTCATGGGGCCTGCCTGGCGCTCTGTGGCCAACGCCACAGGTGAGACCGGGGATCTACAGCGGCCGGGTCGGGAACGTACTCTGGGGACGCCCCCGCCGGGTTCACCGTCGAGCCCGGGTGTACGACGACCCGCAGGAGCACGTAGATGACCGGATCAAGAGTTGTCGCGCTCGGCCACTACCAGCCGGAACGGGTGCTCACCAACGACGAGCTCGCCACGATGGTCGAGACCAACGACGAGTGGATCCAGAGCCGGGTCGGCATCCGGGAGCGCCGGATCGCGGCGCCCGACGAGCAGGTGGACGAGATGGCCTGGCGGGCCGCCGACAAGGCCGTCGCGAACGCGGGGATCGACACCTCGGAGATCGACTACGTCGTGGTCGCCACCTGTACGGCGATCGACCGGTCGCCGAACATGGCCGCTCGGGTCGCCGCTCGCCTCGGCCTCGGCAACCCGGCCGCGATCGACCTGAACACCGCGTGCTCGGGCTTCGCCTACGCACTGGCGACGGCCGACCAGGCCATCCGGGCCGGCGCCGCGACGAAGGCCCTGGTCATCGGCGTGGAGAAGCTCAGTGACTGGACGGACTGGACCGACCGCACCACCTGCGTGCTGATCGGTGACGGCGCGGGCGCGGCCGTGCTGGTCGCGAGTGACGAGCCCGCGGTCGGTCCGGTGGTGTGGGGTTCGGTCCCGGAGATGTCGGACGCGGTCCGGATCGAAGGACGCGACGGCCCGTTCGCCCAGGAAGGCCTGAGCGTCTTCCGCTGGGCCACCACGCAACTGCCGGAGATCGCCAGGCAGGTCTGCGAGAAGGCCGGCCTGAAGCCCGAGGACCTCGGCGGCGTCGTCCTGCACCAGGCCAACCTGCGCATCATCGAGCCGCTCGCGAAGCGGCTCGGCGCGGTCAACGCGGTGGTCGCCAAGGACGTCGTGGAGTCCGGCAACACGTCGGCCGCGAGCATCCCGATCGCCCTGTCGAAGCTGGTCGAGAAGCGCGAGATCCCGTCCGGCGCGCCGGTGCTGCTGTTCGGATTCGGCGGCGGCCTTACGTACGCCGGTCAGGTCATCCGCTGCCCCTGACGCGGCAGGCGTCGTACGTCCATCGACCTCGTTCACGCGGGAAATCCCAACTGCACAGTCCGATGCACGGGCGACTGCACGCGCATGCGCCGCCGCGGGCCGATCCGCGAGCGCCGCAGCGAGCGCTGCGGCAGATATCCGGACAACGGCAGGCGGCTGACCGCATAGACTCAGGTTCCGTGGCGGCGAACACGGACAAGAACAGCACCGGCGCCCGGCTCCGCGCGACGCTCGCGGCAGTGGCGCCGGGTACCGAACTGCGCGAAGGCCTGGAACGGATCCTGCGCGGACGGACCGGCGCACTGATCGTGCTCGGGCACGACAAGGCGGTGGACGCGATCTCCACCGGCGGCTTCGAGATCGACGTCGAGTTCACCGCGACCGGACTGCGTGAGCTGAGCAAGATGGACGGCGCGATCATCCTCGACCGCGACGCCACCCGGCTGATCCGCGCGGCCGTCCACCTGATGCCGGACCCGTCGATCGTCACCCAGGAGACCGGCACCCGGCACCGGACCGCCGACCGCGTCGCGCGGCAGACCGGGTTCCCGGTGATCTCGGTGTCGCAGTCGATGCACATCATCGCGCTCTACGTCGACGACCAGCGTTACGTGCTCGAGGACTCGGGCGCGATCCTGTCCCGCGCCAACCAGGCGCTGGCCACCCTCGAGCGCTACAAGCTGCGGCTGGACGAGGTGTCCGGCACGCTGTCCGCCCTCGAGATCGAGGACCTGGTCACCGTCCGGGACGTGGCTGCCGTCGCGCAGCGACTCGAGATGGTCCGCCGGATCGCGACCGAGATCGACGGGTACGTCGTCGAGCTCGGCACCGACGGCCGGCTGCTCACCCTGCAGCTCAACGAACTCGTCGCGGGCGTGGCCGGTGAACGTGAACTGGTGGTCCGCGACTATCTCCCGCCGGCGACGGGTCGCCGAGCCAAGACCGCGGACGACGTACTGCTCGAGCTGGACGCTGTCAGTCCGACGGACCTGCTGGACATCGGCCAGGTCGCCCGGGCGCTGCAGCTCGGCGGCGCCGAGCAGCTGGACGCGGCGGTCACCCCGCGCGGCTACCGGCTGCTGGCCAAGGTGCCGCGGCTCCCGGGTGCCGTGATCGACCGGCTGATCGACCACTTCGGGCACCTACAGAAGTTGCTCGCGGCAAGCATCGACGACCTGCAGACGGTCGAGGGGGTCGGCGAGAACCGGGCCCGCACGGTCCGCGAGGGCCTGTCCCGGCTGGCCGAGTCCAGCATTCTCGAACGCTACGTCTAGAAGCCCGCACGGGACATTCGCGACATCTGCCGGGGGTGCCCGCCCCAGCGGCGGGCAACCGGGTGGGTCATTGTGGGGAGCTTCACCCTCCCAAAACAGGCAGTAGCCCTCCCCAGTCCCGATGAAAGGTCTCCCCAAACCGGTTTGGGACCCCCGCCCTCCCCGTTCCGTCACAAGGCCTCCCCAAACCGGTTTGGGGAGGCCTGTGGGCATGGACTGGGGAGCCGGGCTGCCCGTTTCGGGAGTGCAGGACTCCCCAAACTGGTTTGGGGAGGAACGGGCGCGTCGAGGAGGGCTTGTTCGGGCAGGTGATTCCAGCGCTTGTCAGCGTGCGCCCGGGCTCAGGCCGTGAACTTCAGGAGCGGGCTCTCGTCGCTCACTGTCATTACGCCTCCGGTTCGTGAAAGAACCGGAGGCGCCTTGATTTTCGACACGCATCGCCTAATACTCCATATGGAACATTTCGTGCGGAGCAATCCAGGTGGAGGATCATGGCGGCCGAACTCACCCCGTTGGCGATCTCGGTCCTGGCGTTGCTCAAAGAGGAACCGATGCACGCCTACGAGATGTACCAACTGCTGGTCAAACGACACACCCACTGGCTCGTCAAGGTCCGGCCCGGCTCGCTCTACCACACGGTCGAGCGGCTGGCGCGGCAGAACTACGTCCGCGCCACCGGCACCGAACGGGAGGGGAACCGCCCGGAGCGCACGACGTACGAGCTCACCCCGGAAGGCGATGTCGCCCTGACCCGGCGGGTCGAGACGGGCATCGAGGAGTACGTCCACGAGTACCCGCTCTTCCCGGTCGTGCTGAGCGAGGCGCACAACCTCGACGCCGACGACGCCGTACTCCGGTTCCGCAGCCGGATCGTGGACCTGGAGCGCTGGGTAACCGAGATCGACGAGGCGCTCGCCGGCGCCCGGGCGCGGCAGGTGCCGGAGGTGTACTGGATGGGCGGCGACTACCTCCGGACCCAACTGACCGCCGAGCGCGACTGGCTGGTCACCACCATCGAACGTATCGAGAGCAAGGACTTGGAATGGCAACCTCGCAACACTCAGTGAGCCCCGAGGTTCGGCCGTGGCCCGCGCTGTGGGCGCTCGTGCTCGGCTTCTTCATGATCCTGGTCGACTCGACCATCGTCTCGGTTGCCACCCCGGCGATCCTCGAGGACCTCGGGGCCGACGTCGGCACGGTCGTCTGGGTGACCAGCGCATACCTGCTCGCGTACGCCGTACCGCTGCTGATCACCGGCCGCCTCGGCGACCGGATCGGCCCCAAGAAGCTGTACCTGACCGGGCTGGCGCTGTTCACGCTGGCGTCGGTGTGGTGCGGTCTGACCAACTCGATCGAGATGCTGATCGTGGCCCGGGTGTTCCAGGGTCTGGGCGCCTCGATGATGACGCCGCAGACGATGGCGGTCATCACCCGGATCTTCCCGCCGAACGAGCGCGGCCGGGCGATGAGCCTGTGGGGCGCGACCGCCGGCGTGGCAACGCTGGTCGGCCCGATCCTCGGCGGCGTCCTGGTCGACGGGCTCGGCTGGCAGTGGATCTTCTTCATCAACGCGCCGATCGGCGTGGTCGGCTTCGTGCTGGCGATGCGGCTGGTGCCGGACCTGCCGACGCACGAGCACAAGTTCGATCTGATCGGGGTCGTGCTGAGCGCGGCCGGGTTGTTCCTGCTGGTGTTCGGGATCCAGGAGGGGCAGAAGTACGACTGGGGTCAGATCAAGGGCCCGATCTCGGTCTGGTCGCTGATCATCGCCGGCCTCGTCGTACTGGCAATCTTCGTCGTCTGGCAGTCCCGCAACCGCGGCGAGCCGCTGCTGCCGCTGCGCCTGTTCAAGGACCGCAACTTCTCGCTGGCGAACGTCGCGATCACCACGGTCGGGTTCGCGATCACCGCGATGGCGTTCCCGCTGATGCTGTGGGCGCAGGCGGTCCGCGGGCTGACGCCGACGCGATCGGCGCTGCTGCTGGTGCCGATGGCGGTGATCGCGGGTGCGTTGTCGCCGTTCGTCGGGCGACTGGTCGACCGGACGCCGCCGCGGTTCATCGCCGGGTTCGGGCTGCTGTGCTGCGCGGTCTCGCTGTTCTGGATGAGTCAGGTGATCGAGCCCGACGTACCGATCTGGCAATTGCTGCTGCCGATCGCCTTGCTGGGTGTCGCCAACGGGTTCATGTGGGCGCCGATCGGTACGACGGCGACGCGGAACCTGCCGATGCACCAGGCCGGCGCCGGGGCCGGCGTCTACAACACGACGCGGCAGGTCGGCGCAGTGCTCGGCAGTGCGAGCATCGCCGTACTGATGGAATCGCGGCTGGCGCACAACCTGCCGGCGATGGCCGGCGGCACGCCTGCGGGCGAAGGGTTCTCCAGCGGCCGGCTGCCCGAGATGGTCCGGCAAGGGTTCAGCGACTCGATGGCGCAGTCGATGGTGCTGCCGGCGCTGGTGTTGCTGGTCGGGCTGGTCGCCGCGCTGCTCTTCGTCGCGCCCAGTCACCTGCAGAAGCAGAAAGACGATGCTACTCAGCCGGTCGAAGCCGGCTGATCACACCACCAGGAAGGCCTGGGCGCCCGACAGGCGGCCGTCGTACTCGGCCTTGACGACATAGGTCCCAGGCTTGGCGACCGGTTGACCCGGAAGGCAGCCAGGCCTGGACCGGTGCCCGTTCCAGGGCACCGTGACCGTCGACTGTTTGCCCTTGGCAACAACGAGGGTCGCGGTCTGGATCGCCTTGTCGCACTGGGTCGTGCTCCAGATCTGGTCCGTTCCCGACGTGACCGTGACGGTCAGCTTGTCGGCGTTGACGGTCGCCTTGCACCCGTCGTCGAGCGGTGTGAACTGGATGACGAAGTTGAGCATCGAGCCGGAGACGATCTTCCGGTTCGCGGGCAACGCGTCGATGCTGAGGTCCGAGCCCTGGCAGGTGAGGTCCGCGGGCGGCGTGGTCTTCGTCGGCTTCGGAGTCTTCGTCGGCGTCGTGTTCGGTTCAGTGCTCGGCTCGGTGCTCGACTCGGTGCTCGGTGTCCCGGACGGTGTCGCCGGTGCGGCGCCGGTGGGATTCGGCTGCGGGTCCGACGCGGCGGCGTTCTTCGTGTCGTCGCCACCGCCCGCGAACAGCCGCGAGATCAAGATGACCAGCACCACTACGACCGCGAGCACAAGTCCACGCCGGAACCAGTACACGCTGGCGGGCAGGTGCCCGACCGGACGGAGCAGACTGCTCATGAAGCGCACTCTAATATCGGCTCCGTGCCCCACCACTCAGGCTCGCCGCAGTGCATATTGCCGCGACTCCGTCGCGGCGGGTCACGGGGCTTTGACTCCGTGACCGCCATCCACGCCCCTGTGCTGCGTTGGTACGACGCCAACGCGCGGGAGTTGCCGTGGCGGGAGCCCGGGGCCGGGGCGTGGGCTGTGATGGTCAGTGAGTTCATGCTGCAGCAGACACCGGTGAACCGGGTGCTGCCGGCGTACCGGAGCTGGCTGGAGAGGTGGCCGAAGCCGGTGGACCTGGCCGCAGAGGCTCCTGGTGAGGCTGTGCGGGCCTGGGACCGGCTTGGGTACCCCAGGCGCGCCCTCCGGCTGCACGCGGCCGCTCAGGCGATTGTGGAGCGTCACGGCGGCGAGGTCCCGGACGACCATGCGGCTCTGCTCGCGTTACCCGGCGTCGGGACGTACACGGCCGCCGCGATCGCATCCTTCGCCTTCGGCCAGCGGCACGCTGTGGTCGACACGAACGTACGTCGGGTCCTCGCGCGCTCCCTCACCGGCGTCGCGCAGCCGAGCATCTCCCCCACCGCGGCCGACCAGCGCCTCGCAGTCAGCGCACTGCCCGCCGACGAGCGCACCGCCGCCCGCTGGGCCGTGGCCTCCATGGAGCTCGGCGCCCTCGTCTGCACCGCCCGTACGCCGCGCTGCGCCGACTGTCCCATCCGGTCCCAGTGCGCATGGGTCCTGGCCGGAAGCCCGCCGTACGACGGACCTCCGCGCCGCAGCCAGACCTACGAAGGCACCGACCGGCAAGCCCGCGGCCGCCTTCTGGCCGTACTGCGAGCCGCATCGGCGCCCGTACCGAAGACCGAGCTGGACACCTGCTGGCCGGACCCGGTCCAACGCGAACGGGCCCTGGACGGTCTGGTGGCCGACGGCCTCGTCGAACCCCTCAGCCGCGGCCGCTACCGACTTCCCGCGTGACAGACCAAGACGCCGGCTCGAAGGGCTCGAGCCGGCGTCTTATGTCGTGGTGCTTCAGTTCTTCTTGCTGCCGGAGGTGGCGTCTTCCTCGTCGTCGGCCAGCAGGTCGAGCGGCATCGCCGGGCTGCCGGACAGCGTCGCCAGCATCTGGCGGACGTTGGTCAGCTGCGCGTTGATGCTGTCCCGGCGCTGCGTCGCGGCCGCGAGCTCGCGCTCGGACTCGGCACGGATCCGCTCGGACTTGTCCTTCGCGGCGGCGACGATCTCCTGGGCCTGCCGGTTCGCGTCGGCGAGCTGCTGCTGCGCGAGCCGCTCGGCCTCGGACCGCGCGCGGTCGGCCTCACGCTGCACCTGAGCAGCGCGGTCGGTGACGGCGGCCAGCTGCTGCTCGGCGAGCGCCGTACGGGCGGCGAACTCCTGCTCGACCTTGCCCCGGCGCTCGGCCAGGGTGGTCTCGAAGGCAGCCGCGGCCTGAGCGGACTTGGCCCGCTCCTGCTCGTACAGCGCCTGGGCCTCGCTGCGGCGCGCGGTGGCGTCGCGCTCGGCCTCGTCGCGCATGTCGTCGGCCTGGGTCCGGGCCTCTTCGAGGATCCGGGCGGCCTCGGCGTCGACCTCGCTCTTCCAGTCCAGGGAGTACTGCTCGGCCTCCTTGCGGACCTTCTTCGCGTGCGCCTCGGCGTCGGCGACGATCGCCTCCGCGTCGGTGCGGGCGCGGGTCACCAGGTCACGGGCCTCGTCGTCGGCCAGCGACAGGATCTTCGCGACGCGCTCACCGAACTCGGTGAAGGTGGGCGTGCGGTCCTTGGAGTCCTCCTGGGCGGAGATGACGGCCGCTTCCGCCGCGTCCGTGCGGGACTGCAGCTCCTGGACGTGCCGCTGCAACTGCTCGGACTGCTGCTGCAGGGCGGTCAGAGAGGTGGTCAGCTCACGGATGTGCTGATCCACCTGGGCAGGCTCGTAGCCACGCAGAACGGTGCGGAACGGGGTTGGGCTTTCACTGCTCATGTTTTCCGATGCTCACTTCGATGGGTGGGTGGATCACACATTGTCACTGACAAGGATCTGACTGTCACGTCCTCATCCTGATTCCCCCGTGGAACCCTCACTGGAGGACATTCCACCACCTGGGCGGAACCCCGGTACAGCGAGTGCCTCGATCACACCCGAAAGCTGGGTGAGCTCCTTGGTGATCTCATCACGGCGCTGGTTCAGCGCAGCGACCCTCGCCTCGGCTTCGGCGAGAAGTTTTCGGGCCTGGGCACGCAAGGTGTCGGCGTGCTCGCGGGCCTGGGCCTCGAGCTGCTGAGCCTCCGCCCGGGACTTGCGGATCAACTCGTGCGCCTGACGCTGCGCCGCGGACAGGTCGTTGGCCGCGCGCTCCCGCAGGACCTGGGTGCTCTGCTCGGCCTCGGCCTCGCGGCGGTTCGCCCGCTCGATGATCTCCCGCGCGTCCTCGGCGGCCGACGCCTTCAGCCGGTCGGCCCGGGTCTGCGCCTGGGCGGTGACCCGCTCGGCCTCCTGCTTGGCGGCGGCCAGGGTGGCCTCGGCCTGCTCGCCGGCCGAGTACAGCGTGGTCTCGGCGAGCTGGGTCAGCTCGGCGTTCTCCTTGGCGATCGCTTCCTGGGTCTGCTTGAGTCGGCTGGTCGACCGGCTGACCACACGGCGCAGGTGCGCGCGCTTCTGCTTGAGCAGCGCGGCCGCGTCGGCGGCGGCCTGCTCGCGGATCGACTGCGCCTCGGACTCCGCGGCGCCGATCAGTTCGTCGACGGTCTTCTTGCTCCACAGCGTCTGCTTCTCGGCCTCGGCCATCGCCGCTTCGGCGGCTTTGTTCGCGTCCTCGACGATCCGCTGCGCCTCGGCCGCCGCCGTCCGGCGGTCTGCCTCGATCGAGTCCACGACCAGCTTGGCCTGGGCCCGGGCGTCCGCCATCAGCCGCTCGTTACCGGCCTCGGCCTCGGCCTTGCGCTCGGCGATCTCCGCTACCGCCTCGGCCCGCAGCTTGTCGATCTCCAGCGAGATCGCGGCCAGCTTGGCGCGCTCGGTCTCCTCGAGCTCCGCCGTACGGCGTTCCAGCTCGGTCCGGTTCTCGCCGCGCAGCCGCTCGATCTCGGCGTGCGCGTCGGCGATCTCGATGCGGGAACGCTCCCGGGCCGCCTCGACCTCGCGCTCGACCGCGGCCCGCAGCTCGGCCGCCTCCGACTCGGCGCGGGCGATCAGGTCGGCCTCGTTGCGTACGGCGGCCTGCGACACCAGCGCCGCCTGCTCGCCGGCGTCGGCGACCAGCTGCTGCGCCTCGCGGCGGGCCCGCTCCACCATCGCCTGGGCGGACTCGCGAGCCATCCGGGCCTCGTCGAGGAGATCCTCGGCCTCGTCCTTCACCCGGCGCGCTTCGGCCTCGGCCTCCGCAACCCGTTGATCCGCCGCCGCCTGCGACTCGACCCGCAACTTCTCGGCCGCCGCCTCACTCTCTACCCGAAGCTGTTCGGCGGCCGCTTCTGAGTCCGCCCGACGCTTGGCCACCTCTTCGGCGACCGCAGCGCGGAGCTGCTCCGCGGCGGACTCCGACTCGCTCTTGAGCCGCTCGGCGAGAGCGGTTGCCTCGGCGCGAACCCGCTCGGCCTCGGCGGTCGACTCGGAGGCCAGTTGCTCGGCTGCGGCGGCAGCGTCGCGGCGTACCCGCTCGGCCTCGGCGGTCGACTCGGCGCGCAGCCTCTCGGCCGTCTCCTCGGCCTCGGAGCGGACCCGCTCGGCCTCGGACTCGGACTCGGTGCGGAGTTGCTCGGCGGACCGCTCGGCGTCGTTCAGCACGCGCTGGGCGGCCGTCATCGCGTCCGACCGGAGCTTCTTCGCGGCGGCCTCGGCGTCGGCCTGCAGTCGCTCGTTCGCGGCCCGGATCCGCGCGGCTTCTTCGCGGGCGAGATCGTTCTCGTGCTCGGCCTGCTCGCGGAGCGTGTCAGCGATCCGCTGGGCCCGCTCGAGAACTCCACCCGCCTGCCGCACGCCAAAGGAACCGGTGTCGGCGACCGGTTCCTGGGTCAATGGCAGACGCGGAGCGTCCATGCGACGAGATGATTCCATCCTCGGCCCCCTTTCCGACAGTCCGGGTCCGAACAGCGTGGTCACAGGGTTACAACGCGGCAGACAGGCGGTAAGTAACTGCTTGCTCAGCAGTCGCGCGATCTTCCCATCGATCCTTCCGTGACGGAAGCCGTCTCCGTATCGAAGCGATCACGCTCCGCAGGACGATACGACCAATCAGTAGCCTTCGCACAAATCGGCGTGTTTTCGGTACGCCGAGCAGCGCCGGAGTACTCGCACACCGGCCTGGACCAGTCCCGCGCCGCGCACATGCGACGACCCGCCAACCCCCGGAGGGTTGGCGGGTCGAGACGAAGTGACCTCACTTGATGGCGGCGGGCGGCGCCTTCGGGGTGTCGTTGGTCCAGCCGGAGAGCAGGATCGTGCTGTCCCCGTTCTTCCCGCCCGTGTGGCTGCTGCTCAGCAGCTTGCCGGTCTTCGGGTCGACGATCAGCCGGAGGTTCACCTGGTACGCCGGGAAGGAGAACCCGACCGCCGTACCCGTCCGGCCTGCCAGGTCAGTGACGTTCTGCTGGACCGTGGCGCCCGGCAGCCCGGCCAGTAGCCGGAATGCTGCCCCGCGGACCTTCGGCAGTGCCGGAGTGTCACTGAGCAGACCGGCCGAGAGCTCCGCGAGAGCGGCCACGTCGGTGGCGTCAGGAGCGGTCGACTTCTTCACGTCGAGCAGCCGGGCGCGCAACTGGTCCGGGCTCGCCGGCAGCGCCAGCACGTCCTGCAGCGTGCCGTTCGCACCGAGAGCGGTGTAGCGGTCCGCGGCGTCCTTCGCCTCGAAGAACGTCGCCTTTCCCGGCTTGGACGAAATGACCTGGTCGTGCTTGACCGCGGTGTCGGCCGGACCGGCGTTCCAGTTCGCCGGCGCTCCCGCCTTTCGCCAAGCCGCCTCGTCGGCCGCCGTTGCCGGGTGCGCGCCCAGCGAGCGGGTTCCGATCCAGGCGGTGCCGCCCTTCAGGCCGGTCCAGGTCTCGGTCACCGTCAGCTCACGCAGTTTGTAGCCGCCCGGACCGGCCGGGCCCGACCCGCAGCAGACGATGTTGCCGCCTGCCTTGACGGTCCACTCCCTGCTCTCGACCTTTCGCACCCGGAAGTACTTGCCCGTCGTCGGTTCGGCCTTCTCCTCGTGAGCTGCCGCGACCAGGAGCAGCTGGCCTGCCGACATCGCCGTCGTGGTGCCGGCCGCGGGAGGCGCCGAGAGCGCCGAACCCGAGTCGCCGGAGTGCGGGCCAGGTGCGAACGCCAGCGGCACCGCGAGGGCGCCGGCGACGACGGCCGCGGCGACCGCGGTGAGGCCGGCGCCGGCGAACCGGCGACGACGGGCGGCACTCCGGCCGCGGCTGAGGTCGGCCGCGACGTCTTCGTCGGTGACGACCGGGTCGGTACCGGCTGCGTGCTCGAGAAGGCTCTTCAGATCAGTCATCGCACTTGCTCCAGTGTGTTCAGGGGTTCGACGATGAGGTCGCGCAGCTTGTCCAGCCCACGAGCGGTCTGGCTTTTGACGGTGCCCTGGCTGCTGCCCATCAGCTCGGCGGCAGCGGCCACGTCCAGATCGCAGAAGTACCGCAGGACGACAGCGGCCCGTTGGCGCCTGGGCAGCTGTTCGAGCGCGGCCAGCACGGTCAGCCGATCCTCCGGTCCGGAGCCGGCCTGCGGTCCGGGCTCGGCGACCTCGCCGGTCAACGTCTCGCGATGACGCCAGAACCGGCGCTTCTCGTCCAGGAACACGTTGATCAGGATCTTGTCGGCGTACCGCGCCGCTCCAGTCTCGGGCCTGACCGCGCCCCACTTCACATAGAGCTTGGTCAGTGCGGTCTGCACCAGATCCTCGGCCCAGTGCGCGTCCCCGCTGGTCAGCAGACGCGCGATCCGCATCATCCGCCCGCGATGGGCACTCACGTACTCGGTGAAGTCCTGATCTCGATTGCTCGCCACGCGTCCTCCGGTCTTGGTTGGGCGCTTCCTCACCGTTAAGTACCGGGTGGGGCGAGCCTCCGGTTGCATTCCCCGGAACTGGCAGGCGTACGACGAGGGCCCCGCGGACATGGTGTCCGCGGGGCCCTCGCTACCGGCTACTGGCTCAGCTGTCCTGAAGACCTGTGGTACCGGTCGTGCCACCGGTGGTGAGGTCGGTGAGCTCCAGGTCGGAGGCCGACGACTTCTGGTTACCGGTGAAGGTGAAGTACTCCGGCAGTCCGTCGCCGTCGACCGTGCCTTCCGGTGCCGCGTCGACCAGGACGATCTGGCCGGGGCGCAGTTCCCCGAACAGGATCTTCTCGGCCAGCACGTCCTCGATGTCGCGCTGGAGTGCGCGGCGCAGTGGACGGGCACCCAGGACCGGGTCGAAACCACGCTTCGCGGCGAGTTCCTTCGCCGCCGGCGTGAGCTCGATGCCCATGTCCTTGTCCTTCAGCCGCAGCTCGATCTGGGCCACCATCAGGTCCACGATCCGGACGATGTCCTCCATCGTGTGCTGGTGGAAGACCACGATCTCGTCGACGCGGTTCAGGAACTCCGGCCGGAAGTGCTGCTTCAGCTCCTCGGTGACCTTCGACTTCATCTTCTCGTACGACGACGTGGTGTCGCTCGCCTGCGAGAAGCCCAGGGAGACCGCCTTGGCGATGTCCTTGGTACCGAGGTTCGTGGTCATGATGATCACGGTGTTCTTGAAGTCGACCACGCGGCCCTGGGCGTCGGTCAGCCGACCCTCGTCCAGGATCTGCAGCAGCGAGTTGAAGATGTCCGGGTGGGCCTTCTCCACCTCGTCGAACAGCACCACGCTGAACGGCTTGCGGCGCACCTTCTCGGTCAGCTGGCCACCCTCTTCGTAGCCGACGTACCCAGGAGGCGAACCGAACAGCCGGGAAGCGGTGTGCTTCTCCGAGTACTCCGACATGTCGAGGCTGATCAGCGCGTGCTCGTCGCCGAACAGGAACTCGGTCAGCGCCTTCGACAGCTCGGTCTTACCGACACCGGACGGGCCGGCGAAGATGAACGAGCCGCTCGGGCGGCGCGGGTCCTTCAGGCCGGCGCGGGTACGCCGGATCGAGCGGGACAGCGCCTTGACCGCGTCGGTCTGGCCGACGTACCGCTTGGCCAGCTCCTTCTCCATGTCGAGCAGCCGCGAGGACTCCTCCTCGGTCAGCTTGAAGACCGGGATGCCGGTCGCCGTGCTGAGCACCTCGGCGATCAGCTCCTCGTCGACCTCGGCGACGACGTCCATGTCGCCGGCCTTCCACTGCTTCTCACGCTCGGCCTTCGCGTTGATCAGCTTCTTCTCGTCGTCACGCAGGCGCGCGGCGCGCTCGAAGTCCTGCGCGTCGATCGCGGACTCCTTCTCCCGGCGCACGGTCGCGATCTTCTCGTCGAACTCGCGCAGGTCCGGCGGTGCGGTCATCCGGCGGATCCGGAGCCGGGCACCGGCCTCGTCGATCAGGTCGATCGCCTTGTCCGGCAGGAACCGGTCCGAGATGTACCGGTCGGCCATCTGCGCGGCGTTCACCAGCGCGGCGTCGGTGATGGTCACCCGGTGGTGCGCCTCGTACCGGTCGCGGAGGCCCTTGAGGATCTCGATCGTGTGCGCGATCGAGGGCTCGGCCACCTGGATCGGCTGGAAGCGGCGCTCCAGCGCGGCGTCCTTCTCGACGTACTTGCGGTACTCGTCGAGGGTGGTGGCGCCGATCGTCTGCAGCTCACCGCGGGCCAGCATCGGCTTCAGGATGCTCGCCGCGTCGATCGCGCCCTCGGCCGCACCGGCCCCGACGAGGGTGTGGATCTCGTCGATGAACAGCACGATGTCGCCGCGGGTGCGGATCTCCTTGAGCACCTTCTTCAGGCGTTCCTCGAAATCACCGCGGTAGCGCGAACCGGCTACCAGGGCGCCCAGGTCGAGCGAGTAGATCTGCTTGTCCTTCAGCGTCTCCGGGACGTCACCGCGGACGATCTGCTGGGCCAGACCTTCCACGATGGCGGTCTTGCCGACACCCGGCTCACCGATCAGGACAGGGTTGTTCTTGGTCCGCCGAGACAGCACCTGCATGACCCGCTCGATCTCGGTCTCGCGCCCGATCACCGGGTCGAGCTTCGCCTCACGAGCGGACTGGGTGTAGTTCCGGCCGAACTGGTCGAGCACCAGGGAGCTGCTGGGTGCACCCTCCGGAGCCGTGCCCTGCGGCGACGACTCCTTGCCCTGGTAACCGCTCAGCAGCTGGATGACCTGCTGCCGGACCTTGTTCAGGTCCGCACCGAGCTTGACCAGGACCTGCGCTGCGACACCCTCACCCTCACGGATGAGGCCGAGCAGGATGTGCTCGGTGCCGATGTAGTTGTGGCCCAGTTGCAGGGCCTCGCGCAGGGAGAGCTCCAGCACCTTCTTGGCGCGGGGGGTGAACGGGATGTGCCCGCTCGGTGCCTGCTGCCCCTGGCCGATGATCTCCTCGACCTGGGAGCGGACGGCTTCGAGCGAGATACCCAGGCTCTCGAGAGCCTTGGCGGCGACCCCTTCACCCTCGTGGATCAGGCCGAGCAGGATGTGCTCGGTCCCGATGTAGTTGTGGCTGAGCATCCTGGCTTCTTCCTGTGCCAGGACGACTACCCGACGGGCGCGGTCCGTAAATCGTTCAAACATCGCCAAAGCGCTCCTTGCCTCAGAGGAGTCGGACGTGCCGTGTTGGCCGACCCCCGTACATGCATGCTAGTCCCCGGTACCGACAGGCTCGCTCTCGGCGAACACCTGATCACGCGTCCATCGGCAGTCCGGGTGGCATCACAAGGGAACAACCGCACTGGTGACCAGCGTGTTCCCGATGCACCGCGATCCGACAGCGTGTTCGCCACCAGCGAATTCCCAGAACTGCCTGCGCGGTCAGCCATCAGCCGCGACACGCCGTTGTCCCACTCTGTGAAACAACCGGAATGCGGACGGTCCCACGGAGCGAAGCTCCACATGACACAGAGGGGCGGGGTAGGTCCACGCTTTCTGTGGACACACCCCGCCCGTTCTGCCTCCGGCACCCCAATCGGGTGCCGGGACCGGCGACAACTGGAATTACTTCGCGTCGTTGTACGCCGCGCGCACCTCGGCGGAGATCCGGCCGCGCTCGCTGACCTCGTAGCCGTTCTCCTTGGCCCAGGCCCGGATGTCCGCGGAGTCCGAGGCCGACCGGCCGCGGCCGCGCGCCCGGCCCGCCGCACCCCGGCGGCCGGCCACCCGGCGGCCAGAGCCGACGTACGCGGCGAGGGCGTCGCGCAGTTTCGCGGCGTTCTTCTTGGACAGGTCGATCTCATAGGTCGTTCCGTCCAGCCCGAAAGTGACGGTCTCGTCGGCCTTACCGCCGTCGAGATCGTCCTCGAGAACCACCTGCACCCTTTGCGCCATCGATGACAACCTTTCCGCGCCCGCCATCGGGCACAATCCCCTGCTGAATTGTTAGCACCTGATTTGTACCGCACAAACCAGGTGCTTGTCATTCATCGACGCTGCGCAGTCATGGTGACCTTGAGTATTCATCCGGTACGAACCGGCCGGGCCGGAATGAATTCAGCCCCGGGATTTGCGAAGGCCGACCGTTGTGCTATGCAACGACCTGGAAAATCACTCCGGACGCAGCAACGGGAACAGAATCGTCTCCCGGATACCGGTCCCGGTGAGCAACATCACCAAGCGGTCCAGGCCCATCCCCATGCCGCCGGCCGGCGGCATCCCGAATTCCATCGCGCGCAGGAAGTCCTCGTCGAGATCCATCGCCTCCGGGTCGCCGGCGGCGGCCTGCAACGACTGCTCCACCAGGCGATCGCGCTGGATCACCGGGTCGTTCAGCTCCGAGTACGCGACCCCGAGTTCGACGCCGTTGAAGAACAGGTCCCAGGCCTCGACCAGTCCCGGAATTTCCCGGTGCGGCTTCGCCAGCGGCCGCGCCGACTCCGGATAGTCGCGGACAAAGGTGGGCTGGATCAGGGTGTGCTCGCAGAGCTTCTCGAACAAGTCGACGGCGATCTCGCCGGCATTCCGGCCCGGCTGCAACTCGACGTCGTGCTGCTCGGCCAACTTCGTCAGACCAGCCAGGTCGGTGGTCGCGTCGACACTCTCCCCGACCGCTTCCGAGAGCAGCCCGAAAAGCGTCGCATGCCGGAACGGCTGCTCGATGTCGATGGTGGAACCGTCGCGCCCGGTGACCGTCGTACGACCGATCGCACGGCCCGCGTTCCGGATCAGCTCCTGGATCAGCTCGGCCATCGTGTCGTAATCGCCGTACGCCTGATACGCCTCGATCATCGAGAATTCCGCGGAGTGGGTCGAGTCCAGCCCCTCGTTACGGAACGTGCGGCCGATCTCGTACACCCGGTCGACGCCGCCGATCATCGCCCGCTTGAGGTCGAGCTCGAGCGCGATCCGCAGCTTCATCTCCTGGTCGAACGCGTTCAGGTGGGTCGAGAACGGCCGGGCCGCGGCGCCGCCGTTGGTCAGCTGCAGCACCGGCGTCTCGACCTCGACGAAGCCGTGATCGTCGTACGTCGCGCGCAGCGCCTTCAGGACGGCTGCCTTCGCGCGGACCATCTCGCGCGCCTCGGGGCGGACGATGAGGTCGACGTACCGCATCCGGACGCGCGCCTCTTCGCTGAGCGGCTTGTGCTCGTTCGGGAGCGGGCGGAGGGTCTTCGCGGCCATCTGCCACGCGGTCGCCTGCACGGACAGCTCACCGCGGCGGCTGGTGATCACCTCGCCCTGGACGGCCAGCAGGTCGCCGATGTCGACGAGTTGCTTGAACCGGGCCAGCTCCTCCTCGCCGAGGTCGGCGAGCGAGAACATCACCTGCAGCTCGGTCCCGTCCCCCTCGCGCAGCCGGACGAAGCAGAGCTTGCCGGTGTTGCGCAGGAAGATCACCCGGCCGGCCACCGAGACCTGCTCGCCGGTCCGGGTGTCGGGCTCCAGGTCCTGCGCGTCGTACTTCGCCCGCAGGTCCTTGAGCAGGTGCGTCCGGGCCACCGAGATCGGGTACGGCGGCACTCCTTCCGCCAGCAGGCGGTCACGCTTCTCCCGGCGAACCCGCATCTGCTCGGGCAGGTCGTCCTGCCCGCTGTCGGGGTTCACCGGGTCCACGTGTGCGTCAGTCATGCCCCAAAGGCTAGTGACTGACTGCCTCCAGCTCCGAATCCTTTGATTCGTCCTTGCTCCGGGCGATCAGGCCACCGACGATCGCGGCGGCCACCACGCACGCCACTCCGCACGACACGAATGTCCCGCGCGGACCGAGCAGCGCACCGGCGAGACCGCCCAGCAGCATCGCGAGAATGCTGAACGAGCGGACCGTTCCGTTCAGGGCCGCGATCACCCGGCCACGGACGGCTTCGGCGGACCTGGTCACTACGAGTGCGCTGGTCGCCGCGTTCAGCAACCCGCTGCCGACGCCGATCGCGGTGGCCCCGATCAGCAGCGTCACGAGGTTGCCCGCCAGACCCATCAGCACGCTCGACCCGCCGACCGCCGCCGTTCCCACGACGACTCCCATTGCCCGGGCCCGGTCGCCGTTCAGCCGGCCGCTGCACCAGGCCCCCAGGATCGCCCCGGCTCCGGTCGCCGCGCCCGCCACGCCGTACATAGCGGGCCCCAGGCCGAGCTCGCCGGTGATCAAGAAGACCTCCACGACGTTGACCGCCTCGCCCACGACCACGAACATCCACAGCGCGGGCACCAGGATCTTCAGGATGTCGTCACCGAAGATGGCGCGCAGTCCCGCCGACACCCCGCCGCGCTCACGAGCGGCCCCGGGCTCCGGCCGGCGGCGGGTCCGGACCAGTTGCGCGATGACCACCAGGGCAAGGAAGGTCGCGGCGTCGACGAGCAGTGCGCCGCGGCTGCCGACCCAACCGACGAGCACACCACCGGCCGCCGAGCCCGCCAGCGTCGCGACCCCGATCAATGCCTGACTGGTGCCGGTGGTGCGACCGACCAGTTCCTCGCCGACGATCCGCGGGATCAGCGCACCCCACGCCGGTCCGGCGACAGCCTGGCCGATCTGAAGCACGCACACCAGCGCCAGCGTGTTGACCAGGTCGTGCACGAACGCCAGCCCGATGCCGGCGACCACCTGCAGCAGCCCCGACCAGACCAGCACCGTCCGCGAGTCGAACCCGTCCACGATCCGCCCCGCGAACGGGATCATCAGCACGGTCGGTACGGCGAACGCGAGCAGCAGTGCCGTGACGGCCGCCGGCCCGTGACTGTCGGAGACCCGCAGCAGCAACGCGATCATCGCGATCGAGTCGCCCGCGTACGACAGCGCGCGAGCGGGCAGCACCAGCCGGATGTCGCGGAGAGACCAGATCGAGGTCTGAAGTGTTTGCTTCATAGTTATGAAGTACACACTTCAGATCTTGCGGCGTCAAGGGGTTCGCTACGCTGACCTCGTGGCGAAGAAGAAGCGGCTGGTGATCACGGACCCGAAGGCGATCCGGGCCCTCGCACACCCGGCCCGGCAGCGGGTCATCGACGAACTGTTCAACGGCAAGGTGCTGACCGCCACCGAGTGCGCGGAGCTGGCCGGGTTGACGCCGTCCGCGATGAGCTATCACCTCCGCGCCCTGGAGAAGTGGGGCATCATCCAGCGCGCCGACGAGTCCGCCGACGGCCGCGAGCGGCCCTGGCAGGCGCCGGCCGCCAGCCTGGTGATCTCGTCGCAGTCCACCAGCGCCGGGCGGCTGGCCAGCCAGGCGATGATCAAGACCGCCATGGACGGCGTCCTCGACCAGTTCGTGGACATGGCCGCGGACGACCCCTGGGACGATGTGAGTTCGATGAGCCGGTCCCGGCTGTGGCTGACCCATGACGAGGCGAAGAGGTTCAACGAAGAGCTGATCGAGGTCGTCGACCGCTACAAGAAGGGCCGCACGATCACCAGCCATCCGGCCGGCGCACGCGAGATCACCTCGCTGATCGCCGTCGTACCGACCGGGGATCCGCCGGAAGGCAGCTGAACCGTTAGCTGCCTGACCGCGTATCCAGGAGTACCGTCGAATGTATAGGTATTTTCCGCCGTCGGGTGGTCGCTATGCAGTCCTGGATCCTGTGGTTGATCGTCGCCGCCGTCCTCGGCACGGCCGAGTTGATGACAGCGACCTTCGACCTGCTCCTGCTCGCCGTCGCCGCGCTCTCGGCGGCCGCGATCGGCGGGCTGGGACTCGGGATCGCCTTCCAGGTGCTGGCCTTCGCGGTCACGGCCGCGACCATGGTCACGCTGGTGCGCCCGGTCGCGCGCCGGCATCTGACCGGGCACCCGGGGCTTCGTACCGGCGTCGCCGCGCTGGTCGGGCGCGAGGCCGTCGTCCTCGCGCCGTGTGACCGCGACGCCGGCCGGGTCCGGATCGGCGGCGAGGAGTGGAGCGCCCGCTCCTACGACCCGCACCTGCAGATCCCCGCGGGCACCCGGGTCGACGTGTTCGCCATCGAGGGGGCTACCGCTCTCGTCCATCCTCAGGAGGAACCATGGCCGAACTGATCATCGGAATCGTCGTCGCGCTGCTCGCCGTCGTCCTGGTACTGCGGACCGTGCGGATCGTGCCGCAGGCGCGGGCCAGCAACGTCGAGCGCCTCGGCCGGTACCTGCGCACGCTCGAGCCCGGCCTGAACGTGGTGATCCCGTTCGTCGACCGGCCGCGGCAGCTGATCGACCTGCGCGAGCAGGTGGTGTCGTTCGAGCCGAACTCGGTGATCACCGAGGACAACCTGGTCGTCCACATCGACACGGTGCTGTACTTCCAGGTCACCGATCCGCGCGCCGCGGCGTACGAGATCCAGAACTACATCCAGGCGATCGAGCAGTTGACCGTGACCACGCTGCGGAACGTCATCGGCGCGCTGGACCTGGAGAAGACGCTGACGTCGCGCGAGCACATCAACTCGATCCTGCGCGGGGTCCTCGACGAGGCGTCCGGCAAGTGGGGGATCCGGGTGAACCGGGTCGAGCTGAAGGCCATCGAGCCGCCGGGGTCGATCAAGGAGTCGATGGAGAAGCAGATGCGGGCCGAGCGGGAGAAGCGGGCCGCGATCCTGAACGCCGAGGGCGTGCGGCAGTCCCGGATCCTGACCGCGGAAGGCGACCGGCAGGCGGCGATCCTGCGCGCCGAGGGCCAGGCGAAGGCGATCGACACCGTGTTCGAGGCCATCCACCGCAACGACCCGGACCCGAAGCTGCTCGCCTACCAGTACCTGCAGATGCTCCCCGAACTCGCCAAGGGACCGGGCAACACCTTCTGGGTGATCCCGTCCGAGGTCACGACGGCGTTGCAGAACGTCACCAAGGCGTTCAGCGGCGACACGACCCCACCGCAGGTCCCGTCGGAGAACGGCCACACCACCCCTGAAATACCCCGGAGTTAGTTGCCCCGGCACCAAATCGGTTGTCCGGCGATGTCACTATGGGTGCATGGGGGAACCTCTGCTCGCTCAGGCGATCGCCATTCCTACCGGGGTGGCCGTCCTGGCGTATCTGGTGGTCGCACTTGTCATCGGCGTGGAGAGCATGGGTGTGCCGCTGCCCGGTGAGACCACGCTCATCGCGGCCGCCCTGCTGGCGTCGCAGCAGCATCATCTGAAGATCGAGTTCGTGATCCTGGCCGCCGCCGCGGGCGCGATCATCGGCGACTCGATCGGCTACTTCATCGGCCGCAAGGCCGGCCGCCGGCTCTTCGAACGGCTGGGCAAACGGTTCCATCACTTCTCCGAGGACCGGATCGTCCGGGCCGAGAAGTACTTCCACAAGTACGGCGTCTGGACGGTGTTCTTCGGCCGCTTCGTCGCACTGCTGCGGATCTTCGCGGGCCCGATGGCCGGCATGCTGCGGATGCACTACCCGCGCTTCCTGGCCGCGAACGCGGCCGGCGGCATCGCCTGGGCGACCACGATCGGTGTCGTCGCCTACAAGATCGGCGACAACGCCGACAAGATCTTCGGCCGGGTGTCCGTCTTCGCGCTGATCGCCGTCGCGGTCGTGGCGGTCGCGCTGTACGTCGTACACAAGGTCCGCAAGCGTCGTCGCGACGAGGCCGAGTCGGTTCCCGAGGCGGCGACCGAGTCAGCGGACGTGTAGCTGCAGCTGCGGCGTCGTGGTCCCGTCCATCGGACGGCCGAACATCATCGCGCCGGGGATCACGAACCGGTAGACGAAGTCGCCCGGCTGCGCGGCCTTGAACGCCAGCGCGGCCTGGCCGTTGCGCATCGGCAGCGCCTTGGAGTCCACCCACCGGCGGGTCTGCCGGTTCCAGGCCTGCAGCATCACGATCGTGTTCAAGGCCGGCTTCACGGCGACGGACACGGTCACGGTCGAGCCCTTCGCCGTCGCGGTGTTCCCGTTGGCGAATCCGGCCGACGCGATCCGGACGATGCTCTTCGTGTACGCCGGCTTGCTGGTCGACGTACCCGTGTGGGTCCCGCCCTTGGTGTTCTCCGGCACGGTGATCTTGTACGGCCGGCTGCCGCCGGTCGGCACCGCGATGTCGTAGTACCCCCCGGCCGTCGTCGACCCGCGGGCCGCCGGTGTCCACCGCGAGCCCGGGGTGACCTGGGTCAGCACCACGACCGGTACGCCGGCCGGGGTCGCGCGCTGGCTCGTGCACGGCGAGTCGAGGTCACAGCCGACCTGGTACAGGACGACCCGTCCGCGGACCCGGATCGGCACGCTGAACTGGGCCAAACTCGGCACGGCCGCGTTGATGGAGCTGGTCAGCCCGAGCACCTGCCCGCCGATGCTGGTGCTCCACTCGTTCTGGGTGCGCAGCTGGAAGGTGTACGGCGGTTTGATGCTCTTGATCACCTGCCGGGTCGAGGTCGTCGCCGGGCCGATCACCTTCAGCATCTGGCCGGGACGCCCGATCAGCGGCACGTACCGCTGGGTCTTCTTGCCCTTGACGTCCAGCGGGTCGTTCGGGGTGAAGTCCTGCGGAGCGACCGGCACCGACCATCTGATCAGCACCCCGCGCCCCTGCTTCGCCACCGCCGCCGCACTCGGCCGCACCGGACCGTCGGTGTCGAACACCGGCGACCTGGTGAGCTTGCTGGTCACGCCGCCTTGTGAGGTCCCGGTCGCGACGGCGACCTTGTAGTTCCCGTCCGGCGGGAACGCCGAGGTCGGGATCTCCCACCGGTTCGGTTCGCCGGCCGCGATGTACTTCACGTACGACGGGCTCTCGCTGAGCACACCCTCGATCGTGATCCGGTTCGGCTGCCCGTTGTCCTTCCAGGTCACCAGCACCGCGGCCCGCCCCTTGGGCGCCCACGCGACGCCGACATCGGTCGGCGCCGGATCGGAGGCACAGGCAGTCAGCGAGGCAGCGCCCGTGACTACCGCCAGCACTACGGCGAGCACGCGCCGCATTCCGACCACCCCTCGTCTCCTCACGACCAACCGGGTGAACCTTACCCAGTCGCAGGTGCCCTCCCCCTACACCCGTTGCCGGATCGGTATCGCAGACCTACCGTGAAGTAGAGGTCGCGCAGCAGGCGGCACCTAGCCGCGGGACCTCTAAGCCGCTGAGGGGGGACCACGATGGCATTCATCAGTACGCCGAACGTTCCGGAGATGTTCGCGGCGAATCGGGCGCCGGCCGGGCACGTGCCCAACTTCGTCCACACGTTCGCCGCGCGACCGGCCGTCTACGAGGCCTGGAAGCAGCTGAACGGCGCGATCAAGGAGTCGATGGACCTGCGCCGCTACGAGCTCGCCACGCTGGCCGCGGCGACCGCGCTGAAGTCGAGCTACTGCAGCCTCGCGCACGGGCAGGTCCTGGCGGACAAGTTCTACACCGCCGAGGAAGTCGCGGCGCTCGTCGACGAGCCGGCGAACGACCCCGTCGACCGCGCCGTGATGGCCTTCGCCCGCCAGGTCGCGCTCGCCGCAGACACCGTCACGCAGGCGGACGTCGACGTACTGAAAGCACTCGGCCTGACCGACGCCGACGTACTCGACGTGGCCCTGGCAGCCGCGGCCCGAGCGTTCTTCTCCAAGACCCTCGACGCCACCGGAACCCAACCCGACGAGGCCTTCAACGGCCTCCCCGAAACGCTCCGCACCTCCCTCACGGTCGGCCGGCCGATCTACTCGGGCTGATTGTTCGGGGTGCCGCCGAGGTGGTGATCGGTGGTGACGCCGGTGTACATCAGGTGGGTCACGAGGCCTTGGGCGGCGTGCGGGAGGTTGTGGCAGTGGTCCATCCAAATGCCCGGGTTGTCGGCCACGAAGGCGACCTCGTAGGTCTCCTTGTCCTCGACGTTGAGGGAGTCCGTGCGCCACGGGCTTCCGGTCGCGCGCACCCCGTTGCGGCTCAGGACGACGACGTGGTGGCCGTGCAGGTGCATCGGGTGGACCTGACCTGAGCTGTTCTTGATCGTCATCCGCACGATGTCGCCCTCGCTCACCACGAACATCGGCACGTCCGGGTACTGATGTCCGTTGATCGTCCACCACAGCCCGGGTTTCCCGTCGAAGAACCCGATCCGCCGGCCGATGTCGTACCGGAACACCCGGCTCGCCTTCGTGGGATCGAACCCGATCTGTTTCGGGGCTCCGTAGTTCAGCAGGTCGACCCGGTCCCGCGGCTCGGTCCCGGTCGGCGCGTCACCGTCACCGATCACCAGTGTCGTCGGTCCGCCGCCGAGCCCGATCCGCACCGCTTTCGACGTGGGGATCTCGAGGTCCACCCGCCCGCCCGCGGTGACGAGCACCGCCTTCCCACTCACCTCGGTGGGAGCGTTCACCTCGCTCCCGTCGACCGCGACCACCTTGTACGGCGCCCCGTCGACCCAGGCCGCCATCGGTCCGTTGTCCGTGTTGATCAACCGCACCCGTGCGATCGGACCGGGCGCCTTCACGCGACGTTCGCCGTACTCGCCGTTGACCGTGCGGACCTTGTCGTACGTGTGCACCGCTGCGATCACATCCGCGGCGGTCGGCTGGACGATCAGTACGCCGTACAGCCCCTTCTGCACCTGCTCGTGCGAGACCTGGTGGGAGTGGTACCAGTACGTGCCGGCGTCCTTCGCGACGAAGCGGTACACGAACGACTTGCCCGGCGCAATCGCGTCCTGCGTGATGCCCGCGACACCGTCTTCCGCATTCGGTACGTCGACGCCGTGCCAGTGCAGTGTGATGCCGTCGGCAACGTTCTCGTTGTGCAGGGTGACCTGGACGAGATCGCCTTGTTTCGCGACGATCCGCGGCCCCGGTGACGTGTGGTTCAACGTGTACCCGTCCATCGGCCCGCGGCCGGGGAGGTCGAAACGCTCCTTGCGCGCCACGAGATCCACCGCGACATCCGGCTTCTGGTCGGCAGGACCGGTCAGCCGGTTGAGGTCGGTCCCGTGATGCGCCATCGCCGGCCCGCCGCCGTAATCGGCGTACCCCATCGTCATCGGTGACAGGTCGTTCGGGATCAGGCTCCGCTGCCAGAAGAACCCGATCGGCGCGAGCACGACCAACGTCGCGATCACCGCGATCAATGCACGACGAGACGGCGACCGCATCCTCACGACCCCCGTCCGTCAGTTGCCAACGGCATCTAGATCGTCGGGGCCGGGGATGCTGCGGGCGCCGGCACCGGCTGAGCCGCGGCTCGCCGGGCCGCCATACCCGCGACGGCCATCAGGACGAACGCGTTCAGCCCGTGCAGCGCGCCGACCGCGGACACGCTGAACGACAGGGCAGCCAGCCCGAACTGCAACGCGACCAGGCCGAAGACGTACAGCGCCCACTTCACGCCGCCGTCGACCTTCGCGAAGAACGAGACGATCAGCAGCAGGATCGCCAGCAGCGGGATGACCCCACTGCCCACGATGGTGTGGATCATGTGCCCGACGTTGGCGTCGGAGTTCTTGTCGAACACCAGGCCGCCGTCGACGTCCTTCAGAACCGTGAACCACGCGAGTGCGATCGCCATCGCCTGGACGATCACCAAGATCGCAATGAGCCCGGCCAGGGCACGGTAAACAGACCTCATCTTTCCCCCAACCCCTGAAGTCACCCCTGGCCTCATAGTGAGGCAGATCACCTCAAGCGCACAAGAGGTTAGGTCCTGTCTGGATTACCAGACAGGACCCAGGTCTCAGCCGTGGTTGCGGGCGAAGGCCTGATACAGACCGCGCAGGGTCAGCAACGGTTCGTCGCGGACCGGGGTGCTCAACTGGCCGGCCAGGAGCGGCGCGAGGGCGCCGGTGAGCACGACCGCGACATCGTCGCCCAGAGACTGCTCGGTCCGGATCCGCGCGACCAGACCGTCGACCAGCGCGGCGAAACCGTGGATCGCACCGGACTGCAGCGCCTCGACGGTGTTCTTCGCGACCACCGACCGCGGCCGGACCAGCTCGACCCGGCGCAGTTGCGCGGCCGCCTGCCCGAGCGCGTCGGACGCGGTTTCGATGCCCGGGGCAATCACTCCGCCGATGAAGGCGCCGGCCGGGTTCACCACGTCGATCGTGATCGCCGTACCGACATCGACGACCAGGCAGGGCGCGCCGTACAAGGTGGCGGCCGCCAGCGCGTTCGCGATCCGGTCCGTGCCGACCTCCCGCGGGTTGTCCACCAGCACCGGCAGCCCGGTCTTCACACCGGGCTCGACGACGACGCTCGGCACACCCTGGTAGTAGCGCGACACGACGTCCCGCAACTCGTGCAGCACATGCGGTACGGCGGAGCACACGGCGATCCCGGACACCGGCGATTCACCCGTGAGCAGGCCCTGCAGCAGCACCGCCCACTCGTCCGCCGTACGACGCGGATCGGTCCCGACCCACCAGTGCCGCTTGACCGTGCCTTCGAACACCAGGCCGACCAACGTCCTGGTGTTCTCGACGGCGACGGCCAGGGTGTATCCCTCACTCCCACGCCGTAGCGAGCAGGTGCTCGGCGGAGTGCCTCGCCGAGTGCCGCGCAGTAGGCGTGGGAGTGAGGGATACACCCTTGCAACACTCAGGCCTCCTTGAGGTCCAACGCGATGTCGAGCACCGGCGCAGAGTGCGTCAGCGCACCGACCGCGAGGAAGTCGACACCGGTCTCGGCGACCTCGCGCGCCCGCTCCAGGGTCAGCCCGCCGGAGGCCTCCAACCGGGCCCGGCCGGCGACCTTCTCAACGGCTTCACGCAGCAGCGGGACGTCCATGTTGTCCAGCAGGACCAGCTCGGCGCCGGACTCGACCGCGATCACCGCGTCGTCGACCGAGTCCACCTCGACCTCGATGCCGATCTCCGGATAGGCCTTACGCACCAGTCGGAACGCCTCCGCGACGCCACCGGCCGCGATCACGTGGTTGTCCTTGATCAGCGCGGCGTCGGACAGAGCCATCCGGTGGTTCTTCCCGCCCCCGCAACGGACGGCGTACTTCTCGAGGGACCTGAGCAACGGCATGGTCTTGCGGGTGTCGCGGATGACCGCGCCGGTGCCCTCGACCGCGTCCACCCACTGCCGGGTCAGCGTCGCGACACCACTCAGGTGACAGAGCAGGTTCAGCGTGGTGCGCTCGGCTGTCAGGAGTTGCCGCGTCTTGCCGCGGACCGTCATCAGGATGCCGCCGCGCTGCACGGAGTCGCCGTCGCGGACGGTGTGCTCGATCTCGATCTCGTCCGGCGCCGCGACCTGGCGCAGCACCAGTTCCGCGATCTCCAGGCCCGCCACCACGCCGTCGGCGCGGGCGACCAGCTCGGCGACCGACACCTGTTCCGGGTCGACCGTGGCGGTGGTCGTCACGTCGACGCCTCCGGCCAGGTCCTCCTCGATGGTTGCCCGCACGAGGTCACCGACCCACTGCCGGTCGACTGTCTCATCCATTCCGGTCATTCTCCTCGGATTCGCGCGAAACAAACGTGGCCTGTGGCACAGCCTGTTGATCAAGTGTCACGTCCAGGCTTCCGAACCAGTGCAGATCATCGCGGTCCGGGTGGTCCTCGCGCCAGTGCGCGCCACGGCTTTCTTCGCGGGCGGTCGCCGCGGCGATCAGCGCGGAGGCGACGGTCACCAGGTTCGTCGCCTCCCAGCCCGGCGTTCCCGGCTCGTCGTACGGCTGCTCGATCAGCTTGCCGATCGCCGCACCCGCCTCCGAGAGGCCGGTCGCGCTCCGGATCACGCCGGCGCCGACGGTCATCGCCCGCTGCAGCTCGGGTACGACGTCCGCGTCGACGAGTCCCGGCGTACGGCGGTCCACGACTGGCTCCCGCTGTTCGGGCAGCCCGTTCGCGAGGTGCGCGGCGATCCGGCGGGCGAACACGAGTCCTTCGAGCAACGAGTTCGAGGCGAGCCGGTTGGCGCCGTGGACGCCGGTGCACGCAACCTCACCGCAGGCGTACAGGCCGGGCACCGAGGTCTGGCCGTTCAGGTCCGTCCACACGCCGCCCGACGAGTAGTGGCAGGCGGGGGCGACCGGGATCAGTTCGCGGACCGGGTCGATACCGTGCGAGCGGCAGGACGCGAGGATGGTCGGGAACCGCACCCGCCACTTCTCGTCGCCGAAGTGCCGGGCGTCCAGGTAGACGTGGTCCTTGCCGGCAGCAAGCATCTGGCGCATGATCGCCTTCGCCACGATGTCCCGCGGCGCCAGGTCGGCGAGCTCGTGCTGGCCCTGCATGAACCGCTTGCCGGTGTGGTCGACGAGGAACGCGCCCTCGCCGCGAACCGCCTCGGACACCAACGGCTGCTGGCCTTTCGCGCTCTTGCCCAGCCAGAGCACGGTCGGGTGGAACTGCACGAACTCCAGGTCCCGCACCTTCGCGCCGGCCCGGAGCGCGAGCGCCATGCCGTCGCCGGTCGACACGCTCGGGTTGGTCGTTGCCGCGTACAACTGTCCGAGGCCGCCGGACGCCAGGATTACCGCCCGGGAACGGATCGCGCCGACGCCGTCGAGTTGTCCCTCGCCCATCACGTGCAACGTCACGCCGGCGATGGAGCCGTCGGCCGCGGTGAGCAGGTCGAGGACCAGGGCGTGCTCGACCAGCCGGATGTCCTTGGCCCGTTTGACCGCGGCAACCAGCGCCCGCTCGATCTCAGCGCCGGTCGCGTCGCCGCCCGCGTGCGCGATCCGGTTGCGGTGATGCCCGCCCTCACGGCCGAGCGAGATCTCCCCGTCGGCCATGGTGTCGAAGCGTGCGCCGAGGTCGATCAGGTCGCGGACAGCGTCCGGGCCTTCGGTGACGAGCACCCGGACGGCCTCCGGGTCGCTCAGTCCGGCGCCGGCGACGAGCGTGTCCTGCAGGTGATCCTCGGGAGAGTCCTCCGGGTCGAGGGCGGCGGCGATGCCGCCCTGCGCCCACTGCGTGGAGCCGGAGGCGACGACGTCCTTCGTCACCACCAGAACGGTGCCCAACTCGCGGGCCCTCAGCGCAGCGGTCAGCCCGGCGACCCCGGACCCGATCACCACCACGTCAACCGAGTCGGTCCAACCGGCCTCCGGCGCGGCGAGCCGTTGCGGGACTGCAGGACCGGTCACGGGGCCTCCCGGCCTGGACTGAGGAGCGCAGGGAGCGAAGCGACCGGAGCGACGAGGGAAGGCCGGGAGTCACAGCCCCGGGACCCGCCGCGACGGAGTCGCGGCATCAGCACTGTCATCCCGCGACGGTATCAACCGGATTCATCGGAGGGTGATGGAAATGTTGTCGATGAGACGGGTCAGGCCGACGCGGGCGGCGATCAGCATTCGGGCCTCGCCGGGGCCGATCACCGGGCCGAGGTCGGGTGCTCGCAGGGCGAGATAGTCGATCTTGACCGACGGCACCGCCTCGAGCTCGGCCTGCGCCGCGGCCAGCACCGCGTCCGGCCCGTTCATCCCCGCCTTCGCGCCGGCGCTCAGCGCCCGGTACAGCACCAACGCCTCGTCACGCTCGGTCTCACTCAGGTAGCGGTTGCGTGAGGACAGCGCGAGACCGTCCGCCTCCCGCACGGTCGGCACCGGCACGATGTCGACGTCCATGTCAAGGTCGCAGACCATCTCGCGGATCAGCGTCAGCTGCTGATAGTCCTTCTCGCCGAACAACGCCAGGTCGGGTGCGGTCAGGTGCAGGAGCTTCGACACCACGGTCAGTACGCCGGAGAAGTGGCCCGGCCGGAACACGCCTTCCAGCTCGTCGGCTAACGGGCCCGGATGCACCGTGATCGACGGCTCGTTCGGGTACAGCTCGTCCCGGGACGGGTTGAAGACCAGGTCGACGCCCTCGTTCTTCGCGATCGCCAGGTCGCTGGCCAGCGTCCGCGGGTACCGGTCGAAGTCCTCGGTCGGCCCGAACTGCAACGGGTTCACGAAGATCGTCAGGACCACGCTGCCGTCCGGCCCGACCCGTTCGCGGGCCTCGGCCAGCAGCGCGGCATGGCCGTCGTGCAGGGCGCCCATCGTCATCACGACCGCCCGTGGCCTGATCGCGGCCGCCGCTCGCAGTTCGGCCTTGGTCTGGGTGAGTCTCATCGCGGTGCCTCCCCTGTCCGGTCTGCCCGGTGCCCGTCCAGTACCTCGGTCAAGCGGCGGACCGTCTCCGCGTCCAGCCGCCCGTCCGTCGCCAGCTCCACAGTCGCCCGGGCCAGTTCGGCGTACGTGCGCCTCGTACTGCCCCGAAGTACTGCCAGATGTGCTGCCACCGTGTCGGCATCGCCCCGGGCGATCGGCCCGGTGAGCGCATGATGACCGGATCGCAGCGTGTTGTCGAGGGTTGCGACGAGCAACGGCCGCAGTGTCGCCACCGGATCCGCCACACCCGCCTCCCGCAGTACGGCGACTGCTTGCGAGACCAGCGTGGTGAGGTGGTTCGCGCCGTGGACCAGACCGGCGTGGTAGCGCGCTCGCTGGTCGTCGGCGATCCACTGCACCTGTGCGCCCAGCGCCTTCACCAGCCGCTCGACAATCGATCGTGCCGCATCAGGAGCGGTCGCGGTGAACATGACCCCGTCCAGGCTCACCGGACCGCCTGGAAAGGTCATGGACGGGTGCAGTGCGACCGGCGTCGCAGCAAGCCCGCTCAGAGGGGCCAGGCCGTGCGCTCCGGACAAGTGCACGACGTACTGCGCACTGGTCAACGGCAGCGTGTGAGCAACCTCGTGAATCAGGTCGTCCGGTACGGCGACCAGTACGACGTCGGCGCGCCTCGTGACCTCGTCAGCGGTCAGCACGGGCACAGCGGGCAGAAGGCGGGCGGCGCGGTCCAGGGACGCGTCCGAGCGCGCGGTGACTCCGACCAGGGGATGTCCGGCTGCCGCCCAGGCTGCTCCCAAGGCGGTCCCGGCCCGGCCGGCTCCGATCAAGCCGATCCGTTCCATCGCTCACTCTCTTCTCGTTCCAGTCCCGCTGCCGGGTACCAGACGATCTACCTGTCAGCGTAGGTGATGAGAGCATGTGTGGGTGAGTGATGCGTGGGCGGCAGGTTCGGAATTGACCGCGATCCTGATCACAGTTCCCGAGCTGGCGGAGTACACAGAGCGTTGGCGTTCGGTGTCACGGTCGACCGCGAGACCACAGGTCCCGTTGACGGAGCTCATCCCGCCGCACGTGACCGTGCTGGTCCCCTGGGTTGCTGAGCCCACCGAAACCGACCTGGCCCGGCTGAAGGCAGCAGTCGCGTCCATCGAGCCGTTCGAGCTCAGCTTCCCGACCGCGGGTCAGTTCCCGAACGGTACGGCGTGGCTGAAGCCGGAGCCGTTCGACAAGGTGCAGTCGATACTCCTGTCCGTCTTCGACGCCTTCCCCGAGTGCCCGCCGTACGGTGGTGAGTTCCCGGACCCGCATCCGCACCTGACCATCTCGTCGTCTGCCCAGGGCGGTCCGGCCGTGGTAGCCGAGGCGAACGCCGCCCTGGCCGCCGCCCCGGCCCCAACCGTCCAGCTGACCGAGCTGCAGCTCTGGCGCGAGGACGCGAAGGGCGTGTGGCACCAGCTCCACGCCGTACCGCTTGGGTCCTGATGTCCGAGACGTTCCGAGCGGCCTGGCAGCGGGCTCTCTACGGCTCCGGCGGTTTCTACCGCCGGGAGCGCCCGTCTGCGCATTTCCGTACGTCGGTCCACGCGTCCGCGCTGTTCGGGCAGGCCATCGCGCGCCTGGCGGGTCAGCTCGGCGTGGACGACGTCGTGGATATCGCCGCCGGTTCTGGTGAGCTGGGCAAGGTCCTGCGCGCGGAAGGCCTGACGGTCGTCGACATCGAGCTGGACGATCAGCTGCCCGAGCGCCTGACCGGACTGGTCATCGCCAACGAGTGGCTCGACAACGTCCCGTGTGAGGTCGTCGAGTGGGACGAGGACGGCGTACCGCGTTATCTGACCGCCGACCTGACCCCGGGAGACGTTGTGGACGGCAACGACCTGGACTGGTTGCGGGAGTGGTGGCCTGGCGAGCCGGGGGACCGGGCCGAGGTCGGCAGGGCACGGGACGAGGCCTGGCAGGACGTGGTGCGGCGGCTCGCGGACGGCGCAGTCGCGATCGCCATCGACTACGGGCACCTGAAGTCGACCAGGCAGCCGTACGGAACCCTGACCGGTTTCCGCTCGGGTCGTGAGTGCTCGCCGGTTGCCGACGGCAGCTGCGACATCACGGCCCATGTGGCGCTTGACTCGCTCGGCGGCACGATCGTGAGCCAGCGAGACGCCCTGCACGCCTTGGGCGTCAGCGGGTCTCGGCCGAGCCTGGAGTCGGCTCAGACCGAGCCGCTGCGCTACCTGTCCGAGCTCTCGTCAGCCGGGGAGGCTGCAGAGTTGCTGGACCCGTCCGGGCTCGGTGGGTTCGGCTGGGTCTGGACGGCGACCGACGCAGCCACCGTACGGCGAGCCTCGCGCGCCCTCTCCGC
The DNA here is from genome assembly GCF_004362255.1 of Kribbella sp. VKM Ac-2571. Taxonomy (NCBI): domain Bacteria; kingdom Bacillati; phylum Actinomycetota; class Actinomycetes; order Propionibacteriales; family Kribbellaceae; genus Kribbella; species Kribbella sp. VKM Ac-2571. The sequence goes on from NZ_SNWS01000006.1 coordinate 51,370, forward strand.
CTGAGCCGCCACCAGCGCCGCAGCCTCCACCTGGTCACGATGCAGCGCGGTCGCGTCGGTCGGACCCAGTGGGGTGTCCACATGCACGTTGGCCAGCCCCAGGCGCCGCTGGATCGGTCCCTGCTCCAGCCGGACCGACTGGGTCTTGTGGTGCAGCACGATCGACGTACGGCGGCTCACCCAGCCGCGCGTGGTGACCATGACCTGGTCGTCGACGCCGTACGTCAGGTAGCGCCAGCCGATCGGACGCAGCCACTTGGCGCGCTCCGGTGCCGGGTGCATCTGAATACGGCTCAAGTCGAAGCCAGGCAACACCCGTGCGAGGACGTAGGCGACCTCGGCACGCTCGCCGACCGGTAGCAGCTGTGCGCCCTCCAGCGCGTCGTCGCCGTCCTCCTTCTGACCGGCCACGCCCGCGATGTCCAGCTCGACCCGGGACCAGCCGAGCAGCCGCCAGATCAGCGGCTCGGTGATCAGCAGGCCCTGCACGCGGCCGGGAGGCACTGTCTGGCGCTGAACGTCGAACAGGCCACGTTTGGTCCGCAGACCGTGGCTGGACTCCGACAGCGTGAACCCGTGGTTCCCCACGACCTGCTTCCAGATCGGCTGCACGACACCGAGCAGCAAGGGCAGACCGGCGAACAGACCGATGTGGAAGTCCAGCACCATGGTCGCGACGATCAGCCAGACCAGGGCCCCGGCACTACCGACAACGGTCGACGACAGCAGCGTCGCACCGAGCAGGCGGTTGGTCGGGACCGTCAGCAGCGGCGGAGCCGTCGCCTCGGCCTGCTGATCGTGCTCCTGCTGCTCAGCAGCCTTCTCGCCCTTGGCACGGACCAGCAGCGTGGTGCGGAGCTGCTGCGCCTCGTCGTACCTGAAGTAGCTCAGCTTGCCGTCGCTCTTGCCGCCACCGGCCACGTCCATCCGCAGCTCGGCCATACCGAACAGCCGCGCGACGAACGGCTGCGCCACGTCGATCGCCTGGATCCGGTCGAACCGGATGATCCGAGTCCGGCGAAACAGGAATCCGCTGTCCACCCGGATCGCATCGCCGGTCAGCTGCCACTTGGTGAACCACCAGGACAGTGCGCCGAGCAGGATGCCGCCCACGAGCACACCGGCCAGGCCGATGCCTGCGACCGTCAGGTTGCTCCGCAGACCCTCGTTGTTGACCAGGGCGACGGCCGCAACGACGAAGTACCCCCATCCCTTGACGAACGGGGTGAGTGGGTGAAGCCGCTGGCCGACGACCTCGACGGTCTGCTGTGTCACCGGTTCTTGACTCACAGGCCCCACGCCTGAGCCTGTCCGAGAGCGGACAACCTGTCGCGGAGCCGGCCGGCCTCGTCCGGGTGCAGCCCCGGGATCTTCGCGTCGGTTGCCGGTGTCGCCGTGTGCAGCTCCACCGTGGCCATCCCGTACGCCCGCTCCAGCGGCCCGGCGGTCACGTCCACGAACTGCATCCGGCCGTACGGTACGACGACCAGCTCGCGGAACATGACTCCGTGACTGACCAGCAGCTCGTCCTCACGCTCGGCGTACTTCCAGGAGCGCTGGTTACGGCCGATCAGCACCCACGCCCAGCCGAGAAGCAGTGCGATCAGCACAACCGCAAGTACGCCGTACAGCCAGCTCAGAGTCAGCCCGAGCACGACCAGCGCCGCGATCGCGACCAGCCCTGCGACGATCGCCGCGTTCAGCCGGCGCAGCGTGGCGAGCTTGGGCGAGACCGGCGTCCAACTGACATCCGAGGGTGCGAAGAGGTCGTCCACGGGTAAAGCCTGTCACGATAGTGGTCATGAGTACGGAAAGAGTCGTGGGAGTCGGCGCGGGAGCGGCTGGATTCGACCCGGCGTACGAGCGGGGTGGGACCGGCGCCGGCTCGGAGCTGGCGACCTCCGACATGGTGCTCAACATCGGGCCCCAGCACCCGGCGACCCACGGCGTACTGCGGCTGCGGCTGACCCTCGACGGCGAGCGGATCGTCGGCTGCGAGCCGATCATCGGCTACATGCACCGCGGTGCGGAGAAGCTGTTCGAGGTCCGCGACTACCGGCAGATCATCGTCCTCGCGAACCGGCACGACTGGCTGTCCGCGTTCGCCAACGAACTCGGCGTCGTGCACGCGGTCGAGCGGATGATGGGCCTCGAGGTCCCCGTCCGCGCGGTCTGGCTGCGGACCCTGCTGGCCGAGCTGAACCGGGTCCTGAACCACCTGATGTTCCTCGGCTCGTACCCGCTCGAACTCGGCGCGATCACGCCGGTGTTCTACGCGTTCCGCGAGCGCGAGACGATCCAGGCCGTGATGGAGGAGCTGTCCGGCGGCCGGATGCACTACATGTTCAACCGGGTCGGCGGCCTGAAGGAGGACCTGCCGTACGGCTGGCTCGGCCGCGCCGCTGCCGCCTCGGCCGCGGTCCGGACCCGGCTGCCCGACATCGAGGAGATCATCCTCGGCAACGAGATCTTCCGCGCCCGCACGGTCGGCGTCGGCAAGCTCTCCCCCGAACTGGTCGCGCAGTACGGCGTCTCCGGGCCGATCGCCCGCGCCTCCGGGGTCGACGCCGATCTCCGCCGCGACGAGCCGTACCTCGCGTACGGCGAACTGCAGGACGTGCTGCGCGTCGTCACCCGTCCCGAAGGCGACTGCTTCGCCAGGTTCGCCGTACTGCTCGAACAGGTGAAGGTCTCGCTCGACCTGGTCGACGCCTGCCTCGACAAGCTGTCCACGCTGCCGGCCGGGCCGGTCAACGTCCGGCTCCCGAAGATCCTCAAGGTCCCCGAGGGCCAGACCTACGCCTGGACCGAAAGCCCCCTCGGCATCAACGGCTACTACCTGGTGTCCCGCGGCGACAAGACCCCCTGGCGCCTCAAGCTCCGCTCAGCCAGCTTCAACAACATCTCCGCCCTCCCCGCCCTGCTCCCCGGCACCATGATCCCCGACATGATCGCCATCCTCGGCAGCATGTTCTTCGTAGTCGGCGACATCGACAAGTAGCGGTGTCTGGGAAACAAATGTGCGTCTGCTGACGAATTCTTTCCCAGCAACCTCAGCGAACGGGGCAGAACGGGCGGCTGCATGTGCGGGCGGAGAGGGTTGGGGCCTGGCGACGCATCACCTGCAGGACCTGCGCGGCGGCCGCACACGGACGACTCGTGATGTCGAGCCAGCCGTAGCGCAAGGTCGTCTCGGACCTCAGGGCTGCACGGTTGTCGCGATCGAGATCTCGCCACCTCCGGTCAGGCGCGAAATGGAAGCGGCCATCCAGCTCGACCACCAACTCGTACCGCAGGTACGCGACGTCCGTGAACTCGCCGTCAACAGCCCGCTGGCGCTGCCCCGTCGGCAAGCCGTGAGCTCGCTCGACGTCCCGCAGGTACCGAAGTTCGAGTAACGAGTGCGTGCCCTCCGCCACGTCCGCGAGGATCGGCCGCAGCGCGGAACCGTGGCGGAGCCGTCGGCGGTCAGCGAGTGCGGCCAGGATCTGGTCAGGCCTCACCCTGCCACTTTGGCAAGCCTCCGCGACGACTGCCGCCGCGGCGTCCAAGGATCGGGAGATGCCGACGATCTCCAGCACCGCCTCGGCGGGTCGGCTTCGCGGCGGTATGACCGTAGCCAGGCGTTCCTCCCAGTGCGCGTCCCGGGTGATCACAAGGTTCGGGCGAGCGCGAACCCTTCGGCGCCATGGAATCGTCACGTACACCGGACGCCGGTCATCAGGTCTGATCAGGCCGAATTGCTCTGCGGCGGTGTAGTGACTCCAAGCGGCCTCCGGCCCCGCGTAGAGCAGCGCCGCCACGAGTTGCTCGTCGTACCCGACCGGCCCGGTGTGTGTCACGTACACACCAGGATGGATCGCTTGCCAGCGGCGGCTGCGAAGCCGGCGCCGTACCTCGGCGTCGGGCACGCCGGCGGCCTGCAGTTGTGCACGGGCCACGACGCGATGTTGCTCGTGAATCAGGACCGCGAGGCCCTCGTCGTCGAGTTGTTGCCGCCACCACCAATCCACCGCATCAGCGTGACGGATTTCGGCGAGTGCCGCAGACCCCCTGTGGACAACTCCCCCCAGCACGCCGGATGCCCGCAACTGGGAAACAAATGTGCGTCTGGTGACGAAAAATTTCCCAGTTGCCTCAGCCGCCGAGAAGTTCCTGGAGCGGTTCGCGGATGCCGTTGGCGACGGCGAAGACTCCTTGGGACTCGGGGGTGTGGTTGGTGCCGTCGAGGTCCAGGACGGTGACGTCGGCCTCGCGGCAGATGGCTACGCCGGCCATCGTGTCCCAGGGCTTGTTGGAGAACATGATCAGGGCGTCGAAGTAGCCGTTCGCCGTCCAGGTCAGTGCGGTGGCCGCCGTACCGATCATCCGGACGCGCTGCACGCGAGGGACCAGCCGCTGGGTCAGCGCCGCCCGATCGACGTTCACCGCCTCGGCGTTCGGCCCGACCGCATAGTCGCCCACGGCAACCAACGCGTTCTCGAGGTCGGCGCATTGACTGCCCCGGATCGGCTTCCCGTTGCACGTCGCGCCCAGTCCCTCGGCCGCGGCGTACGTCGTGCCGAGCGCCGGGTGGTCGATCACGCCCGCGACGGCACGGCCCTCGTGGATCAGCCCGAGCGAGATCGCCCACAGCGGTACGCCGTGGATGAAGTTCACCGTCCCGTCGACCGGGTCCAGCACCCAGCGCGTCCCGTCGGTGGCGCCGCCCTCCTCCTCGCCGAGGACGCCGATCTCCGGCGTCTCCCGCTCGAGGAAGGCGCGCACCTCCCGCTCCACCGCGAAGTCCACCTCGGAGGCCATGTCCCGGTCGCCCTTGAACGTCAGCTCCCCGACCGCGCGGCTCTGTGTCACCGCCCGCCCACGCTCGACGGCAGCTCCGGCAACTTTCAGCAGCTTCGCGAGATCCACACCTCAGAACCTACGCGACAACAGCTACGCCGTACCGAGTGATCTCGCCCTTCGACGCCAGGCCGCGGCCGCAGCGGCGCCTCCGATCACCAGGAGTCCGGCGCCGGCCGCCTGGGCGATCTTGATCGGGCAGCCGCTCGCGCAGTCCGGGATCGGGTACGGCTGGCCGGGGTTCAGTTCGTGGGTCTCGTCGGCGCCGACGTACGCCTCGTCCGCCGGGAACGGGAAGCCCTCGGGGTTCAGCAGGCGGTACCAGTACAGGTCGTCCCACGCCTTGCGCCGGCACGTCACGTTCACCGACGGAGACTCGTACGGCGACGGCCCCAGCTGCCCGATCGGCAGATGGTCCTCGTTGTAGACCGTGACGTGGCCGTTCGGATCGTTCATCGTCACCGCCGGGTACCTCGCATCCAGCCCCATGACCGCAGTATGGGGCTGGGATCAGGACGCGGCCAGGCCTCGGAGCTTGAGGTCGACGACGGTCGGGGCGTCGGCCTGCGAATGCTTGTCGCCGGCGGCCACCACGGTCGCGACCTCCTCGTCGATCTTGTCGAGGCGCTGGTCGATCTTGTCCAGCCGGCGCTGCATCAGGTCGACGAACTCCGCGTTCTCCACGACCCGGGCGCTGGTGATCCGCGAGTACTCCTGCGCGACCTGCGCGCGCTCGTCGGAGTGTGCCAGCCGCTCGACCAGCAACTGGTGGCGGAACAGGAAGGCAGCAGCGATCGCGACCAGTACAGCCCCACCGGCGGCGGCCCGGAGAATCCAGGCATTCTGCGAGAAGAGCGCGATACTCACGCCCAGGCAGACAACGATCAGCAGACCGTTGGCGACGGTGAGAACTGTGGTCCTGGTTCGACGGCGGCTACCCCTGGAACCCATGGACCGCATGTTAGGGGGTCTTGTCGGGGTCCTCGGGCACACGACACGCACGTTCGAGCAACAATCCGGCCGTGACGACCAGCACTGAGACCACAGCCGCGGCACCGGCCATGATCACACGGTTACGAGGCCCGGAGGAGCCCATCGCCTGCAGGAAGCTTAACGCGAACCCTGCGTAAACACCGGCGCACAACGCGCCGACAAAGGCGCTCGCCTTCCCGATCATCAACAGGAAGACGGCGCGCGACGGTTCGATCCGTTCCCGCCGTACCTGGACCCGCTGGTGGGTGTTGCGGGCCGCGGCGAACAGCAGCGCCGCCAGGAACGCCCAGGCGATCAACGTCAGCCAGGACACGGCCGGCGCGACACCGCCGCCGGCCTCGATCGCCTTGACCATCGTCACGCCGACAGCGACCCCGAGGACGGCGATCGCGACCAGCAGCCGCCGTGAGGTCGGCCGCACCGAGCCCGGTGGCGGCTCCGGTTTGTCGCCGTTGCGAGGCGCCCGATCGGGCTCGGTACCGCCGGACACCACTACTGCAGCTCGATGTCGAGCTTGGTCACACCGTCGGTCCCGACCTTGGCGAGCAGCTCCGCGACCGGGCCGTGGCCCGGCAGTACGGCGTCCCGCTCGATGTCGAGCCACGGCGCCAGCACGAACGCACGCTCGTGCGCCCGCGGATGGGGAATCGTCAGTTCGTCGGTCTCGATCGTCTTCTGCCCGTAGGTGATCAGGTCGACGTCGAGGGTCCGCGGCGCGCCCGGCACGCTGCGCTCCCGGCCGAACGCCTGCTCGACCGCGTGCGCCCGCTCGAGCAACAGGTCGACGCCCAGGGTGGAGTCGGCGAGCAGGACGACGTTCAGGTACGGACCGGACTCGTCGGGGCCGCCGATCGGTTCGGTCTCGTAGACCGGCGAGACATCGACCACCACGACGTCCGGGGTGTCCCGCAGTGCGTCGATCGCGCCCTGCAGGTTCGCCTCACGGTCGCCGAGATTGCTGCCGAGCGACAGGATCACCTGGCGGATCGGCTTCAGGCCGCCGCTCAGGGTGTCCGCGTCGATGACGTGGGGACTAGGGGTCTCAGTCACGAGGATTCTCCGGCTCTGCGCTGCACGGTCAGGACAACGTCGTCGAACGGCACCGAGATCGGCGCCGAGGGTTTGTGGATGGTCACGGCCGTCGCTGTCACCCGCTCGTCGGCGAGACAGAGATCGGCGATGCGCTGGGCGAGGGTCTCGATCAGGTCCACCGGGTCGGTCTCGATCGCCTGGTGCACCTGCTCGGCCACCACCCCGTAGTTCACGGTGTCGGCCAGGTCGTCGGAGGCCGCGGCGGCCCGGGTGTCCAGCTCCAGCCGGACGTCCACGACGAACTCCTGCCCGTCGGCCCGCTCGTGGTCGAACACCCCGTGGCGCCCGAAACCGCGGATGCCCCGGATCTCGATCACGTCAGGCGGAAGCAAGGGACCACTCATTCCGCCTCCTCCTGTTGGCCCCCAGACGACAGTACCGGTGAGGCATGGTGGATCCACAACCGCCAGCCGCCAGAAGTTCGGCGGAAAACGTTCGTGGCGAGCGCTTTTCCGCCCGCGAACCCGTCTTCCGGGGCGCCCTCGCCCGACGACAGGACATTCTCCGTACACGTGACGTAGGCCACGTCTTCATCCACCCGTACCTGCACGTCGGTGAGGAAGAACTGGATGTACGGCGTGTTCGCGAAGATCATCGCCCAGGCCCGCATCATCTCGGCGTACCCGTAGATCGCCGCGTTCCCCGGATGGATGCAGACCGGATCCGGTTCCGGCAGCCAGACCGCCGCCATCAGGTCCAGGTCACCGGCCTCGAACGCGTTGTAGAAGGCAGTGTTGGCATTCAGTACGACGTCCCGCACCGGGGCGCTCGGCGGCCGCTTGGGAGTACCGTCCTGCCGCGGTCCGTCCGTCATACAGTTCCCCATCTCTCAGCCACCCGGACCGCGTCCGCGTTCGGTGCCACCGCGTGCGCCCGGACACACCAGGCACCCGCGGCGGCGGCCAGGGCGGATACGGCCACGCTCGCGTCGTCTCGTCGTACGGCCGGTCTGGGTTCACCGGTCTGCTCGTCGGCGAGCAGCCTACCGAGGAACGTCTTCCGGGACGCACCGACCAGTAACGGTCTTTCCAGTACGGCGAATTCCCGCAACCGGCGCAGAATCTCCCAGTTGTGGTCCGCGGTCTTCGCGAAACCGAGGCCGGGATCGAGGGCGACCCGGTTCAGCGCGATCCCGGCCTTGCTGATCGCCTCGAGGCGTTCGCGCAGCTCGGCGATGACCTCGGCCACCACGTCGCCGTACTCCGCCTTGTTCTGCATGTCGACCGAGTGCCCGCGCCAGTGCATGCACAGGTACGGCGATCCGCGCTCGGCGATCAGCGGGAGCATGTCCGGATCGGCGAGCCCACCGGACACGTCGTTGATCATCGTGGCGCCGGCGTCGAGCACGAGTTCCGCGACCCGGGACCGCATGGTGTCGACGGAGATGATCGCGCCTTCCGCGGCCAGGGCCTCGACGACCGGGAGCACCCGGCGGATCTCCTCGTCCTGGGACGGTCGCACGGCCCGCGGGCGGGTCGATTCACCGCCCACGTCGAGCAGATCGGCACCCTGGGCCAGCAGTTCGCGGCCGTGCTTGATCGCGGCGCTCGGCTCGAACCATTCGCCGCCGTCCGAGAACGAGTCCGGCGTCACGTTCACGACACCCATGACGAGACACCGGTCCAGCACCGGCAACCCGTCCACGTGACCCCACGGCTCAGTTCTCACCCACACACCGTAGTAGCCCCCGCCCCCACCCCAACAACCCGCCGCCGATTTCCGGTGAGCGGGGAAGGGGTGATTGATCAGTTCGCGAGGATCAGGCGGGACTTGGTCGACTGGAGCGCCGGGGCGATGGGTTGGGCGTACGACTCGTTGGTCTGCCCGTACTTCTCCAGGCACTGCCCGTCGATCAGCGCGGCCCCGCTGGTGATGCCCTGGGCGTAGTTCCCGGTCATGCTGGCGCCGCCGGAGTCACCCGCCTCGACGCACGCGGTGTGCTGGAACAGGCCGCGGACCACGCGGTTGTTCCCGTAGTTGACCGTCACGTTGCGGGCGACGATCCGTCCGCAGGTCCACCCGGTGCTCTTGCCCGACTTGCAGAGCGTGGAGCCGACGGTGGCATCCGCGATCCCCTTGACCGCGACGTTCCCGTTGCCCCAGCCCTCGACGTACCCCTGCTGGTCCCAGCCCTCGATCACGCCGACCGACCCGAAGTCGTGCCCGGGGAAGCTCGAGGTCGACGTGTTGCCGAGGATGTACCCGTTACGGGAGAACGACGGCTTGCCGGCCGTGCAGTGCCCCGCGGTCAGGAAGATCCGGTTGCCCTTGCGGGTCCGGGCGTTGAAGCCGAGCGAGCACACGTACCCGGTGTTCTTGGTGACCTGTACGCCGCCGCGCAGGCTGAAATCGTCCGCGGTCGTCCGGACCGTCCCCGACACCTGGCGCAGGGTGACCCGCTCGCCGTTCGCGAGCGCGCGGGACAGGAACCGCTCGGTGATCGAGTCGTGTGCGCCTCGCGGCACCGAGACCACGACGGTCCCCGACACGGGGTCGACGTACCACGACCGCACCTTGCCGGCGCTCGACGTGACGGCCAGCCGGTTCAGTTCGCCCTGTACGGCGTTCAGCTGCTTGGCAGTGAACTTGACCAGCCGCGGGACCGCGCCGATCCGGCGGACGAGGGCGGCCGTCGACAGGTCGGAGACCGCGACGATCAGCTCGCCGGAGTCGTCGTAGTAGCTGCCCACGACACCCGAGTCGGAGCCGAGCTGCGAATCCAAGGTCTCGGCGACCAGGGGGTCCACGCCCGTCTTCGCGGCCTGCTTCTGGTGCGCGGTCTGAGGTCCGGTCTTGTTCCGCGTGTCCGCGGTGGCCCAGTTCGCAGCGGCCAGCCCGCCGGCCGTCAGGACGACGACCCCGGCAAGAGCGGCGCCGACCCGGAAACGCCCCGACATCCTGTCCTCCTCACACCGGCACCTGGTCCCCGTTGGCCAAGCACCACTACGGAAAGTAAACGCTCAGCCACAGAATGTCCATAGTGCCGGACTCTCAAACTTCAACGACCACAGCCTCGCCCGGGCTACGGGGTCCACCCCTAGCCAACGATGAGGCTCATTGCCTCGGCGCGGGTGACCGGGTTGCGGAGCTGGCCGCGGACGGCGGAGGTGATCGTCTTGGCGCCCGGTTTCCGGACGCCGCGCATGGTCATGCAGAGGTGCTCGCACTCGATCACCACGATCACGCCGCGCGGCTGGAGGATCTCCACCAGGGACTCGGCGATCTGGGTGGTCAGCCGTTCCTGGACCTGCAGCCGTTTCGAGTACACGTCGACCAGCCGGGCGAGCTTCGACAACCCGGTCACCCGACCGTCGCGGCTCGGGATGTAGCCGACGTGCGCGACGCCCGTGAACGGCACCAGATGGTGCTCGCACAGGCTCCAGACCTCGATGTCCTTCACCAGGATCATCTCGTCGTGCTCGAGCGCGAACGTGGTCGTCAGCACGTCCTCGGCCTGCTGACCGAGCCCGGCGGTGATCTCGGCGTACGAGCGGGCCACCCGGGCCGGGGTGTCCTGCAGCCCCTCGCGCTCCGGGTCCTCGCCGATCGCGTACAGCAGCTCGCGCACCGCCCGCTCGGCGCGCTCGTGGTCGAAATTCGGTGACGCCATCCCGGCTCTCCTCCTGCCAACGGAACTTCGCACGCTACCCCGCGCAAACGAGAACGCCGCCACCCCGGTCAGGGTGGCGGCGTTCGTCGAGCTGTCAGCTCACTGGTGGCTCGGCGGGGTCGGGCCGCTGCCGTAGTCCGGCGGACGGATCGCCTCGTCCGGGCCGACGGAACCGCCCGGCAGGACGTCGGACAGCGAACCGTTCTGCCCGTTCTGCCCGTTCTGCTCGGCGCGGCTGCCGACCGGCATCACCGGCGGCTGGTCGGACGGGACCCGGGTCGACGACCCGGTCCAGGCCGGCCGGCGCTCCTTCATGACGACCGGCTCGAAGATCCGGGCGATCTGGTGCTTGTCCAGGGTCTCCTTCTCGAGCAGCTCCTCGACCAGGTGGTCCAGGACCGCCCGGTTCTCCACCAGGATGTCGAAGGCCTCCTGGTGCGCGTTCAGGATCAGCTTGCCGACCTCCTCGTCGACCGCGGCCGCGATCTCCTCGGAGTAGTTCCGCTGGCTGCCGATGTCGCGGCCCAGGAACGGCTCGCCGTTGTCCTGGCCGAACTTGATCGCCCCGAGCCGCTCGGTCATGCCGTACTGCGTGACCATTGCGCGGGCCAGCGCCGTCGCCTTCTCGATGTCGTTGCTGGCACCGGTGGTCGGGTCGTGGAAGACCATCTCCTCGGCAGCGCGGCCGCCGAGCATGTAGGCCAGCTTGTCGAGCATCTCGGACCGGGTGGTCGAGTACTTGTCCTCGTCCGGCATCACCATCGTGTAGCCGAGCGCACGGCCACGCGGGAGGATCGTCACCTTCTGCACCGGGTCGGAGTGCGGCAGCGCCGCGGCGACCAGGGCGTGACCACCCTCGTGGTACGCGGTGAGCACCTTCTCCTTGTCCGACATCAGCCGGGTACGGCGCTGCGGGCCGGCGATGACCCGGTCGATGGCCTCGTCCAGCATGCTGTTGTCGATCATCTGCAGGTTGGACCGGGCGGTCAGCAGGGCCGCCTCGTTCAGCACGTTGGCCAGGTCGGCACCGGTCATGCCCGGCGTCCGGCGAGCAACGGCCGTGAGGTCCACGTCCTGGGCCATCGGCTTGCCGCGCGCGTGCACCTTGAGGATCTTTTGCCGGCCGGGCATGTCCGGCGCGTCGACGGCGATCTGCCGGTCGAAGCGGCCGGGCCGCAGCAGGGCCGGGTCGAGCACGTCGGGCCGGTTGGTGGCCGCGATCAGGATCACGCCGCCGCGGACGTCGAAGCCGTCCATCTCGACCAGCAACTGGTTCAGCGTCTGCTCGCGCTCGTCGTGACCGCCGCCGAGGCCCGCGCCGCGGTGCCGGCCGACGGCGTCGATCTCGTCGATGAACACGATCGCCGGCGCGTTCGTCTTGGCCTGCTCGAACAGGTCCCGGACCCGGGAGGCGCCGACACCGACGAACATCTCGACGAAGTCCGAACCGGAGATCGAGTAGAACGGCACCCCGGCCTCACCCGCGACCGCACGGGCCAGCAGGGTCTTGCCGGTACCGGGCTGGCCGTAGAGCAGCACGCCCTTCGGGATCTTGGCGCCGACCGCCTGGAACTTGCCCGGCTCCTGCAGGAACTCCTTGATCTCCTGCAGCTCCTCGATCGCCTCGTCGACCCCGGCGACGTCGGCGAACGTGGTCTTCGGGGTGTCCTTGGTGACCAGTTTGGCCTTCGACTTGGCGAAGCTCATCACCCGGGAGCCGCCGCCCTGCATGGAGTTCATCAAGAAGATGAACACCACGGCGATCAGCAGGAACGGGATCAGCGTGGAGAACACCTGACCGATGAAGCTCGGCTTCGGGTTCTCGACGTCGTACCGCTCGATCTTGCCGTCGGTGAACAGCGACTGCAGGTCGTTGCCGAGGTTCTCGGCCTGACCGTCCACCCAGTGCGCCCGGAGTTTGGTGCCGTCGGTCTTCTCGACCCGGATCTCTTGATCCGGATCGATCAGCGTCACCGTCTTGATCGTCTTGTCGCTCGACGACTTGGCCTGCTGGATCAGCTGGACTACCTGTCCGGTGGGCTCGGTCTTGTACCCGGTCGAGCCGGTCAGGAGCTGCCCGATCACCAGGACGCCCAAAAAGGCGACGACGATCCAGAACAGGGGTCCGCGGAAGATGCGCTTCACGTCCATGATCGAGGCCTAGGCCCCGTCCCTCCTAGCTCGGCAGGCCCGGGTGTGGCGGGCTTGTGACGGTAATACCAGTCCAAGTGTCTCGTGTCGCACAAGACAACACAGCACGAGGGTCACCAATGGACAGTACGACCCGTTGTACAGGCCGTCACCAAGTCTGCCCTGAAGCGCGGATCAGGAGTAGACGTGCGGGGCCAGTGTGGCGACGCAGCGCAGGTTCCGGTACTTCTCGGCGTAGTCCAGCCCGTACCCGACGACGAACTCGTCCGGCAGTTCCAGGCCGACGTACTTCACCGGCACCTGCATCTTGGCGGCGTCCGGCTTCACGAAGGCCGTGCACAGCTCCAGCGAGGCGGGCTTGCGTGACTCCAGGTTGCTGACCAGCCAGCTCAGCGTGAGGCCCGTGTCGATGATGTCCTCGACGATCAGCACGTGCCGGTTGGTGATGTCGGTGTCCAGGTCCTTCTGGATCCGCACCACGCCCGACGACTTGGTCCCGGAGCCGTACGACGAGATGGCCATCCAGTCCATCTCCACGTGCCGGCTGAACGACCTGGCCAGGTCGGCCATCACCATCACCGCGCCGCGCAGGACGCCGACCAGCAGCAGGTCCTTGCCCTCGTAGTCGGCCTCGATCCGCGCTGCCAGCTCCCGCAGCTTCGCGAGGATCTCGTCCTCGGTGTAATGGATCTTGTTCAGGTCCTTCTCGATGTCCGCCGCATCCACGCGACTCAGCCTGTCACATCAGGGCCGAGGATGATGAATCCGCCGGTGCGGACCGCTCGGATGCCCTGCGGGAGATCGATCCAGCGCTGCCCGCGCCAGTCGGTCACCAGCTCGTCGACCGACGCGACGTGGCCGGCAGTGAGGTCGGTGGCCCGGCAACCGGCTTCCAGCGCTGCCTGTCGCAGGACCCGCGTTCGGATCGCTGCAGGCTGCTCGACCAGTACGCCGATGTCGCTGCGGACCTGTCCCTCGGTGCGGCTCAGTGTGGTCTCCGCAACGTCCGCAGCGAGCTGATCGAGCGCGTCCGCGTCCGCTCGGAGAAGTCCCGCCGTACGAGCCAGCGCCTCGACGACACCAGGCCCGAGTGCCTCCTCCAGCACTGGCAGGAGCTCGTGCCGTACGCGGACCCGCGTGTACTGCGGATCCTCGTTGTGCGGGTCGTGCCACGGCCGCAACCCGGACGCGATGCACGCAGCAGCCGTAGTGGCCCGCGGCACCTCCAGGAACGGTCTGCGCAGCCGTCCGACGACCGGAGCCATCCCAGCCAGCGAACGCGCACCAGAGCCACGCCCCAGCCCCAGTAGGACAGTCTCGGCCTGATCATCACGGGTGTGAGCGAGCAGTACGACGTCTGCGCCCAGCTCATCGGCCGCGTCGCGAAGTGCGTCGTACCGCGCTGTGCGCGCAGCGCCCTCCGGACCGCCGTCTGTACCGACCTCGACCACGCGGACCTGGACAGGGTCCAGCCCAAGCGTTCGGCACTGCTCGGCAGCGGTCTCCGCGACGTGTGCCGAGTCCGCCTGGAGACCGTGGTCCACAACGACCGCACCGGCTCGGAGACCGAGCTTCGGCGCCTCGAAGGCGGTAGCGGCCGCCAGCGCGAGCGAGTCGGTTCCGCCGGAGCAGGCGACCAGGACGGTCGTGCCGTGCGGCAGCTCGGCCAATGTCGCGCGGACCGCCTCCCGTGCGCGAGCGACGGCGGGGTGCAGCTTTCCTCGCCGCTCCCCCACCAGGCGCTCAGCCGTGGAGTCGGGCGACCCAGGCATCGGGGTTCGCGATCTCGTTCTTGGTCGGCAACGTGTTCGGACCGGTCCAGACCCGGTTGAAGCCCTCCATACCGACCTGGTCGACCACCCTGCGGACGAACGCGGCACCGTCCTTGTACTGCCGCAGCTTGGCGTCCAGCCCGAGCAGCCGCTTCAGCAGTTGGTCTACCGGGTTGCCGCTCGCCCGCCGCGACGAGAACTTGGAGCGGATGGTGTCCACCGTCGGAATGACCGACGGCCCGACCCCGTCCATCACAAAGTCGGCATGGCCTTCCAGCAACGACATGACCGCGGTCAGGCGGTCCAGCACGGCACGCTGCTCCGGCGACTGCATCAGGTCCACCAGGCTCAGCTCGGACTCACCGCGCAGTGACCGTCCCAGCCGCTGCACGGCCTCCCGGAACATCGCGGCGTACGCCGAAGCATCCAGCTCCGCCTGGTCCAGGAAGAGGGCGATCTCCGACCGCAGGTGGTCCCGCAGCCACGGGACCGCGGTGAACTGCACCCGGTGCGTCTCCTCGTGCAGGCACACCCACAGCCGGAAGTCTCGCGGTACGACGCCCAGCTCGGACTCCACCTGCACGACGTTCGGCGCCACCAGCAGCAGACGGCCGGTCAGACCGGGACGGTCCGGGTCGGGCTGCGCCGGGAAGAACGGGTCGAACTGACCGAGCACCCGTGACGACAGGAAGGCCAGCAGCGCACCCGCCTCGATGCCGGTCACCCGGGAGCCGACCGCAGAGGACAGGCCGTTGGTCCGCTCCGCCTTCTCGCGCAGCTTTTCCGCCAGCGGCTGCAGCACGGTCCGGAAGCCGTCCGCGTTCGCCTGGACCCAGCCGGGCCGGTCCACGATCATCACCGGCGCGGTGGCCGACGTGGCCTTCAGCCCGGTGAACTCGCGCACGTGTCCCTCGGACTCGGCCGCGAACTGACGCAGCTCGGCGACCACCTGGTCCGCCTCCGCGCGACTGACCGCCGGGCCCGGGCGCAGCAGCTTCCGCGCCACACCGGTCGCCAGCTGCCAGTCGACCATCTCGGTCGTGGTCCCACCTTCAGCCGTGCTCATACAACGACCCTAGTGCCATGTCCCAACATTCAGCAGCCGCAGCTGGCGAGGGCGGCGGTCGCGCGGTCCAGCGCAGCGCGGGCGTCGAGCGTCTTCGGGACCGGCACGCTGTCACTGGCGATGGCGAACACGAGCAGCGTGCCGGAGCGGTCCCGCGCATAGCCGGCCAGGCTGTGGACGTTCGTCAGCGTTCCGGTCTTCGCACGCACCAGCCCGGTCCCCGTGCCGGTGCCGGCCGAGGTGAACCGCTCCCTGAGGCTCCCGTTGAAGCCCGCCACCGGCAGACCGCTCAGCAGGTGCCGCAGCTCCGGGTGGTCCTTCGACACTGCCACGCGGACCGCACCGGCGAGCAGGTCGAGCGGGACCTTGTTGGCGCGGGTCAGACCGCTGCCGTCATAGATGCGGGCCTTGCTGACGTCCAGGCCGAGCTTGGTCAGTGTGGCCCGGAGCCCCTTGACGCCGCCGGCGTACGAGCCGCCGTTGCCGGTCGCGATCCCGACATGCCGCAGGAGCACCTCGGCGCCGTCGTTGTCGCTGTGCAGGTTCACGTACTCGACGATCTGGCCGAGCGTCGGCGACTTGACCTGCGCCAGCGACGTGGCACCGGCAGGTGCCACAGCGGCCTTGGCAACGCCCACTTTGACGCCGTACTGCGTCAGGAGCCTCTGGAACGACGTAGCAGCGGCCAGTGCCGGAGAGGTCGCGCGCTTGGCCATGCCCGGCGACACCCGACCCTCGTTGACCCAGAGCGAGGAGGTGGGGGCGGCGATGCCTTCAGGGATGTAGTTCGCTTCCCAGTTCGCGTTGACAGCCGGGCCGCTGAACAGCGAGGCGTCGTACCCGAGGGTCACGGAGGCGACGCCCTGCGCCTTGAGCGCCTTCGCCGTACTCGCGGCCAGAGCCCGGAGCGTGGCCCGGGCCGGGAAGCCGTCTCTCGCGGACGCTTTGGCGGTCAGCAGCGGGTCGCCGCCGCCGACCAGGACGATCGACCCCTTGCCGGTGCTCACGACCTTGGTGGCGAACGTGTGGTCCGGCCCGAGCGTGGCAAGGGCGGAGACGGTGGTGAGCAGCTTCAAGGTGGAGGCAGGCGTGTACGGCGTCGCGGCGCCGAGCGAGAACACCGGCTTGCCGCGTGAGGCGTCGTACACGTAGATCCCGTGGTGCGGGCCGAGCGACGGGTCCTTGAGGATCGCTGCGAGCGCCGTACCGACGCCGGCCGCGGTCGGGGCGGCTCCCTCGGTGGTCGCCGGTGTCAGAACGGGCGGCGCCTGCTGTGTGGCCCGGTCAGCGGTCTGCACTGAACCGGGTACGGCGCGTGCGCTGCTCACCAGGCCGGCGCAGAGAGCCGTGGCGAGGAGCGTGACGAATGCCGCACGGGCAGGTCGGGCCACCGGGCTGCTCCTGTCAATCGGTCGGTCGGAACCGTGACAGTATCTGCCGTATGGAGTTCGACGTCTTCATCGAGATCCCCAAGGGCACTCGCAACAAGTACGAGCTGGACCACAAGACGAACCGTCTGCGGCTGGACCGGACGCTGTTCACGGCGACCCAGTATCCGTCCGACTACGGGTTCATCGAGGACACCCTGGGCCAGGACGGCGACCCGCTGGACGCGCTCGTTCTGCTGCCGGAGCCGACGTTCCCCGGCTGCCTGATCCGCGCTCGCGCGATCGGTATGTTCCGGATGACCGACGAGAAGGGGCCGGACGACAAGGTCCTGTGCGTCCCGGCCGGCGACCCGCGGCAGGAGCACCTGCGCGACATCCACCACGTGCCGGAGTTCGACCGGCTGGAGATCCAGCACTTCTTCGAGGTCTACAAGGACCTCGAGCCCGGCAAGTCCGTCGAGGGCGCCACCTGGGTCGGCCGCGCCGAGGCCGAGACCGAGATCACCGCCTCCTTCGCCCGCCTCAAGGCCGAAGGCCACTAGTCACCTGATACGCGGCGGAGCAGCACCAGCAGTGTCTTGCGCTCCGCCGCGGTCAGCGGCTCCAGCAGCTCCGCCTCCGCGGCGCGGATCAGCTCGTCCATCGCGTCGAGGTGCCGCTCACCCGCGGGGGTGATCGCGACGATCTTCCGTCGCCGGTCGGCGGGATCGACCCGCCGCGCCAGGAACTTCAGGTCCTCGAGCTCGTCCAGCAGCGTGACCAGATCGCTGCGGTCGAACCCGATCCGGTCCGCGAGCGTCGCCTGCACCGCCTCGCCGTCGTCGGACAGACTCGCGAGCACGTGATAGTGCTGCGTCCGGACGCCGCCGTCGGTCATGTGCTGCCGGACCAGCCGCTGGGCGTGCTGACTCGACCGCCCCAGCGCGAACAGCACGTGGTCGGACAGCCGGTGGTTCGGCGACTTCTTCACCGCACCAACTCTATTGGCAACGCCGACGCGTGGAGTTATCGTGGGAATCTCCCATTATTTATACACCCCACGAATATGGAGCAGCCCCATGCGCGCAGTGCGCTTCCACCGCCACGGCGGTCCCGACGTACTCCAGCTCGAAGAGGTCGCCGTCCCCGAACCGGCCGCCGGCCAGGTCCTGATCCAGGCCGAGGCGATCGGCGCGAACGCGATCGACACCGTTCTCCGCCGCGGCGGCTCCCCCTGGGACCGCGAGCTGCCCGGCACCCTGACCGGCGACGTCGTCGGCCGGATCGTCGAGCTCGGTCCCGGCACCCCGCCCGGCGTCGCCGTCGGCCAGCGCGTCTCCGCCCTCACCGTGGACGCCTTCGCCGAGTACACCGTGGCGGACACGGGCTTCCTCGCATCGATCCCGGACGACGCGGACGCGGGCGAGGCCACGATGATGTCGCTGGCCGCCCCGCTCGCCCTCCGCCTGCTCGAGTCCGGCCGGATCCCGGCCGGCGGCACGGTCCTGATCCAGTCCGCCGCCGGCACCATCGGCCACCTCGCCGTCCAGCTGGCCCGCTCCCACGCCCCGAAGACGATCATCGGTACGGCGTCCTCCGCGCACCGGCTCGACTTCATCCGCGAGCTCGGCGCCGAACCCGTCGACCTCACCGCCGCCGACTGGCCGGACCAGGTCCGCGCGATCGCCCCGGACGGTGTCGACACGGTCCTGGACGCGGTCGGCGGCACCGTCTTCACGCAGGGCCTCGACCTGGTCAAGCCACTCGGCACGATGGTCTCGTACGGCGCCATCACAACCGAGGTGCCGACGATCCCGGCGCTCGGCCTGCAGCTGCGAAACGTCACCGGCGTCTCCCTCTACGGCTGGCAGCAGGCCCGTCCCGACGAGGCCCGCGCCGACATCGCCGAGGTCACGCGCCGCTGGCAGTCCGGCGAGCTCCGCCCGATCGTCCACGCCACCTACCCGCTCGCAGAGGTTGCCCGCATCCACGAGACCCTCGACGCCCGCACCAGCCTCGGCCGCCTCGTCGCGACTGTCTGAATAGCCCTGGATAGCTCTGAATAGAATTGCCAGGTGGAGCTTCGGCAGCTGCGGTACTTCGTAGGTGTCGCCGAGGAGCTGCATTTCGGTAAGGCCGCCGAGCGCCTGTACATCTCCACTCCGACGCTCAGCCAGCAGATCAAGCAGCTCGAACGCGAGATCGGCACCGCCCTGCTGATCCGGCACAGCCGCGGCGTCGAGCTCACCCCGGCCGGGCAGGTCCTGCTCGCCCGCGCCCGGGAAACCCTCCAGGCGGCCGGCCTGGCGCTGAAGGACACGCGCCGGGCCGCCGGCCTGGACGAACCGGTGCTCCGCCTCGGCCTGCTGAACGGGATCCCCGGCCACCTCCCCGCCGCCCTCGAACAGCTCGCCACCGAACGCTTCCCGACCAGCACGGTCACCCTCGAAGCAGGCACCACCACCGACCAGCTCCGGATGCTCGACGCCGGCGAGATCGACCTCGGCCTGGTCCGCACCCCGCTGACGTTGCCTCCGACAATCACCTCCGAACAGCTCGCCGACGAGGAGCTCG
Source organism: Kribbella sp. VKM Ac-2571 (assembly GCF_004362255.1). NCBI lineage: Bacteria > Bacillati > Actinomycetota > Actinomycetes > Propionibacteriales > Kribbellaceae > Kribbella > Kribbella sp. VKM Ac-2571. Next base: position 70,837 of record NZ_SNWS01000006.1, read on the forward strand.
GCGTACTCCTGACCGCGACTCACCCGCTCGCAGCTCAGCCGGAGCTCACGCTCGACGACCTGACCGGACTCGAGCTCATCTGGATCCCCCGCGCCGCGGCGCCCGAATTCTACGAGGACACGATCCGCCGGATCGGTACCGGCGTACGGCTGAGCGACATCAGCATGAGCCACTCACAACTCCGGTCGGCACTCCTCGTACGACGCTCCGCGTTCAGCCTCGGATCCCGCCGCGCCGCCACACCGGACATCGTCTGGCGACCGCTCGCGGGCCGACCGCTGGTCGCACAGTACGCCGCCGTATGGCGCACCGACTCGCACAACCCGGTGCTCCGGGCGATGACCGTTAGCCCCGGCCTAACGGTCATTAGGCAACAAGTCGTGGTGGACTGAGGCACCCGGTGGTTGGCTCGAAACGTCAACCGCCGAAGGAGAAACTCTTGCAGGAACACGTCGTGATCGTCGGCGGCAGCTCGGGAATGGGTCGCGCCCTCGCCGCCGAACTCGTTGCCCAAGGCAGCGAGGTCACCGTCGCCGGCCGGACCCCGGCCAAGCTCGACGCAGTACGCCGTGAACTCGGCGTACGCACCGTCGCGATGGACCTCGGAAGTGAGCAGGACATCGAACGTCTCTTCGCGACCACGGGCAAGGTCAGCCACATCGTCACCACGGCCGCCGACGTCGGCGGCGCCTACCAGCCGATCACCGAGTACGACGTGGCGGCGGCACGCTCCGCGGTCGACTCCAAGCTGATCGGCCCGTTGCTGCTCGCCAAGCACGGCGCACCGATGCTCGAACCCGGCGGCTCGATCGTGTTCACCTCGGGTATCGCGGCGTACCGGCCGGGACCGCGGGCATCGTTGCTCGCGGCACTCAACGGCGCACTCGCCTCGCTGGCCGCGGCGCTCGCGGTCGAACTGGCGCCACTGCGGGTCAACGTGGTCTCACCGGGCTGGGTCGACACCCCGATCTGGAAGGACGTCGCCGGCGACGCGGCGCCCGAGACGCTGTCCGCGATGGCGGCCCGCCTTCCGGTCGGCCGGATCGGCCGTCCCGAGGACATCGCCGCGGCGATCATCGCCCTGCTCCGCAACGGTTTCATCACCGGCACCGTTCTGCACGCCGACGGCGGACACCGGCTGGCCTAGAAGAGCAATGTCCCCGGCAACAGACCGTTGCCGGGGACAAACGCATCAGGGACGACCGAAGAAGTCCGGGGGCTCCCAGTAATAGACGCTGTCGATCTGCACCGGCTTGCCGGTCCGCGGCGCGTGGATCATCCGGCCGTTGCCGAGGTACATCGCGACGTGGTGGATGGTGCCCGGGTCGTTCGGGTCCAGCGACCAGAAGATCAGGTCGCCGGGCCGCAGCTCGTCCTCGTCGATGTGCTGGATCTGCTCGTACTGCGCGACGCTGTAGTGCGGCAGCTGCACACCGGCCTGCTCCCAGGCACCCTGGGTCAGCCCGGAGCAGTCCCATCGGCTCGGGCCGGTCGCGCCCCACAGGTACATGTCGCCGAGCTGTCGCATCGCGAACTCGATCGCCGCCGACGCGCCCTTCCGCGAGCTGTGGTTGCCGTTGCCGTTGTCGTGATTGTGGCGGCTCGGCGTGGACGGCTTGTGCCGCTTCGGCGGGTTCTTCTTGCCGTTGTTCTGCTCGCGCTCTTCCCTCTCCTCGCGAGCCTTCTCCGCTGCCTCGCGAGCCCGCTCGGCCGCCTCCGCGCGGCGCTCCGCGGCCTCCCGGGCGGCGATCCGGCGCTTCAGCTCGGCGGCCTTCTTCGCGGCGATCGCAGCGGCGCGCTGCCGCGCAAGCTCCTCGAGCCCCTGCTGCCGCTGGGCGGCCACCCGCACCGAGATGTTCTGCAAGGTGGCGAGCTGCGCGATCGACTGCTTGCGCTGGACGCCGATCGCGGTCACGGCGGCCGACTGCGCGGCCTCCGCGTCCTCGGCCGCCTTCTTCGCCTTGGCCGCCTCGTCGGCCGCCTTCTTCACCTTCACGACCGCCTGGTCGGCCTGCACCTTGAACAGGTTCGTCATCACCTGCGTCGCCGTGAACCGCAGGTACGAACCCTGCATCGCGGCCGACACCGAGTGCACCGCACCGGCCGAGTCGAGCAGCTGCTGCGGACCTTCGGCGGTGAACAGCGGCGCGATCTTCGCCACGTCGCCACCACCTTGGTACGACGCGGCAGCGAAGCGACCGATCTGCTGCCGCTGGGCGGTGAGCGTCTTCTGCGCCTCGGCGGCCCGGGCCGCGGCGGCTGCTGCCTCGGCCTTGGCCTGCTGGAGGCGGTAGACGGCGCCGTTGTAGGCCTCGTCGGCGATGCCGGACTGGACGCCGAGCTGCTCGAGCCGTGCGCCGGCGGCGGCGAGCTGACGCTCGATCGCGGCGACCTGCGAGGCCTTCGAGGCGGCGGCCTGCTTGGCGCGCTCGACCGCGGCCTTGGACGGAATCACCGGCGGCTTCGGCTTCGCAGCCTCTGCCGGAAGGGTGGGCACGGCCATCGCGCCGGCCAAGCAGATCGCGAGCACCCCGGAGAGCAAGGCCTTGCCTGCTCTGCCGGTCTTCCCAGCACTCGTGATCCGCCCGCCGGACGTGGCCCTGTGGGGCGTCCGCATCGGGATCGTTCCTTCCGCCGGTCACGAACCCCTTCCCCAGGGTTCGCGAACTTTTGGTCCTCCTGGACCACATACGTGACACTAGTTGCCCACAGCCCCAATGGGAACACCTTTCACACGAGTATCTTTGTTTCACCCGTGTGTCGGCTTGACAAACTACAAGCTTGTGATTCGGCGAATCCGCAGGTGGGCGCACGAAAACGCCCCTCCGGCCGGAGCCGGAGGGGCGTTTTCGCGAGTTCGGTGATTCAGCTGAGGACGAACGAGGCGACCACAGGCAGGTGGTCCGAGGCCGGCGTCACCGGTACGGCGGCCTTCGTCGGGCGCAGGCCCGCACTGTGCAGCTGGAAATCGATGCGCTTGGTCGGGTTGTCCGCCTCGATCGTGTAACCCGGACCCACACCGACCTCGGTCCAGGTGTCGTCGTACACCGCGGTCAGCGTCTTGATCTCCGGCTTCTCCGGCGTCGCGTTCAGGTCGCCGACGAGCAGCGTCGGCGTCCGCGATCCGCTGAGCAACTCGACCACCTTCTGCGCCTGCTCCAGCCGCTCGGCGTTGTTGTTGCTGGTCAGGTGCGTGTTCGCGAAGCGCAGTTCGGCGCCGCGGACCGTGAGGTCCGCCACCGCCAGGCCGCGCTGTTCACCGGTCGGGTACTTCGGCAGCAGCGTGTTGCTGAAGTCCTGGATCGGATACCTGGACAGGATGGCGGTCCCGTACTGCCGGCGCGGCTCTCCCGGGTTGACCGGGGGCAGATCGAGGTTCGCGGCGTACGCGTAGTGCATCTTCAGCCGCTGGGCGAACCAGGCCGGCTGGTCCACCCAGTTGCTCCGTACGTCCCAGTGCCGGTCGACTTCCTGCAGGCCGATCACGTCGGCCCCGGACTGCTCGATCAGGACGGCGATCCGCTCGAGATCGAGCACGCCGTCGATCCCCGCGCCGTGGTGGATGTTGTACGACATGACGGTCAGCGGCCGTCCCGGACGACCCGCGTCGGGCCGAGCCGCGGCAACGGTGGGAACCACCATCAGGCACCCCACGAGGATGGTCAGTAATTTACGCATGCATTCATCTTCCGGAAAACCGGCGACATCCGCACAACGAGCGAGTGTCGCCGGTTCGAACGTCAGTGCACGAGACGTCCGACGGCGCCCTTGGCTCCGGAGGCCCAGCACCCTGCTTGGATGCCGTGGCCGGCACATTCGACGCTGTCGAAACTGCCGTCGTAGAACTGCTTCCAACTGCGTCCGCCGTCGAAGCTGACATCACTCCCGGAGGGACCGACCGCGACGACAGTCGTGGGCGACCACGGGACGAAGTGCGACCCACTCCGGTAGCCCTTCGGCGCCTTGTCGGCCGGCACCAGCTTCCACGTGCGACCACCGTCGTCCGTGACCGACGCGGCGTTCACGGCCTCGTTCGGCTTGAGGAAGTCACCGCCGACCGCGACGCCGAACAACGTGTTCCGGAACGCCAGGCTGAAGATCCCGGCCGCCTCACCACTAGCCATCGGAGAGTCCGAGACCGTCCAGCGCCGTCCGCCGTCGACGGTCCGGAACACCCGCGGCCGATCGCCGCCACCGGTCGCGAACCACGCCGTACGACCGTGGCCGGCGACCAGGCAGGTGCCGCTCGCCGCGAACGCGAACTCGCCGGCGAGGGCGGCCGGCATTCCGTCGGTCGGCTGCACTTTCCAGGACTTTCCGCCGTCGGAGGTCGCCGCGATCCGGAACTTTCCGTCCACCGGATCGCTGAGCGCCAGGCCGTGCTTGTCGTCGTTGAAGGCGATGCAGTCGTAGAACGCGTTCGCGTCCGTGTTCCGGAACGTTTCCGACCAGGTTTTTCCGCCGTCGGCAGTTCGGTAGACCCGGGAGTCCTCGCCGTTCCCGATCGTCAGCGCGACCGCACGCCGCGCGTCGAAGGCCTCGACATCGCGGAACTGCAGCGCCTCCGCACCGGCCGGACTGACGTTCTCCCAGTGCTTCCCGCCGTCGGCGGTCCGCAGCACGGTCCCTCCGGTCCCGCCCACCCAGGCGACGTCCTTACTGACCGCCGCGAGCCCACGGAACTGCGCCGTCGTACCGGTCGGCGTCAGCTCCCACCGGTACGACGATCCGCCGTGAGCCTGGGCGGGCACGACCTGACCCATCAACAACAGACCTCCTGCCGCCAAAGCGGCCACACGCAGGATTCTCATGCGCCGCAATCTAACCTGCCGTCAGCTTGAAAGACTGTGCTGCGCTGCCGTTGCAGGTGAGTTGCACAAGTTGAGTGCTGTCAGCGATCGAGCCGTTCGGGACGGTCAGGCATTTGTTGCTGAGACGGCTGACGAAGTGGAAGTAGCCGCTGCCTTCGGAAACGGCCTGCCACTGCTGGTTGTTTCCGTTGCTGTACGTCCACAACTGGAGGCCGGCGTTGTCCGCGACGGACACACCGGTCACGTCGATCACCTTGGTGGCGTCGTTCCGGTTGTTGACCCGGGTGAACCCGCCGGACGTCGGCTGGAACTGGAACTGCTGCGCCTGCGTGCCGTTGCAGCTGTACTGCTCGATCACGGTCCCGTTGGCGGTCCCGGCCGCGCGGGCGTCGACGCACTTCCCGTTGGCCTTGTTCGCGATCGAATACCACGTCGTCGGCGACGGCTGGTCGACCGGCGGCGTCGTACCGGCGCCGCCGAGCCACTTCAGCGCGTCCATCATGAACTGGTTCTGCGCCGGGCTGTCGAAGGTCGACGAGAGCCGTGTGTTGGTCTCGTAGTTCATCGCGTTGTGGCCGAAGTTCGCGTAGATCATCTTGTAGTTCTTGTTGGTCCAGATGAGCGGGTAGTAGCCGCCGTACCAGGTCTGGTTCGGGTCTGTGCCGACCGGGAAGCTGGAGTTGTCGATCGATGCCAGGATCTGGATGTCGGGGTTGTTCCGCAGGTCGTTCTGCCAGCTGTACCACTCGCTGACCGACGACCGGAACGTCGCACCGGTATTCACCAAGGCCGGGTGCGAACGGTTCTCGGTCCGCAGGGTCACCGCGGTCGGACCCCAGGTGTTGGACTGGAACCGCCCCGTGCCGAGCAGCGTGTTGTTGAACCACGGCCAGCCACCACTGGCGTCGTTGTACGCCGCGACGTGAAAGCCGAAGAATGCGCCGCCGTTGTCCATGTAGTTCTTGAACCCGTTGCGCTGCGCGTCGGTATGCGGCGAGTCGTCGAGGAACATCACCACCTGGTACTGCGAGGCGCTCAGATTGTTGAGCTGGTCCCAGTTGTTCGTGGCCGTGTAGGTGAACCCGTTCTGCGCACCGAACTCCGGAAAGCGCTGGTTCGCCTCTTTCTCGAAGTCGATGTGGGCGGCGTCCCAGGTTCCGCTGTAGAACGCAAGGACCTTGAAGGTGGCTTGGACCTGGGCCGTCGCCGTGCTGGTCAGGCAACTGAGCAGAAGGGCAACGGCTAGCAGGAATGCGGGCAGGCGGAATCGATCGGAAAGCATGGGGGCGGACCTTTCCGTAAGAACGCTCTGTAAATTTCAGGGCTTAAATTAACTCCCGATCAAAGCCCTGTCCAGGGTTCATCGCCTGGCTGCCCAGAACGCTCAGCAACCGCAACTTCTCCGCACTCTCACTGCCCGGCTCCGCGGTGAAGACGATCAGGGTCTGCTGCTGATCGCGGTTGTCGATCAGCTCGCAGTACAGCTCCAGCTCGCCGACCACCGGATGCCGGTACCTCTTGGTCCGGCTGTGCGCGACCACCACCTCGTGCGCGTCCCAGACCTCGGCGAACTCAGGGCTCAGCTTCTGCAGTGCCCGCACGATCGAGGCGGCGTACGACTTCGGGCCGTCGACGGTCGCGGCCGTGCGCAGCATCGAGACGAGCAGCCGGCTGTGCGTCGACAGCTCCGGCTCCTGGTAGAGCGCCCGCTCCTCCGGATGCGCGAACCAGCGGTAGACCTCGCTGCGTTCCATCCCCTCGAAGTTGGTCAGCTCGCCGGCGAACGCGACGTGCGCCGGCGTCTGCGCGAGCACCTCGCCGCACCGGTTGAGCAGCATCGCGGGAGTGTCCTGCAGCCGGTCCAGGATGCGCAGCATGCCGGGGTCGACGTGGCAGGCCCGCGTCGTGCGCGGCGGCGTACCGTGACCGGCCAGCAGGAACAGGTGGTCGCGCTCCTCGAGCGTCAGCCGGAGTGCGCGGGCGATCGCACCGAGCATCTCGACCGATGGTTGCGGGCCGCGTCCACCCTCGAGCCGGCTGTAGTAGTCGGCCGACATCGACGCGAGCGCAGCCACCTCCTCACGGCGCAGTCCCGGCGTACGGCGTCGGCGGCCGCGGGGCATCCCGACGTCCTCGGGTTGCAGGGCCTCACGGCGTTTGCGCAGGAAGTCGGACAGGTCGGCGTACTCCATGACTCCAGTGTCCACGCGTCGCGCCGGTTAACCACTGCTTGCCGAGCAGTGGTTAAGTGCAGCCTGGTTGCCCGGAGCATCCGGTTCCACTCTGGAGCCATGAGAACAACAGGCAACACGATCTTCATGACCGGCGGTACGTCGGGTATCGGCCTCGAGCTCGCCCGGCGGTTCCGCGACCTCGGCAACACCGTGATCATCAGCGGCCGCCGCAAGGACCTGCTCGACATGATCGCCGCCGAGGACGGTATCGAAGGCATCCTCCTCGACGTCGCCGACCCGGCCTCGATCACTGCGGCGTTCGAGCAGGTGACCGGCACCCACGACGTCAACGTGCTGATCACGATGGCCGGCATCATGCAGGTCGAGGATCTCCGCGACCCCGCTCACCTGGACTCCGCCGAGCAGACCATCGACATCAACCTGCTCGGCACGATCCGCACCATCGCCACCTTCACGCCGTACCTGCTGAAGCAGACCGACCCGGTGATCCTGACGGTCTCGTCCGGCCTCGCCTCGGTGCCGCTGACGATCACGCCGACGTACAGCGCCACGAAGGCCGCGATCCACAGCTACACGCAGAGCCTGCGGATCCAGTTGGCGGACACCGGGATCCAGGTGATCGAGGTCGTCCCGCCCAAGGTCCGGACCGACCTGATGGACGGGGACGACGGCGCGGGGGCGATGCCGCTGGACGAGTACGCCGACGAGACCATCAGCCTGCTGCAGCAACAGCCGGATGCCGACGAGATCCTCGTCGACCGCGTCCGCTTCCTCCGCCACGCCGAACGCGAGAACCGCTACGACCAGGTCATCGGCGCCCTGAACTCACTCGCCTAACGCCTGTTCGATGCGCTCGACCTTCGCGGTCAGCTGGCCGGTGTACCCCGGCCGGATGTCTGCCTTGAGCACGAGGCTGACCCGCGGCGACGCCGCGGCAACCGCATCCACGGCCTGCTTCACCACCGCCATCACCTCGTCCCACTCGCCCTCGATGTTGGTGAACATCGCGTTGGTCTCGTTGGGAAGACCGGAGGCGCGGACGACGCGGACGGCCTCGGCCACCGCTTCGCTCACGCCCCCGGTCTCGTCACCGGCCGACGGGCTGATACTGAATGCGACGATCATGCATCTAGCGTCCCACTGGCGACGTCGTTTGCACGATGGCGGTGTCAGCGTGTAAAGGACGTTGCTAGTGGGGCGCTGAATTGTCAGGTCCCTCTTCGTTGGCGCGGCGTTCGGCGCCGGAGGTGGTGAGGAGGGCCTTCTCCTTGATGAAGAGGACGGCGACCAGGGCGAGGACCGCGAACGGGACCGACATCATGAACAGGTCCGCGGTCGCCGCGCCGTACGCGTTCTCGACGATCGTGCGTACCTCCGGAGACAGCTCCGCGATGTTCGGCACCGCGTTGCCGCTGCCGGACGACGCGCCGCCCGGGTTCAGCGTCTCGGCGACGTTGTTCGCCAGGATCGCGCCCAGCACACTGACGCCGATCGTGCCGCCCATGCTCCGGAAGAAGCTGACCGCGGACGTCGCCGCCCCCAGCTCCCGGGCCGGTACGTCGTTCTGCGCGGCGAGGACCAGGTTCTGCATGACCAGGCCGATGCCGACGCCGAGGACGATCATGAAGCTCCACAGCATGTACTTCGAGGTGTGCGCGTCGATCGTGCCGAACAGCGCCAGCCCGATCGGCAGCAGGACGCTGCCGACGACCAGGTAGATCTTCCAGCGGCCGTACTTCGTGATCAGCCCACCGGCGATCGTGGACGCGACCATCATGCCGAGGATCAGCGGCAGGCTCATCAGGCCGGCCTTGGTCGGCGTGTAGCCCTGCGCGATCTGGAAGTACTGCGCCAGGAACACCGAGCCACCGAACATCGCAACACCGACCAGTGCGCTGGCGATGACGGACAGCGTCACCGTGCGGTTGCGGAACAGGTCCATCGGAATGATCGGCTCGGGGTGCCGACGCTCGACCAGTACCGCGGCGATCAGCGCGACCACGGCGACCGCGACCAGTCCGAAGCTCCAGCCGGAGACCCACTCGAACTTGTTGCCGGCGAACGAGGACCAGACCAGCAGGGTGCTCACGCCGCCCATGATCAGGACCGCGCCCCACCAGTCGATCTTCACCTCGCGACGGACGGTCGGCAGCTTCAGCGTGCGCTGCAGCAGGACGATCGCCGCCAGCACGAACGGCACGCCGACCAGGAAGCAGGCGCGCCAGCCGAGCGGCGAGTCGACGAGGAAGCCGCCGAGCAGCGGTCCGCCGACGGTCGCCGACGCGAAGATCGCACCGAAAATGCCGGAGTACCGGCCGAGCTCGCGCGGCGGGATGATGGCCGCCATCACGATCTGCACGAGCGCGGTCAGACCGCCGGCGCCGAGGCCCTGCAGGACGCGGCTGCCCAGCAGCACCTCGATGTTCGGCGCGAAACCGGCGACCAGCGAGCCGATCACGAAGAAGCCCAGCGACAACTGGACCAGCAGTTTGTTGTTGTAGAGGTCGGCGAGCTTGCCCCACAGCGGCACGGTGGCCGTCATCGTCAGCAGCTCGAGGGTGACGACCCAGGTGTACGACGACTGACTCGCCCCCAGGTCGTGAATGATCCGCGGCAGCGCGGTGCTCACCACGGTGCCGGCGAGGATCGCCACGAACATGCCCATCATCAGGCCGGAGATGGCCTGGATGGTCTGCCGCGGCGTGAGTGTCGCCGTTTCGGTGGCGGTGACCTCACCCACGGGTTCCGGAGTGGGTGACGAGGTCGTCGTCATCAGGTGCCTCTCTTCTGGTGGTTCGGCCCGAAGGCGGCATCAATGCCTTGGGCAAGTAAATGGAAGGCTTCGTCGAGCAGGTCGCGGATCGGCCGGTCGGGAGCCGACTTGTGCAGCTCCATCACGACCCGGCAGGCGGCGCCGGCCGTGCTGACGATCAGGGCGGGACGGACCGATCCGGCCGGTTCGCCCATTCGCTCGGCGAGGGCGGCGGTCAGCTGCCGCTCGTCGTCGAGACTCGACAGCATCAGCTGGTACAGCAGGCTCGGGGAACTCATGATCAGCTCACCGCGGCGCGACAGCTGACCGTCGCTCTCCAGCTCCCGCAGTACGTCGTTGACGATGAGCCACATCGTGGTCAGCGGCGACTCCTCGGCCGGCGCCGTCCGCATCCGCTCCAGGGCCCGCTCGAGGTGCTCGGGGTTGCGCGCGAGGATCGCGTGCTCCTTGTGCGGGAAGTAGTTGAAGAAGGTCCGCACCGAGACGTCGGCCGCCTCGGCGATCTCCTCGACCGTGACCTGGTCGGGCCCCTTCTCCAGCGCCAGCCGCAACGCCGCATCAGCCAACGCCGCCCGCGTCTGCAGCTTCTTGCGCTCCCGCAACCCACCCTCTCCGTGACTCACACAGACCAGGGTACGGACAAACTTGCACCCACTGCAAACTATTAAACACTGCAACTTTGCAGCCGTGCAGCTTGACGCCTCGCAGCAGGACACGCTGACCCTGGGGCCGGTAGAATGTAGAGGCAGCCTCCGGCACGGTTCTCGTGTTCGGAGGCTTTTGTGTATGACGACTCTTCTCTACAAAGCCGCCGGTGACATCCGCGGTGACGACGTCCTGCCGCTCAACCAGCTCCGGGTGCGCTACCCGGACCTCTACGCGCGTGAGCTCGCGAAGTACGGCACCCGCCTGGAGACCCTGGACAACCCGGTCTACCCCCTCGACTGCTGCTGGGCCGACGTCGTGTTCCTCTCCCCCGTCCACCCGGCCCCGATCTTCGAGGCCATGCAAGAGTCCGGCCGGATCGGCCCGGTCGTGATCGACTACTGGACCCTCGACGCCGACCTCCTCGACCCGGCCCGCACCTGCATCCTCCTGAAGCGCCACGATCCCGAACTCCGCCCGCAACCGGCCGAGGACTTCATCCCCTACACCCCCGAGGCGGCCGCCGCACTGTCCACGCCCTCCGAGCGCGCCCTCCAACGGCTCCGCAACCTCAACGCCACCGAACCCCTCTACCCCTGGGCCGATATCCCCCACATCCTGCACCGCGGCCCGATCCCCCTCAGCGCGTTCCGCACGGCCGCCGGGAAGGTGGTCGGCCAGGGCGGGACCCTCCGTGGTGGTATCGATGCGCCATGAGTTTGTCGAGGCGTCGGATCGCCCTCCTGGCCGCGATCGTGGTCGCGATGGCGACAGCTTCGCTCGGTGGGGTCAACGGCTGGAACCGCTGGAAGTCGCGCTGCGCCGCGCAGGTGGCGGAGACGCCGGCGAAGGTCCTCCGGTCGATCCAGGCCGACCCGGCGGACCAGGTCGACCTCGGCCCGGTGGACAAGAGCCACCTGACCAACCCGAACGCCGCCCGCGGTGTCCTGGCCTCGGCCCGTACACCCGGTGGCGGGTTCCGGCCGGCGACCCACGTCCTCGTCGCCGGCGCCGACGGCCGGAGCCAGGACTCGGTGCAGCCGATCGGATCCGTCAACGGCGACCCGATCCTCGCGGCCGGTCCACCCGCATGGCTCGGCTCTGCTCTGCGGGGATCGGTCGTCGTACTCGACCGGAACACGGGTCAGGCCAAGTGGGGTCGCCAGTACTTCGGGGACGAGGTCCACGGGCAGCAGCGTCCCGGCCGGATGATGGTGCTGCAGTTGACCTCCCGCCCGATGGCAGCCTCCTTCGCCGACGCCGACGGGAGGCTCGAGTGGTGTACGTGGGTCGGCAAGGACCCGATCACGACGTACCGGGCGACTTTCACCTCCGACGTTTCCGAGGACGGTCAGCTGTACGTCGTCCACGAGCCGGCCGAGGAGGTCGGCGAAAGAAGTGTGCTGCTGTCCCGCATCGACTCCACATCCGGGAAGGTCGCCTGGGAGCAACCGGTCGGAGGCGTCGATCGGGTGAGCTCGCTGGACACCTTCGGCGATCAGGTCCTGCTCAGCCGCTGGGACCCGAAGATGTACGTCGACGATCGATGGAGGATCCTCAACGAGTCAAAGGATCCGGCGGCCGGCGCCCTTGTCGCCCGATCGGCAACGACCGGTGAGTCGACCTGGACGTACGCCGGACCGGACAGCTCCGGTTGGATCGTCAACGTCGTCGGGACCCAGGGTGACACCGCCGTCGTGGTTGCCCGCCGGTTGAAGGCGGACCCGAAGGGCGGCGGTCCGAGCGGCGACGCACTCAACCAGAGCTGGCTGATCGGACTCGACCGCTCCGGGAAGGAACGCTGGCGCCAGGACCTGGGCAGTGCTCTCGTCTACGACCTGGCCGCCGACTCCAAGCTCGCCGGTGACGTAGTCATCACCAAGGAGAGCAAGACGAGCGACCCGCAGCGTCTCGTGGCCCACGACCTCGCGACCGGCAAGGTCCGCTGGACCCGCGAGGCCAGCCGCTCGGTGCCCGAGATCAAACTCGACGTCTCCACCGTCGTCGGTGACCGCTTGGTGGCTGCCGGGACACGGCCCAGGGGCGGGCTGCGGAGCATCGACCTGGTCACGGGCAAGGAACAGGTCGTCCTCACCGATGGCGACGTACGGAACCTCGTCGGCGACGACACGTCGGTCACTTTCGTTGCGGACGGTCTCGTGTTCACCCTCGACCACGCCTAGACGCGACGAAGCCCAGGACACCGTGGCGTCCTGGGCTTCGTCGAACAACTGACGGCTGTTACTCGCCGACCAGCTGGTCGTAGTGCGTGGTGACCGATACGTGGCTCACACCGCCGTACACCTCGGGGATCTTGCCGTACGACGTGATCGCGGTCGCGGCCCCGTTCGCCTTGCTCATCGCGTACTGGTACCCGGACTGCGTGTCGTGGTCGACCGCCACGATCAGCGAACCGCCACGGGTACCGCAGCCCTGGACGACCAGGGACTCGTAGGCCGACCAGCCCGAGGAGCGGATCAGCTTCATCACCGGCTTGGCCCCGGCCGCGACCGGGATGTGGGCAGTCCACAGCGCACCGGCGTTGGTGGTCATCAGCAGGGTGTCGTACGTCGCGGTCTCGCTGATCACCGTCATCGTCTTGAAGCCACGGAAGCCCGGGATCGGGCCGAGCCCCCGGAAGCCGGTGCCGACCATCTGGTACCGGTACAGACTGCCGTTGGTGTTCAGGCCGTACAGGTACGCGTGCCGCGGGGTACCGACGCTGTAGTTGGACGTCGCGATCGACTTGAAGCTGGTCCAGCCCGGTCCGACCTTCTTGAAGGTCGGCACCCAGGCGCCGCTGTCACGCAGGTACGTCGTGTGCCGGTAGAGGTTCGCGCCCTGCAACAGCAGACCGTAGTAGTACACCTGAGTGCCGGTGGAGTTCACGGCGCCGTACCAGGTCGAGTCCGCGCGGGTGCCGACGAACTTGAACGGCGTGTCCGAGGCGGACTGGATGGGCCGCCCGGGCATGCTCAGGATCTCCTGCGCGGTGCCCGCGGCGGCCGGCGCCATCACGTCGCTGACACACGGCGCGTCGGCGGCGGCAGACTTGATCGTGTTCGGCGTGACGTTCTTGGCAAACGGGTGCTTCGGGTCGGTCTGCCCGGCGGCGACGGCCGGGACGGAACTGGCGGCCGCGGCGATCAGCCCGGCTCCGGCCAGTGCAAGCGCAAAGCGCTGCAGTTTCATACAGGTTCTCCTCTGGAAGCGCGTCGAAGAGTTCGAGCGCGCGTTGAACTGCGCCGAGCCCACCGATCAGGCGGCCGAGCCGGGCAGCAATGTGCACATCGTCGATGCCGCCCCTGCCGTTACAGGCTCGGTGATCTGCTTCACTTTCGGGCAACATGCATAGCTTTGCTATGTATATTGGTGGGTGTGATGGCAACTGATCTGACCGGCCTCGGAGTGGACATGGTCGTCGCGTCGACGCGGTTGGCGCGGCTGGCGACGCGGAACGTGAACACGCTGCCGCACGCCGCGATGCGCGTGCTGGGGCGACTGGACGAGCTCGGGCAGGCCCGGATCAGCGAGCTGGCCAAGGCCGACCGGTGTTCGCAGCCGACCATGTCCAACCTGGTCCAGCGCCTCGAGGAGCAGGGTTCGGTACGCCGCGTCCAGGACCCCGCGGACTCCCGCGCCAGTCTGATCAGCCTCACCGACGCAGGCCTCGCCGAGCTGCACAGCGCCCGCCACCAGGCCGGCGCCGCCTTGGCCGCGCACCTGAGTCAGCTCCCGGCGACCGACCTCACCACCCTCGAGGCCGCCGTCGCCATCGTCCACAAACTCCTCACCCTTGAACCCGTGGAGGACACAGCCCGGTGAGCACGTCGTCGTTCCTGAAGCAACCCAAGTCCGTCTGGGCGGTCGCGTTCGCCTGCGTGATCGCGTTCATGGGCATCGGCCTGGTGGATCCGATCCTCAAGCCGATCGCCGAACAACTGCACGCGAGCCCGTCCCAGGTCTCGCTGCTGTTCACCAGCTACATGGCGGTCATCGGTGTCGCGATGCTGATCACCGGCGCGGTCTCCAGCCGGATCGGCGCCAAGCGCACCCTGCTCATCGGCCTGGCCGTCATCGTCGTCTTCAGCGCGCTGGCCGGTTTGTCCAACAGCATCGGCATGATCGTCGCCTTCCGGGCCGGTTGGGGCCTGGGGAACGCACTGTTCATCGCGACCGCGCTCGCCACGATCGTGAACTCGGCCGCCGGTTCGGTCGCGGAGGCGATCATCCTCTACGAGGCCGCCCTCGGTGTCGGGATCGCGGCCGGCCCGCTGGTCGGCGGCGAACTCGGCACGATCTCCTGGCGCGGCCCGTTCTTCGGCGTCGCCGTCCTGATGACGATCGCCCTCGCCGCCACCGCGTTCCTGCTGCCCGCATCGCCGCCGGCAGGACGCCGTACGTCGGTCCTCGAGCCGTTGAAGGCACTACGGCACCGGTCGCTCGCGACCGTGGCGGTCACCGCGTTGCTGTACAACTTCGGGTTCTTCACGCTGCTCGCGTTCACCCCGTTCCCGCTGGCGATGTCGGCGCGGCAGATCGGGCTGATCTTCTTCGGCTGGGGCATCTGTCTCGCGTTCACCTCGGTGTTCGTGGCGCCGCGACTGCAGCGCCGGTTCGGCACCCTCCCGGTGGCGATGACCGTGCTGCTGCTGTTCGGCGCGGACCTCGCGGTGATGGGTGTCTACGCGCACCACAAGCCGGTGCTCGCGGCCGGTGTCATCGTGGCCGGCCTGTTCCTGGGCATCAACAACACGCTGATCACCGAGGCTGTGATGGCAGCCGCTCCGGTCGAACGCGGTACGGCGTCCGCGGCGTACTCCTTCGTCCGCTTCTCCGGCGGCGCGGTCGCACCGTGGCTGGCCGGCAAGCTCGGCGAAGAGTTCAACATCCAGCTCCCCTTCTACGTCGGCGCCTTCGCGGTCCTCCTCGCGGTCGGCGTCCTCGCCAGCGGCTGGCGGCCCCTCGCTCACCTCCGGGTCCCCACCGCCCACTCCGAGTCGGAAGCCGAAGCCCTCACCGCCGCCGACGCCTGACCCCTCACCCCACCCGATCCCTAGACGTTCAGCACACCGGAGTCCGAGGAGCGCGGTCAGGCGAGCCGGGGTTATCCCCAATGCCGTTCAGTCAACGCGTGGAGAGGCCGCTAATCCCTTAGTGGGAAAGAAATCGTCGGCATGTGCACATTTGTTTCCCAAGAGGCAGCCTCCACGATTCGGATATGAGACTCGCCCCACCCGATCCCGACCCGCCGGCCCCCTCTCCGGCGGGTCGTTCGCGTCTACGGACCGCCGACCATACCAAACGGTATGGTATGGTTTGGCCGTGGTCAGTCGGACGGAGTGGTTGGACGCAGGGCTCGAGTTGCTCGCGGCGGAAGGCGCGCCGGCGGTGACGATCGAGCGGTTGACCGGCGCCCTGGGGGTGACGAAGGGGTCGTACTACCACCACTTCAACGGGGCTTCGGGCTACAAGGCGGCCTTGCTGGAGTACTTCGAGGCGCGCAACACGACCCGGCTGATCGACGCCGTTGAGGACGGTCGTGACGCGAACGTGAAGCTCCAGCATCTGTTGCGGTTGGTGCTGGCCGACCCGGACAGCGCGGCCTTGGAGATCGCCGTACGCGCTTGGGCCTTGCAGGACAGCGAGGTGCGGGCAGCGCAGGAGCGGGTGGACAAGGCGCGAACGGCGTACCTGAAGAAGCTGTGCCGCGGCCTGGGTGCGGACGTGGACCCGGATCGGTTCGCGCAGTTGCTGTACCTGATTCTGATCGGCGCCGAGCAGGTGGTGCCGCCGATCGGCAAGCGGGACGTGCGGGAGATCTACGACCTGGTTCTCCGGCTGATCGACCAGAGGCTGATCGACCAGAGCTGATCGACTAGAGGAGCGCACATGCCGACCACATTGCACGAGCTCGACGATCTGGTGCCGGTTGTGGACGAGATCGATGTGAAGACGGGCCGGGGCGACGTCACGCTGCGCGAGTTCGTGGCGGGGGCGCTGGGGCACAGTCCGTTGTGGGTCAAGGGATTGTTCGCGGTGCGGATGGCGGTGGCCGCGGTCCTTCGCCTCGAGACCGCCGGCGTACCGGACTCGCGGCGCCTGCGGCCCGAGACGGTGAGCTTCACGCCGGGCGAGAAGAACGCGTTCTTCACCGTCGTGCGCGGCGAGGAGGACCATTACCTGCTGCTGAAGGTCTCCGACAACCACCTCGACGCGTGGCTGGCGTTCATCACGGACAACGAGCGGCCGGCGACGTTCAAGGTCGTGACGCTGGTGCAGTTCCTGCGGCCCGCCGGGAGGTTCTACTACAACCTGATCCGGCCGTTCCATCACGTCATTCTGCTCGGTATGTGCCGAGCCGGTGAGACGTGGCGCGACCGGCAGTGAGCGCCGCGGCGACCCCGACGACCACCAGCGCCGACGCGAAGATCAGTCCGAGGAGCCGCCACGGAATCGCCAACGCGGCCAGGCCGTAAGGCCCCGCCGCGATGCCCGCGAGCGCGGCCGCGGCGACCAACGATCCCAGCAGTACGCCGACCACCACAACGGTCCCGGACTCCACCAGCGCGACCATCACGACCTGCGCCCGCGTCAGACCGGCCAACCGTGACAGGTGGAACTCCTGCCGCCGGTCTGCGGTCGACATCACGACCGCGTTGACAACCGCGACCGCGGTGAAGATCCCGGCCAATCCCAGGAGCGCTGCGAACAGTCCCGAATTGCTGCGCTGCTGCGCCTCACCACGCGCCTCCGCCCACTGCTCGACCGACTGACCGTCCAGCGTCGCACCAGGCGCCAGCTTCACCAGCGTCTCGGTCCGGCCACCAGCCGGGAGCAGACTCCTCGGAACGAAGAAGTTCTCGCTCACATCGAGCGTCTCCGGCATGATCGCGACCACCATCACGGCGATCGATCTGTTGCCTAATGCAACCTTGAGGGTCGATCCGAGCCTGTAACCCTCGGCCGCCATCCCCGGCCCGATCGCGATCGTCCGCCCGGTCAGCCGATCCAGCGAACCTTTCCGCGGCCGCAGCTTGTGGGTCTGCTGGTACGCGGCCGGATCGATCCCGATCGCCTCCGAGTACAGCGTTTTCCGTCCGCGCGTCACCGCGATCGGTACGGCGGTCTGCGCCGAGGCCGCCAGGATCCCCGGTCCCGGACGAACGACGTGATCGACCACGACATCTGCCGTGATCAACTGTTCCTGCTCGACCCCGACCGCCTTCGCCAGCGATCCGAACGTGCCCCACAGCCCGATGACCAGCCCGACGAGCACGATCAACGGCGCCGCGGTCGCCGCGCTCCGGCGTACCGCGTGCAGCACGCCGGCCCGCGCGAGGTCCGCGATCAAGTTGCCACGGACAACGATCGCGAGCAGCCGGCCGACCAGTGGTACGACGACAGGGCTCAGCTGGCTCAACGCCACGGACCCGCTGATCATCACGACCAGCCCGATCATCAACCCGGCCACGAGATCCCGCGCCGCCTGTGCCACGATCACCAGCAGCACCGTGCCGAACGCGGCCGACAGTCCCCAGAACCACCGCCATCCCGTCATCACCCGCCGCGCTGCCTGTCCCTCGACGATCGCCTCGAGCGCATTGACCCGTGACGCCCGCCAGGCAGCAGCGAGTACGCCGGCCAACGCCGTACTCACGCCGACGATCATCGCCGCCCACACCGCGCCCTGGTCCCACGGCGCGTCGAACCACTCCGGCAGCATTCCCAACCGAACGAGCAACCACGACTGCGCCCAGGTCGCCAGCACCCCCAACGGCAGCCCGACCACACTGCCGGCCACCCCGAGCAGACCGGCCTCCGTCACGACCATCAAGCACAGGTAACCCCGCTGCGCTCCGACCAGCCGAAGCAGCCCGAACTCGCGCCGCCGTTGCACAGTCATGAAGCCGAACGTCGTGCTGACGATGAACACGCTCAGGAAAACAGCCAGCATTACTGACATTCCGAGCAATGTCGCGGCCCCGACGTACCCCTCGCGGATCTTGGCCCGCTCGTACGCCGACAGTCCAGCGGACAACACCAGCCTGTCGGTCGCGGCCAGCATCTGCAACCCGGACTGAACCAGCCCGACCCCGAGCGCAACAGCCACCACCGCACCGGCGAACAGCTGCCACCTGGTCCGCAGCGCCCCGGCAGATAACCTCAACATGCACTCAGCCAACAGCCCGCGACTGGAACAGGCGCTGGCCTCAGCGCCCGACCTCAGGTAGCTCAGGCGCTACCGGGCAGACAGCAACAGGCTGACGGTGCTGTGATTGGCCAGACCCCCGAGCGCGCCGAGCGCCCGGAAGGTCAACGTCACATCGACAACGGTGGGCTCGTCGAGCCGGACCCGGAACGCAGCCTCCTGACGATGCTCACCGGTCAGTTCGTGCACCGGCAGGTCCAACTGGAGCCCGGTGACCGGCTCGGCCTCGACGGCCAACGGCCCGGTGACGAAGCCGTCGTTGACGACCGTCACGGCGAGCGTGTGCCACTCGCCTGGCGTCAACGTCCCGATCGGCGCGCCGCTGCGGGCCACGTTCACCCGCGCCTCCGGGTTGATCGTCACCGCGAGCGGCGCATCGGTGTCGACCGGTCCGCAGCAGCCGATGGCAGGTGCCTGGTGCGTCATCAGTCGGTCTCGCATTCTTCTCGCCGCGACCGGTAGATCGCCTGCGCCTCGTCGTACGCCTGCCGCGCGGCAGCCCGCTCGTCGTCCCGGATGAACCCCGACTTCACCTTCCACAGCTGGTCGACAGAGTCGTGCAACCACTGGGCGCTGCGGCGGGAGGCCCGGATCGGCCGGCCGCCGACCTCGAGGAAGATCGGCTGGGTGTGCACACTGCGCAGGATCCGCAGCGCGAGCCAGGACGATGCTTCCACCGGTACGTCGAACGTGACCTCCTGCTCGGTGCCATCGGCAACCACTTCCTGCGAGGCCACCACGACGCCGTTCAGCACGACCTCCACCAGCACGGACCGCGACGTACCGATCCGGGCCCGTTCGAGATGCCAGCCGACCGGCGCGCTGTACACGGGACGCCCCGCCGGCGGTGGCGGCGGGACCTCGGGGAGCCATGCGGCCACAGTCGCGCTGACCCGCACCGGGCCGGGGGTGTCCAACGGGTGCTCACGAGAGACGTCGCCGTCAACCGCGAGGTCGAAGACATGGCTCCGACCGTCACCGAAGTACGACGCACTCTCCCGCAGACCGGTGATCCACGCCTCGATCGCCTGCGGGCCCGACGGCGGCTCGGCCAGTCGCACGTACGTACGCCCCACGCCCGGTCCCTCGTCGTACATGCAGGGATAGTCGGTCTCGCCGAGCATCAGGGTGCGGAAGCCGACGCTGAGCAGGTGATACCAGATGTTCAGCTCGGCCGCCGGTGCGAACTGGCCTCCGCACTGGAAGTCCGCGGCACCGAGGGGTACGTCGACCACGATCTCGTTCGAGCCGATGCCTTGGAAGGACGGCACGATGTAGTTGGGCAACTCCTCGGTGCCGACCCCGAGACCGACTCCGCAGTGCGCGTACCCGACCAGTGCGTTCTGCTCCTTCGCCCAGCGCAGTACGGGCAGGTTCCATGACGGCCAGTCCTCGATCAGGCTCGTCCCTGGGTAGTCCTGGTCGGTGAGCCCGAGCAGGATCAGGTGGCCGGAGTGGCTGGAGGGGAACCCGGACACCTCGACGTCGTACCGCAAAGCGCTCTCGGCATCGCGGTCCGTCGGCTGCGGAGTCCAGGTCATGCCCTGAGCGGCCTGCATCAACGGGTCCTCCAGGTCGGCCGGTGGGCTGATCGACTCACCGCTGAAGAACTGTTTCTGGTGGTAGTAGCACGGCGCCCAGGTGAGCACACTGCCCAGCCACAGACCTTCCCCGCGGACATGCCGGATCATGGTCTCGGGCGTGACGCCTTCGCTCGGGACGTTGTAGTGCGAGCAGCCGCCGGCGTGGATGTGCGGGTCGCCCGAGTAGTAGCCGCGGCCCGCCGGATCGACCCAGCGGTCGAGGGTGATCGCAATCGCCTCGGTCCCCGCGTCGACCTCGGCCTCCAGCAGCACCGGACGGTACTCGGGTCCGCGGATCGCGGTGACCTGGTACCGGCCCTCGGGCAGCCGGATCATCTCGCCGGTCGCGCGATACACGTGCTCGTGGAAGAACATGTCCGGAGCCAGTCGCATCGCCTTGGACGGGTACGAGCGTCCCTGCCCGTCCTGCACCGTGATCGCGGCCATGCAGCTGCGTCCGTCTGGCTCCCGGATGTCGAGGCGGATCTCTCGGGCCGGGGCACAGTCGAAGTCGAA
Source organism: Kribbella sp. VKM Ac-2571 (assembly GCF_004362255.1). NCBI lineage: Bacteria > Bacillati > Actinomycetota > Actinomycetes > Propionibacteriales > Kribbellaceae > Kribbella > Kribbella sp. VKM Ac-2571. The sequence continues at coordinate 91,572 of NZ_SNWS01000006.1, forward strand.
CGAAGCGGCGTACTCACGCAACTCGAAGTTCGTCCGGAAGCCCGCGACACCGAGCGGTGACCGGCTGAGGCTGTGATGGTTGTGCTCGTCCGCGGCGAAGACCGACAGTCCGCCCCGCTGGAGGCCGTCGTCGCGGGCGTAGAGGCTGATGACCTTGTACTCGACCTCGAAGCCGGAAAGCTCAGTGGGTACGGCGATCTTCGCGTCGAGCCATGCGTCCTTGATTCGCGGAACGACGGTCAGCGTGTCGTGCAACGCGATCCGCGCGGAGTGGCTCAGGTAGTCGATCACGCCGTACACACCGCTGTTCCCCGCGGACAGGTTGGCTTCGATCCGGTGCGGATTTGCCACTCGCAGGAGGAAGCTGCGCCAGCCGTGCTGCACCAGTCGCGGCGGCGCGGCGCCCGGAGCACACAACGCGATCCCCTGCTCGTCGATCGACACGTCCAGTAGGACGAACGGCCGCAGCAGGGTCTCGAGCTGGGTACGGCGCTCCGCGTCGCTCAGGGTGCTGCTCTCCAGCTTGGACAGCTGAGTGACCGCCTCGGCGGGCAGCGGATCGCCGAGGTCCTGCAGTTTCCGGACGGCGCGCGCTGCGGATGCGAACAGTGGCTGCACTGGGGGCTCTGACACCGAGGACCTCCCTGTTGGCGAGTTCCTTCGCGACACTACTCGGCGCGGTCTACCTCAGCACCTCCAATAACGCGGCGACGTCGGACTGGTCGAGGTCGCGGGCACCGATCAGCGCCTGCATCAGGAGGCCGTCCAGGGCGGCTACCAACAGCCTCGCCTTCTGGGGATCCGCGGTGAACGCCCTGGCGATCTCGGTCAGCGGCTCCAACCATGCACCGGCCGTCTCCCGCAGGTCCGGCCGCCGAGCCGCGTACAGGTACAACTCGTAGAGCGCCAGCGTCCGGCCACGTCGCCGTACGACGCTGTGCTCGATCAGCCGCGCCAACTCGTCGGCCGGTCGCGCGCCCAGCTCGCTCCCGCGGCCGTGCAGCTCGACGGCGAGGTCCTCCGCGGCCGACTGGAGGGCCGCGACCAGAAGGTCGTCCAGCGTCGGGAAGTGGTAGGTGATCGAGGCGACCGAGACATCGGCCACCGCAGCCACCGCGCGATGGCTCACACCTGCGACTCCGTCGCGTTCGATCACGGTCAGGGTCGCCGCGAGCAACTCGCTCCGGCGCTGCTCACCGCGCACCCGGCGCCCGTCCACACCCCGCCTGACCTGCACGAACAGCAAACTATCAGGACGTCTGTACGGATTGATTTTGCTGTCCGGAATCGCGGGATCCAGCGTTTTCCGCGATTTAGGCTCGGATTTCGTGGCCCCTGATCTGACGACAGCGATGCGGCGCGCCCTGAAGCGCGCGGACGACGGCAAGACCCTCGACCCGGCGGAGGTGGAGGTGCTGCTCGGCGCGAGCGGCGACGCGCTGACCGCACTGATGACCACCGCGGCGAGGGTTCGCGACCAAGGGCTGGCCGACGCCGGCCGGTCGGGGATCATCACGTACTCGAAGAAGGTCTTCATCCCGCTGACGCGGTTGTGCCGGGACCGCTGCCACTACTGCACCTTCGCGACCACGCCGGGCCGGGTGCACGCGCCGTACCTGTCGCCCGACGAGGTGCTGGAGATCGCGCGGCAAGGAGCGGCGCTGGGTTGCAAGGAGGCGCTGTTCACGCTGGGCGATGCGCCCGAGGAGCGGTGGGACGCAGCGCGGCAGTGGCTCGACGAGGCCGGGTACGACAGCACCCTGGACTACGTCCGGGCGATGGCGATCCGGGTGCTCGAGGAGACCGGTCTGCTGCCGCACCTGAACCCCGGCGTGATGTCGTGGCAGGACCTGCAGCGGCTGAAGCCGGTCGCACCGAGCATGGGGATGATGCTCGAGACCACGTCGCGGCGGCTGTTCGAGGAGAAGGGTCAGCCGCACTTCGGGTCGCCGGACAAGGACCCGGCGGTCCGGCTCCGGGTGCTCGAGGACGCCGGGCGGTCGAACGTGCCGTTCACGACCGGGCTGCTGATCGGCATCGGGGAAACGCTGCCGGAACGTTCCGACTCGATCTTCGCGTTGCGGAAAATCGCCCGGCAGTACAACGGCATCCAGGAAGTCATCATCCAGGGTTTCCGGGTGAAGCCGGACACCGCGATGCGCAACGACGCCGACGTACCGCTGGACGAGTGGCTGGCCGCGATCGCCGTGACGCGGATCGTGCTCGGGCCGCGGGTCCGGGTCCAGGCGCCGCCGAACCTGGTCGATCTCGCCGAGTGCCGTGCGCTGCTCGACGCGGGGGTGGACGACTTCGGCGGGGTCTCGCCGCTCACCCCGGACCACGTGAACCCCGAACGCCCGTGGCCGCAGATCGACGACCTCGCGAAGGTGACCGCCGACGCCGGATTCGAGTTGCGCGAGCGGCTCACCGCGCACCCGGAGTACCTGCGGGAGCCGTGGCTCGATCCGCGGCTGATCTCGCACGTCGAGGCGCTCGTCGACCCCGCCACCGGTCTGGCCAACGAGGCCGCGAAGCCCGTCGGCCTCCCGTGGCAGGAGCCGGACGGCGGCTGGGACAGCGTCGGCCGCACCGACCTGCACACCGCGATCGACACCGAAGGGCGTCGTACCGAGACCCGCTCCGACTTCGACGCGGCGTACGGCGACTGGGACGTCCTGCGAGAGGACGTCGCGGCACGGCGCGCGGCCGAAGCCTCGATCGCGGCCGGCGCACCGGAGCGGATTGACGCCGAGGTGAAGGCGGCTCTCGCCGCCGCCGAGCGCGATCCCGCCGGGCTTTCCGACGCTCAGGCGTTGACGTTGATGACCGTCACCGGTCCCGCGCTGGACGAGCTCGCGCGGATCGCGGACAACTTGCGGAAGGCAACAGTCGGTGACGACGTGACGTACGTCGTGAACCGGAACATCAACTTCACCAACGTCTGCTACACCGGCTGCCGGTTCTGCGCGTTCGCCCAGCGCCGCACCGACGCCGACGCCTACTCCTTGTCGATGGACGAGGTCGGCCAGCGCGCCGAGGAGGCGTGGGTGATCGGCGCGACAGAGGTCTGCATGCAGGGCGGCATCCACCCCGACCTGCCCGGTACGGCGTACGCCGACCTGGTCCGCGCGGTCAAGGACCGGGTCCCGGAGATGCACGTCCACGCGTACTCGCCGATGGAGATCGTCAACGGCTCGGTGCGCACCGGCCTGTCGATCGAGGAGTTCCTGATCTCGGTGAAGGAGGCCGGGCTGGACAGCATCCCCGGCACCGCGGCCGAGATCCTCGACGACGACGTCCGCTGGATCCTCACCAAGGGGAAGCTTCCGACGGCTTCGTGGATCGAGGTCATCTCGACGGCCCACAAGGTCGGGCTCCCGTCGTCGTCGACGATGATGTACGGCCACGTCGACGCGCCGCACCACTGGGTCCAGCACCTGCGCACGATCGCCGCCGTACAGGACGAGACCGGCGGCTTCACCGAGTTCGTGCTGCTGCCGTTCATCCACCAGAACTCGCCGATCTACCTCGCCGGCGTCGCTCGGCCGGGTCCGACGTACGACGAGAACCGGGCGGTGCACGCGATGGCGCGGATCATGCTGCACGGCCGGATCGACAACATCCAGTGCTCGTGGGTGAAGCTCGGCGTGGACGGCTGCGTCGCGGTCCTGAACGGCGGCGTCAACGACATCGGCGGCACGCTGATGGAGGAGACCATCAGCCGGATGGCCGGCTCCAAGCACGGCAGCCGCAAGTCGATCGCCGAACTCACCGCGATGGCCACCGCCGCCGGCCGCCCGGCCCGCCAGCGCACCACGACGTACGGCGACGTCCCGGCCCGCCCGTCGCTGGAACTCGCCTGACGCTCCTCCCTCCGGGAGCGCCAGACGGATTCTCACTTGACCGGGTCGAGGTCGACGGCCCGGTTACGGCGCTTGCTGCCGACGCGGTGCCCGAGCGCGACCAGCAGGTTGCCGACGATGTAGATGCCGGCGGTCACGAAGAGGTACCCGAACGGCCAGGCGTTCGGGTCCGCCGGGAACGCCTGCGAGTGGTCGCCGACCCAGCTGCGCATCAGGTACACCAACTGGAACGTGAAGCAGTAGCCGAAGATCGCGACGTACGCGACGTAGGCGGACAGGCGGTTCCGCAGGAAGAAACCGAGCGGAAAGGCGAACAGGACGGTGGCGATGGCGATCACGGGAATCCCCTCCTCGAGTAGCTGATCCCCTCACGATCGCTTCGCCGCACCGCCTTCGGCATCGGTGCTGTCGCCGGACTTGGGTCGTGGCCGGCCACTAAGTGCTGGCACGGGTGCGCGAGCGGCTGTCCGCGGTCATCATGTGGTTGTGCTCCGGCCTCGGCGTCTAGTCGTTGCCGCGACGGTGGTGTTCATCGCGGCCGCCGCCGTACGCGCGGTGCTCGCGTACGGCCCGGCGGCGGTCGGGTCCCCGGCAGACTGGCCCGTCACCACTGTCCTGCTGTTGCCGGCGCTGCTCCTCAGCTGGTTGGTTGTCGTTCGCGTTCCGACCAGTCCGATCGGGCCGGCACTGGCGCTGACCGCGACGATGCCGGCGCTGGTCTTCACCGTCGAGGACTGGGGCGCGACGGCGCGAACCTCTCGGCCGTGGCCGTCGGCATCCGCTCTGGACGCGATCGCGGACGGCACCTGGCCGTGGATCTTCCTCGGGTTCGTCACGTTGGTCCTGCTGTTCCCGGACGGCCTGCTGCCAGGTCGGCTCTGGCGGTGGGTCTGGGCGGCGACGCCGGTCGCGGCGGCGCTGGTGACTCTCGTCGTGTCCCGGGAAGGGGCAGCGCGGACCAGCCCGACGCCGTCGCGCGTGGCGCTGATCGTCGTTGCCTTCGGAGCGTTTCTCGCCACGTTGCTCGCGGCCGCCTCCAGCCTGGTGGTGCGGTACCGGCGGGGCGATGAGCTGACTCGGCAACGGCTGCGCTGGCTGATGGCCGCGGCCGTCGCGGTGCCGATCCTGCTCGCCGCGAGCTGGCTGGCGAGCGCACTCGGCGTCCCCGGGACGTTGGCCTACACCTGGTTCCTGGTCGCCATGCTGTTCCTCGTCCCGGGCGCGATCACCGTCGCGATCCTGCGGCACGACCTGTTCGACATCGACCGGCTGCTCGGTGCGACCGTCAGCTGGCTCGTCACCACGCTGATCTCGGCGAGCGTGTTCGCGGTCGTGGTCCTCGTGGTCGGCGGATACTTCCCCGACCGGGTCGGCATCACGACCGCTGCCTTCGTCACCGCGCTCGTCCTGCTTCCACTGTACCACTGGATCCACCGGGCAATCGGCAGGCTGGTCGACCCGGACCGGACCGTCGCGCTGGCCCGGATCCGCGCCTTCGTGCGGCGGGTCCGTGACGGGGAGGCCGAGCCGGAGGAGATCGAGTCCGTCCTGCGCTCCGCGCTCGACGACTCCGGGCTGCGGGTGCTCCTGCGTCGCCCCGGAGCGGAACTCGCCGTACCCGACGACGCGATCCCGTTGCAGACCGGCGACTCCGTGGTCGGCGCGCTGGTCCTCGGTACGACGTCGGCACGCCGGGTCCGGCGGGCCCGCGAAGCCGCGGTGGAGGCTCGGCTGCCGATCGAGGTCAGCCGGTTGCGGCTGGAGCTCCGCGAAGCGCTGGCCGAGGTGCGGTCGAGTCGGGCCCGCCTGATGGACGAGGTCAACGCGGAACGACAGCGGCTGGAGCGGGACCTGCACGACGGCGCCCAGCAGCGGCTGATCGCGATCGGGATGCGGCTGCGGTCGGTGCAGTACCAGTTGTCTCCCGGCGTACCGGCGTACCGGGAGCTCGACGAGGTCGTGGAGACGCTCGAGCACACCGTCGCGGAGCTCCGGCGGATCGCGCACGGGGTGCGGCCGAGTCGGCTCGACGACGGCCTTGCCGTGGCGCTGCGGGACCTGGTCGCGGACAGCACGCTGCCGGTCGATCTCGTCGTACCCGAACTGGAGGTCGGCGAGAGTGCGGCGACGACGGTCTACTTCACGGTCGGCGAGGCGATCGCGAACGCGCTCAAGCACGCCCGGGCGACCCGGATCTCGATCTCGGTCGGCGTGACCGATCAGGTACTGCGGGCCGTGGTGCGCGACGACGGTGTCGGCGGAGCCCGGGAGGGGTTCGGGCTGACGTCACTGCGGGACCGGATCGCGTCGGTGGGCGGGGAGTTCACGGTCGACAGCCCACCCGGGGCCGGGACCTCGATCACCGTGGAGATCCCGTGCGCATCGTGATCGGCGAGGACTCCGCCTTGTTCCGTGAGGGTCTGAGCCGGCTGCTGACCGAGAACGGTCACGACGTCGCCGGTACGGCGGAGACCGCGGACGCACTCATCGACGTGGTGCGCGCGGTGGATCCCGACCTGACGATCATCGACGTACGGATGCCGCCGACGATGACGGACGACGGTGCACGGGCCGCCGTGACGCTGCGCGCGGAGCGGCCGGACCGCCCGATCCTGATGCTGTCGCAGCACATCGAGACCCGGAACGTCGTCGGGCTCGTCGGTACCGGCGGGTTCGGCTACCTGCTCAAGGACCGGGTGCTGCGCGTCGGCGACTTCCTGGACGCGATGCGCCGGGTCGTGGACGGCGGATCGGCGCTCGATCCGGCGATCGTCGCCGCCCTCGTGACGCCGACGCGGGCCGGCGATCCGCTGGCCGGGTTGTCCGCGCGGGAACGCGAGGTGCTGGCGCTGGTGGCGGAGGGGCGCTCGAACGGCGCGATCGCCGCGCAACTGGTGCTCGCCGAGCGGACGGTCGAGAGTCACATGCGGAGCATCTTCCAGAAGCTGCGCATCGACGAGGCTCCGGACACCCACCGCCGTGTGCTCGCCGTTCTCACCCAGCTTCGCCAATGAGCACAGGAAAACTTGACGAGTGGTTAGTTGTTGCAGAAGGCAACATCTACACGCAAAGTGAGGGAATTTTCACTGAGCGTTGCTTACTTCAAAGGCAATGCAAATGTTTGAACCGGAGGATTCCCGGTAGGGCAGGCCGCGTGACAACGTTCAGTTGTCGGCGGCGGACGGGTCGCCGGCACAAGGTCCAGGTGGATCCCGCAATACTCCCGTCCGCGACCGGACTTTACCTCCCCTGCCGGTCACGGAATGAGACGCGGGACCGCCCTCCTTCGGGCCACTGCCCTCTCGGGGCAACAGCAGGGCGCCGGCCGTGTCGGTGGGGTGTTGGTCGCCAGTGAGGTGGCGACCAACACCCGGCACGGTCGGCGTTTCTTACTGAAAAACCGCCTCGCTGTACTGGTGCTGCTGGGGACCAGTACAGCGAGGCGGTTCTGTTTCGGCGCTGGTTTTCCGGGCTGGTTTTTCCGGCCTAGTACGGATAGGTGTCGTCGCGCCGGGTGGGGTCCAGGTCCCACAGGGAGAACTGGACGATCTTGTGGGACTCCTCGCCGCCGCCGGGGACCAGTCCGAACGACTCGTACTCCTTCGAGCCCAGCCCGTCGAGGTAGCAGAGCAGCTCGAACGCCGACTGCGCGTCCTCGATGTCGTCGATCACCTCGTCGTTCTGCGCCTCGTCCGCGCGGCTCCGCACGTACTGCACGAAGGCGTCCGGGTCCGTCACGACGTAGTCGTACCGCGCCTGGTAGCTGAGCCGGACCCCGTTCTCCGGCAGCAGCGGCTCCAGCTCCTCGAGGTCGTCCAGGGACCCGCCCTCGACGATCTCCCGGTAGTCCGCGGGGTCGTCGAAGTCGTCCGGTCCCAGCGGCAGGTCGTCCAGCTCGTCGGGGTCGTACGAGTCGATCCCGAGGAAGATGTCACCCCAGCCTCGTTCGTGCACGGCGTCCGCGAGCGCCCGGGCCTGGACCCGGACGTTCTCGATCGCGCCGGTGGCCCGCAGATCGTGCAGGTCCAGCGCGTCAGCCTGCTCCAGCAGCACCCGGGCGAGTTCACGGGCGGCCTCGGCAGCCGACGCGGGTTCGGTCGACTCACTCATGCTGTGACGGTACAACCATGGGCACCTCCGTTGCCGAGCCCGGTACTCCGAAAGCGTCGACGAGCTCCAGCGCGGCCGGACGAACGACCGCGCACAGCTCGTTGACGAGCGCGGTGATCGCCTTCGACCGCCCCGGTGACAGCCGCCCGTGCTCGAGGTACCAAGCGCGTTCCGCCTCGATCGTCGCCAGCGCGTGCAGGTCGTACACATCCTGCAGCCGCGGCCGGATCTCCTCCGGCGCGTTCCGCACCGCGGTCTGGAACGCCTCGAGGACGATCCGGTCCACATGCGCCCGCCCGGCCGCGATCACGTGGTCCTGACACCGGTTGAACACGTCGAACGGATCGTCCCCGGCGTCGATCCCGCCCTTCAGCCGCCGCGCCACCCCGGCCAGCATGTGCTGCTCCCGGAACCGCAGCAGCCCCGAGTGGTACGCGTCGTCCCGGAGCCCGGCATCGGGATCCGCCGCGTCACTCCGATTCGGTACGACGTCCCGCAACCGTTCGATCAGCGGACGCAGCGCGGCCTTCTCGACCGCGATCTCCACCGCCTGCGCCGCGACGAACCTCGCCGTACCCAACGGATCGAGCTTGCCGAACGACTCGCGGTAGTCCGTCAGCAGACCCTTGGCCACCAGCTGCAACAGGACCGTGTTGTCGCCCTCGAAGGTCGTGAACACATCGGTGTCCGCCTTCAGCGCCGCCAGCCGGTTCTCGGCCAGGTACCCCGCGCCGCCGCAGGCCTCGCGGCACATCTGGATCGCCTCGGTCGCGTGCCACGTCCCGAGCGCCTTCGTCCCGGCCGCCTGCGCCTCCAGCGCGCGCCGGTCGTGCTCGCCCTCGTCGTCGTCGAACACCCGGGCGAACTCTTCCACCAACTCGGCCTGCGCGAAGTGCAGTGCGTAGGTCCGCGCGAGCAACGGCAGCAGCCTGCGCTGGTGCATCCGGTAGTCGAGCAGGAGCGCCTCCTCGCTACTTCCCGGAGCACCGAACTGGCGCCGCTGAGCGCCGTACCTGATCGCGATCGTCAGCGCCACCTTGCTCGCGTTGATCGCCGCGCCGCCGACTGACACCCGGCCCTGCACCAGCGTGCCGAGCATGGTGAAGAACCGGCGGTCCGGGTTCTCGATCGCGCTGCTGTAGTTGCCGTCCGCATCGACCTGGGCGTAGCGGTCGAGCAACGCGTCCCGCGGCACCCGGACCTGGTCGAAGACGATCCGCCCGTTGTCGACCCCGTTCAGCCCGAGCTTCGGCCCGCAGTCCGACAACGTCACGCCCGGGAGCGCCGCACCGTCCGCGCCCCGGATCGGCACCAGCAGGCAGTGCACACCATGACTCTCGCCGCCGACGATCAGCTGCGCGAACACCGCGGCCATCCGCCCGTGCCGTGCCGCGTTGCCGATGTAGTCCTTGCGCGCCGCGACCGACGGCGTGTGGACGACGAACTCTCCCGTCGCCTCGTCGTACGTCGCCGTCGTGCCGAGGGCCTGCACGTTCGACCCGTGACCGGTCTCGGTCATCGCGAAGCAGCCGAGCAGCCGCCCGCTGATCGCATCCGCCAGATACCGCTCGTGATGCTTCTCGGTCCCCAGGTGCTGGATCGCGCCGGCGAACAGGCCGAACTGCACACCGGCCTTCACCATCAGTGACAGGTCGCCGAACGCCAGCGTCTCGAACGCCGCGATGAACCCGCCCAGGTCCGCCTCGCCGCCGTACTCCTTCGGATAGCCCCGCGCGGGCAGCCCGTCCGCGGCCGACTGCAGCAGCAGGTCGAGGATCCGGTCCCGGTACTCGTCGCGCGGCAGCCGGACCGCCAGGTCACCCAAGTCAGCGTGCGCGGCCAGCCCTGCCCGCACGACGTCCCGCGCCGCCTTGTGCGGCCCGTCCAAGTAGTCCCGCATCGCCGATGTGCTCATGTCCTCTAACTTACGAGGAAACGCCACTACTTTCCGTCACCGCTTCGCGACTGTGGAAAACCCGGCATCAATCCGCATCTGCGGCGGTAGGCTGTCTTCCGTGCCGAACTTGCGGATCAGTGAGGCGGCCACGCTCCTCGGGGTCAGCGACGACACGGTGCGTCGCTGGATCGATCAGGGCCGGCTGCGGTCGAAGCAGGAGAACGGCCGGATGGCCGTCGACGGGCAAGTGCTCGCCGCGTTCGCCCAGGAGCTGGCGGACTCACCGGAGCCGGGTCACACCGCCGCGGCGTCCGCGCGCAACCGAATGCGGGGGATCGTCACCCGGGTGCTCAAGGACGGCGTGATGGCCCAGGTCGAGATGCAGGCCGGGCCGTTCCGCGTCGTGTCGCTGATGAGCCGTGAGGCCGCCGACGAGCTCGGCCTGGAGCCAGGGGTGGTGGCCGTCGCCTCCATCAAGTCCACCCATGTCGTCGTCGAGATCCCGGAGGCTTGATGTTCCGCCGTACCGCGTTCGCCGCCCTTGCCACGGTCGCCGCGCTCGCCGTGGCCGGGTGTGGCGACGACACCCCGGCGGCATCGTCTCCGTCGAACAGCTCGTCGGCGTTGTCGGGCACGGTGAACGTCTTCGCCGCCGCCTCGCTGACCGGCACGTTCACCCAGCTGGGCAAGGACTTCGAGGCCGCCCACCCGGGCGTGAAGGTGACCTTCAACTTCGCCGGCAGCTCTGCACTCGCACAGCAGATCAACTCCGGCGCGCCGGCGGACGTCTTCGCGTCCGCGGCGGCGAAGAACATGGACGACGTGAAGGACAAGGGCACGCCGACGAACTTCGCGAAGAACACGTTGGAGATCGCCGTACCGAAGGGCAACCCGGGCAAGATCACCGGGATCAAGGACTTCGCGGACAAGAACAAGAAGATCGCGATCTGCGCGGCGCAGGTGCCGTGCGGCGCGGCGGCCGCGAAGGTGTTCGCGGCGGCCGGCATCACCGCGCAGCCGGACAGCCTGGAGCAGGACGTGAAGGCGGCGCTCACCAAGGTCAGCCTCGGTGAGGTCGACGCGGCGCTCGTGTACAAGACCGACGTACTGTCCGCCAAGGACAAGGTCGACGGCATCGAGTTCCCGGAGTCGCGCAAGGCCGTCAACGAGTACCCGATCGCCACGCTGACCAAGGCCCCGAACCCGGACGGCGCCAAGGCGTTCGTCGACTACGTCTTGTCCGACAAGGGCAAGGCGGTCCTGACCGCCGCGGGCTTCGACGCGCCGTGAGCCGTCGTGGCAGGAGCACCAGCGGGCGGTTGCCTCTAGTTCTTCTGCTGCCTGCTCTGCTCGGTCTGGCGTTCCTGCTCGTGCCCTTGGTCGGTCTGCTGATCAAGGCGCCTTGGTCGACGCTGCCGGGCCGCCTGTTCAGTGCCGACGTGTGGCAGGCGCTGCGGCTGTCGCTGGTGTGCGCGACGCTTGCCACTGCCTTGTGCTTGCTACTGGGTGTTCCTCTGGCCTGGTTGCTCGCCCGCGGCGGGCTGCCGGGGCGGAGTGTGATCCGGGCGTTCGTGACGGTTCCTCTAGTGCTTCCACCGGTGGTTGGTGGCGTTGCGTTGTTGCTGGTGCTCGGACGGCGCGGTCTGGTCGGGCAGCACCTCGACACATGGTTTGGCGTCTCACTGCCGTTCACCACTGCCGGTGTGGTTGTTGCAGAGGCCTTTGTGGCTATGCCGTTCCTGGTGATCTCTGTGGAGGGCGCACTGCGTGCTGCTGACCCGCGGTACGAGGAGGCGGCCGCAACACTCGGTGCCGGACGCTGGCTGACTTTCCGGCGCGTGACCCTGCCCTCGATCGCACCTGGTGTTGTTGCGGGCACAGTGCTCTGCTGGGCGCGTGCACTGGGTGAGTTCGGCGCCACCATCACCTTCGCGGGCAACTTCCCGGGCCGTACGACGACCATGCCGCTGGCCGTGTACTTGGCGTTGGAGACTGATCCCGAGGTGGCCGTCGTACTGAGTCTGGTGCTTCTACTGGTGTCTGTCGTCGTACTGGCGTCTCTCCGCGAACGCTGGATCGGCGGGCTCCGTTGACTCTGTACGCCGATGTGCAGGTGAGCCGTGGCTCCTTCGAGCTCGCACTGGACATGACTGTCGAGCCAGGTGAGGTTGTCGCGCTTCTCGGGCCTAACGGTGCCGGCAAGACCACAGCGCTCCGTGCCATCGCCGGACTACTCGCGTTGGACCGCGGACGCATAGCCCTCGGCGACACGGTGTGGGACGAGCCGCCACGCACGTTTCGCACGCCGGACCGCCGGCCGATCGGCGTGGTGTTCCAGGACTACCTGCTGTTCAACCACCTGAGCTGCTTGGAGAACGTGGCGTTCGGACTTCGCGCCCGCGGTGTAGAGAAGCAGACCGCACGACTGGAGGCCTCGCGCTGGCTCGAAACGGTCGGCTTGTCGGACTACGCCCGTACTCGCCCCCGCGCTCTGTCAGGCGGGCAAGCCCAACGCGTGGCCCTGGCCCGGGCGCTGGCCACCGACCCCGAACTCCTGCTGCTCGACGAACCACTGGCCGCACTGGATGCCGGTACGACGCTTCACGTCCGAGCCGAACTGGGCCAGCACCTCAACCGCTTCGAAGGCCGCACCCTGCTGGTCACCCACGACCCGTTGGACGCCATGGTTCTGGCCGACCGCCTGGTCATCATCGAGAACGGCCAAGTAGTCCAGGAAGGCAAACCCACCGAGGTGGCCCGCCGCCCCCGCACCGACTACGTTGCTCAACTGGTAGGCCTGAACCTCTACCGCGGCGACGCTTCAGGCACCGCAGTCAGACTGCCCGAGGGCGGCACGATCACCCTCGCCGAGCCAGCCACCGGCCCAGTCCACGTCGCTTTCCCGCCCACTGCCGTCAGCCTCTACGTAGAGCCCCCGTCCGGCAGCCCGCGCAACACCTGGCCCGCGGTAGTCACCGGCATAGAACAGCACGCCCACACAGTCCGAGTCCGCCTGGACGCCTCCCCCACGGGTCCCGCCGACCTCCTCGCCGACATCACCCCAGCCGCAGTAGCCGACCTCCACCTCACCCCCGGCCAACCCCTCCACACCACCCTCAAAGCCACCGAGGTCCACACCTACCCGGTGTAACCGCGCCACAGTGGGGCGGCCTGTGGATATCGACCTCGCCGGTCAGCGACCGAGTATTCTGCTGGTATGGCGGCGCAGCCTGTGGACCGGTCAGCGGAGGACCCGGAGCAGATTCTTGCTCTCCTGCCGCAGAAGTGGCACGAGCAGTTCCTCCACGACTACCACCAGGCTCTCGATGCGGCCCACGAGATCTGGCGCTTTCAGCACCTGCGAGATGTGCTTCATCTGTGGTACCTCCGCGCTGTCGCATACTCCAGTCCCGGATTCGACGAGGCACTCCAGGCAGTTCGTGAGAACAGGGCAGGGGAGTTCACACCTGCCGAGCAGGTCATTCCAGGTTGGCCAGATCGACCGTGACCTACCGCGTGGAGTTCCACGCAGCCGCACTTGCTCAGCTTGACGGACTACCTGCACCAGCGTTCGACGCCCTGGTCGAACGTGTCACCAAGCTCGTCAGCTCGCCGTGGGACGCTCATCCTCTCGACCCGGACAGACCGGCCTTTCGGCAATCCGTCTTCGGGTCCCTCGGCCTGGTGTCCTTCCACGTCGACGAAGCACACGAACTCATCCGGATCTTCGACGTGACCTGGGTCGGCTGACGAACTCCGCCTCCGGCGGACGCCGGCGGCTCACGAGGCACACCGGGCGAAGTTACGGACTGTGATGTTGTTGCCGTGGATTGACATGTGATTGCGGGGCGATTCACGCTCAGGATTCGCGGTTCGGTAACGAAGAGTGTCTACTTACTCACTCGTAGTGTGTGTGTTCTTCACGCGAGAGTGATGACATCGTGCACTACGCCGACCCCTCCCGGGGCGCCCAAGATGTGGCGGGACCGCGAAAGGGGGGTCGGACAGCCATGCACGAGAGTTACGAGTTCTACTGCCTTGCGGATCGGCGGTTCTACGAGACGCCGACCAACCGCGGTGCTCAGCATCCGGATTTCGCGATCACGCAGCGACCGGTGCCGGCCGGGTGGCAGCACGCGCCGGGCGAGCAGTGGATGCACTACGCGCCCGACGGTCTCCGGCTTCCCCCACAGGGCTGGAAGATCCACGTCTCGGCCCGGCTTCAGGACGTCGAGCGGACGCTCGAGGCCGTGTGGGAGTACTGCGTCCCGCGCGGCATCGCGTTCAAGTTCCTGCGCAACGAGGCCGTCCTGGTGATGACGAACTCGAAGGCCGCTCCCCGCGGGTCGAGCGGCAAGCTGGTGACGATCTACCCGACCGACGACACGCAGCTCGAGCTCGTGCTCAAGGAGCTCGACGAAGTCCTCCACGGCGTCGAAGGCCCTTATATCCTGAGCGATCTGCGCTACGCCGAGGGTCCGCTGTTCGTGCGGTACGGCGCCTTCGTCAGCAGGTACTGCCTCTCCCCGACCGGAGAACGCGTCCTGGCGATCGAAGACGCGCAGGGCAATCTCGTCCCGGACCACCGCGGCCCGACCTTCGTCCTGCCGCCCTGGGTCGAGCTCCCGGACTTCCTGAAGCCGCACCTCGACGCGCGCAACGCCGTCACCACCAACGACCTCGCGTACACGATCGACGGCGTCATCCAGTTCTCCAACGGCGGCGGCGTGTACCTCGGCCACCACAACGAGACCGGCGACCGCGTCGTACTCAAGGAGGGTCGCCCGCACGCGGGTCTCGACATGGCCGGGCGGGACGCGGTCGCGCGGATCGCCCACGAGCGCGACATCCTCGAGCAGCTCGACGGCCTCGACGCCGTACCGAAGACGCACGACTACCTGCAGCTGGGTGACCATCACTTCCTCGTGCAGGAGCACATCGACTCGGTGTCGCTGCAACGCGAGCTGGTACGGCGGTATCCGCTGACACATCCGGACGCGACGGAGGCCGACAAGGCGGCCTACGCCGAATGGGCGACCGCGATGATCGCCAAGGTCGGCGAGGCCGTCGGCCAACTGCACGAGCGCGGTGTGGTCTTCTGCGACCTGCATCCGGACAACCTGCTGCTCGATGTGAACGGCAAGCTGACGCTGATCGACTTCGAGGTCGCGACCAAGGCTGAGGACCATGCCCGCTCGACGCTCGCCCATCCCGGGTACGCCGCTCCGCAGGACCGGCAGGGTGTCGACGTCGACCGGTATGCGCTCGCCTGTATCGCGCTCGGCGTTTATGCGCCGCAGGCAACGATCTTGCTGAATCTCCATCCCGGCAAGGCGTTCCAGCTCGCCGACATGATCGCCGACACGTTTCCGGTGCCGCGTGCCACGCTCGACGCGGCCGTCGGGACGATCGTCGGCGCCAACACCACCAACGAGCTCGAAGACCTGGCCCTGCCCGGCAAGGCCGAGTGGACCGACGTACGCGCGGCGCTCACGAAGGCGATCGTCGCCGCAGCGACTCCGGAGCGCACCGACCGCCTGTTCCCCGGCGACATCGCGCAGTTCCGCGACGGCGGCGGCATCGACCTGGCCACCGGTGCGGCCGGCGTCCTCTACGCGCTCGCCAGGACAGGCGCCGGACGCTTCCCGGAGTACGAAGACTGGCTGCGCAAGCAAGCCCTCACCACCGCGGCGGGCCCCGGCCTGTACGACGGTCTGCACGGCGTCGCGCACGTCCTCGACGAGCTCGGGCACCGGCAGGACGCGCTCGACCTGGTCGAACGCACTCTCGCCGACGACTGGAGCTCCCGCGAGCTCGGGCTGCACTCCGGCCTGTCCGGCATCGGCCTGAACCTCCTGCACTTCGACACCGAGCCGGCGTTGCGGGCCAAGGCCGTCCGAGTCCTCGACCTGGTCGCAGACCGGCTCGACCACGACGTACCAGAGATCAGTGGCGGTCAGCACGCCCGCGCCGGCCTCATGTACGGCGCTTCCGGTCCGGCGCTGCTGTTCCTCAACGCGTTCGAGCAGCTCGGCGACACCGGCCTGCTCGACCTTGCGGAGATCGCGATCCGGCAGGATCTCAAGCGCACCGTGCTCACCGAGGACGGGATGCGTCAGGTCAACCAGGGCTGGCGGACGTTGCCGTACCTCGAAGAGGGCTCGGCCGGCATCGCGCTCGTCCTCGAGCGCTACCTGCGCCACCGCCCTTCCGAAGAGCTGGCTGCCACGCTCCAAGAGCTCAAGCGGGTCACTCACTGTTCTTACTACGTCCAGCCCGGCCTGTTCATGGGTCGAGCCGGCGTTCTCCTCGCCGCTGCCTCACTCCATGATCAGGTCGACGACCTGATACGTGGCCTCGGCTGGCATGCGATGCCGTTCGAGGGCGGCCTCGCGTACCCGGGCAACCAGTTGCTCCGTCTCTCGATGGACCTGGCCACCGGATCGGCCGGCGTCCTGCTGGCTCTGGGTACGGCGCTGCACCATGCGGATCCTGCGCCGGTGTCCCTCCCGTTCCTCGGACCTCCCCAGTGGTCCGAGTCCTCATCCCGACGACTTGCACCGAAGGAGGTGTAAACACATGGCACTTCTCGACCTTCAGGGTCTGGAGACCCCGGGTTACGGCCACGGCGGCCACCACCACGGCGGCTCCACGCTGACCGTGCTGGGCTGCGCTTCGCAGACCCCGAGCAACCTGAGCCTGCTGCTCTGCCACTGATACGGCACCTGTATGTCAGGTAGCTAGAGGTCGCGCGGATAGGTGGTGCCGGCGGCGCGTAGCAGGCGCCACCTATTCGCGGGACCTCTCGGGCCCTGGGCGGGCGTGCCTGCCCAGGGCCGACCTGTCTCCGAACCGGTAGCCCCGAGCCCGCGGGCTCGTTGTGTTGGTGGACGAGGAGAGTGAGGTGATCGACTCCGTGCAGGCTTATCCATGCGCCGAGCGTCTGACGCTCGTGGAGCAGGTGCACGGTTGTACCGTCGCGGACCCGTACCGCTGGCTCGAGGATGCTTCGGCGTCCGAGCACTGGCTGCGGGACCAGGACGACCTGTGGCTGACGTACGCCGCGTCGCTGACCAGCCGGTTCCGCTGGAAGAACCGCGTCCGGCAGCTGTCCGACGCCAGCAGCGTGTCCACGCCCGTCTGGCGCGGTGGCTGCTGCTTCACGCTGCGCCGCGAGACCGGGCAGCAGTACGCCGTGCTGTACGCCGACGAGACGCCGCTCATCGACCCGAAGCAACTCGACCCGGGCGGCCTGACCACGCTCGACGCCTGGCAGCCCTCCCCGGACGGCACCAAGCTGGCATACCAACTCTCCCGCGGCGGCGACGAACGCTCCTCGCTCCACGTCCTCGACGTACTGACGGGCGAGCTGATCGACGGCCCGATCGACGGCTGCCGCTACTCCCCCGTGGCCTGGCTCCCGGACAACGAGACCTTCTACTACGTGCGCTTCCGTCAGGTACGCCGCCACCACCTGGGCGACCCCGACGACGCCACGATCCTCGCCGGCGAGGCGTCGTACGGGCTGGAGATCAGCGCGGACGGCCGCTGGCTGACAATCTGTACGACGACCGACGTGTGGCTCGCCGACCTGATAACGGACGCGCCACCGCGGCACATCCCGCTGGAGGCGACCACAATCATGTCGGTCGGTCCGGACGGTCGTCTGTACGTCGTCACCACGCAGGACGCGCCCACCGGCCGGATCTGCGTCGGCGACCCGACCGAGCCAACGACCTGGCACGACTACATCCAACCGGACGCACCGCTGACCGGTCTCGCCGTCCTCGACGACGTTGTCCTGGTCAGCACAGCAACCGAGATCACCGTCCACGATCGTTTGACGGGCGAAGGGCAAGGCAGGGTCGAGCTGCCCGGTGCAGGATCGGTTGGTTCTTTGACGGCGCACGGGAGCCGCGCTTGGTTCAGCTACACAGACAGCGTCACGCCGCCGAGGGTCTACTGCTACAACGCGAGCACCCACAACACAACGGACTGGGGTAGGGCGGAAGGCGGTGGACACGACGCCGAGACGCATCGGCTGACGACCAACTCCAGCGTCGAGTTGCGGGTCATCGGCAAACCAGGACTGCGTCCCACGATTCTCTACGGGTACGGCGGGTTCGGGCAGGCGCTCACCCCGACGTACTCGGCCTTCGCGCTGGCCTGGGTCGAAGCAGGCGGCTCGTTCGTCACCGCGACCCTCCGTGGCGACGGTGCATCGAACACCCGCCACAACAAGCAGGACACCATCGACGACTTCATCGCCGCCGCCGAGCATCTGATCGCCGAAGGCTGGACAACTGCCGACCAACTCGCCATCTGCGGTGAGTCGAACGGTGGCCTCCTCACCGCAGCCGCACTCACCCAACGCCCGGAGCTGTTCGCCGCCGCGGTCTGCTCGGCACCGCTGACCGACATGATCCGCTACGAGTTGTCGGGTCTCGGCGAGCGCTGGACCGCGGAGTACGGCTCGGTCGAGAACCCCGACGACTTCAAGAGCCTGGCGAGCTACTCGCCGTACCACCGTGTCGCCGAGGGTGTGAAGTACCCGGCCGTGCTGCTGACGGCCTTCGGGAACGACACCCGCGTCGATCCGCTGCACGCGAGGAAGCTGTGCGCGGCGCTGCAGCACGCGACGGCAAGCAGCCGGCCGGTGCTGCTGAGGTTCGAGCCGAACGCCGGACATACCACCGGCGGCATCAACCTCGCCGCCGACATCCTCGCCTTCATCGCCAACGAGACCGGCCTGGGTCGATGATCAGCTTCGGAGAGGTAGCGAAGCACGGTCGGGGGTGGTTGCCGGTGATCGGGGTCAACGCGCTCATCGGCAGCGCCGTCACGCTGGCACTTCCGACCATCCTCGGTCGTTCGGTCGACTCGATCGTGGCCGGCACCGGGTATACGCGCTGGCTGATTGTCGCGGCAGCGCTGATCGGGCTCGGGATCGCCGCGAGCATCGTCGACGCGTTCGCCGGGGCGGCCTGTGTCGCCGAGACCACGGCCTGGCTCCGCCATCGGCTGGTCCGGCACGTCGTCCGCGGCGGCCCCGGCGGTACGCGCGACTTCGAGACCGGCGACCTCGTCACCCGCGTCTCCGCCAACGCCACCGACGCCGCCCAGGCCGGACCGGCCGCGGTGACCGCGATCGCCGCCATCGCGCCCCCGCTCGGCAGCCTCGTCCTGCTGGCAGTGATCGACCCCTGGCTGGCCGCCGCGTTCTTCGGTGGCGTCCTGCTCGTGGTCCTCGTCCTCTGGACCTTCGCCAAGCGGACTGCCGACGTCAGCCTCGCCTACCAGGAGACCCAGGGCCGCATAGCCGCCCTCCTGTCCGAGTCGCTCACCGGCATCCGCACCATCACAGCCGCCGGTACGACGGAACGCGAGGAGCGCCGCATCCTCGGCCTGCTCCCCGAACTGCACCGCAACGGCGTCGTCACCTGGCGGATCCTGGCTCGCTCGGGCGCGCAGGCCGCGGTCGTCGGCCCGCTCGTCCTCGTCGCCGTCCTGGCCGTCGGCGGGCTGCAGCTCGTGGCCGGCAACATCACCGCGGGCGAGCTGTTCGCTGCCTCGCAGTACGCCGTGCTCGGCGCAGGCCTCGGCAACCTGACCGGCGTGCTCGGCGAACTTGCCCGGGCCAAGGCCGGCGTCCAGCGGTCCGCTGAGGTGATCGCGATCGAGCCGGTCGCCCACGGCACCTTGGCACTGCCGGCCGGTCCCGGACAGCTGACGTTCGACGGCGTCAGCGTGGTCGCCGACGGGAACGTCCTGCTGGACAACGTGAATCTCGATCTCCCGGGTGGGATCACGATCGCTGTCGTCGGCCCGAGCGGCGCCGGCAAGTCGGTCTTCGCGGCGGTCGCGGCGCGGCTGCGGGACCCGTCGACCGGACAGGTCTCGCTGGACGGCGTACCGCTGCAGGCCGTCAGCCGGCGCGCGCTGCGCAGCGCGGTCGGGTGTGCGTTCGAGCGCCCGCAGTTGGTCGGCCGGACCGTCGGCGAGGCGATCGACCCGCACGCGGTCAGCCCGGTCCGTACGCTCGCCGCCGCCCGCGCCACCCACGCCCACGACTTCGTCAGCCGCCTGCCCGACGGGTACTTCACTTCGTTGCGCAAGGCACCGATGTCGGGCGGCGAACGGCAACGCCTCGGCCTGGCCCGCGCCTGGTCGGCCGGTCGCCTGCTGGTCCTCGACGACGCGACGTCGAGCCTGGACACCGCGACCGAACGCCAGATCAGCCGCACCCTCACCGAGGACCGGCACCACCGCACCCGGCTGATCGTCACCCACCGCCCCGCCACCGCCGCGCGCGCGGACCTGGTCATCTGGCTCGACCACGGCCAGGTCCAAGCCATCGCCCCACACGCCGACCTCTGGCACAACGGGTCGTACAGAGCTGTCTTCGGATGAGACGAGAGCTGTCGTACGGCGCTGCTGCGCTGCGGAAGCGAGCCACGGTCAGGTTGATCGGGTGGTCGGTTCCGGAGATCCTGCCGACGACGGTCTACGGGATCGCGGTGGCGCGGGCGACGGACAGCTTTCTCGACGGGCATGCGTGGCAAGGAATCGCCTGGCTGGGCGGGCTGGTCGCAACGGCTTGTTTGGGAGCGGCCGGAGCGCGGCAGGTGTACGGGCGGCTCGGTGAGCTTGTCGAGCCGTTGCGAGACGATCTGGTACGGCGGGTTGTCGGCGGCGCGCTCCGCTCCGGCGACGACGGGGCGGTCGCGCGACTCAACAGGCAGGTGGAGATCGTCCGTGACACGTTCGCGGGGCTGGTCCTCGTGCTGCGCAGTTTCGCGGTCACGCTGTTCGGCGTACTGACCGGGTTGTTGTCACTCGCTCCGCTCGTCGCCGCATTCGTCGTACCGCCGTTCTTGCTGGGATTCGTGCTGTCGCTCGCGGTGCTCGGGATGGCAGCGGACCGGGTGCGCGCCTCGCTGACCGCGGACGAGGAGCTCGCCGCGTCGGCCGGGATGGTGTTCGGCGGAGTACGCGACATCTCGGCCGCCGGGACCGAGGAGCACGCCGAGTGGTTGGCCGGCCGGCCGATCGAGGCCCACGCGGCGGCGGAGCGCGCGCTGGCAAAAGTGTCGGCGCTCCGGACGTTGTGCTTCGCGGTCGGCGGTTGGCTTCCGTTGCTGATCCTGCTCGCGGCCGGGCCGTGGCTGGTGGGGCGTGGAGTCAGCACGGGCACGTTGCTCGGCGGGCTCACCTACGTCCTGATCGGCTTGCAACCGGCGCTGAACACGGTGATGAACGCTCTGGGCGACAGCGGCCTGCGGTACGTGATCACGCTCGGCCGGATCCTCGACGCCTCGACACCGGCCGAGGATCCGCGACCGGTCGAGGAGCTGAACGGCTACGAGGTCCGCCTGCGTGCGCTCACGTTCGCGTACGGACCCAAGGCCGAGCCGGTGCTCGACCAACTCGAGCTGACGATCCCCGAAGGTGAACACCTCGCCGTCGTCGGCCCCAGCGGCATCGGCAAGTCGACGCTGGCCGGCCTCGTCTGCGGCATGCTCACGCCGACGGGCGGTCAGGTGCTGGTCGGTGGCGCCCAGCCTGCCGAGGTGACTCCGCATCGACTCGCCGAGACCCGCGTACTGATCCCGCAGGAGGCCTACGTCTTCAGCGGCACCGTTCGCGACAACCTCGCCTACTTGTTGCCTGACGCAACAGATCACCAGCTCGAACTCGCCGCGAAGGCTATCGGCGCAGAGCAACTCGTCGAACGCATCGGCGGCCTGCACGCCACCGTCCGGCCGAACGAGCTCTCCACCGGCGAGAAGCAACTGCTCGCGCTGGTGCGCGCCTATCTGTCACCCGCACCGCTCGTAGTGCTCGACGAGGCGACCTGTTTCCTCGACCCCGAGGCCGAGCGGCAGGCCGAGGAGGCGTTCGCGAAGCGTCACGGAACGCTCATCGTGATCGCGCACCGCATCAGTTCCGCCCTGCGCGCCCGTCGCATCCTGGTCCTGGACGGCAACCAGGCCGCGCTCGGGACCCACGCCGCCCTGATGCGCACGTCCCGCATGTACCGCGACCTGCACGGCAGCTGGACACCCGCACCCCGGACAGCCGCTCAGATCCAGCCGGCGTCCTGAGCCTTCCGGATCGCCTCGATCCGGCTCCGGGATCCGGTCTTGGCGAGGATCCGGGACAGGTAGTTCCGCACGGTGCCCGCGCTGAGGCTGAGCGTGCGGGCGACCTCCTGCGCGGTCGCGCCGGTGGTGACGTGCCGCAGCACCTCGCATTCGCGATCGGTCAGCGGGTTGTCACCGGCCTTCAACGCCGCCACAGCCAGTCGTACGTCGACCACGGGCAGCCCCTTCGCAACATCGCGCACCGCCTGCACGAGGAGGTCGGTGGTCGCGTCGGTCGCGATCAACCCGATCCGCGGCGCCTGCTTCACCAGCGCCAGGCTGGTCGCCGCGATCGCCTCGTGGTCGATCAGCACCAGCACGCCGCGCCCGGCGAGTTTGCTGCAGAGCTCCTCGATCCGGATCCGGCCGGGCAGCTGCGGGTCGAGCAGGAACACGTCCGGACGCCGCCCGGCCACCTGGAGGACGTCCTCCGAGCGGTCCAGCTCGGCCACCACGTCCAGGTCGTTCTCTCTTGCCAGCACCGCGGCCAGTGCACCACGCACCAACGTGCCGCGATGGCCGAGAGCCACTCGGATCACCGCTTCCGCCCCCATCACATCCGTCGCCTCATCCACCGGCCGCCACGCCCCGATCGCCGGACCGCGGCACCCGTGTCTCGATAACGAGCGAACCGTCCGGACGACACGGGACAACGCCGCCGAACGGCCCCGGACATCGGTTTCCAGGCGGTGGTAAACCGATCGGTTCCGCCCATCGCCGATCGGCGCGCCGGGGTCGGAAACCGTTCTGTTGTTGGGGTTTCGGAATGTCAGGCCCTGGAAAAAGTTCGGGGCAGATCGGAATCTGGGGTTGCGTTTCCGCGCAGCGTCCCACAGGATGACTCAAGTCACGCCGTTACCGGGGCGTGACCGTTCGGACGCCGTCCTGTGACCTGTCCGAGTGCCCCTCTCCCCTGCACGGGGGGCATGGTGCGTTCCACCATGCCCAACCTCACAAGGAGCGCTTTTCAGATGTCCAAGGCCCGACATGCCCGCACCCGGCGAAGTACCCGCCGGGTGGCTCGCACCCTCTCCATCGCCGGTCTGGGAGCCGGCATCACCGCAGCCGGCGCCGGTGCGGCGTTCGCGACCGACTACCAGGTCAAGTCCGGCGACACCCTGTCCGAGATCGCCCAGGCCAACGGCACCGACTGGCACGAACTGGCCCGGATCAACCACCTGAAGGACCCCAACCTCATCCTGATCGGTCAGACCCTGACGCTGGACGGCGTGAAGAAGGCCGCCGCCGCGCCGAAGACGGTCACCAAGAAGGCCGAGAAGACCTCGAAGTCCGAGAAGTCCGAGCGCAAGGCCCGGCCCAACCGTTCCGAGGACCGCCCGGCGACGAGGAGCGGCAAGGCCGACCTGAGCGGCGCCTGGGCCAAGGTCGCGAACTGCGAGTCCAGCGGCAACCCGCGCGCTGTGAACCCGGCCGGCTACTACGGGCTGTTCCAGTTCGACCTGCGGACCTGGCGCAGCGTCGGCGGTTCCGGCAACCCGGCGAAGGCCTCCGCGGCCGAGCAGCTGATGCGCGCGAAGAAGCTCTACGCGCAGCGCGGCGCCTCGCCCTGGCCCGTCTGCGGCAAGTACCTCCGCTGACCCGGCAGCCGGGCGGGCCGGTGGCAGACCGCTCCCACCACCTGCCCGGCTTGCCAATGGATCAGGTGCGAGTGATGACCAGCATCTGGTCGGCGCCTACCTGGAACTCGTAGGGCACCTTGCGGATCTCGCAGGTCACGCCCTCGAGCGAGTCCAGCAGGTCCGGCAGCCACGGGATCGACTCGCCGGCCCCTTGCAGCACCAGCGGGAAGATCCGCACCTCGGCATTACTGACCCGGATCAGCTCACGCAGCGCGGCCGCGTGCCAGTCCCGGTCGTACTTGTCGGCCCACGTGAACAGCAGGTGCGAGCACAGCACCAACTCGAACCGCCGATCGCCGAACGGCAGATCCGGCAGTCCCGCGGCGACGTACCGCTCCGGCGCGGCCGCGACATCCTGCAGGAACCGGTCGGCCGCCTCGATCCGTAACTGGTCCTTCCGCTCCGGCGATCCGTACCAGTTCCACACGAAACTCCCCTCGTGCTCGCCGATGATCCCCGACGTCGCCGGCAGGCTGCGCCGGACGCTGTCGACGAGTTCGGGATGGTCCAGCTCGTACGCCGGATCGGCGGCGATCGCGTCCACGCCACGGGCCGCGGCCTCGGCGGTGAAGCCGGCGCCACCCGCGCAGCAGTCGAGGACGGAGTCGGGGAGTTCCTTCAGGTCGAACATCGCTTCGTACTCGGCGTACGAGCGCGAGGTCACCAGCACGGGTCTACCTTTCGACGGTGGTCTTCCGGCGCAACCTGCCGTCGAGGGTGGTCGCCCCCGCCGCCAGAGCCAGGAACAGTACCGCCACCAGCAGACAGTTCAGTAGCACCTTTCCGTACCCGTGCTCGTCGACGTTCACGAACGGGTACGGGTAGAAACCGACGAACGCGCCGCGGACCAGCGTGAACACCAGCCACAGCACCGGGTACACGATCGACCAGCCGACGATCCCCCAGTCGGTGAGACCACGCGGCCCGAACAGCAGCCAGCCGAGTACGCCGAGAACTGGGGCCACGGTGTGCAAAAGGAAGTTCGTCACCCACGCCCACCCGCTCAGGTCGTCCAGCCCGGCCAAGACCGCGTGGTAGACGATCCCTGTCACCGCGATACACAGCACGCCGTTCAGGCGCAGCGTATTGAACACCGGACCGTGCGGGCGATCGGGCCACAGCGCGAGCACGAGCGCGGTACCGCCCAGCAGCAGGTTCGACTGGATCGTGAAGTACGCGAACACGTTGAAGAAGCGTTCAGGCGCGGTCGAGAAGAATCCCTCCTCGTTCTGCGCCGACAGCGGCGACTGGATCGCGATCCCCGCCAGGACCACCGCAACCGTCAGCCAGGTCCAGATACGCCCCGTCATCGTCATGAACGCAATGTACGACGCCACGTCGCCTCATACCCGGATCACACCGTCGACTTTGTGCACGACGTCCGTACGACGGGACGCCGCAGGCGCGGATCCCATGCACAAAGTCGATCAGACTGGCCTCTCGGCGCGCTCGAACGAGTAGCTGAACGAGACGACGGCGTCGAT
Source organism: Kribbella sp. VKM Ac-2571 (assembly GCF_004362255.1). Lineage (NCBI taxonomy): Bacteria > Bacillati > Actinomycetota > Actinomycetes > Propionibacteriales > Kribbellaceae > Kribbella > Kribbella sp. VKM Ac-2571. The sequence continues at coordinate 116,709 of NZ_SNWS01000006.1, forward strand.
CGCCAGCACGAGCGTCCAGGTGCCGGCCGGGGCGAGCACCGCGTCGTACCCGCGACCGGAGAGCAGGCCGAGGCCGATCATGATGCCAACGCCGACGACGTACGCGAGCAGGTGCCGGAACCAGCCGGCGCGTTCGCGGCGGGCACGCTCCGGGCCCTTCTTCGGCGGCTTGACCGGACGCGGCGCGCCGCCCAGGAAGTGCGCAGCCCACTGGTCCGCCCACTTCAGCGTCTGGTGCCCGAACCCGACGCTGACGCCGATGAAGATCGCGGCCAGCGAGTGCTTGAACGCGGGCTCCGATCCCCGGTGGATGTCCAGGACGCTCGCGACCAGCAGCACGACGTCGACTAGCGGTACGCCGGCCAGCAGGACGAGGCCCGCCTTCGGCCGCCGCAGCAGGTAGCGCGTCACCAGGCCGGCGGCGAGCAGGACCCAGAATCCGATCTCGCACGCGGCGATCACAGCGATCAGCACAGCGTTCCCCTTCCGAGAAAGTTTTCAGTACGACTGTGTTGTAAAACGAGACTAACACAGTTGTGCTAAAAAGGACGCCATGCCGAAGATCGTCGACCACGCCGTCCGTCGCGAGGAGATCGCCGAGGCGCTGTGGCGGGTGGTCCGCCGGGACGGGATCCGCGCGGCGTCGGTGCGCACGATCGCCGCCGAGGCGGGCTGGTCCGCGGGCGCGGTGCGCTACTACTTCCCGGACCAGGACGGGCTGCTCAGTTTCGCGATGGACCTGGTGTCGCGCCGGGTGACGGAGCGGGTCAGCGCGATCGAGCCGAAGGGCAGCGCGATCGCGATCGCGTTGCGGTACCTCGAGGAGGCGCTGCCGCTGGACGCCGAGCGGCGTGCGGAGTTCGACGTCTGGATGGCGTTCATGGCCCAGGCCCAGGCCGAGACCGGCGCCGGCAGCCTGCACGAACACGTCGACACCGTGCACGACGGACTGCGCCGGTTGTGCGAGTCGCTGCTGAACTCGCTCGCCGACGACGGCGCTCTCGAGGACGGTCTCGATCTACGCCGCGAGGCCGAACGCCTGCATGCCCTGATCGACGGCCTCGCCCTGCACGCCGCGATCCAGCCCGAACGCAGCACGGCAACCCGGATCCGGCAGATCCTGCGGCATCATCTCGAGACGCTGATCGCCTAGGGGGTGTCTGATGGTTCCACGCCGTCGCGAGGAGGTGCTCGGTGCGGCGCAGTAGGCGTGGAACCATCAGACACCCCCTCAGTAACCCCTTACAAACCTGGGTTTTGGGAGAAGAATCGCCGAGACCGGACTAAAACGTCGCGGCACATGGCACGATCACCGCATGGAGTCCGAGGGGGTGATCGTCGTCAGTGGAATCATGGCGGCGGGGAAGTCGTCGGTGTCCCAAATGCTCGCCGAGAGATTCCAGTACGGCGTGCATCTTCGGGGGGACGTTTTCCGGCGGATGATCGTCAGCGGTCAGGCCTCGATGGCCGACGACGTGCTCGAGGCACAACGCCAATTGCAGCTGCGCTACCGGCTGGCCTGCAAGTCCGCCGACGAGTACGCGAACGCCGGCTTCACAGTGGTTCTGCAGGACGTGGTGATCGGCGAACTGCTGCGCGAATTCCTGGACGGCATCCAGACCCGGCCGCGGTACCTCGTCGTACTGACGCCGCGCCCGGAGATCATCTCGACCCGGCTCGGCGGCGGCGCGCATCATCTGGTCGACGAGCTCGACTACGAGCTGCACGCGTTCAGTCCGCGACGCGGGTTGTGGCTGGACAACTCCGACCTGTCGGTCGGCGAGACCGTCGACGCGATCCTCGGACGTCTCGACGAGGCACGCTTCGACTGACGCCGTCACCAACGTGCCGCGCGGCGACCGGGTGACCCGTCGGCTACCCGAGGGTAGTTTGAGTGGATGACCACCGTACGGCGGACGTCCTGCAATCTCTGTGAAGCGATCTGCGGTGTCCTGGTGACCGTCGAGGACGCCCACGTCGTCGACATCCGCGGCGACGAGTCCGACCCGCTGTCGCGCGGTCACATCTGCCCGAAGGCAGTCGCACTGCGCGATCTCCAGGAGGACCCCGACCGACTGACCACGCCGGTACGACGTACTCCTGACGGCTGGCAGGAGATCGGATGGGAGGCGGCGTACGAGCTCGTCGTCGACAAGCTCACCGGGATCCAGCGCGAGCACGGGCGGAACGCGGTCGGGGTGTACCTGGGAAACCCGAACGTGCACAGTCTCGGCGCGCTCACCCACCTGCCGACGATGGTCCGGCAGTTGCGGACCCGGAACCGGTTCAGCGCGACGTCGATCGATCAGTTGCCGCACATGCTGGCGTCGTACCTGCTGTACGGGCACCAGTTGATGGTCGCGGTGCCGGACATCGACCGGACGTCGTACCTGCTGATGCTCGGGGCGAATCCGTTGGCGTCGAACGGCAGCATGATGACCGCGCCCGGGTTCGGAAAACGTTTGAAGGAGTTGCGGAAACGCGGCGGAAAGCTGGTCGTCATCGATCCCCGCCGGACCGAGACTGCAGCGGTTTCCGACGAGCACCATTTCGTCCGTCCGGGGACGGATGCGGCGTTTCTGCTCGCGCTGATCCACGAGGTGGTCACGCAGGGCTCCGCGCGGCCGGCGGCGTACGTCGACGGCTTCGAGGCCGTGGAGGCAGCGGTCGAGCCGTGGACTCCGGAGCGGGCGGCGGGAATCACCGGGATTCCGGCGGACGTGATCCGGCGGATCGCGCGGGAGTTCGCGGCGGCCGACCGGGCAGCCTGTTACGGGCGGGTCGGGGTGTCGACGCAGGAGTTCGGCGCGATCTGCCAGTGGGCGATCCAGGTGCTGAACATCATCACCGGGAACCTCGACCGGGCCGGTGGAACGATGTTTCCCCGGCCGGCGGTGAACACGTTGCTCGGGCTCGGACGCGGGCACATCGGCGTCTGGAAGAGCCGGGTGCGCGGGTTGCCGGAGTTCGGTGGTGAGCTGCCGGTGTCGACGATGGCGGAGGAGATCCTCACGCCGGGCGAGGGCCAGATCCGCGCGATGGTGACCGTCGCCGGGAACCCGGTGCTGTCGACACCGGACGGGCGGCGGCTGGACGAGGCGCTCGGGTCCCTGGACTTCATGGTCGCGGTGGATCCGTACATCAACGAGACGACGCGGCACGCCGACGTGATCCTGCCGCCGGCGCCGCCCCTGGAGCGGGACCACTACGACCTCGTGTTCCACCAACTCGCCGTACGGAACACCGCGCGGTGGAACGACGCCGTACTCCCGAAGCCCGCCGAGGCGCGGCACGACTGGGAGATCTTCCGGGATCTCGGGCTTGCCTTGGTACGGCGTACTCCCTGGAGCCGGCGCCGGGTCGAGACGACGGCACGACTGCGACTGTCGCCGCGGTGGATCGTGGACGCGGGGTTGCGGATCGGGCCCTATCGGTTGTCCGTCGGGAAGTTGCGGCGCTCGCCGGGCGGGGTCGACCTGGGTCCGTTGCAGCCGTCGCTTCCCGGGGCTCTGCACAAGAAGTCGAAGCGGATCGATCTCGCGCAGCGGATGATCCTGGACGACCTGCCGCGGCTGGACGCGTTGACCACCGTTGCGGTCGACGAGCTGCTGCTGATCGGCCGCCGGCACCTGCGCAACAACAACTCCTGGATGCACAACTCCGCACGGCTGGTGAAGGGGAAGCCGCGCCACCAGCTCCTGATGCATCCGCACGACCTGGCAGACCGCGACCTCGCCGACGGCCAGGTGGTGACCGTGACCTCCGCCGCCGGGTCCATCTCGGTTGAAGTTGCCTCAAGCAACGACATCATGCCGGGCGTCGTCAGCCTGCCCCACGGCTTCGGCCACAACCGTCCCGGCACCCACCTCACGATCGCCAATCAGCTCGCGGGGCCGAGCGCCAACGACATCACCGATCGCAGCCGCGTCGACCCCACGTCCGGCACCGCGGCCGTCAACGGAGTCCCCGTGACCGTCACCGCGGGGCAGAACTCTCCCGAATGAGCAGCAGCGGCGTCGAGTACAGGTGGGACTGAGGTTGCGCCCCTGCCAGGACGTCCAGCAGCCGGTGCGTCACCTCGGCGCCGTAGCCGACCACGTTGTGGCTCAGGGCCGTGAGGGTCGGATGCGTGATCCGGCAGAGGGCCGAATCGTCCCAGGCGACCAACGTGATGTCGTCCGGGATACGGAGGCCGAGCGTCTGGATGACGGCCAGACCGGCCACCGCCATCAGGTCGTTGTCGTAGATGATCGCCGTGGGCCGTGGGACGGCGGCCAGTACGTCGCGGGTCGCATCTGCGCCCTGCGTCGCCGAGTAGTCGGTGTGATGGACCGAAGTCGTCAGCCCGAGCCGGCGGGCGGCCACGTCGTACGCCTGGTCACGGATCCAGACGTCGCCGAACTCGGGCGGACCGGCGATCCGCGCGATCACCCGGTGCCCGAGCGACTCCACATGATCGAGCGCCGCGGTCATCGCCGCGGTGCCGTCGGTCCAGACACACGGCATCCCGTCCGCGAGCGCGGGATCGCCGACCAGGACGGCCGGCAGACCGAGCTTGCGCAGTACCGGGATGCGGGGATCGGCGACCCGGAGGTCGACGACGATCACGCCGTCGACGCGGCGCTCGGCGGTCCACTTCCTGTACGTCGCGATCTCCTCGTCCAGGTCGGCCACGACCTGCAGGGCCAACGCGTACGACTTCTCCGACAGGACCGACTCGACGCCGCCGACGAAGCCCATGAAGTACGGCTCCTCGATCAGCGTCTGGGCGGACCTGGCGAGCACCAGCCCGAACGTCTCACTGCGCGCGGCGGACAGTTGCCGCGCGGCCCGGTTCGGCACCCACTCCAGCTCGGCGGCGACCTTCAGCACGCGCGCCCGGGTCGCCTCCGACACCCCGGGCTGGTTGTTGAGCGCGTACGACACCGCTCCTTGGGAGACCCCACAACGCCGGGCGATCTCCTTGATGGTCACACGAGACACGACGACACCCTCCTCACGGGCGGCCGGATCGCTGACGGTCGATCCAGCACTCTTCAGTGTGATCCCGTTTCAACCCTCTGTCATCACCTAGGCACACAAAGTGACTGTTTGATCAAACCCTCTCCGTACCTCATTCGCGGGGGAGACGGGTTGGGGGAACATCAAGGTGACCGCCCAGTCGTTGGGCGGAGGGTGGTGTGGACGGGTCGGGGTGGGATACGGTTTCCTTCGTTACTTAACCGGTTCGGCTTATCAATCGGCGTCGACCCCAGGGCAGCGGGTAGAAGCGCCGCCGACAAGGAGAAACCATGGTCGCAAAGGACCACCTGTCCCTCCAGCTCTACACGGTCCGGGGCAAGCTCGAAGAGGACTTCGACGGCACCCTGGCCCGGATCGCGGAGATCGGCTACACCAAGGTCGAGCCCTTCGGTGTGACCGCCTACGCGGATCGTCTGGCCGAGGCGCTGCCCAAGCACGGACTCTCGGCTCCCACCACGCACGCCGGCCTGCTCCGCGAGGACAGCGCCCCGATCTACGCGGCCGCGAAGCGGCTCGGCATCACCACGGTGATCGACCCGCACACCGACCCGGCGCGCTGGCAGTCGGCCGACGAGATCAAGGTCATCGCGGACGGGCTGAACAAGGCTGCCGTCGAGGCTGCCGACCACGGCATCACGGTCGGCTACCACAACCACCAGTTCGAGCTCGAGTCGAAGATCGGTGGCGCGCACGGGCTGGAGATCCTGGTGGACAACCTGTCCGACGACGTGATCCTCGAGGTGGACACGTACTGGGCCGCGGTCGGCGGCGCCGACGTACCGGCGCTGCTGAAGAAGTTCGGCGACCGGGTCACCGCGATCCACGTCAAGGACGGCGACGGCACCCTGGACAACAAGGCGCAGGTCGCGGTCGGCGACGGAGTCATCGCGGTCCGGGACATCCTGGCCGCCGCTCCGCAGGCGCTCCGGGTGGTCGAGCTGGACGACTTCTCCGGCGAGATCCTCGACGCGGTTGAGGGCAGCTACGCCTTCCTGACCGGAGAGGGTGCGCCTGAATGAGTGCAGTCGGTGTTGGTGTTGTCGGCGCTGGAGTGATCTCGGACGCCTACATCAAGAGCATGCAGAGCTTCCCGGACTTGAAGGTTGTCGCGATCGGTGATCTGCGGCCGGAGGCTGCCAAGGACAAGGCCGAGCAGTACGGTATCGAGACCCACGGGGGTCCCGAGGCGGTGCTGAGCAACCCGGATGTCGAGATCGTGGTCAACTTGACCATCCCGGTCGCGCACGTCGAGGTGGCGCTCGCCGCGGTGGCGGCCGGTAAGCATGTGTGGAGTGAGAAGCCGTTCTCGCTCGACCAGGACAGCGGCCTGAAACTGCTGGCGGCGGCACAGGACGCGGGCGTGCGGCTGGGCTGTGCTCCGGACACGATCTTGGGTCCGGGTCTGCAGGAGTCGCGGCGGATCATCGAGCGTGGTGACATCGGTACGCCGTTGACCGCGCTCACCTTGATGCAGTCTCCCGGCCCGGAGTCCTGGCATCCGAACCCGGCGTTCTTGTTCCAGGAAGGCGCGGGTCCGTTGTGGGACATCGGCCCGTACTACCTGACCACGCTGGTGCAGCTGTTCGGTCCGGTGGCTGCGGTCGCGGGGCTGGGCTCGAAGTCGCGGGACAAGCGCACGATCGGCTCCGGTCCGCTGGCGGGGACCGACTTCGACGTGACCGTGCCGACGCATGTCAGCGCGATCGCGAGGTTCGAGTCGGGTCAGTCGTCGCAGAGCATCTTCAGCTTCGACTCACCGCTGCCGCGGGCCGGGTTCGTCGAGATCACCGGGACCGAGGCGACGCTGGCCGTGCCGGACCCGAACGGGTTCGACGGGGAGATCAAGATCCGCCGGCGCGGCGCCGACGACTGGGAGACGATCGCCGAGACCAAGGCGGTCGCGCAGCGCGGTACCGGGGTCCTCGAGATGGCGCGCGCCATCCGGGCCGACCGGCCGCACCGGGCGACCGGGGCGCTGGCGTTCCACATCGTCGACGTGATGGCCTCCATCACCGACTCGATCGACACGGCTGCGTTCGTGGACGTGAACAGCACCGTCGAGGTCGCTCCGATCCTGCCCGACGACTGGGACGTCACCGCAGCAACGCTATGACGAACATCCTTCTCGATCCCCGGCGGACCGTCGTGTTCGCCGGGGACTCGGTGACCGACTGCGGCCGCCGTACCGACCCCGACGGGCTCGGCGACGGCTATGTCCGCAATCTGTACGACGACCTGTCCGGCGAACTCCGCGATCGTCGGCCGGCGATCGTCAACGCCGGCATCAGCGGCAACCGGGCGGTCGATCTGGCCGCCCGGTGGGCCGACGACGTACTGGCGCACGACCCGTCGCTGGTGTCGATCCTGATCGGGATCAACGACACCTGGCGGCGGTACGACGAGGACGACCCGACGACACCTGAGGACTTCGAGGCGTCGTACCGGTCACTGCTCGACCCGCTGTCGTGTCCCGTGGTGCTGATGGAGCCGTTCCTGCTGCCGGTGAAGGACGGGCAGGAGGAATGGCGCGAGGACCTGGACCCGAAGCTCGACGTGGTCCGGAAACTGGCCGTCGAGTACGGCGCGATCCTGGTGCCGACCGACGTCGAGCTGACCAAGCAAGCAGTATCCGTCGGGCCGGCGGCGCTCGCCGGCGACGGCGTACACCCGTCCGCCGCCGGACATCGTGCCCTCGCCGATCTGTGGCGACGGTACGTCCTGGACGCCTGACGTTCACCGCTCCCCGGGATCTCGCGAGGGAGCGGTGCTGTTCTACTAAACCGGTTCATCCCTGGAGTCCGACTGTGACATCACTCAAGACCTTCGACCTGACCACCGACGGCGGTGCTGCCTGGACCGTGCAAGCGGTCGAAGGTCCGGCCCCTGACGGCCTGATCGGCCGTGCCGTGGCCGCGACCGTGCCGGGCGAGGTGCACACCGACCTGCTCGCTGCCGGCGAGATCCCGGACCCGTTCGACGGTGACAACGAGTCCGCGCTGCACTGGATCGGCCGCACCCGCTGGAGTTTCCGGACCACCTTCAGCTGGGTTGCCGACGGCAACGAGCGGCAGGAGCTGGTGGCCGAGGGCCTGGACACGGTCGCGACAGTCACGCTGAACGGCCAGGAGATCGGGCGGACGGCGAACCAGCACCGCTCGTACCGGTTCGACGTCACCGGCGTACTGGTTGCCGGCGACAACGAGCTGGTGATCGAGTTCGAGGGTCCGGTGGCGGCGGCCGAGGCGGAGCGGGCGAAGGTCGGCAGCTGGCCGCACACCAACCTGCACCCGTACAACGAGTTGCGGAAGATGGCCTCGAACTTCGGCTGGGACTGGGGACCGGACGTCGCGACCGCGGGCATCTGGCGACCGATCCGGATCGAGTCCTGGTCCGGCGTACGCATCGACTCGGTCCGCCCGCTGGCGGGCGCCGACGGTGTTCTGAACACGTTTGTCTCGCTGGTCTGGACCGACACCGCCGCCGAGTACGCCACCGTCACCGTGGAGGTCGGCGGTACGACGCAGTCCACGAGCGTCAAGCCCGGCACCGACACCGCCGTCGTCACCAACCGGGTCCCCGCGGTGGATCTCTGGTGGCCGCGCGGGTACGGCGAACAACCGTTGTACGACGTGACGGTGACGCTGGCCGACGACACGTGGACAGGCCGCGTCGGTTTCCGGGAAATCAGCCTGAACGTTGCCCCAGACAACGACGGTACGCCGTTCGTGCTGTCCGTGAACGGCAAGCCGATCTACGTCCGCGGAGCGAACTGGATCCCCGACGACGCGTTCGTCACCCGCCTCAACGCCGCCACGTACCGGACGAGCATCGAGGACGCGGTCGACGCCGGCATGAACCTGCTGCGGGTCTGGGGCGGCGGGATCTACGAGAGCGAGGACTTCTACGACGTCTGCGACGAGCTGGGAATCCTGGTCTGGCAGGACTTCCTGTTCGCGTGTGCGGCGTACTCCGAGGAGGAGCCGCTCTGGAGCGAGGTCGAGGCCGAGGCCCGCGAGGCCGTCACCCGGCTGAGCCGGCACGCCAGCCTCGCGGTGTGGAACGGCAACAACGAGAACATCTGGGGGTACGTCGAGTGGGGCTGGCGGGTCCCGCTCGCCGGGCGGCCGTGGGGCGCCGGGTACTACCTCGACCTGCTGCCGAAGATCGTCGCGGAGCTCGACCCGCGGACGCCGTACTCGGCGGGTAGCCCGTACTCGTTCGACCAGTTCATCCACCCGAACGACGACCGGCACGGGACGATGCACATCTGGGACGTCTGGAACCAGGTGGACTACACGACGTACCGCAAGTACAAGCCGCGGTTCGTGTCGGAGTTCGGGTTCCAGGGGCCGCCGGCGTGGTCGACGCTGACCTCGGTCGTGCACGACTCGCCGCTGGACCCGTACGGCGAGCAGATGCTGGTGCACCAGAAGGCGTTCGAGGGCAACCTCAAGCTGGAGCGAGGGCTCGGCGAGCACCTGCCGATCTGGAAGAACATCGACGACTGGCACTGGACGACGCAGCTGAACCAGGCCCGGGCGATCGCCTACGGCATCGAGCACTTCCGCAGCCTGTTCCCGTTGAACACCGGCGCGGTCGTCTGGCAGCTGAACGACAACTGGCCCGTGGTCTCGTGGGCCGCCGTCGACGGGCACGGGATCCGGAAACCGTTGTGGTACGCGTTGAAGCGCGTGTACGCCGACCGCCTGCTGACCGTGCAACCGCGGGACGGCGAACTGGTCGTTGCCGCACACAACGACACCGATGCGACCTGGTCGACCGAGGTGACCGTCACGCGGCGTTCGACGACAGGCGATGAGGTGCTGGCCCGGGAGACGTTCGCGATCGAGATCGCGGCGCGCTCGGCGATCGTCAGCGAGCTTCCGGACTCGGTTGCGGTTGCGTCGAACCCACGCGCCGAGTACCTGGAGGTGCGTGGCGCCGACGGCGTCACGGCGTACTGGTACTTCGTCGAAGACACCGAGCTGCAGCTCGCGGGCGACGCCTACACCTCCAAGGTCACGCCGACCGAGGGCGGGTACGACGTGACCGTCATCGCGACCGCGCTGGCGAAGGACCTGGCGCTGTTCCCGGACCGGTTGGACGCGGCAGCACGGGTGGACTCGTGCCTCATCACCCTGTCAGCAGGCGAGAGCCACACGTTCCACGTCATCGGAGCATCCGCTCCGGAGCAGGTCGCCGTACCCGTCCTGCGGTCGGTCAACGACCTGCTGGCCTAGAGTGAGTGGGTGAGCTGGGGGAAGCGGGTTGCGGTCGGTCTGTTACTGCTGACCGTTGTTGGGTGCAGTGACACGAAGCCGACGGCCGGAGTGGTGACTGAGACGCCTCAGACACGCGCTCCGGCCACGCCGATCCCGCCGTGGCGTACGGTCCGGCCGACCCTTGCGACGGTGCAGGCCAGGCCGGGTGCGTCCAGCAACGCCAAGGTGATGCCGGTGGTCGACCACGGGCCGCGGGACAAGAAGCAGGTCGCGTTGACGTTCGACGCTGACCTGACTGAGCTCATGCGTCGCCGGCTGCTGAGCGGGAAGGTGCAGTCCTACTACAACAAGGCTCTGGTCGACGAGCTCCAAACGATGCGCGTGCCGGCGACCATGTTCCTGACGGGCATGTGGATGGAGCAGTACCCGCAGGTCGTCCGGGAGCTCGCCAACGACCCGCTGTTCGAGCTGGGGACGCACACCTACGACCACCGCGGTTTCACCAAGCACTGTTACACCCTCGGGACAGTGCCGCGCGGCGAGATGCTCGCCGACGTACGGCGGGCCATCGTGCAGCTGGACCAGCTGGATCCGCACGCCACCAGGTGGTTCCGCTTCCCCGGCGGGTGCTACGACGCCACCGCACTGCACGAGCTGGCACCGGCCGGTGTCACCGCAGTCGGGCTGGACGTGCCGGGCGCGGACGGGTTCGCCAAGTCGGCACAGCCGATCGTCAAGCAGGTCCTCGACCACGTGCAGAACGGGTCGATCGTCGTACTCCACATGCACGGCGGCGACAACGCGCCGTACACAGCACAGGCAATCGGCCCGATCGTGCGAGAGCTACGCGCCCGCGGCTACGAACTGGTCACCGTGACCCGGTTGCTCAGTCGACGTTGACCGCGACGTACTTGACTTCCAGGTACTCCTCGATGCCGACAGTGCCGCCCTCGCGGCCGAGGCCGGACTGTTTCACGCCGCCGAACGGTGCGGCGGGGTTGGAGACGATGCCCTGGTTGAGGCCGATCATCCCGGCCTCCAGCCGTTCGGACACCCGGAGCGCGCGGCTCAGATCCTTGGTGAACAGGTAGGACACGAGGCCGAACTCGGTGTCGTTGGCCATCCGCACGGCCTCGTCCTCGGTGTCGAACGCCGTCAGCGGCGCGACCGGTCCGAAGATCTCCTCCTTCTGCAGCCGGGCACTCTGCGGTACGTCGGCCAGCACGGTCGGCTGGAAGAAGTACCCATTGCCCTCAGCAACCGCCCCGCCGGTCAGCGCGCGGGCGCCCTGCGCCATCGCGTCAGCGACCAGGTCGGCGACCTTGTCCCGCTGCTTCGCGTCGATCAGCGGGCCGACGTCGACGCCGTCCTCGGTGCCGCGGCCGACCTTCAGCCCGGCCATCCGCTCGGTCAGCCGGGTCGCGAACTCGGCCATCACCGACGACTGCACGTAGATCCGGTTGGCCGCCGTACAGGCCTCGCCGCCGTTGCGCATCTTGGCCAGCATCGTGCCTTCGACGGCCTTGTCCAGGTCAGCGTCCTCGAACACCAGCAGCGGCGCGTTCCCGCCGAGCTCCATGCTGGTCCGCAGTACCTGCTCCGACGCCTGCTCGAGCAGCTTGCGGCCGACCGGGGTCGAGCCGGTGAAGGAGAGTTTGCGGGCGCGGCCGTCACGGATCAGCGGCTCCATCACGCCGCCCGAGTCGCTCGTGGTGACCACGTTGAGCACCCCGGCCGGAAGTCCGGCCTCGGTCATCAGCTCGGCCAGCTTGAGCATCGACAGCGGCGTCTGCGAGGCCGGCTTGATCACCATCGTGCAGCCGGCCGCGACTGCCGGGCCGATCTTGCGGGCGCCCATCGCCGCGGGGAAGTTCCACGGTGTGATCAGCAGGCAGGGGCCGACCGGCTGGCGCATCACCAGGAAGCGGCTCGCACCGTTCGGCGCGATCTGGTAGCCGCCCTCGATCCGGACCGCTTCCTCGGCGAACCAGCGGAAGAACTCGGCCGCGTAGGCGATCTCGCCCTTCGACTCGGCAACCGGCTTGCCCATCTCGAGCGTCATCAGCAGCGCGAGGTCGTCGGCCCGCTCGGTCATCAACTCATAGGTACGGCGGAGGATCTCGCCACGTTCCCGCGGTGCGGTAGCGGCCCACTCGGCCTGTGCGGCGACCGCGGCGTCCAGCGCGGCCAGGCCGTCCGCCGGGCCGGCATCGGCCACCTCGCAGAGCGTCGTCCCGGTGGCCGGATCCTCGACGGCGAGGGTCTTGCCGCCGCCGGCCGCAACCCACTTGCCGCCGATGAACAACTCGGTCGGACACGCCTCGACGACTTCGCGCTCTCGTGACATGAGTTCTGCCTCTCGACTAGTCGGCAGTACCCAGGTTAGGCCGTGGCTATGAGCGGGGGTGCGGACCTCGGGACTGTGCGGACGATCCGGGTCAGCGCGGCCGCGACGTTGCGCAGGATGGACGACCGGATCAGCCCGTCGAAAGCCAGTGGGACGATCATGATCTCGTCGGCGGTGGTCTCGGCGACCAGTCGGCCCAGCGCGGCCGCCACCGTCGTACGGGAGCCGACGATGTGTCCGGGATAGTCGAGCAGCCGTTCGGCCCGGCCGCGCTCGCGTCCGGTCAGCGGGGGCTCCAGCAACGCCATCAGCTCCCCAGGCGTCACGCGCGGTCCCGCAGCGGCCAGGCGTGTCTGCACCCGGACGTACTCGGCGAACCGGACCAGCGCCTCCTCGTCCGAATCCGCTGCCACCACTCCGACCGTGGCTGCGATGTACGGCCGCGTCTGGGGCCCGGTCGGCTCGAAGTGCTCGCGGTACGCCGCCATCGCAGCAGGGGTCGTTTCCGCCGCGCAGTGGTGCGTGAGAAAGACGGGCAGCCCACGTGCGGCGGCCGTCATCGCAGCAGCCGGGCGATCGGCCAGCACGAACACAGGTGGCGGCTGCCCGGCCAGCGACAGCCGTACGTCGCCGATCGGCGCCCGTCCCGGCGTTCCGTCGCGCAGGAAGCCGCACAGCTCGTCCAGCCGCTGCGGAAACGTGTCGCGCGCACCGCCGGCGAGTGCAGCCGCAGTACTGGACGCAACGCTGCTTTGCTCGGCCACACCGAGGTCGATCCGACCCGGGTACGCCGCAGCGAGCGCGGCGAACTGCTCAGCGACCACCAGCGGCTGGTGGTTGGTCAGAAGGAGCCCGCCGGCTCCCAACCGGATGCGGTCAGTTCGTGCGGCCAGGACGGCTGCCAGCACCGCCGGCGCTGCACCGCCGACGCCTCGGACACCATGCTGCTCCCCTATCCAGAACCGGCGGTACCCGAGGTCATCAGCGGCCAGTGCCACCTCCGCCGTCTCCCGGAGCGCGGCCGCAGCCGACTGACCGGGCAGCTGCGGTACGACGTCCAGCACAGAGTGAGCCGAGACAGTCAAACCGGGAACGGGTGGAGTGAGCACGAGCCCACGGTCCCAGCGCCGGGACCGATCCACATGGGGGTTCGGCCCCCAACTTCCGCACCGCCTGCCCCCATCCGCACGGCGGGTTTCCGCGGGGTGAATTTGGGTGTTCGGGGCTCTTGTTCCGGCAGGTACCGCGCAGGCATCGTTCCGGTCTACCCGCCTGCTGCCACCACAGGCCGTCGAGGTGCTGATTACAGCGAAAATATGGGGGCCGACTACCCATGCCCGGGCCCAGGGGGCGGTGGCAGCCTGAGCGCGTGCTCAACTCCGCGATCCGCACCGGCCAGCCAGAGACCTGGTGGTCCGCGGGCCTGCGGCCGCACGAGTTGACCCACGCGCGCACCCGGTCCGCACCGGCCTGGGCGGCGTACGTGGAACGCAGTACCTCTCTCCCACCGAGCGCGCCTGCCGCCGGTCGAGACCCTGCAGGGACCGGTGTTCCCGGCGGCCACACTTCAGGTGGGGCGGCCGCGACAGCGGATGGGTCCGGCACGGACTGGCGGCAGGCGCTCATGCATTGTCTGGCACCCCTGCTGGACTCGGCCCGCCAGGACCTGGCCGCGGCCGGCCACACCGGAGCCGTCGCCGAGGAGTTCCTGCACCGGCTCGGTCTCCGGCTGGTGAAGCTGGCCGCGCGGACGCTGGTCCTGGAGCTCGCCCGGGCCCGGGACCGCGGCGAGCTGGCCGGTGACACCCCGGCCGAACGCTTCCTGGACTTCACCCGCCGGCTCGTCGGAGGGAGCGAGCTGGCGGAGTTCCTGGCTGCCTACCCGGTGCTGGCCCGGGTCCTGAGCGAGTCGTGCCGACAGGGCGTCGAGGGACACCTCGAGCTGGTGGCACGACTCGCTGAGGACCGCGAATCACTGGTCACCGGGCTGCTGGGCGGCCGGGACCCCGGTGCCGTGACAGCGATCGAGCCCAGTGGCGACCCGCACCGCGGCGGACGCTGCACCGCGATCCTCACCTTCGCGGACGGTCAGCGGGTGGTCTACAAGCCGCGATCGCTCGAGCTGCACGGGCACTTCAACACGTTCGTGGACTGGCTGAACACGCACACCACGCTAGGCATCCGCACGGTCCGGCTCCTTCCGCGCGACGGCTACGGCTGGCAGGAGTACGTCGTCCACGAGCCGTGTACCGATCCGGCCGGCGTACGGCGGTTCTACCAGCGGCAGGGAGCCTTGCTCGCGTTGCTGTACGTGCTCGACGGCACGGACATGCACTTCGAGAACCTGATCGCCGCGGGCGACCAGCCGGTGCTGGTGGACATCGAAACGCTGTTCCACCCCAGCCCGGAGCCGGTGTCCGCGTTGACCCTCGATCCGGCGCACCGTTCGCTCGTCGGATCGGTGTTCCGCACGGCGCTGCTGCCGCTGCTCGTGCCGGGTGAGCACGGTGTCTCGGACCTGTCCGGGCTCGGCGGGCACGCGGGCTCCGTGACACCGGCCAGTGTGGTCGACTGGGCCGACGCCGGTCTGGACTCGATGCACCTGGTACGGCGACCTGGGCAGCGACGGAGCGCCGCCAACCGTCCGATGCTCGACGGACAGCTGATGGACCCGCGGGATCACGAAACCGCCCTGATCACCGGGTTCCAGGCCGCATATGAGGCGATCGCCTGGCACCGTGACGAGTTCCTGGGGCCGGACGGCTTGCTGGCAACCTGTGCTGCTGACCAGATGCGCTTCGTGCCCCGCAGTACCAGCCTGTACACAAGCCTGCTGGACGAGTCGACGCATCCGGACGCGCTGCGGGACGCGGCCGGCCGCAGTCAGCTGCTCGATCTGCTGTGGGACGCGGACGAGTCGCTGCAGGCGATCGTCCCCTTCGAGCTGGCCGACCTGTGGGCGGGCGACGTACCGCTGTTCACGGCTCGCCCGGACAGCCGGGACGTGTGGGCCTCCGACGGCACGCGGGTTGCCGATGTCCTCGCCGGCGAGGGCCTGGCCGCGGTCCAGGCGAAGGTCGCGAGCCTCGGCGACATCGACGAGCACCGCCAGACGTGGCTGATCTCCGCGTCGCTCGCCACCCGCCCGGAGCCGATCACGCACGCGGCCACGGGCATCCGGGCACACGTGGGTGCGACCGTACCGGACCCCGACCAGCTACTGGCCGCGGCCGTGGACATCGCCGACGAGGTCATGGCGCAGGTGATCAGCGACCCGGGCGGTGCGGCCAACTGGCTCGGCCTCGAACTGATCGACGACCATCACTGGGCCGTCCGTCAGATGGGCGCCGGCCTGCCCAACGGCTACACGGGTACGGCGCTCTTCCTCGCACAGGTCGGCGTACTGACCGGAGCGGACAAGTACTGCGAGTTGGCCCGGGACGCGATCCGTCCGCTCCCCCAACTGCTCGAGGCCCTGGCCTGCGACCCGGAGTCCGCAGCTCTCGTCGGCCCGGGCTTCCACGGCCTCGGGGGCATCAGCTACGGGCTCAGCCGACTGTCCGAGCTCCTGGGCGACCCCGACCTCGCCAACTGGCTGGCCGCGTCGCTGGAGCTCAGTGAACGGCTCGAAACCGACCCCACCGAGTTCCCGTCGTACGCCGAAGGCGCGGCGGGTGGGCTGGCCGCGATGCAAGCAGTGCAAGGCTTTCCGGCCGCCGGCCGACTGGCCGAGCGCTACGCGAATCACCTGGTGACAACCGTCGAGGACGGACTCCGTGGCCGAGTAGCAGCGGACCACGGCTTCGCTCGCGGCTTCCAGGGAATCGCGTGGTCGCTCGGCCAGTACGGCGAACCCGGCGACCGGTACCTGGACGCAGCTCGCACAGCGGCCGACCTGGATCGCCGCGGCGGTCCGGGTGGACCTGGCTGGTGCTCCGGTGACGCGGGAACCGCTCTGGCGCGGGCCGCGACCGGAGTACCCGCGGACCTCGACGCCTATCTGAGGGCCGCAACCCAACGACCGGTGCTCGCCGACCTGAGTCTGTGCCACGGCGAGCTCGGCGCGGTGGAGTCACTCGTGTGGCTCGCCGCACGTGAGTACCCAACTGCAGAGGCGGCACGGCGACGTCGTGCCGGGTTGGTGCTCGCGGCAGTACAGCAGTACGGACCGCAATGCGGGACACCCCGTGCCATACCGTCTCCAGGCCTGCTGACCGGTCTGGCAGGAGTCGGCTACGGACTGCTCCGACTTGCGTTCCCCGAAAGGGTTCCGTCCGTGCTGCTGCTCGAACCAACCGCCGGGCCGCGGTGCGGCACAGCACCAGAGCCCACAGTGTGACAAGGGGAACAGCATGACCGCCCAGCACCACGATGTCCAGCACCACCATCCGGCCGACGAGCCGTCCGCGGCGCCGGACCGCACCGACCCGCTCGGCCCGATCCAGTTGCCGATGCGGCACAAGGTCGGCGCCCGGGCGATGGCCCTGGTCGGAATCGTCGGCCTGAGCGCGGCGGCGGCGGCCGTCGTGGTCCCCGACGGCCTCCCGTTCGGGACGACCTAGGCCGGGCGACCTGCTGGACGTCACCAGCGAGCGTTCGACGCAGTGGCCGGCCGCCCCCGTCCGGGAGTGGCCGGCCACCGGTCGAACTGCCTGCGGTGACAACCATCAGTCGTTACAGTTGGCAATCATGCAGACCCGTTCGCCTACGGTGGTCGGCAGAGACCGGGAGATCGATACCCTTCACCGCCTGCTGGCCGGAGCCCGCGACGGTCACGGCGGTGCGGTCTTCCTGGTCGGCGAGCCCGGCATCGGAAAGAGCCGCCTGGCCGCGACCGCCACCACGCAGGCCCTCGACGCCGGTATGACGATGCTGCGCGGACGCGTCGGCGCGATCGGCACGATGGTTGCGTTCCGCCCGTTCACCGAGGCTCTGCTGTCGTTGATCCGGCGCGGCGAAATGCCCACGACGGAGAGCCTCGGCCCGTACCGCCAGGTTCTTGGCCGGCTGGTGCCGGACTGGGACGACGGCACCGCGCACGACACCGCTGCGTCACCGGTCGTGCTCGGAGAGGCAGTGCTGCGACTACTCACCCTGGTGGGCCGGGAGCGAGGCTGTCTGCTGGTGCTCGAGGACCTTCACGGCTCGGACCCGGAGACGCTCGCCGTGATCGAGTATCTGCTCGACAACCTGGACGAGCAACCGATCGCGCTGGTCGCGACGATGCGGTCCGAGACCTGCGCGGCGTACGAACTGGCACAGTTGTCGGCACAGCGCGGTGCCGCCGAGTTGATCGAACTCCACCCACTGGACCGCGCCGAAGTGGCGGAGCTCGCCGCGGGCTGTCTGGAGGTTGCGGTCAGCGGCGTGCCCGAACAACTGGCGGAGCAGTTGTGGAGCGACAGCGCCGGAATCCCTTTCATCGTTGAGGAACTGCTGCAGGAGGCGAACCGCAGCGGGCAGCTGGTGTCCGGGCCGGACGGCAGCGTGCAGGTGGTCGACAACCTGCAGACGAGCGTCCCGCCCGCGGTGGTGCGCAGCATCAGCAGCCGTACGGCGCAGCTCGGGTCGCAGTCACGGGACATCCTCGTGCTGGCGGCGGTGATCGGGCACCGGTTCCCGCTGAGCGTCGTCCGCGAGGCGACGGGAACGGACGAACGTTTGCTGCTGGCAACGCTGCGGGCCGGCCTCGCCGCGCAGCTGGTCGGTCCGGACGAGCCGGCCCCGGACTGGTACGCGTTCCGGCATCCGCTGACCGCCGAATCGCTGCTGGCCGGCCTGACGCCGACCGAGCGATCGGCCTTGGCCAGTCGCTGCGCGGACGCCGTCGAGGAGCTGCACCCCGGTCTGCCGGGCGAGTGGTGCCCGATGGTCGCCGAGCTCGCCGAAACCGGTGGCGACAGCATTCGCGCCGGGCGGCTGTTCGCACTGGCCGGGCGCCGGTCGTTCGACGACGGCTCGACCGGGTCGGCCGCCAACCTGCTCGAGCGCGCGAACACCCTGCTCAGCGCCGATCCCGACATCGGGCACCGGGCCGACGTGCTCGGTTCGCTGTTGCTCGCACTGAGCGCGACCGGCCGCTTCGAGCACATCGCCGCGCATGCCGCAACCGTCGACGAGCTGGCCGACCGCAACCTCGACAGCCGCAAGGTGGCAGCGCTGCACGTCCAGCTCGCGAACGCCGAGATGATGGCCGGCCGCTGGTCGGCCGCGCTGGCCCATGTCGCGACCGCCCGGTCCCTGCTCGGCACCGATGCCAGCGACGCCGACCTCGCCCCGGTCGACGCGATCGCGGCGAACCTCGAGCTGGCCCGCACGAGTCCCGGCCGGCTCAAGGCCGCGACCGAGCTGGCCACCCGCGCGGCCGCCGCGGCCGAACGCGCGGACCTGCCCGAGGTGGCCTGCGAAGCCCTGCAACTGCTGGGGATCCTGGCCCGCGAGCACGACCTCGACCTGTCGATCGACTACTTCCACCGGGCCCGGCAGCTGGCCGAGGACCACGGGATGACCTACCAGCGGGTCGGCTCGCACTTCTTCCAGGCAGGCACGATCGTGCTCGCGAACGGCAGCATCGTCGAGCTCGAGCGGGCCCGGCAGCAGGCGCTGCGGATCGGCGCCATCCCGTTGATGTACGAGGTGGACGGCATCCTCGGCCAGCAGGCGATCCTGCGGTCCGAGTACGAGCGGGCCGCCGAGATCATCGCCGAGTGTCTCGAGGTCACCCGGCGGCTGCGGATGGGCCGGGCCGCGACGTACTTCCTGGTGATCAAGGCGATCCTGGAGGCGCACCAGGGCCGCCGGGCCGCGATGGAGGCGACCCTGACCGAGGTCGCCAACTGGGGCGGCGAGCGGGCGTCGTACGAGCTGCCGTACTCCTACGGGCTGGCCAGGACGTTCTGCGCGCTCCTGGAGGAGAACCGCGAGCTGGCCGACTCCGAGCTCGCGCAGGCGCTCGCGTACGACGCTCAGAACCCGACCACGCTGCACCTGACCGGTAAGAACGGTCTGGGGCTGCTGCTCGGCGTACTGTCCGGACGGAACGGGTGGGCGCATTTCGAGGCGGTCACCGCGACGGCCGCGAGCGGCATGCGCTGGAACCACCAGTTCGTCCAGCTGGCGCACGCCGTACTGCTCGGACGGGACGGTCAGGTGGAAGCGGCCAACGCCAAGGTGGTGGAGGCGATGGATACCGCGTCGCTGTACCCGCTGGCGCGCAACCTCGGGCTACGGCTCGTCGCTGAACCCGCTCACGCGGACGGGTGGGGTGAACCGGTCGCCTGGCTGCGGCAGGCCGAGGACTACTTCCACAATGCCGACATTCCAGCAGTCGCGAGTGCGTGTCGCAGCCTGATGCGGCAACTCGGTGCGACAGTCTCACAGCGGCGGATCGGCTCGGAGCAGGTTCCGGCGTACCTGAGACAGCTCGGCATCACGACCCGTGAGTACGAGGTGTGCCAGCTGCTGGTGGACCGGATCGGAAACAAGTCGATCGCATCCCGGTTGCACATCTCGCCGCGCACCGTCGAGAAGCATGTCGCCAGCCTGATGTCCAAGACCCAACAACCGGATCGGGAGGCACTGAGCAGTTTCGCCCGGACCGTGCTTCAGGACTAGGTTGTCGACTCACGCACCGATATCCGCCAGTTCGGTCGATTGATGGACAGTATTTACGAACGCTCGCTATCTATACTGTGCGAGTGGCAGGCAAGGGGTCGGACATGAGCAAGGGAACGGTCGGCGGCGGCGGTACGACGATGCTGCGGCGGATCAACGTGGCCGCGGTCCTGGACGCGGTACGCCGCTCCGCGCCCGCACCGTTGCGCGTCGCCGAACTGGTCGAGCGCACCGGCCTCGCCAGGCCGACGGTCGCCCAGGCCGTCGACGAGCTGCTCGACGCCGGCTGGCTGCAGCAACACGGCCCCGACTCCGCGGACCGCTCGCTCGGTCGCCCGGCCATCCGCGTCTCGCTGCGTGGCCGTGCCGCACCGGTGCTCGGACTCGACGTCGGCCCGCACCGGGTCACCGTCGGCGTCTCGGACCTGGCCGGCCGCAAGCTGTCGCTGGTACGGCGCTCCGGACCCGGATGGACCGCGCAGGAGCTGCTCGGCGTCATCGGTGAGGTCATCAACGAGGCGCTGGCCGAGGCCGAGGTGCCTGCCGAGGACATCGCGGCCGTGGTCGCCGCGAGCCCGGGCATCGTCGACGAGCACACCGGCCGGGTCCAGCTGGTCCCGAGTGTGCCGGGCTGGTCGGCGATCGACCTGATCAAGCACGTCCGCGGTCTGCTCGACTGCCCGGTCATGCTGGACAACGACGCCAACCTGGCCGCGCTGGCGATCGCCGCGGCGCGCGGCGGGACCGGCACGTTGCTGGCGGTGCAGTGGGGTGAGCGGCTCGGTGCGGGCATCGTCATCGACGGCCGGTTGCACCGTGGCACCGGGGCGGCCGGTGAGATCGGCTTCATCGCCACCGACACGGACGACGTGATCAACCCGGAGGACAGCCGCGGCCCCCTGGAGCGTGCGGTCGGCTCGGAGGCGATCGCGGCACTCGGTCGTCAGGCCGCGCTGGACAACCCGCAGTCGCGGCTGGCGGAGCTGGGTGGAGAGCAGCTGGACACCGCGGACGTGTTCGCCGCTGCGGCTGAGCGTGACCCGGTCGCGCAGGCCGTCGTACAGCAGGTCGCCCGGACGTTCGCACGCGCGTTGGCGCCGTCTGTGCTGGTGCTGGACCCGACTGCGGTGGTGATCGGCGGCGGTGTCGCCCGCGCCGGCGCCGTACTGCTGGACGCCATCTCGGACCAGCTGCGCTTGCTGACGCTCAACCACCCGAGGCTGGAGCTCTCCGCCTTGGCCGAGGACGCCGTAGTCACCGGGGCCATGCGCATGGCCCTCGACGAGGTCTGGCAACGCAAGCTGCCGACCCCGGCGATGACCAGCACTACCTAGCCACCGCAGGTCCCTTCACGACCTTCGCACCGGGCGCACCACACCAGCAGGTGTAGGTGAGTTCGTAGAGCACCTGTCCCGCCAGATCGACGCGGCGGTCCAGGCCCGTCACCATGCTCATCGGCAGCAGCATGCGCCGATCGCAGGCCGAGCAGGTGATGACGATCATCGCCGGCCCCAGCTGTAGGCGCGGCTGACGTAGAGACGGTGGATCCGACGCCAGTGCGCCCAGGCGTCGTCGAGGCGCCACTGCCAGCGGAGACTTGCCGGTATGCGATCACTCATTGTGCACATCCACTACAGAAGATAACTGCCACGACTGTTTCAGTAGAATGAGCGTAAAGCACTCCGGCCGCTGAGTGGAAGGGGTCTATCGGCGGACTGCGGCGGCGATGGCGTCGGGGCGGTCGAGATGGACCAGGTGTGCGGAGTCGGGCAGGACCTCGACTGTTCCGCCCAAGGCGTCCGCCAGGCGTTGCTGGCCGGCCAGCCAGCCCCTGGCGGTGAAGCGCGACGTACCGCCGGTCGCGACCAGGAGAGACGTCGGAGCGATCGCACCGACCGGACCGGCGACCAGCTTGGCCACCTCTGCGGCCAGCTCCCAGCTGCTCGCAAGCTCGTCCCAGAACAGCAGCCACGACGTGTCCCCGCCGTACCGGGCCTTGGCCGTTGCTTTCGACAACAGGTCGTGGTTCGACCTGCTGCCGAGCCGCACGATCAACCGTCGTACTGAAGGACCCAACAGCTGCGGTACGCCGACCCGCCCGAGGAACCGCGTGATCGCGCGAACCACTCGGTCGCCACGCTTCCCGGGATAGAACGCACGCAGCCCCGTCTCGGACGTGAGGCTGGTGTCGACCAGCACCAACCGGGTCACCTCGTCCGGCCGCGTCAGCGCCCAGCGCAGTGCGGCCAGTCCACCGATCGAGTGCCCGATCAGTCCGAGCTCCGCATCGGGCCGTACGCCGACCGCCGCCCGCAACGCGTCCACGTCCGACGTGATCGGCGTACGCCACGGATCGATGACGCGAACGTCCTCGTCCGGGAGCAACTCGACAAGCCGGCCGAACTCCTCCGGAGTCTCAGCCAGCCCGGGCACCACGATCCACGTCACGGCCATCGAGATAAAGCGTGCCTCAGACCTGGTAACAAAGTCGCCAGAAATAGGCAGACCAGGATCGTCGAGACCCGCTGCAGGATGCCCGGTGCGGCCACCTCGCCACCGCCCAGAGTCTCGAATGCCAGCACCGATCCGAGCCAGACCTGTGTGATCACGACCGCGGCGGCCAGCGCGGCCACGCCCTTGCCCAACCACCCACCCCAGCCGAACCGCCGCAGTACGAGGAGCGCGAAGACACCCATCGCTATGGTTCCGGCACCGGCGATCGTCGATGTCGCCTCGTGCAAGGTGTACGCCAGTCCGGCGTGCCCACTGCTCTCCGCGGCCCGGCAGGCCGCGCTCGCGGACGGCGCGCACTCCATCGGCGAGAACGAATCGGACATCGTGCCGGCAGCGAAGACCGCCGTACTGATCAGCAACCCGGCCAGCTGCCGGTTCCTGCGCCCCGCCTGCCGGGCGAGCACGACCGCGATCAGCACCAATGCGCTGCTGGAGAAGTCCATCGCTCGCGCGTACGGACTCGTCGACTGGTCGCGGGCTCCCAGTTCGCTGAGGAACGATGCGTGAACGTCCAGCGGGAAGCCGGCGGCCACCTCGAGCAGCAGGCTGCAGTAGAGGATGCCGGCGGCGAGCATCAGGTTGCGGATCAGGCGATACGGAACAGCGGGCATGCTTACTACCGTGGCACGTCAACCTAAGTATTGACTGTGGCGTCAGCTGTACTGTCAGGGTAGTGCTAGGTCGACCGAAGTCGCAGCGAACTAGTGGGATGATCGGCTGGTGCCGTCGGAACAAGCAGCAATGATCCCGGCGTGGCAGCACCGGGCCGCGGTCTGGGTGGGCCGCGTCGTCGTGCTCGCGTCGGTGTGGTCGTTCATCGCCATCCCGTTGCACGTGGGCGCGCCGAAGCTGGTCAAGCACGTCGACTTCGCGTTCGACTTCGTCGGCATCCCGGCCGGGCACACGATCTTCTCCGCCGTCTACCTCGCGGTGGTCGGCAGCGCGTTGCTGCGCGGTAAGCGAGCGGCACTGCTCTGGGTGCTGTGGGTCTTCGAGGCGCTCTGGCTGCTCGCGCAGGTCGCCGGGATCGCGTTCACCAGCGTCCGGCTGGCGAACCCGACGGACGCGGACCTGCTCCGCGACTTCGGTCCGGCCAGCGTGCAGGACCTCGAGTGGGGCATCGTCCAGGCCGTCGTGGTCGCCGCGATCGTCGCGCTGTTGTGGACGATCCGCGGCGCCTTCCCGGCCCGGCTCGCACCCGGTAGCCGACGGCTCGCGATCGCCGCGCTGGTGTTCGGCATGCTGATCTCGATCGCGGTCAGCATCACGCTGACCCAGATCTTCCCGCGCACGCTGAGCGGCCAGCGGCAGAAGATCGGCTGGGCCGTGATCGCCGCGCTCGGCCAGTCGCGCAGCAAGCTGGGCGGTCACGAGGGCCACGGCTGGATCGGCCTGACCGTCGGCGCGATCTCGGCGGCCTCGCTGGTGCTGGCGTTCTGGATCTTTCTCCGCTCGGTGCAGCGCGTCCGTTACCTCACCCAGCCCGAGGAGCTCGAGGTACGGCGGCTGCTTCTGCTGCACGGCGAGCGGGACTCGCTGGGCTACTTCGCCACCCGCCGGGACAAGGCGGTCGTGTTCGCACCGGACAACGACGCCGCGATCGCGTACCGGGTGGTGAACGGCGTCAGCCTGGCCAGTGGCGATCCGCTCGGCGACCCGGTCGCCTGGCCCGCCGCGATCCAGCGCTGGCTCGCCGAAGCCCGCCGGTACGGCTGGTCGCCGGCGGTCCTGTCGGCGAGCGAGGAGGCGGCGCGGGCGTACGTCGACGCCGGCCTGCGTGCCCTGTCGATGGGCGACGAGGCGATCATCGACGTCGCGGACTTCACCCTCGAAGGCCGCACGATGCGACCGGTGCGCCAGGCCGTGACGCGGGTCCAGCGGGCCGGGTACCACGCCGAGGTCGTGCGGCACGGAGACCTCTCACCGGAGACGTTGGCGCAGTACGTCCACCTTGCCGAGAAGTGGCGTGGGGCGCGGACCGAGCGCGGCTTCTCGATGGCACTCGGGCGGCTCGGCGATCCGGCCGACGCGCGCTGCGTGATGGTGATCGCGCGGGACGCCGACGGCGTCGTCCGCGGGCTGCTGTCGTTCGCCCCGTGGGGTGTCCGCGGGGTGTCGCTGGACTTGATGCGGCGCGATCCCGAGTCCGTGAACGGGTTGATGGAGTTCATGGTGACCTCCCTGGTCGACGCCTCCCGCGATCTCGGCGTACACCGGATCTCGCTGAACTTCGCGATGTTCCGGGAGATCTTCAGCGACGCCGAGCGGGTCGGCGCGGGACCGGTACTGCGGCTCACGAACGCGTTGCTGACCGCGGGATCCCGGTTCTGGCAGCTGGAGAGTTTGTACCAGTCGAACGAGAAGTACTTGCCGCGCTGGTCGCCGCGGTTGATGTGCTACTCGCGGGGCGCGTCGCTCGCGCAGGTGGTGCTGGCGGCCGGTACCGCGGAAGGCTTCCTGCCGGCCCCACGGCCGTGGACCCGCGTCGACAGCGTCGAGGCGGCGGAGCGGCACGCGATCATGGCCGCGGACGGTCGCGCGTTCGCAACCGCCGTACACGAGCAGGAAGTGGAGTTGCTGCGGCCGGCGTTGCCGACGCGGAAGCTCACCGAGCAGGAGCAGATCCGGCGTACCAAGCTCGCCGAACTCGTTGCTGCAGGCATCGATCCGTACCCGGTCGAGGTGCCGCGGACGGAGACGCTGGAACGCGTCCGGGAGCTGTACCCGAACCTGCCGCCGGACCATCACACCGGGCACACGGCGTCCGTGACCGGCCGGGTGCTGCGGATGCGGAGCCACGGCGGGCTCGCGTTCGCGCAGTTGCAGGACGGACTCACGCAGCTGCAGGTGATGCTGACGGCCGAGTCCTGCGGCGACGTACCGCTGGACCAGTGGCAGCGGCTGGTCGACATCGGTGACCATGTGAGCGTCACCGGCGAGGTCGTCACCAGCCGCCGGGGTGAGCTGTCGATCGCCGCGACGTCGTGGGTGATGGCGGCGAAGTGCCTGCACCCGCTGCCCGACAAGCGGAAGGGTTTCACCGACCCCGAGGCGCGCGTCCGGCAGCGCCACCTGGACCTCGTGATGAACCCGGAGTCGCTGCGGATGATGCAGCAGCGCAGTGCCGCGGTACGGGCCCTGCGCAACGGTTTCGAGACCCGTGGGTTCATCGAGGTCGAGACGCCGATGTTGCAGGCGGTGCACGGCGGCGCGAACGCGCGGCCGTTCGTCACCCACATCAACGCCTACGACACCGAGCTGTTCCTGCGGATCGCACCGGAGCTGTTCCTGAAGCGGCTGAGCGTCGGCGGGATGGGCAAGGTCTTCGAGCTGAACCGGAACTTCCGCAACGAGGGCGCCGACGCGACCCACAACCCGGAGTTCACCTCGGTCGAGGCCTACCAGCCGTACGCCGACTACCACGTGATGCGCGAACTCACCCGGGAGCTGCTGATCGAGGCCGCGACCGCGGTGTACGGCAAGCCCGTCGTACGCCGCGACGGCGAGGAGCTCGACATCTCCGGCGACTGGCCGGTTGTCACCGTCCACGACGCGGTCGGCCAGGCTGCCGGTACGGCGATCGACTCGGAGACGCCGGCGGATCAGCTCCGGGCGTTGTGCGCGGAGCACGGCATCCACACGACGTTCGAGATGTCCGCCGGCGAACTCGTCCTCGAGCTGTACGACGAGCTCGTCGAGCCGAGGACCACGCTGCCGACGTTCTACACCGACTTCCCGCTCGAGACGTCCCCGCTGACCCGCAACCACCGCACGAATCCTCGGCTCGCCGAGCGCTGGGACCTGGTCGCGTTCGGGGCCGAGATCGGTACGGCGTACTCCGAGCTCGTCGACCCGATCGAGCAGCGCCGCCGGCTCACCGAACAGTCCCTGAAGGCCGCCGCCGGCGACCCCGAGGCGATGTCGCTGGACGAGGACTTCCTGTCGGCGCTCGAGTACGCGATGCCGCCGACCGGCGGCCTGGGCATCGGCGTCGACCGGGTCATGATGATGCTCACCGGCCAGAACATTCGCAGCACGCTGGCGTTCCCGTTCGTCCGTCCCGCGCCACGGGACTGATGCTCTACCCTTACAGCTCACGGGTTGGGGAGCCTGAGGCGTGGGGGTGGGGATGAGGCGCTGGGTTGCGCTCTGCGCTGCGGTCGATCTGGTTGCGGGTTGCCGTGGGGCGCCTGCGCCGAGTCCTGTCGCGACTTCTTCGAGTAGTGCCGTGCCGGCTCCCGCGTCATCGGTGCGGGCTGCGGGGCCGTTGAGTACGGCGGGCTATCAGGCCGAGCTGACCCGGATCGACCAGGTGCTCGCCGGGCCGGGACGGGCGCTGACCCGGGTCCGGACGGCCGAGGGGCTGAGCGAGGCGGTGAGCACGCTCGCGGAGTCGCTCAACACGATCGCGATCCGGCTGTCCGCGCTGACGGTGACGTCCCGGTTGACCGGCGTACACGCGCTGTTGCAGGAGCGCATCGGCGTGGCGGCGACGCGGCTGACGAGCTCGGCGGAGAAGACCGAGGAGGACGCGCGCTGCGGTGGTACGGCGTACACGTCGCAGAAGGTGCAGCGGCAGTTGCGTGCCGACCTCAGCACCGCGCTCGTGCAGCTGGAGCGGATCAAGCTGACGTTCGGCCGGACGCTGCCCGATCCCGGGCCTGCGCCGGAGCAGGTGCGACCCGACAACGGCGAGGTCCTGGTACGGCGTGATCCCGAGGGGATGGGGCGGCTCAGGATCACCAACGGTACGACGAAGGACGTCGCGATCTCGATCGTCAGCGACGGCAAGCCACCGGGTACTCCACAGGTGATGGTGTATCTCCGAGCGACGCAGTCCGCGACCGTGAACCGGATCGGCGGCGCCTACCGCCTCTACTTCAAGAGCGGCGCGGACTGGGACGCCGACCACCGCAAGTTCCGGTCGGACTGCTCGTTCAAGAAGTTCGACCAGACCTTCGGCAAGGACCAGGCCTGGCAGGTCAACCTCCAACCCCGCCCAGGCGGCAACGCCGCCACCACCGAAGTCGAGGCCTACTAGCCCCTCACAGATCGTCAGGGAACAATCGGAACGCCTTGTGCGGTGTCAGCGGGTGCAGAGCGCGGAAGTCCCGCTGATCGAGCGTCAGAATCGCGTCAGTCCGGTAGTCGGCGGCCAGGGCGACGCTGACAGCATCGGCAAGGTCTAGATCCAGATCCGCGTATCGGCGCATCACCGCCAGAGCAGTTGCCAGGGTTTCGGCGCCGATGTCGGGCACCTGGAAGCGCATCCGCTGCACCTGCGCGGACAACAACTCCAGGATCGTCGTGCGCGCCGCGGCACCGAGCCGGGCTCTGGCCAGATGATCGACTTCCGCCAGCACAAGTGGCGACAAGATGACTGTTCCGGCGTCCTGGAGGAGCTTCTTGCAGGACGGCCCCTCCGGTGCGTTGCGATCGAAAGCCGCGATGATGCCGGAGGTGTCGGCTACCAGGATCACCGGTCGGTACGACGCGCGACCTCGTCGCGAATCTCGTCCCCGGTCACCGGCTCACCAGTGCCCTCGAAGGTCGGCCAGTCGAGCGGCTCGTCCCAAAAGCGGTTCGCCATCGCGGCCAGGTGGATGCCCTCGCGAATGATCTCGGCCTCCGGAATCCCGCGCCGGCGAGAAGCATCCTTGATCAACGCCAGATCCTCGGGATCGGCGTAGACATTCGTGCGCTTCATCGACATGTACCAACCCTAACACACGTACATGCGATTTAGAGGCCGAGCTTGTCGAGTAGGTGGCCGAGGATGCCGCCCAGGCCTCCGTGGTGGTCCGGGTCGTTGGGGGTTGTCGGCGGGGTGCTCGGGGTGGGGGTGGGCGTTGGGGTGGTTGTGGCGGTGGGGCGGCTTGTTGGTGCGGTGGTCGGGTTGGTGGGGGGCACGGTCGGGGGTCGCCTGGTCGCGGGCGGGAGCGTGGGCTCGGTGGTCTCGACGATCTGAGGCGTCGGCGTCCCGGGAAGGAGCGTCGGGTACGGCGTACTGGTGGTACCGACCGGGAGCTGAGGCTCACCAGGCTTGCTTGCTGTCGGCAACGGTGTTGCGAACGGGCTGGTTGTGGCGCTGGGGATCTGCGGCGTCGGGGTGGCGCTGGGCGGCAGTACGGCGACGTTCTGTGTCGGCTCGCCGGGCTGCGGGCCGGCGATCGGGACGGCAGGCTTCGGCCCGCCGCCGGGCAGTGGCAGGAACCCGGCGCCGATCCGCGGGCCGCCGAGCAGTGCGACGACGACCAGCACGAGGTAGCCGAACAACAGGATGCCGGCACCGGCGGCAGCCTGGCGGCGACGCCGCGGGTTCTGCCAGGGCGGGCGGCGGGAAGCCGTGGCAGACATCGGATTCACAAGTCCCGCAGAGTATCGGTAGCTGAGTCGTTTCAAACACCCCTTGGAACAAATTCCACGCCAAACAGAAATCTTCCGGGAATTCTGTACCACTTACGCGACCGTAGGAATGCGGTGCGTTAGCTGATCAGTCAGGCCAAGGCCTGCAGGCCGATCACCGACAGCAGGCGGAGCTTCTCGGCGGCTTCGGTGTTCGGGGCGGCGGTGTAGACGACCATGCGCAGGTCGCTGCTCGGGACCGCGAGGATGTCGCAGTCGATGTCGAAGGTGCCGACCTCCGGGTGCCGGATCGTCTTCCGCTCGGACTGGTGGAAGCCGACGACCGGCTGGTCCCACAGTTGCGCGAACTCGTCGTACCCGGTGCGAAGCTCCTCGATCAGTGCCCTGAGGTCCGCGTCGTGCGGGTGCCGGGCGAGCGACGCGCGCAGGTCGGTGACCATCGCGTTCCGGAAGTTCTGTTGCTGCTCCGCCGTCATGACGACGCGGTCGCCCGGCTCGACGAAATGCCGGTAGACGATGTTCCGCTGCCGCCCCTGCAACGGCGAGGGGTCGCCGATCAGCGCGGCGAACATCGGGTTCCAGGCGATCATCGTCCAGGCGGCGTCGGTGACGCACAGCGGTGCGCCCTCCAACTGGTCGACGATCCGCTGCACGCCCGGCGGGATGTACGCCGACAGTCGCCCCGACGACGGCACGACCTCGCCGGCGAGTGCGAACAGATGATTGCGCTCGGCATCGGACAACCGGAGCGCCCGGGCCAGTGCGGTCAGTACCTGGACCGACGGCGAGTCCGACCGGCCCTGCTCCAGCCGGACGATGTAGTCGACCGACAGCCCGGCGAGGTGGGCCAGCTCCTCGCGCCGCAGCCCGGGCGCCCGCCGCTTCCCGCCGGCGGGAAGCCCCACCTCCGCAGGCGTCACCCGATCACGCCACGCGTGCAACGTCCGCCCGAGCTCACCCATGCTCCCCAGTATCCCGGGCGGCACGCATTTCAGCCTGGTACTGCTGTTACCAGACAGGACCTAGCATTCGATGACGTTGACGGCGAGGCCGCCGCGGGACGTCTCCTTGTACTTGACCTTCATGTCGGCGCCGGTTTCGCGCATGGTTTTGATGACCTTGTCGAGGGTGACCACGTGGACGCCGTCGCCGTGCATCGCCATCCGGGTCGCGTTGATCGCCTTCACCGACGCCATCGCGTTCCGTTCGATGCACGGGATCTGCACCAGGCCGCCGACCGGGTCGCAGGTCAGGCCGAGGTTGTGCTCCATCGCGATCTCGGCGGCATTCTCCACCTGTTCCGGCGTACCGCCGGAGACCTCGCACAGCCCGGCGGCGGCCATCGAGCAGGCGGACCCGACCTCGCCCTGGCAGCCGACCTCGGCGCCGGAGATCGACGCGTTCTCCTTGTAGAGCACGCCGATCGCCCCGGCGGCCAGCAGGAACCGGACCACGCCGTCCTCGGTCGCCCCGGGCACGAAGCGCCGGTAGTAGTGCAGTACGGCGGGAATGATGCCGGCGGCACCGTTCGTCGGGGCGGTGACGATCCGGCCGCCGGACGCGTTCTGCTCGTTGACCGCGAGCGCGAACAGGTTCACCCAGTCCATCACCTTGAGCGGATCGACCGACCACGGGTCCTGGCTGAGCTTCTTGTGCAGGGCGTGGGCCCGCCGCGGCACCTTCAGGCCGCCGGGCAGGATGCCCTCGGTCTCGCAGCCCTCGCGGACGCAGTCCTGCATCACCTGCCAGATGTGCAGCAGCCCGTTACGGACCTCGTCCTCGGTCCGCCAGGCGAGCTCGTTCGCGAGCATCACCTCGCTGATCGACAGCTGCGACTCGCGGCACCGGTCGAGCAGCTCCGCGCCGGTCGTGAACGGGTACTTCAGCGGGGTCGTGTCCGGCACGATCCGATCACCCGCGGCGGCTGTCTCGTCGACGACGAATCCACCGCCGACCGAGTAGTAGGTGCGCTCGCGCAGTACTGCGTTGTCCGCGTCGCGGGCGACGAAGATCATCCCGTTCGGGTGGTACGGGAGCGCCTTGCGGCGGTGCATGAGCAGGTCGGTGTTCTCGTCGAACGCGATCTCGCGGGTGCCGGCCAGCAGGATCCGGCCGCGTTCGCGGATCGTCTCGACACGGGCGTCGACCGAGTGCGTGACGACGGTCTCCGGGTCGGCGCCCTCGAGGCCGAGCAGAACGGCCTTGTTACTGCCGTGCCCGTGCCCGGTGGCGCCGAGCGAGCCGAAGAGCTGGGCCTGGACGGTCGTCGTCGCGGCCAGCAGGCCGTCGTCGGCGAGACCGCGTGCGAAAGTGCGGGCCGCGCGCATCGGTCCCACGGTGTGGGAGCTCGACGGGCCGATCCCGATACTGAACAGGTCGAAGACGCTGATCGCCATCGTGTGGAGGTTCCTTCCGGTCGCCGTTGACCGATTGGTGTCCTCCCCGCTCTGTCAGGCGGATGCCTTCCAGAGGTGCCTCGCCCGCGCGGTGAAGGTGCCTGAGAGATTCTTGGGGAGAGTTGCTCCTACGGCGCCCGGCCTGCGGAACCGAGTTCCGGGCCGGGTCTCTCCCGCACGGGTTCATGCGGCTGTTGAATTGACTTCTGCTGTGGACGGTACGGGGGTCTCGTGCGCGGCGTCAATCCGGCCCGTGCGGACTGCCCAGATCTCGAAGAACCAGGTGAACAACGGCGGAATGCTGGCCGCCAGTGCGACCGACGTCACCGGCCAGGACCACCGCAGCGGGCCGCGCACGGCCAGCACGGTGACCACGTAGGCGATGAAGATGCCGCCGTGGATCGGGCCGAAGATCTTCACCCCGATCTCGTTGTCGGACAGCACGTACTTGAACAGCATCCCGACCAGCAGTCCGGTCCACGAGATCGCCTCGGCGATCGCCACCGTCCGGAACCACGCCGCATGTTTGGTACTCATCAACGCCCGACCCTAACAAGTCCCCCAAACCGGTTCCGGGTCACGCGAGGGCGACTCCCTGATGCCGGTAGCAAGCGATTGCCGAAGGATCGGCGCATGACGTTCACCCAGCGCGCCGTGACCGGCGCGGTACTGCTCGGCGTCGCGGCCGCCGGGCTGACAACACTTCCCACAGCAGCGACTACGACCGGGGTGCAGTGGGCCGACTGCAAGCCCGAAGGCAAGGACGACCCGGCGGAGGTTCGCGGCTCGCAGTGCGCGACGCTCAGGTTGCCGGTCGACTGGCGCGATCCCGGCGGCGCCACGTTCGAGCTCGCGATCGCCCGCCGTACGGCGAAGGTGCCGAGCGAACGCGTCGGCGTCCTGGTGTTCGGCCCAGGGGGTCCCGGCGACTCGGGAGTCGACCGGATCAAGACGGGGATCGACCGGTTCAGCACGGAGCTGCAGGACCGCTTCGACATCGTGAGCTTCGACCCGCGCGGAGTGGCGCGCAGCAACCCGGTGCGCTGCTCGGCGGGGCTGCTCAACAAGCAGCCGTCGCCGATCATCAAGAGCGCGGCCGAATTCACCTCCACGATCAGCTACAACCGACAGCTCGCCACGGACTGCCGCGAGCACACCGGCCCGCTGTACGACCACATCGACACCTGGCAGACGGTGCGCGACGTCGACGCCGTACGGCGAGCGCTCGGCGAGTCCACGATCTCTTTCCACGGCAGCTCGTACGGAACGCTGCTCGGAGCGCAGTACGCCGAGACGTACCCGCACCGGGTCCGCGCGATGGTACTGGAGAGCGTGAGCGACCACAGCTCGTCCACGACACGTGGCTTCCTCGACGACCAGGCAGCCGCGGGTCAGGACTCGTTCGACGAGTTCGTGAAGTGGTGCGACGCCACAACGACCTGTGCGCTGCACGGTCGCGACATTCACGCTATCTGGGCGGATCTGCTCGCGAAGTCGCCTGACCCGTTCACACTGAGCTTCTCCGTGTTCCGGACGCTCTACGAACCGAAGTGGTCTGCACTGGCCGAGATGCTGAAGGCAGGCGCCACTCCCCCGAAGCCGGTGCAGACGGGAGTCGCGCCGTACCCGCTGGCGGTCTTCTGTCAGGACTGGAACCTGCCGGTCCGCAGCTACCGCGAGTACGCCGGACATCTCCAGCGGCTCGCACGGAACAACCAGGACCTGCGCTACCCCGGTCAGCTGATGGCTGTGTCCATCTGTCTCGGCTCACCGCCCGCGAACAACCCGCAGCACCTGCTGCAGGTCCGTGGGCTCAAGACGCCAGTACTGCTCGCCAACGCGATCCACGACCCAGCCACTGGCTACGCCTGGGCGCAGAGCGTGGAACGGCAGCTCGGACGGTACGGCGTACTGCTGACGTACGACGGCTGGGGACACGGGAGCTACTCGAAGAGCCCGTGCATGCAGAGCACGATCGACGACTACCTGATCGCGCGGGACGTACCGAAGCGCGGCAGCAGCTGCGCCGCCGTACAGCCCGCAGGCTGACGGGTCAGACCGGTACGCCGGTCACTTCGAGAACCCGGTCGAGGTGATCACCTCGAACCAGCCGGCCCGCCATCAGCCGGAGCTCGGCGCAGGCGCTCTCCAGCGCCTGCGTCTGGGTCCGGCAGTTGTCGACGAACCAGAACGGGTCGTCCGGTTGCGGATCGTCGGCGTCGTCGATGTCGGCGTACCAGTGCCGGCTGCCGTAGTTCATGACTCGCACTCGTAGATTCATGCTGACTACTCCCCCGTACCCGGGGATGCCGGGTCCCCCCTGGACCCAGTTTCTAGGCCGACTCGGCCGGGCGCGTGATCCGCGGCCCCCCACTGCCACGCGCCGGGCCGAGTCGACCCTCCCCCGCCCTGTACATCGTCGGGCAGTGACGAACGTTACTGTTCGTGACGAGTAATTTTGATTACCGGGCGCCGAGGTGGGACCGGGTCCACTGCTCGAGGCCGTCGGTCGTGATCGGGAGGTCCTCGGTGAGGATCTCCAGCCGGTCCTGGTGGACGACCACGTTGTCCTCGATCCGGATGCCGATACCGCGCAGCTCCGGCGGGACAGTCTCGTCGTTCGGGTGGAAGTAGAGCCCAGGCTCGACCGCGAGCGCCATACCGGCCTCGATGGTGCCGGCGAAGTACGCCTCCGGCCGGGACGCGTCGCAGTCGTGCACGTCGAGGCCGATGTAGTGGCCGGTCCCGCAGACGATGTACCGGCGGTGCTGCTGCCCGTCCGGGCCGAGCAGCTCGTCGAGCGAGACGTCGAGCACGCCCCAGTCCCGCAGCCCTTCGGCCAGCACCCGCAGCGCTTCGTACTGGAAGGCGCGGTACGGCGCTCCCACCTTGACCGCGTCCAGCGAGGCGAGCTGCGCCTTGTGCACCAGGTCGTGCACCTGCCGCTGCGCCGCGGTGTACTCGCCGCTGGCCGGGAAGGTGCGGGTCACGTCGGCGGTGTACAGCGTGCGGGTCTCGACGCCGGCGTCCAGCAGGATCACGTCGCCTTCGTTCACGGCGCCGTCGTTGCGGACCCAGTGCAGGACCGGCGCATGGTTGCCAGCTGCAACGATCGACGCGTACCCGACGCCGTTGCCCGCGGTCCGCGCGCGCCGGTCGAAGGTGCCCTGCAGCCAGCGCTCACCGCCGCCGCGGATCGCCTCCGGCAGCTCCCGCGCCACGTCGCCGAATGCGAGCACACTCGCCGCGACCGCCTCGCGCAGCTGGTCGAGCTCCCAGTCGTCCTTGATGCGGCGCAGCTCGGCCAGGGTCTGGCGCAGCGCGTTGCCGTCGGTGGGCGACGTCCGTACCAAGGCGTCCAGCATCGGCTCGACACCCGGCACCGACAGCATGAACGGAACCGCGCCACGGACCGCGGCCGGCAGCTCCTCGATCGGGCGGCAGGCGACCTGCAGCGCGTCCGACCAGTCCTTCAGCCCGGGCACCGGACCGATCCACAGCTCACCGTCGCGCGCGTTCGAGAAGAAGTCCGCCTCGTCCGGGCCGGCCGTCTCGCGCAGGTAGAGCGTCGCGTCGCCGTCGGCCGAGATCACCAGTACGGACCCCTCGGCCTGGCAACCGGTGAGCCAGACGAAATCGCTGTCGGCGCGGAACTGGTAGTCGGTGTCGTTCGACCGGACCGGCGCACGACCGGCCGCGAGCGCGATCCGGCGCCCCGGCAGCGCGGCGGCGAGCTTGCGCCGATGCTCCGCGGCCGCCTCCGCGAGCCCCTCCGGAACCGACACCGACCGGTCGACAGGCCCCCAGCCACGCGAGATGAAGTCCCGGAATCCCTTGGCGTCGATCGGGCGGTAGGACTTCGGCGTCTCGTCGGTCCGGTCGTCATCGGTCATGAGCTGAGCTCCCCTTTGCAGCTGTCGTTGTCAAGGGCGTGTCTGATGGTGCAGCGCCGTAGCGAGGAGGTGCTCGGTGCGGTGCATCGGCGTGCGGGGGCGAAGGTCTCGATGCGGAGCATCGTGGCCTTTGCACCCGTGCGGCGAGGTGCCGTGCCGAGTGCCCCGCAGTAGGCGGGGCACCATCAGACACGCCCTCACATCAACTCAGGTCGCGACCGGGCCGCGCAAGCCCTTATCCCGGAACGCGGCGAGGATGCCCTGTTCGGAGTCGAGCAGGTACTGGTGCAGGTCGGCCGCGGCCTGCTCGTACTTGCGGGCCTCGAGCAGTTCGAACAGTCCGCGGTTGCGCGCGATGTACGGCTCGTGCAGCTCGCGCGGGGTCGCGATCACGTGGAAAAGGAGCCGCAGCTCCGCGAGCAGGCGGCCGGTCATCGCGTCCATCCGCGCGCTGTCGGCGAGCCCGATGAGGTGCTCGTGGAAGCGCATGTTCGCCGTACCGACAGCCGGCCAGCGGTCCGCGCTCGCGGCCGCCTCGGCAGCTTCGACATCGTCGTGCAGCGGCTCGAGCCGGCTGGCTGGGAGCTCCGGATCACGGTCAGCCAGACCGCGTACGACGTCCACTTCGAGGACACGCCGGAGCCGGTACAGGTCGATCACGTCGTGCTCGTCCAGCTCCGGCACGAAGACACCACGGTGCAGCTTGTAGACGAGCAGGCCCTCGTGGGTCAGCAGCCGGAAGGCCTCGCGCAGCGTGTTCCGGCTGACCTCCAGGACCTCGGTGAGCTCGACCTCGGAGAGCTGGGCGCCGGGCGGCAACGCGCCTTCGGTGATACTGCGGCGCAGGATGTCCGCGGCGCGCTCGGCCGAACTGCTCCGGTCCAGCCGCGCGACGTCGGCGGCGACGGTCCGCAACCACGCCTGCCGACCAGTGCCCGCTGCCGTCTCTTCGGCCCCACCCGTACTCATGCCCGCATCATCCCAGGTGGCACGGAAAAGTGGAACAAGCCTCTTGCAGGATTGTTCAACAATCCCTACGCTCGGGCCAGGAGGTGGCAGATGGACCTCAACGCGGACATGGGTGAAGGATTCGGCTCCTGGTCGATGGGCGACGACTCGGCGCTGCTCGACGTCGTGACGAGTGCGAACGTGGCCTGCGGTTTCCACGCCGGCGACCCGTCGATCATGCGCCGGGTGACGGCGGAGGCGGTCGAGCGCGGCGTCGCGATCGGCGCGCATGTCGGGTACGCCGACAAGGCCGGCTTCGGGCGCCGGTTCGTGGACATCGAGCCGGCCGCGCTACGCGACGAGGTCGTGTACCAGCTCGGTGCGCTGGATGCGTTCGCCCGGATCGCGGGCGATCGGGTCAGGTACGTGAAGCCGCATGGGGCGCTGTACAACACGATCGGCCACCACACGGACCAGGCCGCCGCGGTCGTCGCGGCTGTTGCGGAGTACGACAAGACCCTTCCGGTGCTTGGCCTCCCTGGCTCAGAGTGGCTCCGGCTCGCTGCCGAGGCCGGTCTGACCGCAGTACATGAGGCCTTCGCGGACCGCGCGTACACGCCGGCCGGCACCTTGGTGTCCCGGCGCTCGGCTGGTGCGGTTCTCCACGACGCGGACGAGATCGCCTTACGGTGTACGGCGATGGCGACCGGGCAACCGATCCGTGACATCGAGGGTGGCTCGCTGGTGGTCGACGCGGCGTCGATCTGCGTGCACGGCGACACTCCGGGAGCTGTGGAGATCGCCCGCCGGGTGCGTGCCGCGGTGGAGGGAGCGGGCGTGACGCTGCGCCCGTTCACCGGCTGATGCGTCTGCTTCCGTCAGGCGATCGGGCGTTGCTGGTCGAGCTCGACGATCTCGACGAGGTGCTCGGGTACTACACCGCACTGACCGCGGATCCGCCGGCGGATGTCGTCGACGTCGTACCGGCCGCGCGCACTGTGCTGGTCACGACGTCCGGCAATCTCGACGTACTGTCACGAGCTCTGCGCGCGGTCACCCCGATCGCCGGGGCGCGGACGGCGGGCGATCTGATCGAGATCCCGGTCGTCTACGACGGCGAGGACCTGCCGGACGTGGCGGAGTTGCTCGGGTGCTCGACGGCCGAGGTTGTCGAGCGTCACACCGGGGACGAGTGGACGGTGGCATTCTGCGGGTTCGCGCCGGGGTTCGGTTACCTGACGTCGGCCGGCTCGTGGGACATCCCGCGGCGGGAGTCGCCGCGGACGAAGGTGCCGACGGGCGCCGTCGCGCTTGCGGGAGAATTCAGCGGTGTGTATCCCCGTGAGTCGCCGGGCGGGTGGCAGTTGATCGGCCGGACGTCGGTGCGGATCTTCGACTCCTCGCGCGAACCCGCCGCGCTGTTCCACCCCGGACGCCGGGTCCGGTTCGTCGACGCGGGTCGTGGATGAGCAGCCTGACCGTTCTCGAACCGGGGCCCTTGGCAACGATCCAGGACCGGGGGCGATCCGGCCAGGCGGCGCTCGGCGTACCGGCGTCGGGCGCCTGCGACCGGGCCTCTTACTCGCTGGCCAACCGGCTGGTCGGCAACCCGGGCGGTGCGGCCGCTGTCGAGGTGACGTACGGCGGTCTGGTGCTGCATGCCGACGGGGACCTTGTCGTCGCGATCACCGGTGCGCCATGCACCGGCGTACCGCTCAACGCTCCGACCACGCTGCGCGCGGGTCAGGTACTGCGTCTTGGAGCACCGACGAGCGGACTACGCACGTACGTCGCCGTCCGCGGCGGGATCGACGTACCCGCGGTGCTCGGCTCCCGCTCCACCGACTTGTTGTCCGGTCTCGGGCCGGCGCCGCTCGTCGCGAATCAGACGCTGCCGGTCGGGTCTTCCGTCGAGCCAATGCCCGGCGTCGACCTCGCTCCTGTCGCGCATCCGGCCGCGGGGACGGTCGTACTGCGGGTAACGCCGGGACCGCGCCGCGACTGGTTCACCGACGCTGGGTGGGCGTCGCTCGTGTCGCAGGTTTATGCGGTGAGCAGCAACAGCAACCGCGTCGGCGTACGGCTCGACGGGGAACCACTCGAACGCGCCCGCACCGGCGAACTCGCCAGCGAAGGCATGGCCCGCGGCGCCATCCAGATCCCTCCCTCCGGCACGCCGGTCATCTTCCTCGCGGACCATCCCGTCACCGGCGGGTACCCGGTCATCGCGTACGTCACCTCGGCGGACCTCGACGCGTGCGCCCAGGTCCGCCCCGGCCAGCCGGTGCGACTGCTCAGTTCTTGATGCGCCTGCGCATCTCCTCGGCGAAGGTGTCCTGGGCGTGGCGCATCTTGGCGGCCTCTTCGGGGTCCGCGAACAGGGCCGGGATCGTGCTCGGGTCGACGTCTTCGACGTGGGTCTGCAGCCACCAGATGTTGCCCAGCGGATCCCTCACCCGGCCGCCGCGGTCGCCGGTGATCCCGGAGTACATCAGCTCGGTCACGACGGTCGCGCCGGCGTCGATCGCCCGTTGGAAGGTCCGCTCCACGTCGTCGACGTACACGCTCAGGAAGCTCGGGGTGTCCGGCCAGTCCGGGGCTGCGTCGAACGTCATCAGGACCGATGTGCCGACGGTGATCTCGGCATGGCCGATCGTGCCGTCCTGGTTCGGGAACCGTCCACTCGTGCGGACCTCGAACGTCTGCTCCACGAAGTCCAGGAACTTGTCCGCGCCCTTCACCGCGACGTACGGCGTGATGGTCGACTTACCGCCGGGGATCTGCTGTGTTGTCATGCATCCAGTCTGGACGGGATAGCGGACAGGTTCTGTCCTATACGTTCTTGAACCGGCGGAGGTACTCCGTT
This sequence comes from Kribbella sp. VKM Ac-2571, assembly GCF_004362255.1. Lineage (NCBI taxonomy): Bacteria > Bacillati > Actinomycetota > Actinomycetes > Propionibacteriales > Kribbellaceae > Kribbella > Kribbella sp. VKM Ac-2571. The sequence goes on from NZ_SNWS01000006.1 coordinate 155,897, forward strand.
GGCGTCGCGCCGAGGTGGCGGGCGAACGCGCGGCGCAGGGTCTCGTCGCTGCCGAGCCCGCTGAGACGGGCGGCCGTGGTGATGCTGTGCCCGTCGAGCAGGAGCTGCTGTGCGCGGTCCAGCCGGACACGTTCGACCCAGCGGCCGGGCGTGGTGCGGAACTCGTTCTGGAACAGGCGGGTCAGGTGACGCGGGCTGACTGCGGCCGTGGCAGCAAGCTTCGGCAGAGTGTGCTCGCCGGCCGGGTCTGCAACGACTGTGTCGGCGATCGTGCGCATCAGCTCCGTCCGCGCCGGCGGGGTCGCCATCGCGGTCGAGAACTGTGACTGGCTGCCCGGGCGTTGCATGAACACGACGAGCTCGCGCGCGACTGCCCTGGCTGTGTCGGCGCCGTGGTCCGCTTCGACGAGGGCGAGGGTGAGGTCGACACCGGCACTGATCCCGGCCGAGGTCACATACCGCCCGTCGGTGATGTGCAGAGCGTCGGGCACGACCTCCACCTTCGGGTACTGCCGAGCCATCGCCGCCGCGTGCCGCCAGTGCGTCGTCGCTCGCCGCCCGTCCAGCAGACCGAGCGCCGCCAGGACGAACGCCCCGCTACAGACCGACGCCACCCGCCCGGCCTTCGCCGCCAGCGCCGCCGTCACGTCCAGCACCTCGCTCGGCACCCCATCGACCAAGTGATCGGCCCCCGCCACGACCACCGTGTCAACCATCCCTGCTTTCTCTGGAGTGATCGTCCCCGCCAGCACCAGCCCGGACGCCGTGGTCACCTGTCCGCCTACCGCAGACACAAGCACCGTCTCGTACTGCCCGCTCCCCACCTGGTTTGCCTGGTGGAGCACCTCCACAGGCCCGGTGACGTCGAGCAGGGTCACACCGTCGTACACGACGAACGCGATTCGGCGGCGTGTCCGAATCTGTGGTTCATGTGGCGATAAGGACATGGCGTCAGCATAGCGATCCCGGCGAACCTGGAACCACTGATCCCACCGTTGCCGCTGTGAAAGGACCACCATGACCGAGGAGATCGCCGGCGTCCGGATCCCGGACAGCACACTCGCCCGCGAGGCGACCGAGCTCGTCCGCGAGGCCGCGTCACAATTGGTCTTCGACCACTCCCGGCGCGTCTTCTTGTTCGGATCCCTCCGCGGCCAAGGACTCGCGTACGACCCTGAGCTGCTGTACGTCGGCGCGATGTTCCACGACCTCGGTCTGACCGAGCGCTACCGCCGTACCGACCAGCGCTTCGAGCTCGACGGCGCCGACGAGGCCCGCCGGTTCCTGCAGCGGCACGGCATCACCGGCGACGCTGCCGACCGCGTGTGGACGGCCATCGCGCTGCACACGACCCCGGAGATCCCGCTGCACCTGCCCGCCGAGATCGCCCTCGTCACGCGCGGCGTCGAACTCGACGTACTCGGCATCGGGTACGACGCCATCACCGAAGCGCAACGCACCGCGGTGACGGCCGCCCACCCGCGTCCCGACTTCAAGAACCGCATCCTGGAGGCGTTCACCGAGGGCATTCAGGACCGCCCGGCGACGACCTTCGGCAACGTCAAGGCGGACGTGCTGGAGCATTTCGTCCCCGGCTTCCACCGCACCGATTTCGTGGACGTCATCAAGAACTCCTCCTGGCCCGAGTAGTCGGGGGGTTCCTTGTCCAAGGGCCAGGGGACGGGACAGGATGGGCGGTATGACGGAGAGTTCTGGAACGCCAGGCATCGACAGCACAGTTCCCCCGAGCGGCACCGGATGCGTTGAGTGCCTGCAGGCCGGCGGCTGGTGGTTCCACCTCCGCCGGTGCGCGCAGTGCGGTCACATCGGCTGCTGCGACTCGTCCCCCGCCCAGCACGCCTCCGCCCATGCGAGCGAGACGGGCCACCAGATCGTTCGCAGCTTCGAGCCCGGCGAGGACTGGTTCTGGCACTACGGCGAGTCTCAGTACTACGACGGCCCCACCCTCGCCGCACCACTGTCCCGCCCCGAATCCCAGCCCGTCCCCGGCGGCAACGTCCCCACCAACTGGCAATCCCAACTCCACCGCTGACCCACTGAGCCGCCGGACTGCGACCCGGCACTAGTTGGGGGCTTGAACAGGAACTGGGTGGTGGGGACAGCACATTTCCTGTTCAACGCCACGGCTAGGGGTGCACCGCCCCGCCACGCACCGGCCGGGGATTACAGGACGAAGCCGGTGGGGAAGGGGTCGTCGGGGTCGAGGAGGTAGTTGGCGGTGCCGGTGATCCAGGCTCGGCCGGTGACTGTGGGGACCACGGCCGGGTGGGGGCCGACTGTGGTTTCTTCGATCAGGCGGCCGGTGAAGCGGGTGCCGATGAAGGACTCGTTGACGAAGTCGGTGTCGAGGGCGAGCTCGCCGCGGGCGTGGAGCTGCGCCATCCGTGCCGACGTACCGGTGCCGCACGGCGACCGGTCGAACCAGCCGGGGTGGATCGCCATCGCATTCCGGGAATCGGCACCGTCGAGACCGGGTGCGGTGAACTGCACGTGCTTGCAGCCGTTGATGCCCGGATCGAGCGGATGCACCGGACGGTCGGCGGCGTTGATCGCGTCCATGATGTCCAGCCCGGCCTTCAGGATGCGATCCTTCTCGGCCCGATCGAACGGGATCCCGAGCTGCTCCAGCGGCAGGATCGCGTAGAAGTTCCCGCCGTACGCCATGTCATAGGTGACGCGACCGAGCCCGGGCACCTCGACCGAGGCGTCCAGAGCATGCGAGTACGCCGGAACGTTGCGCAACGTCACGTGCTCGGCACGACCGTTGCTCACGGCAACGTCCACGACGACGAGGCCGGCCGGCGTGTCCAGCCGGACCTCGGTCACCGGCTCCGTCACCTCGACCATGCCGGACTCGACCAGCACGGTCGCGACCCCGATCGTGCCGTGCCCGCACATCGGCAGCAGTCCGGAGACCTCGATGTACAGCACGCCCCAGTCCGCGTCGGCCCGCGTCGACGGCTGCAGGATCGCGCCGCTCATCGCGGCGTGACCGCGCGGCTCGTTCATCAGGAACAACCGCAGGTCGTCCAGGTGCTTGATGAAGTACTCGCGCCGCTCGGCCATCGTCGTACCGGGGACCACGCCGACCCCGCCGGTGACGACGCGGGTCGGCATACCCTCGGTGTGCGAATCGATGGCACTGATCGTCCGGACGGACCTCATACCAGTGACTCCACTGCTTTCTTCATGTCCTGCTCCAGCTGCGCGACGTGCTCGGGGACCAGCGGTCCGCGCGGCGGCCGGCACGGTCCACCGAACCGCCCGACGTAGTCCATGCCGTACTTGATCGCCTGGACGAACTCGGTCCGCGAGTCCCACCGGAACGCGGCGACCAACGGCTCGTACAACGCGCGGGCCTCCTCCAGCTTGCCCTGCGTGGCGAGCTCGAACAACCGAACGGATTCCTTCGGGAACACGTTCGGGAAGCCGGCGAACCAGCCGGTCGCGCCCATCAGCAACGCCTCGAGGGTCAGGTCGTCGGCGCCGGCGATCACGGCCAGATCCGGCGCCAGTTCGCGGATCTCGAGGATCCGCCGTACGTCGCCGGAGAACTCCTTCACCGCGACGATGTTCTCGATCTGCGCGATCTCAGCGAGCAGGTCCGGGGTCAGGTCGACCTTGGTGTCGAGCGGGTTGTTGTAGACCATCACAGGCAGGCCGGCCTTCGCGACCTCGGTGAAGTGTGCGATCACCTCGCCGCGGTTCGCGCGGTACATGGTCGGCGGCAGGCAGAGGACACCGTGCGCGCCGTCCTCGGCAGCCTTCTCCGCCCAGGCGCGCGCCTGGTGGGAGCCGACGCCGTGAACGCCGACCACCACAATGCCGTCGTCACCGACAGCCTCGATCGCGGTCCTCGCCACGGCGCGGCGCTCGTCGTCGGAGAGCGACGAGTACTCACCGAGCGACCCGTTCGGCCCGACGCCACGGCAGCCGTTGTCGACCAGCCAGCGGCAGTGCTCGGCGTACTTGTCCAGGTCCGGGCGCAATCCCGCCGGCGCCGACGCGTCCTCGGCGTACGGTAGCGCGGTCGCGACGATCACGCCGTCCAGCTTCTCGCTCATTGTTCCTCCATCGTGACCGGCATGGTGTCCGGCCTGGTGTCCGGCCTGGTGTCCGGCACGGTTTCTGGTGATTCCGCGACCTCGGCGTCCGCCAGATCCCGCAGCCTCACTGGTACGGCGATCGGTCGTTTCATGCTTGGTTCCGGTACGTCGCCCGGCGCGGCCAGCAGGGCTGCAACGGTGCGGGAACACACCCGCCCCTGGCACATCCCGAGTCCCGCGCGGCTGCTCAGCTTCATGGCCCGCCCGTCGTCCAGCCCCCGCTGCTGCGCGGCGGCTTCGATCTGTCCGCGGGTCACTTCCTCACAGCGGCAGACGAGCGTGTCCGCGGTGCTCCAACTCTTCCACCCGTCCCGAACGGGATAAGCCCGACCCAACGCCACCGCAAACCTCCGCCCCCGCTCAACCGCCCGCCGAACCCCCGCAACCCCACCCACTCCAGATCCAACAAGGTCGTGGTGGGACGCCGTCGCGAGGGCGGGGCCGGTTGGCGTGGTGCGGGCGTGGTGGGCTGCGGTGGTGCCGGCGAGGGTGCCTTCGGCGGTGGAGAGGGCGGCGCCGCCGATGCCGGTGAGTTCACCGGCGGCGAAGACACCGGGGGTGCTGGTCTGCTGGTTGGCGTCGACGGCTACGGCTGGGCCGCCGTCGGGGCCGGTGGTGATCGTGCAGCCGGCGGAGACTGCGAGCTCGAGGTTCGCTGTGAAGCCGAAGCCGACGCAGACGGCGTCGACGTCCACCCGGCGTTCGCTGCCACGGATCGGGCGCCAATCACTGTCCAGGCGCGCGATCGTGGCCGCCTCGACATGGTCGGTGCCGTGCGCCGCGATTACGGTCCACCCGTGGCGGAGCGGGATGCGATGACGGGCGAGCAACGCGCCGTACCCGACGGCCTCCCGGAGCTTGCTTGGGGCAACCAATGGATCGCTGGACCAGCCCTTGCGGACGGTTGTCAGCGAGTTGGCTTCGAGGAGTGCGACGACGTGTGCACCGACGCCGACCAACGACTCGGCGACCGGCAGCAGGAACGGGCCGGTGCCCGCGACCAGGACGCGACGGCCGACGGCGATCCGCTGCCCCTTGGCGAGCGCCTGCGCGGCACCGGCGGTGTAGACGCCTGGAAGATCCCAACCAGGAAAGGGAAGCACGCGATCGTAGGCACCGGCGGCCAGCACCACAGACCGTGCGTCGATGGCGAACGGTTGCCGGCCGCCGGCGTCGGCCGGACCGGTCTGAGCCCAGAGCCGGAGGCCTTCGATTGCCCACACCGAGGTGTCCGGCAGGTACGTGATCCGCGGATGGCTTGAGAGCCGGTCCCGCTGCTCGGCGAACGCCTTCCACTCATGCTGCAACCGATCCGGCCGCCGAGCAGCGAACTCCTGCGGCAGCTGCCGGTTGTACTGCCCCCCAACCGCCCGCCCGCTATCCACGACCAGCACCTGAGCCCCGGCATCCCCAGCCGCTAGAGCAGCCGCAACCCCGGCCGGCCCACCCCCAACCACAACAACCTCCACAACCCGGCGCCCCCGCCCCGCCGCGGGCCTACCGTCCGCCGCGCCCTGCACAACGTCCGCTCCGCCATCCTCCCGGCCTGCGCCCGAGGAGGTTGTGGGTGCGACGGCGGTGGACGAAGTTGCGGGTAGGACCGCGGCGGAGGAGGTAGTGGGGAGGACTGCGCCTGGTTGGGTTGTGATTGTGTCGCCGGGGGTGATGGTGCGTTGGCAGGCTCGGATGTCGGGGAGGCCGTTGACTGTGACGAGGCAGTCCTGGCAGGCGCCGATTCCGCAGAAGATGCCTCGGGGGCGGTCGTGCACGCGGGTGGTCCGCCAGGTGTCGCGACCGTTGGCCAGCAGTACGGCGGCCACCGTCTGACCCGCCTGAGCCGCGACCGGCTGCCCGTCGACCGTCACGTCCACTGCCGTCGGCGTACCGACCTCTGCCGGATCACCCGCCCGTGGGCGAAGGTATGCGCTCATGCGGCGATCACCGCCGGCCGGTCGACGCGGAACGGGGATGGGTCAACGTGCGGCGTGAGGCCCAGGAACTGTTCCGTGATGAGACGCCCGGTCGAAGGAGCCAGACCGATCCCCGCGCCCTCATGTCCCGTCGCGTGCCACAACCCCAGCACACGCGGATCCGCGCCGATCACCGGCAAGTGATCCGGTGCATAAGGGCGAAACCCGCCGTACGTCCGCATCACCGGCACGTCGCCGAGGAACGGGAACAATCCGACCGCCTTCCGCGCCAACTCCCGCAGCACCCGGACGCGAACAGCCTCGTCGAACCCGATCCGCTCCCGGCTCGATCCGATCAATATCGTCCCGGCCCGTGTCGACTCGACCACCGTGGAGGTCTGCAGGTCGGCGTCCCCGCTGCCGACCGCGCCGACGTAGTCCGCGTCGTACACCTTGTGACGCACACACTCCGGCAGCGGCGCCGTCACGAGGATCATGCCGCGCCGGGGCAGCACCTCGATCGGCGCACCGGCTGCCGCACTGAACGCGCCCGCCCACGGCCCGCACGCGTTGAGCACCGCACCGCAGGCGATGTCGCCGTCCGAGGTGTCCACACCGACAACGCGACCACGCGACTGCCGGATCCCGAGCGCGGTGACCCCCGATCTCACCTCGCCGCCGCGCTCGCGAACTGCTGCCAGCAACGCCGTTGCCGCCAGCACCGGCTGCACCTGGGCATCATCCGGGTAGTGCACCCCGACCGTGACCCGTGGCGTCAGCAACGGCTCGAGGTCGAAGACCTCGGCGGGCGTGATGACTCGCGCAGCGACCCCGGCCGCGCGCTGTTTCGCCGCGAACGCGGTCAACGGCTCCGGGTCACCGGTCGCCACGACGACGCCGCCCTTCGCTTCCCACTCCACGTCGGTGACCCAGTCGGGCAGCCGGCCGCGGACGGTCTCCCACTCGGCCCGGGACGCGACGGCGAGCTCCAGCTCCGGCCCCGGTTCCTTGTCCGACACCAGCACGTTGCCCTCGCCGGACGCCGTCGTACCCGCGGCCGGGCCGTCGCGGTCGATCACCAGCACCCGCACGCCGGCCGCCGACAGCGCCTCCGCGCACGCGGCCCCGACCATGCCCGCGCCGACCACCACCACGTCGGGTGTCGCGGACCGGTGCATGGCGGGCCTCCTCGGCAGGCGTTCGCTAAAATGAACGATACCGAGCGTACGCGTGGTCCCGGCGGCCGGTCAATGCACGCAACCGGACCTCATCCGGACCTTTCCCGGAACTATCCCTGCAGATGCGGCCCACCGGCCGCTGTCGGATACACGTCCGGCGGATACTCGAGCAGCAGCACCGACCGCACCGGCCCGTCCACAGCCTCGTACGAGTGCGGCCCGGCCGCCCGGAACGCCAGGTAATCGCCCGGCCCGAGTTCCTCGATCTGCCCGTGAGCGTTGATCCGCAGGCATCCGGACAAGACGATGTGGTGTTCGGTCCCGGGATGACCGTCGGACTGCTGGACCGCGTCCGGCCGGATCTCCTGGTTGTAGATCTCGAACAGCCCGCCCGGGTGCTCCAGCCGCCGCAGCATCCGCAGGTCGATCGCGTCACCGGACAGTACGTCGACGTCCGCAGACCGCACGAGCACCACGTCGGACGCCGGCGTATCGGCCAGCAGCGCCGATACCGGTACGCCGAGAGCGTTCGACAAACTGAACACTGTCTCGATCGTCGGGTTGCCCGCGCCGGACTCGAGCTGCGACAGCGTGCCTTTCGCGATCCCGGACCGCCGGGCGAGCTCGGACAGCGAGATGCCCTGTTCGTCCCGCCGCGCCCGCAGGTTCGTCCCGAGAAGTTTTCCCGCACCCATCGCCGTCACAGCCCGGAGCATGCCACATCAGCGCGGTAACTTCGGATCCGTTGCGCGCATCAACCCTCGGTGAGAGGAATGGTGACGATGATCTACCCGAAGCTTCTGCGAGGCCTGCCGGCGCTCGCATTGCCCTTTTCCCTGCTGATTGCCTCGAGCTCCGCGACAGCCACGCCGACAACGACCGCCTGCACGATGGACCTCGGTTCCGTGACCAGCCAAGGGGTCGTTCAGTACCGCACCGTAACCGCCACCCAGCCCGTGTCCGTCTCAGCGATCCAGCGACAGGTCAAGGTGCTCGGCCCCGGCGAGGCCCGATTGAGCACGATCTGGAACTGGAGCAGCAACCTGCCGTCGCTGGAGTCCGGCATCGTGGTCAAGAACACAGGTGTCATCGGACAGGCGTCGTACAACTCCAACACCGCCGAGCCGGCGGACCCGACGTTCACTCAGATCAGCGCCGGCTGGGGCGGGTACTCGGCCATCGGGCTCTCCGTCGACGATGACCGTCGTACGGCGCGGAACCAGTTCTACGGACTCAGCATCGGGACGGTGCGCCGCTGGGTCATCAACTCGTTCGGGTGGACCCCGACCGGGCAGACCGGTGGCTTCAGCGCCGTCAAGACGTGGGCGTTGCTCGGCCAGTCCACGACGTACGACACGTTCCTGGCCACGACCCGCGGAGGCGCGCTGTACACGATCCGGCTGCCACTGACCAGGACGATGACGCCGGTCGTCAAGCAGGTCCGGTCGGGGACCTGGCAGGCGTTCGACTACCTGATCGCCCAGCGATGCGGGCAGGTGAGCACGCTCCTGACAGCGATCGACAAGGACACGGGCGCTGCCTACCTGTACGCCATGAGCCACGCGAACGGCCCGTCGACGGTCATCAAACTGCTGGGCAAGCTCCCCGGCACCTACACGGACCCGATCTACTTCCTCCGCACCCACGGCACCTATCTGCGCGGCGAGTGATCACGGGATGATGCGACGCCTGCGGAGGTCGGCGAAGATTCCGTAGAACATCTGCTCGGTGTCGACGTACTCGTGGAAGCCGGCCCGGCGTGACTTCGAGGCGTCGGCGAAGAAGTCGTAGTCCCACCCGAACACGAAGTCGGCGAACGGCCAGGACGACACCTCGGCGAACGACGTCGAGGTCAGGCCGTGCGCCACCTGTAGCTGCTTCCAGACCGGCTCCTTGTCCGCCATCGCGTCCTGCAGTGACAGCTGCAGCGGCGGCGCGACCTCCAGCCCGAACCACGCGCCGAGCTTGGGCCACAACTCGCTCCAGCGGAACAGGTCGCCGTTCGTGATGTTGAACGCCTCATTCGCCGCTGCCGGCGCGGTCGCCGCCCAGACCGTTGCCTTCGCCAACAATCCGGCATCGGTCAGTTCGAGCAACGAGTGGTACGCACCGGGCTTGCCGGGGAAGCGCAGCGGTACGCCGAGTTCCTTCGACATCGACGCGTACACGGCGATCGCGACCGCGAGGTTCATCGGGTTGCCGAGCGCGGACCCGCCCACCACGGACGGGCGCAGCGCGGACCACGTCCATGCCTTGCCGTGCTGACGTTCCTCCAGGAAGCGCTGCTGATCGACGTTGAACTCCGGCGGCAGGTGCGGCGGATCGTCCTCCCGGGCGGGCGTCTTGAACGGGCCGAGATGCGCGCCGTACACCTTGTAGCCCTGCATCAGGCTGACGTGCCGCAGTCCGCGGGCGACCGGCTCGATCGCGTCGACGACATTGACCAGCATCGCGAGGTTCGGCGCGACCAGCTCGGCCCAGGTCGGCTGGTCCTGGTACGCGACGTAGAAGACGTGCGTCACGTCGGTCAGCCCGGACAGTTTGTCCCGGGTGTCGTCCGGATCCAGCAGATCGACGGCGACCTGCCGCACCCGCCCGGGTACGTCGGGACCGCCGCGACGTGACAGCCCGATCACCCGCCAGTCGGGCAGCGACGCCAGATGCTCGACCAGATTCGTCCCGATGACGCCTCGGGAACCAACCACCAACGCAACGTTCTCCATGCCCAACAGCCTTCCTGACCTGCAGAGATAAAACCAAGGCATAGTTTTCACCGAAGCCATAAACTGAGGACATGGCAACGCTCAGGCAGCTCGAGTACCTCGTCACCGTGGTCGACCAGGGCTCGTTCACGAAGGCCGCCGAGCTCCTGCATGTCACCCAGCCCGCGCTCTCCCACCAGATCCGTACCCTCGAGCGTTCGGCCGGCGGACCGCTGCTCGAGCGGCTCCCCCGCGCCGTCCGCCTTACGCCAACGGGCCGCGCGATGGTTCCGCACGCGCGCGCCGCCCTGGCCGACGCGGAACGGGCTCGCTGCGCCGCCCGGCAAGCCGCCGGACTCGAGGTCGGCGAGTTGCAGATCGCGACGCTCTACTCGATCACCTTGGGCGTACTGCCTGCCGCGCTCCGCGAATGGCGACGGACCCGCCCGAACGTCGGCATCCGTCTCTTCGAGCACCGGCATACCGACGAGCTCGTCGACGCGATGAACGCCGGCGAAGCAGACCTCGCGGTCGGGCCCGAGCCGCCGCACTGGCCCGGCGTCACGCGTGTGCTGGGCACCGAGGAACTCGTCGTCGTGGTCGCCGCCGACGATCCCGCCGCGACCGGAGACACCGTCAAACTGCAGGATCTGGCGGACCGCTCCTGGGTCCACTACGCACCAGGTCACGGCCTCGCCGACGTCCTCGACAACGCCTGTGCACAAGCAGGATTCGAGCCGCGCATCGCCGTACGGACCGAACAGACTGCCGCCGCGCCCGCGCTGGCCGCGGCAGGTCTCGGCCCCGCCTTGGTCCCCGACAACATCCTGCCGAAGGACTTCGACGGCCACATCCTGCACCCGGAGCCGGCAGTACGGCGGACACTCACGGCGTACACGCGCGGCGAACCGGATCCGCTGGCCGCCGCCTTCATCGACGTACTGTTTCGATCCGCCGGCATCCGGGCACGCGAGGGTGATGCCTGACGAAGAGTCGGACGCGACAGTCCTCCTGGCCGGTACGGCGAATCTCGCGATCGCGATCGCGAAGGCCGTCGCCGGTCTGCTCTCCGGCTCGACCGCGCTGCTGGCCGAGGCGGCGCACTCCGTCGCCGACACGCTGAATCAGGCGTTCCTGCTGACCGCGCTGCATCGCAGCCGCAAGCCCGCCGATACGCGGCATCCCTTCGGCTACGGGATGGAGCGGTACTTCTGGTCGCTGCTCGCCGCGGTCGGCATCCTCGTACTCGGCGCCGGTTTCTCGATCACGGAGGGGCTGCGCTCGATCCTGTCCCCCGAGCCGATCGCAGCCCTCGCCGTGATCTACTCGGTGCTCGGAGTCTCGTTCCTGTTCGAAGGCGCCTCCTGGCTGCGCGCGATGGTCCAGCTCCGGCGCGAGGCCCGGGAGGCCGGCATACCGCTCCTGGAGCAGTTCCGCGGCGCCGAGCCTGCCGTCAAGACCGTGGCGCTCGAGGACTCCGCCGCCCTGATCGGCCTGCTGATCGCCGCGATCGGGGTGACCATGGCGGTCGTCACCGGCGAGCACCTCTGGGACGGCGCCGCGTCGATCGCGATCGGCCTGCTGCTGATCGTCGTCGCAGTCGTCCTCGGCCGCGACAACAAGGCGATGCTGATCGGGCGCGCCCTACCGCCCGACGTACAGCGCGAGATCCGCGCGATCATCGCCGGCGAGCCGGGGATCGACGAGGTGCCCGACCTGCTCAGCCTGCGGCTCGCACCGGAGCAGGTCCTGGTGGTCGCGACGGTCGACCTGGATGATTCCGAGACCACCGGCGCCGCTGTCGAGCAGCTTGCCGAACGGATCGACAAGAAGGTGCGCGAGGCGTTCCCGATGGTGCGGCACCTCTATCTCGACCCGACCCCGGCGGACGTGCGTCAGCGTTTGTCGTGACCCCAGTTTGCGACGATGACCGCGATCGGAGGGAGTACGGCGGCGACCGCGCTCATCCCGACGGCGGCCGGGATCGAGAACAGGCGCACGACGAACCACGCCAGGCCGATGAGGGCCAGGCAGCTGCCCATCAGCCAGTAGTAGAGCTTGCGATTGTCGTACCTGCGGGCCACGTCACACCGTCAGCGGGAGCTTCCCCAGCGCGGTGACCAGCGGGGACAGCTCAGGTAGCTCGGCGGCACGCTCCAACGCAGACGTCAGTACGGCGTCGTGGGTCGGCTGGGCCTGGTCGAGCAAGTCGCGGCCGGCCTCGGTGACCTCTGTGTAGATGCCCCGCCGGTCCGTCGGGCACAGGTACCGCTGCAGCAGCTTGCGGTCCTCCAGCCGGTTCACCAGTCGGGTCGTGGCGGACTGGCTGAGCACCACCGCGTTCGACAGCTGGTTCATCCGCAGGTGGTAGTCGTCCTGCCGGGCCAGCACGTCAAGGACGCTGTACTCACTCACCGACAGCCCGTGCTGCTTCTGCAGCGCTCGCTCCAGTTCGTCCTCGATCCGGGCGTGCAGCGCCGCCAGGGTTCGCCACCCCTGCGCCCGTGCCTCCGCGGCGTCATCCGGTAGTCCCACGACACCTCCACTTGAACATCACGCTTGCATGCGCAATCATGGCGCTTGTGCAATAGCCCGCGTGTGCAACTATCGCGCACGCCGGTAATAGTCTTCAGCTTACATTCGAAGGAGCGTCATGCCAGCGGCTCTGCTCGCACTCGCGATCGGTGCGTTCGGGATCGGCACCACCGAGTTCGTCATCATGGGGCTGCTGCCCGAGGTCGCCACCGACTTCGGCGTCAGCATCCCGTCCGCGGGACTGCTCATCTCCGCGTACGCGCTGGGCGTCGTGGTCGGTGCCCCGCTGCTCACCGCGATCGGCTCCAAGGTCTCCCGCAAGACAGTGCTGATCGCGCTGATGGGCGTCTTCATCGCCGGCAACCTGATCTCCGCGGTCGCTCCGTCGTACGGCGTTCTGATGACCGGACGGATCGTGGCGGCGCTGTCCCACGGCGCCTTCTTCGGCGTCGGGTCCGTGGTCGCGGCATCGCTGGTCCCGAAGGCGAAGCAGGCGAGTGCGATCGCATTGATGTTCACCGGGCTGACGGTCGCCAACGTGCTCGGCGTACCGGGCGGGACCGCGCTCGGTCAGCAGTTCGGCTGGCGGTCGACGTTCTGGGCGGTGACTGCGCTTGGCGTGATCGGGCTGCTCGGCATCGTGTTCCTGGTGCCGCGGCAGGACACTACGGAAGGTCCCGGGCTGCGGAGCGAGCTGGCGGTGTTCAAGAGCCTGCAGGTGTGGCTGGCGTTGGCGATGACGGCACTGGGCTTCGCTGGAGTGTTCGCGTCGTTCACCTACATCGCACCGATGATGACCGAGGTCGCGGGCTTCTCCGCTGGTGCCGTGACGTGGCTGCTGGTGCTGTTCGGCGGTGGGCTCGTAGTGGGGAACCTGCTGGGCGGTAGAGCAGCGGACCGTTCGCTGATGCCGAGTCTGTACGTGATCCTCGCGCTACTGGCCGCCGTACTGGTCGTCTTCGTGTTCACGGCGCACGCCAAGGTCGGCTCTGCCGTGACGATCGCGCTCTTCGGTGCTGCTGGGTTCGCCACGGTCGCTCCGCTGCAGAAGCGGGTCATGGACAAGGCAAAGGGCGCTCCGGCGCTGGCGTCCGCGGCCAACATCGCCGCGTTCAACCTGGGCAACGCTGCCGGCGCGTACCTCGGTGGACTCACCGTCGAGCACGGCCTCGGCTACACCGCCCCCAACTGGGTCGGCGCTGCACTAGCTGTTGCCGGTCTCCTCGTCGCCCTAACCTCCGGCCTACTGGACCGCCGCCACCCCAACCAGGCCCCCGCCCTAGTACTCGAAGGAAGCCACTGACGTCGTCCCGCGCTACGTTGTGGGGACTGCGATCACTACGGCGTTGCTGAGGTAGCCCGTGCCGTCCCAGTCCTCGCAGGTGACGAGTACGAGTCGCCCGGGGACACCCTGGCTGAAGAGCTGCTGGGCCCGCTTGGCCAGGGTCTTCTTGCGATAGATGGCCACCGACGTTACGACGTACTTGATCGTCCCGTGCCGAGTCGTCACGGAGACCTTGTCTCCCGCGCCCAGCCGGTCCAGATCGTCGAACGCTCCGCCACCGGTGTGCACAGTGTGACCGGTGATGACCGCGGAACCTGTGGTCGCCCCCGGCCGGGCGCCGTCGGACCACCAGCCGACCAGCCGTGGGTTCGACGGCGGGATGAGCGAACCACCACGGGCGCGGATCGAGAGCACGCGCGCGGACACTCCGAGGCTGGGCACCGACAGCGAGATCGGGTCCCCAGGCCGGGCCGGGGCCGTGCTCAGGACCTCCGCCGGAGGTGTGTCCTGCGGCGTGGTCGGTTGCGTGGTCGGCTCTGTCGCCTGGTGCGAGGTGGTGCCGGACGACGTCCGGCCCGGTACGACGGATGTCGTGCCGGGCCGCTGCGTCGGGCCGGCAGTGGTTTGCTGCCGGCCCTCGTCAGAGTTGTTCATCCTGAGCTGGACGTAACCGCCGACCAGGAGGAGTACGACGCCGACCGCCAGGGCCGAGATCGTCAACCACGACGACCTGGCACGACCCTGGCGGCGGCGCTTGCCGGATACCTCAGGCAGAGTGCTGCCCGCGACGCTGGCGAGCCTTCAGAACACCGGCGAACACGAGCAGACCCCCGAGGGTCAGCAACGCGATACCCCAGATGCTCTGGCTGCTGGTGGTTGCGGACGCGTTCTTGATCCCACCGGACAGACCAGCGTCGACATCGGTCGGAACCCCGACCGGGGCGCTGCTCGTCGTGCTGGTGGTGGTGCTGGTCGGGCTGACAGTCGGCGACTCCGACGGCGTCGCCGTCACAGTCACAGTCGGACTCTCGGACGGCGTCGTCGACGGAGACTCGGAGGGAGTCTCGGACGGCGTCGTGGACGGGGTCTCCGAAGGCGTCTCAGACGGTGTCGTCGAGGGCGTCTCCGAAGGCGTCTCGGACGGCGTCGTGGACGGCGTCTCCGAAGGCGTCTCAGACGGCGTCGTCGAAGGCGTCTCAGACGGCGTCGTCGAAGGCGTCTCGGAAGGTGTCGTCGATGGCGTGGTGCCCTCACCGACGCAGAAGTTGACGTGGCTCAGCCCGTAGAAATCGTGGTGCTTGTTCTTCAGGTTCACCGGCGGGTGCAGATTGACGCCGGCGACCGCGCCGCCCGGGCGATAGTCGTAGACGTTCCCGAAGTCACCACCCTTGACGATGGCGACCAGGACCTTGGTGCCGGCAGCGGTGAAGTTGACAACCGTGTTGCCGGTCTGGTCACCCTCGTGGTCCGGGTCGTCGACCAAGAGCGGGTGGACCGTCAGGGTCACACCGTCCTTGATCGTGACGCCTGACTTCGGGTTGTCGAACTTGATCTCCGTCGAACCGGGCAGGACGTCTTCGCAGGTCTTGTTACCGTCGATGACGGTGCCGTCCGCCGAGGCCGAGGGGGCCAGGGCGAGGGTTACGCCACCCAGGGCGAGCGCTACTGCGCCGGCACCGCCGAGCAATGCGACCACGCGTGAGTTCTTGAGGCGGCCGTTGGCGCCTACCGATGTGTCTTTCACAGTCTCCCCTAGGTTGAAGCCGGTCTCTCGCGACCGGCAGCGCGCCGGTAACCCCGAGCGTCGTCCCCAGGGCCCAACCAGGCGGTCCGTTCGTCGTTCTCGCTCCGGTCGAACCGGTCCCCCGACAGAACTCGACCTTCGCGATTGTGGTGACTCGCATCACCGCACGCAAGTCTCATGGCCACGACTCGCCGTGTTCCTTACGTTTCGCGACGCACCGTGGCCGATACGGACGAGGAGTAGTTGCCGATCGCTACTAAAACACCGTTTTAGGATCTGAAACACCGTATTCGCTATGCTCCGGCGGATGGCGCGCGAAGCGGATCGGAAGACCGCCCTGGGATCGGTGTGGCTGCGCGAGGATCCACCTCCGACGCGGGCGCGGCTGAGCCGGGAGGACATCGTCCTGACCGCGATCAAGGTGCTGGACCGCGAAGGTCTGGACACGTTCTCGATGCGGGTGATGGCGACCGAGTTGGGGACCGCCGCGACGTCCGCGCTGTACTGGCGGATCGCGACCAAGAACGACCTGCTCGAGCTCGTCGTCGACACGGTGCTCGGCGATGCACTGATCCCGGCGGAGGGTGACTGGCGCGAGCAGGTGACTGCTGTCGTGCAGGCGGCGTACCGGACCCTGTGGGAACACCCGTGGGCCGCGCAGTTGCTCCCGACGCACGCCGGTCTCGGGCCGAACTACCAGGCCCTGACCGAACGCGTGCAGTCCATCCTCGACGAGGCCGGCTTCAGGGGCACCCACCTGGATTCGGCGGTGTCGGCGATCTTCCATTACCTGATCGGGTCGGCGGTGACCGATTCGGCCTGGCTGGCAGTGGTACGGCGAAGTGGGCTGAACGAACTGCGCTGGGCGGCCAAGTCGGCGGACCGGATGGGGGTCGATGCCGCACACCTCGCCGCGTACCTCAACCGCGAGAGCACCGCCGGCCCGGAGGCACGCTTCGCCTCCGGGCTACGGGTAATCCTGATCGGCCTCCGACCCCGCCAGATCTCCTAGAGGTCGGCGAAGGCGGACGTGGGGTTTTCGAAGGCGTCGGCGACGAAGCGGAGGAACGCTGCTGCCGTGCCTCCGTCGCAGACGCGGTGATCGAACACCAGCGACAGCTGGGTGAGCTTGCGAATGGCGAGCTCACCGTCGACCACCCATGGACGGTCGATGATCCGGCCGACGCCGAGGATCGCGACCTGCGGGTGGTTGATGATCGCCGCACTGCCGTCGACCCCGAAGCTGCCGTAGTTGTTCAGCGTGAACGTCCCGCAGGTCAGCTCCTGCTGAGTCAGCCGGCCGTCGCGCGCCGACGCGGTCAGGCGGCGGATCTCGGCGTCCAGACCGCGCGTCGTCAGTGCGTGAGCGCCCGCGACGGCCGGGACCATGAGGCCGCGATCCGTCTGCGCCGCGAGGCCGAGGTTCACGCCGTCGTACTGGACGAGTTCCTCGCGCTCGGTGTCGACGTACCCGTTGAGCTCCGGATACTTGAGCAGTCCGGCGACCACGAAGCGCGCCATCAGCGCGAGCAGCCCCGGGCCGGAATCCGTTGCCGATCGCAACGATTCGCGCAGCTCGACCAGGGCGGTCGCGTCGACGTCGACCCAGGTGGTCGCCTCGGGGATCTCCGCCCGGCTCCGGCTCAACGTCGCGATCACTGCCTTGCGGAACCCACTCATCGGAGTACGCCGCAACTCAGCCAACCCGGTCCGCGCATCACCCGACTGCGCTACACCAGGCTGGGAGAGGGCGGCGGGCGCCGCAACGGGCTGGGGTGGGGCGGGCTGGGGTTGGGCGGGCTCCGCTATGGGGGACGCGGCAGCAGGCGGCTGCGCCGCAACGGGCTGGGGTTGGGCGGGCTGCGCTACGGGGGACGCGGCAGCAGGCGGCTGCACTACCGCAGGCTGGGGTAGGGCGGGCTCGGTCTCCGTTTGCAGGCGGTGCGCTATCGCCAGCTCGACGTCGCGGCGGACGATCAACCCGTCGGGGCCTGAGCCCGTCAGCGTACGCAGATCCACCTCGGCGTCCCGCGCCAACCGTCGTACCAAGGGGGAAATCACCAGGGGAACCCGCCTTTCCGGAACTTTTTCCGCAGTAGGCGCAACATTTGTTCCGGAAACCCGAGGTCGACGCCGGCGCCCGGCCCCGGAAGACTCGGAAGTCCCATACCCGACCAGGACATTGCCCGACCCGGCCCGCTCCTCCGCGCGGTACGCCGCCCCGTCCGGATCCCCCACCGTGATCAGCGGCTTCCCGACCGGGACCGTCGTACCGGGCTCGCCGTGAAGCTCCTCGATCACCCCGGCATACGGACACGGCAGCTCGACGATCGACTTCGCGGTCTCGACCTCCGCGATGGGAGTGTCGACGGTCACCACATCGCCGACCTTCACCAGCCACCGGACGATCTCCGCCTCGGTCAGCCCTTCACCGAGGTCGGGGAGATGGAACGTGTTCACGAGTCCTCCCACTGCAGGTCGTCGACCGCGTCGAGGATCCGGTCGACGCTCGGGAGCTGGTACTTCTCCAGCTTCGGCGGCGGGAACGGGATGTCGAACGCGGTCACCCGCCGCACCGGAGCGGCCAGCGAGTGGAAGCACTTCTCGGTGACCCGGGCAACGATCTCCGACGACACGCTCGCGA
Organism: Kribbella sp. VKM Ac-2571; assembly: GCF_004362255.1. Taxonomy (NCBI): domain Bacteria; kingdom Bacillati; phylum Actinomycetota; class Actinomycetes; order Propionibacteriales; family Kribbellaceae; genus Kribbella; species Kribbella sp. VKM Ac-2571. The sequence continues at coordinate 174,022 of NZ_SNWS01000006.1, forward strand.
ACCCGCTCGCCTCGGCCACCACGACAGCCCGTCCGGTACGCCGTACCGCCGCGCACACCGTCTCGTCGTCGAACGGCACCACCGAACGCAGGTCCACCACGGTCAGCTGACGCCCCTCGGCGGCGGCGACCTCGGCCGCCTCCAACGCGACCGGAACAGCCGGGCCGTAAGCGATCAACGTCGCGTCCGCACCCTCCCGGCGTACGACGGCGGTGCCGATCCCCGGCTGCGACTCGGTGAGGTCGACCTCTTCCTTGGCCCAGTAGAGCTTCTTCGGCTCCATGAACACGACCGGATCCGGAAGTTCGATTGCCTTGCGCAACAATCCGTAGGCGTCCGCGACCGTTGCCGGTGTCACCACGGTCAGCCCGGGTGTGTGCGCGAAGTAGCTCTCCGAGGAGTCGCTGTGGTGCTCGACCCCGCCGATGCCGCCGCCGTACGGGATCCGGATCACCATCGGCAGCTGCACGCGGCCGCGGGTCCGGTTGCGCATCTTGGCGACGTGCGAGACGACCTGCTCGAACGCCGGGTACCCGAACGCGTCGAACTGCATCTCGACCACCGGGCGCATCCCGTTCATCGCCATCCCGACCGCCATGCCGACGATGCCCGCCTCGGCCAGCGGGGTGTCGAAGCACCGCTTCTCGCCGAACTCCGCGGTCAGCCCGTCGGTGATCCGGAAGACCCCGCCGAGCGCGCCGACGTCCTCACCGAACATCACCACCGACTCGTCGGCCGCCATCGCGTCCCGCAGGGCCTGGTTGAGCGCTTGCGCCATTGAGATCTTCGTGTGCGTCATCAGGCCTCCTCACGGGCGAGCTCGTCGCGGAGGAACGCGGCCTGCTCCCGCAGCTGCTGCGTCTCCCCGGCGTACACGTAGGCGAACAGATCGGCCGGATCCACTTCCGGCTCCGGCATCAACCCGTCACGCAACCGCGCGGCGACCTCCACCGCTCCGGCCTCGGCGGCCGCCCGAATGTCGTCGTCCAGCCAGCCCTGCTGCTCGAGGTACGTCGTGAGGCGTGCGATCGGATCGCGCTCCAGCCACGGAGTGACCTCGTCGTCCTGGCGGTACCGGGACGCGTCGTCCGCATTGGTGTGCGCCTGCACGCGGTAGGTGTGCGCCTCGATCAGCTGCGGACCTTCACCTGCACGTGCTTTCTCTACAGCTTGTCCAAGAACAGCGAGCAGGCCGGCTAGGTCGTTGCCGTCGGCACGTTCGCCCGGGACGCCGTACCCGATGCCCTTGTGTGCAAGGGACGGCGCGGCGCTCTGCCTCGCGAGCGGCACGGAGATCGCGTACTCGTTGTTCTGGATGAAGAACACGACCGGCGCCTGGAAGACCGCCGCGAAGTTGAGGGCCTCGTGGAAGTCGCCCTCACTGGTGCCGCCGTCGCCGACGAGCGCCATCACGACCGTGTCCTCACCCTTCAGCCGGGCCGCGTGCGCGACACCGACCGCGTGCGGGAGCTGGGTCGCGAGCGGGGTCGCCTGCGGCGCGACCTTGTGCTCGTACGGGTCGTAGCCCGAGTGCCAGTCGCCGCGGAGCAGCGTCAGTGTCTCGATCGGGTCGACGCCGCGGCTCATGATCGACACCGAGTCGCGGTACGTCGGGAAGAGCCAGTCGCCGTCGCGCAGCACCATCGTCGCCGCGAGCTGACAGGCCTCCTGACCGAAGGACGACGGGTAGACGGCAAGTCGGCCCTGGCGGACCAGAGCGCTCGCCTGATCGTTGAACCGGCGGCCCCGGATCAACTGTGTGTAGCCGTCGAGCAGGGCCTCCTTGGTGGGGAGCCGGTACGACGGGTGGTCGTGCGGTACGCCGTTCTGATCGATCAGACAGACGGGTTCCGCGGAGGGGAGCAATTGCTCCTCGACGGAGCTCATCGACGTCCTCGCTTCGCTCCGGGCGCCGATGAGGCGCGAAGTAGACAGTGTTTGATGGTGAACTCGCTTCGCTCGCTCACGAGACCCTCCAGGGCAGGAGACGGACGGTAGCCACATCGTCGTACCTCCTGGCCAAGTGGATCTATAGCTGGAAGAATCACGAGACGTTTGGTTCCCGGACCGCGGATTGGAGCCCAGGATGTCCGACGAGGTGATCGTCCACCGGGCCGGTCCTGGACAGATTGTCGTCGCCCCGGCGCTCGACGAGATCGATCGGCAGATCATCGAGGCGCTCGGACGGGACGGGCGGCTGTCGATCCGGGCCCTCGCCGACGACGTGCACATCTCCCGCGCGAACGCGTACGCCCGGGTCGAGCGGCTCACGAACACCGGCGTGATCACCGGTTTCACGGTCACCGTCGACCCGCTCAGACTCGGCCTGGCAACGTCGGCGTACGTCACCCTCAGTCTTCGGCAGAGCTCCTGGCGGACCCTCCGCAAACAACTGCAGGCGATCCCGGAGATCAAGCACATGGCCCTCGTCGGCGGCGACTTCGACGCGATCCTGCTGGTCCGCGCCGCCGACAACGAAGGTCTCCGCCGGCTGGTCCTGGAGAAGCTCCAGGCAATCCCCGAGGTCCTTGCGACCCGTACGGCGCTGATCTTCGAGGACGTCGGGACGCTTTAGCAGCCGCAGGACCTGCGCAGGATCAGTTCCGTCGGGACGGTCAGTGCCTCCATCGCGTCCTCACCGTCGATCAGTCGGCGAACGGCCTCACGCGCCACCAACTCGACGGGCTGGCGTACGACGGTCAGCGGCGGCCAGGTGTACTCCGTTTCAGGTGTTCCGTCGAAGGCCACGACCGCGACGTCTTCCGGCACGCGCACACCAGCCTCGTGGAGTGCCCGCAGTACGCCGATCGCCTGCAGATCCGAGCTCGCGAAGATCGCGGTCGGCTCCGCCGCCAGCAAGGTCTGCGCTGCGCGGTACCCGCCGTCACGAGAGAACGTCGTACGCGCGATCGGGCCCTCCTGCAGACCGGCGGCCGCCAGCGCGTCGCGCCAGCCGAGCTCGCGTTCGGGGTGACCCGCGCCTCCGATCACCAGCCCGATCACGCGATGACCGTGCGAGATGAGGTGGTCGACACCCGCGCGTGCACCCTCGCGGTACGCCGGCCGCACCGAGCTGACCGTCGGGAGCACGCGGTTGATCGCGATCACCGGGACCTCGACGTCGTCCAGCGACGGATCCGCGGTAGGAGCCACCAGGACGAGACCGCTGACCTGGCGCGTGAGCAGCTCGGCGATCTTCGCCCGCTCGGTGACGGGGTCGCCGTCGGCGCTCGTCTGCAGTACGACGTACCCGCGGGCCGCCGCCTCCCGGTCGATCGCCTTCGCGAGCTCCGCGAACAGCGGGTTGCCCCCGTCGGGCGTGATCAGCCCGAACGTCCGCGTCGTACCCATCCGCAACGCTCGCGCGGTCGCGTTCGGGCGGTACCCGAGCGCACGGATCGCGTCGAGCACCCGCTGGCGGGTCTCCGGCGCGACCTTCCGCGGGCCCTCGTTCACGACATAGCTGACGACGGCCGTGCTGACTCCGGCGTACTCCGCCACGTCGTTGCGGGTGACCGGATCCTTGGGCATGCAGTGATGGTACGACGGTTGACCGGTCTGGAAAGCGATTGCTAGCGTCGGTGTCTACACGAGTAGAAGGAGTCCACCGTGGCCAGACGCTATGCAGTCGCCGGGACCGGTTCGCGAGCGCAGTCGTACATCCGCGCGATCCTCCAGGAGCACCCCGAGGAGGCGGAGCTGGTCGCCCTGCTCGACCCGAACCCGGGCCGGCTGGCGTTCCACCAGCGCTTCGTCGTGGGGCTCGGCGGCACCGAGCTTCCGCAGTACGGCGCCGACGACCTGGAGCAGATGGTCAAGGAGCAGTCCGTCGACCGCGTGGTGGTGACCAGCCCCGACTACACGCACGCCGCCGTCGTGTCGCGGCTGCTGCGGGCCGGCGCGGACGTGATCGTCGAGAAGCCGCTGACCATCGACGCGGACGGTACCCGGCAGATCGTCGACGCGATGAGCGAGTCGGGCAAGTCCGTGGTCGTCACGTTCAACTACCGCTACTCGCCGCGGAACAGCGCGCTGCGGCAGCTGATCCAGGACGGCGAGATCGGGCAGGTCACCAGCGTCGAGTTCCAGTGGGTGCTCGACACCCGGCACGGCGCGGACTACTTCCGCCGCTGGCACCGCGAGAAGAAGAACTCCGGCGGTCTGCTCGTCCACAAGGCGTCCCACCACTTCGACCTGGTGAACTGGTGGATCGCCTCGACACCGACCCGCGTGTTCGCGTCCGGCGGGCTGGCGTTCTACGGCGCGGAGAACGCGGCGGCGCGCGGCCTCGGCGAACGTCCGGCGCGCGGCACGATCGACGGTGCCGCCGACGACCCGTGGCTGCTCGATCTGCGCACCGACGACACGAACCGGCAGCTGTACTACGAGAGCGAGAAGTACGACGGGTACCTGCGCGACCAGGACGTGTTCGGTCCCGGGATCACGATCGAGGACAACATGTCCGTGATCGCGGAGTACGCGAGCGGCGCGCGGCTGAGCTACTCGCTGAACGCGCACTCGCCGTGGGAGGGGTACCGGGTTTCCGTCAACGGCACGCTCGGCCGTGCCGAGCTGGAAGTGGTCGAACGGGCCACGGTCGTCGACGACCAGATCGACCCGAGCTACCCGTCCGACCGCGTGATCGCCGGCGACGTCCGCACCAACGGCGAGCGGCTCGTGCTGCAGAAGCACTGGGCGCCGGCCGTCGAGGTCGAGATCCCCCGCGGCGAAGGCGGCCACGGCGGCGGCGACAAGCTGATCTACAACGACCTCTTTGTTGGCCCCGGCAACGATCCGCTGGGTCGTGCCGCCGACGTCAACGACGGCGTCCGCGCCGTCGCCGTCGGCATCGCGGCCAACCAGTCACTCGCCACCGGCCAGCCGGTGGTCGTCGCCGACCTCAACCTCGGCGGCTGGTCGTCCTAGCCCGGTTTCCTGAAGGATCTGCTGGACGGTTGCTTCGAGCGAACTCGTCTCGTCGATGATCGTCTCGCGCGGCTGCTCCAGCAGATCCCTCGGCCGGTACCAGTCGGCCATGTCCTCGGCGGTGAAGGCGGTCGCCTTGTCGCGGGTCGCGTGCCGGCGCACAGTCTCCTCGAACGGGATGTCGAGGTAGTAGAAGTGCCCGCCGTGGTCTCGGGCGAGTTCCGCGAGCATCCCGCCGTACCGGACCGTCGGGAGGATTCCCTCAACCACAGCATGGAATCCACGAGCGAGTGCATATCGGGCCATCTGGCCGATGAGGCCGATGTTCGCGCCGTCGGGCTCGGCCAGCTCCTGGAAGACGGTACGGCGTACGTAGTCCTGCTCGATCCACGCCACGCCGCGTCCGCAGGCGGCGCGGATCTCTTCGACGATCGAGGTCTTGCCGGAGCCTGAGTTGCCTCTGATGACGATCAGCCGGGGATCCACGCGACCTTGTCTACCAGGGCCTCCGGCTCAGGCGGCTTCTCGTCGGGCTGCTCGTCTGGCTGCTTGTTGGCGGCGGAACCAGATCGCGAGGGCGATGCACGGGACCAGGAGTCCGCCGACGCCGAGGACGACGAAGTCCCATTCGGCGCCGATGTGGTCGACGAGCCAGCCGAAGTTCTGGCCGAAGAAGCCGGTGACGAAAGTCAGCGGGAGGAACACCGTGGCAAGGATGGTGAGCTGCTCGATCGTCGCGTTCTGCCGGACGCTGACCTTGGTTTGCTCGACGCCGATCACCGCCATGTTCGCCTCCAGGACCGTCGCGAGCAGGTCGCGCTGAGCGGCGACCTCCTCGTTCACCAGGACGAGGTGGTCGTGCACGTCGCGGAAGTACGGCAGCAGCGCGGTGTCGCGCGCGCCGCGCTCCAGGGTGGTTAGCACTGCTAGCAGCGGGTGTACGGCGCGGTAGAAATCGGTCACCTCGCGGCGCAGGAAATAGATGCGCTCGGTCGGGGCGACCGAACCGGCGAACACCGTCCGCTCGACCTCCTCGATGTCCCGCTCCAGTTCCGCGACGACCGGGCCGTAGCCGTCGACGACCTGGTCGAGGATCGCCCAGAGCACCGAACTCGTGCCGGCCTCCAGCAGCTCGGGCCGCTGCTCCAGCCGGATCCGCGCACCGTGCAGGTCACTGGCCACCCCCTGACGAACCGTGATCACGAACGCCGACCCGACGAAGATGCTGACCTCGCCGAAGTCCACCTCCTCGCGCTCGTCGTCGTACCGGGCGGTGCGGAGGATGACGAGACGGATGTCGCCCTCGTACGGCTCCACCTTGGGTCGGAGGTGAAACGTTTGCGCATCCTCGACGGCCAGCTCGTGCAGGCCGAAACTCTCCCGGACCTCGGTGAGTTCCTCGGCGGTGGGCTCGTACATGCCCAGCCAGACGAACCCGCCGGCCCGGCAACTCGCGGCGGCGTCCGCGACCGACATCGCCTCGACGTGCTGGCGGCGTCCGTCCCGGTAGTAAGCGCAGTCGATGATCATGGTGGCCTCCTCCCCTGATCGTCGTCCTTTCAGCCGCCGGGGCAAGGGGGTCGGGGTGAACTTCGGTTCCTGTCCAGGCCGTGAGAAATCCGGGGCGGGTGCCTGTCCGGCCGCCGACGGTCGACAAGGATGAAGGCATGGGACTACCAGTCGTACTGATGCCAGGACCGATGCACGAGGCCGTCGCCGCCGGGCTGGACGGTCATTGCGAGCTGATCCGGCTCTGGGAGGAGAGCGATCCGGACGCCGTACTCGCGGCCCGCCGGGACGAGATCGTCGCCGTCGCCACGGGCGGTACGGCGATCGACGGCCCGTACCTCGACAGCCTGCCCGCGGTCCGCCTGGTCGCGAGCTTCGGCGTCGGCTACGACCGCATCGACGCGACCGCTGCCGCCGAGCGCGGCGTCATTGTCACCAACACTCCCGGCGTCCTGGACGACGAGGTCGCCGACACCGCACTCGGTCTGCTGCTGATGACGGTTCGCGAGTTGGGGCAGGCCGAGCGCTACCTCCGCGACGGCAAGTGGGCCGACGGCACCCCGTATCCGTTGACCCGCGCAACCATGCACGGCCGTCGCATGGGCATCCTCGGACTCGGCCGCATCGGCCAGGCGATCGCCGACCGCGTCCAGCCCTTCGGCATCACCGTTGCCTACCACAACCGCCGCCCGAAGGACGTCGAATACCAGTACCACCCATCCCTGGTCGAGATGGCCGCCGACGTCGACGTACTGATGATCGTCATCCCCGGCGGCGACACCACCCGCCACCTCGTCAACGCCGAAGTACTCAAAGCTCTAGGCCCCGACGGCATCGTGATCAACGTGGCCCGCGGCACCGTGGTCGACGAACAGGCCCTCGTCGACGCCCTCCGCACCAACACCATCCACGCCGCCGGCCTCGACGTCTTCGAACACGAACCCAAGGTCCACCCCGACCTCCTCACCCTGCCCAACGCCGTCCTCCTCCCCCACGTAGGCTCCGCCACCGTCCCCACCCGAACGGCCATGGCCAACCTGGTAGTCCAAAACCTCACCACCTACCTGACCAAAGGCACCCCACTAACCCCCGTCCCCGAATCCACCCACCTACTCGAATAACTGAGCCGGAAAAGCACGGGCGTAGTGTCCCTTGGCGTTGTTAGGGTCTCGGGATGGTTGGTCTGTTGCCGCGGTCGGCGCCTGGTGCGGTGGGGGTTTCGGCGCGTTCGGTTGTCGAGTTGCTGGATCGGCTCGAGGCGGAGGACGTTGAGTGTCACTCGATCATGGTCGTACGGCGTGGACACGTCGTCGCGGAGGGCTGGTGGGCGCCGTACTCGGCGGAACGCCCGCACCTGCTCTACTCGCTGACCAAGTCGTTCACCTCGATCGCTGTCGGCCTCGCGATCGCCGACGGGCTGCTCGCGCTGGACGATCGGGTGGTCGACGTGTTGCCCGACCACGTTCCGGATGACGTCTCCGAGCAGGGCCGCCGGATCACCGTTCACCACTTGCTGTCCATGACGGCCGGACACGCCGAGGACAGCCTCGAACAGGCCTGGCGACTCGAACCGGGCGATCTGGTGAAGGGCTTCCTTCGTACGCCGTTCGCCGCGCCGGAGGGAACCCAGCACACCTACGACAACTCGACCACGTTCATCCTGGCTCGGATGGTGGAGCGGGTCACCGGCCGCGGTCTCCCGGAACTGCTCGACGAACGCATTTTCCAGCCGATGGGCATCGACCACGCCGAATGGGACCGGGTCGCGAGCGGCGCCGCGTTCGGATTCCACGGACTGCACCTCACCACTGAGGCCGTCGCCGCCTTCGGTGAACTGCTGCTCCGCGGCGGCCTCTGGCACGACCGCCAGCTCGTCCCGCGCGAATGGGTGGAGCTGGCGACCCGCTGGCACGTCGACACCCTGCCCCTCCCGAACTGGAGGCGGAACCCCGAATTTCTGCACGGATACGGCTACCAGTTCTGGATGTCGCAACACGGCTACCACGGCAACGGAGCCTTCGGTCAGTACTGCGTGGTTGCCCCGGCCCACGATCTGGTGGTCGTGGTGACCGCCTCCAACGAGCAGGAACACGCGCTGCCCGGCCTGTTGTGGGAATGTCTGTTGCCCGCCCTGGATGAGGCGGGAAGCGCCGAGGACGAGGCACTGCTCGCCGATCGGCTGCGGCAGTTGTCGTTCGCGCCGGTGCCGGGTTCGGCCGCGCCGGAATGTTCCGTCAAGGCGAGGATCGACGGTTCCGCAGCGGACTCGCCGCTGCCCGACGGCACCACCGTGACCGTCGATCCCGTGGACGGTGGATGGCGCCTGCGGCTCGGGTCGCTGCTCGACTTCGAGGTCGGGCACGGCGAGTGGCGGGAGAGCTCGCCGCTCGGCCGCCCGGTTGTCGCGACCGGCGCCTGGCAGGACGACACGTTCGTCGCCGAGCTGTTCGTCATCACCACCCCGCACCGGGTCCGCCTGGTCGTAGAAGCGGGGGCTGCGGTAGCGACCTGGAACACCCTGCCGCTGACCGGGCCCAACCTGGTGCTGCATGTGCAGTCGCCGCTGATGACCCGGCCCGACGTCTCCTAGCCTCAGCGGGTCAGGAAGGTCTCTTCCGTGAGGTAGGCCAGCTTGGCCGGGTTCCGTACGGCGTAGAAGCCGGCGATCTTGCCGTCTTCCACGTGGAGGACGGTGACCGTGTCCACCTCGTCGGTGAAGCGCAGGATCAACGCGGGTTGCCCGTTGATCTGGGTGATTTCGAGGGAACCCTCGGCCAGATGTTCCAAGCCCACCGCGAGGATGCGGGCGACCTTCTCGGCGCCGACGACCGGGCGCGGGAGAGCCTGGACCACGCCGCCGCCGTCGCCCAGGAAGACCACGTCGGGGGCGAGAATGTCGACCAGACCCTGCAGGTCGCCGGTGTTCACAGCGCGCTGGAACGCTTCGAGGGCATCGCGGGTCTCGGTGGCGGAGACGACGCCGCGCGGGCGGCGGGCGGCCACGTGGGAGCGAGCTCGGTGGGCTACCTGGCGGACGGCTTCGGGAGTCTTGTCGACGGCCTTGGCGATCTCGTCGTAGTCGAGACCGAACACCTCGCGGAGGACGAACACGGCGCGTTCGGTCGGCTTGAGGGTTTCGAGGACCAGCAGCATCGCCATCGAGACGCTGTCGGCGAGTTCGACGTCCTCGGCGACGTCCGGCGCGGTGAGCAGCGGTTCGGGAAGCCACGGGCCGACGTACGACTCCTTGCGGCGACCGAGGGTGCGGAGCCGTTGCAGGGCCTGCCGGCTGACGATCCGGACCAGGTACGCGCGCTGGTCCTGCACCGTGTCGAGGTCCACCTTGACCCAGCGCAGCCAGGTCTCCTGCAGCACGTCCTCGGCGTCCGCGGCCGAGCCGAGGAGCTCGTAGGCGACAGTGAACAGAAGGTTGCGATGAGCAACGAAGGCCTCGGTGGCCCGGTCCGTGCCGGTCATGGTCTGGTCTCCTCGTCCGCGCGTGTGTCACCCACCAGATGCCGCTCGGCCGGATTCTGTGACAGCTCCGGCGGTATGGCGCTCGTCACGTCGTCGGGTCGTCACGCGAGTCGCGCCGGCGGCATCTCGTGTTCGTCCAGTAGATCCCATAGTGAGGACGACGACGATGGAACCCCGTATCGACCTGATGCAGAACGAGCTCGGCGGCAAGCTGGCGAAGCGGATGTACGCGGTCCACACCCTCGTGCAGCAGACCGGCCTGCCGACGGCGACCCAGAACCTGGTGATGCTCCGGGCCAGCCAGATCAACGGCTGCGGAAACTGCATCGACATCCACGCGAAGGAAGCCGCGGCGGAGGGTGAGACCACGACTCGGCTGAACCTGGTCGCCGGCTGGCGTCACTCGACGGTGTTCACCGAGGAGGAGCAGGCCGCGCTGGCGATGACCGAGGAGGCGACCCGGCTCGCCGACGCGTCCGAGGGCGTCTCGGACGAGACCTGGGCCCGCGCGGCGAAGTACTACGACGAGAACCAGCTGATCGGACTGGTCACCCTGATCGCCATGATCAACGCGACCAACCGGATGGCCGTCACCCTCAACCAGCTCGGCGGCTCCTACGAACCCGGCCTGATGGCGGCCGCGATCAGCAGCTGATCTGGTCCGCCGCGGCGGCCGGGGCCGGAAGGTCCCAGATGCGCTCGGTCTCCCAGGCGTATTCCCAGGCCTGGATGTCCGGGGGCTCGATGCCCAGGCCGGTCAGGATCGCGCAGACCTGCTCGCGGTGGTGGTTGGCGTGGTTGATGGCCTGGGCGACGAAGATGCCGGCGCGGGTGCCGCGGGTGTTGTCGTCGACGACGATCACGCGTTCGACGTCGAACGGTTGGGTGAGGAAGTACTCCCAGAGGGCGCCGGCCTCGGCGTTCCAGGTGCCGAGGGTCTCCAGGTCGGTCGCCGGTTCGCTGTCGACGTACTCGAGCGGCCGGTCCGCGATCCGGCGCAGATAACTACCGTCGCAGCGGACGATGTGGTCGAGGGTGGCGAGAATGCCGCCGTACGTCCCGACGCCGGTGATCTCGAGCTGCTCGGCGGTCAGGTTCTGCGCGAGGCAGAACCTGATCAGGCTCCCGGTCGCCCAGTTGTTGTGCCGGATCGGGTCGTACAGCACGTCGTTGAGTCCCATACCGGCCCAAGGTAGCGGCGCGACGCTCCCCGGGGACACCGAATATCCCCGGGGAGGCGGGATCAGCTCGCCGCGATGTTGACCATCCAGTTGATGCCGAACTTGTCGGTGACCATGCCGAACTCGTCGCCCCACATCTGCTTCTCGAGCGGGACCGTCACCTTGCCGCCGTCGGCGGACAGCTTCTCGTAGTAGCCGCGCAGCTCGTCACCGTCGCCGCTGAGGCTGATCGCGATGTTCTCGCCCGGGTTGTACGACATGCCCTGCGGCGTGTCGGCCGCCATCAGCGTGAACCCGCTCGGCGTCTCCAGCTGGCTGTGCATCAGCTTCTCGTCGTCGTCCGGTCCGTGACCGGCGCCGAACTCCTTGAAGGTGTTCGAGGACAGATCGCCGCCGAAGACCCCCTGGTAGAACTCCATCGCCGCGCGCGCGTCGCCGTCGAACTGGATGTACGGATTGAGCCGAGATGCCATCGAACTGTCCTTCCCCCAACCGGCCGGGCCCTCTGGCCCGGCACCCATGTTCCGCACAGTAGACCCGCCCGCCGACAGTCCGCGACCCCCCGAAACCCACCGTCCGGTTAAGGTCTCGGCATGTTGCTGCGACACATCACGATCGATGCCGGAGACCCCTACAAGCTCGCGCAGTTCTGGAGTACCGTGACCGGCTGGCCGGTGGCAGATGGTGACGTGCCGGGAGACGACGAGGTCCTTCTGCAAGCGCCGGCGCCGGTCCCCGGGCTGCTGTTCATCAGGGTCCCGGAAGGAAAGACCGTCAAGAACCGGGTGCACCTCGACTGGGGCCCGACTGAGCGTACGCGCGACCAGGAGGTCGAGCGGATCCTGTCGCTCGGCGGCACGATCTACGAGGACCACCGGGTCCCGGACGGCCGTGGCTGGGTCACGATGCGCGATCCCGAAGGCAACGAGTTCTGCGTCGAGCGCAGCGAGGCGGAGCGGGCGGGCTGACCTACCCGACGGCTCCAGGTACGGCGCGGGCGCGCTATGGCCCACCGGTCGTGATCGAACGCCTCCGTCTCGTCACTGGCCCGCGTGACGGATTCCGGTCTGGCCGGAATCTATCCAGAATTTGGGTCTTCGGGGATGCTGGGGTGGGAACCGCGGGGTTCGCTCCGGGGTGTTGGGGGTAGGAGCATGCAGCGAAATCGGGGGTCACCGCGTCATGTCTGTGTAGGAAGGCGGCGACGGAGGCTGGGGGTGAGTCGAGATGTTGCAACAGGTACGGGAACGGCCGGGTCATGCGCACCATGAGAAGCCATCCGCGCCACGGGCGTTCTTGGGGTCGCTGGCCGCGATCGTCGTGACGCTGCTCGTGGTGGCGTTGCTCGGCGGCGTCCTCGTCGTACTCGATCCGCGGTCGACGAGCGCCGACACCACGGTCGGCGGGTCGTACAGCGTTCCGTCGAGCGGTCCTGGGCAGTACGGATCGGGCACGCTCGGCCCGTGGCAGAACCTGATCCACCGGATCAGTCCTGAGGACCAGATCCGCGAGGTGCTCGCGTTCGACGGGGTCCTCATGTTCGGCGACAGCATCGCCGTCCAGGACAGCGCCGCGCTCGAGCGGTTGCTGGCGGATCGCACCGGCGACTCGATCGCCTTCCACGACTGGTCCGGGCAGCCGGCGTCGGCGGCGGTCGACGCGCTCGAAGAGTGGTCGCGCAACTACGGTCTGCCGCGGCGGATCGTGATGGCGGTCGGCACGAACGACATCTTCGACCCGCGCGCGTTCGCGGCCCAGGTCGAGCGGGCGCTGCGGATCGCCGGGCCGGACCGGACCGTGTACTGGGTGAACGTGTACGCGGACCGCACCAAGCAGCCGGCCGCCGTACGCGAGGCCGATCTCGCCAACAGCGCGTGGATCAACCAGCAGCTGCAGGACGCGGCGCTGCGGCACCCGAACCTGCGGATCATCGACTGGTCCGGGTTCCTCACGTCCCGGCCGAACCGCCCGGCACAGTACCTGCGCGACGGCGTCCACACCCGTCCGCCGCTCGGCGGATCCGCCCGCAACGAACTGATCGCGGACGCCATCCGAAGTCGCTAGCCGAGCTGCCAACCTCAGTGCCAACCTCAGGGCCAACCTCGGCGTGAACAGAGGTGTGTTCATCAAGCGCTGGTCGGCCTCAGCAGCCGTCATCGTGGTCCTGACGGCGTCCTTCCTGACCCTGCTGCACGTCGAAGCCCCGTCGGCGCACGCGAAGGCGTCCGCACCGGTCGTCAACGCGGGAACCTACGGATCCGGCGCGCTCGGATCCTGGCAGGCGAACACCCGCGTGATCTCGAGCAGCGCGGAGGTCCGCCACGTCGTCGCGACCGACGGTGTAGTGCTCTTCGGGGACAGCATCGCCGTACAGGACGGCGCGGCTCTCGGCCGACTCCTCGGGCAACAACTGGGTACGTCGTTCGCACAGTACAGCTGGGCCGGCCAGCCGACATCTGCCGCGGTCGACGCGATGGCAGTCTGGGCTCGCGAGTACGGCCTCCCGCGGCGGATCGTGATGGCCGTCGGTTCCAACGACATCTTCGATCCGCCCGCGTTCGCGGCGCAGGTCGAGCGAGCACTCCGGATCGCGGGCCCGCAGCGGACCGTGTACTGGGTCGATGTACAGGTCTCCCGGACCGACGAACCGACCACGGTCCAGGTCGCCGATCAGCGCAACAGCGAGTGGATCAACCTGCAACTGGAGCAGGCCGCCCTCCAGCATCCGAACCTGCGGATCGTCCACTGGGCCGAGTTCCTCGCAGAACGTCCCGACCGGCTGCACACCGACCTGCGTGACGGCCGACACACGACAGTGCCGGAGGGTCAGAACGCGCGGAACGCCCTGATTCTGCAGGCGATCCGGCCCAACTGACGCTGCCCTTCCGGGCAACCGAAGCGAAGTCGTCGATCCGATGCAACTTTTCGGGCCGCTCGCGACATCTATGAGGTAGCGGCAACAATCCGACCTCGGGGGGAACCGATGGCGACGTACCTGACAGGAGCTGACCGGCAGATTTGATGCCGGGTGCAACCTTCGACGACTCGCTCCGCGTTTCTGAAGTACCGCGACACCACCACCTGACTCTGTCCGGGGATCGCCCCACCCGAATTCAGGTCTAGGCCAGAATAGTCATGCCTTCGGGTGTGCGGGGAGGACCAACGATGCCTGCGAGACATCTGCGCACGTCCAGCACGACGCTGCGACTCACGATCGCGTTGCTCGCGAGCGTCGCCGTACTGGGCGCCGTACTGATGATCCCGTGGGGCGGCTCCGAGCCGGAGGCCGCTCCGGACCCGACCGTGAGCCACACGCCCGAGCCGCCGACGGCCCCGCCGGCACCGGTGCGGCAGAACATCTACACGTGCCCGGCGTACAGCGGAATCGACCACGCGAACCCGGTCGCCAACCTCTACAAGGACACGTTCACGTGGGGTACGACGCCGCCCACCAAGGTCGGTGACGGCAAGGGGAACATCAACTGGCGGATGAACCCGCCCAACAACCCCAGCTGGTACATGTGGCTGCATTCGCTTCGTTGGCTGGGGCAAGGAATCGACGCCGCCGCGGGCGGCGACAAGGCCGCCCTGCAACGGGTCAGCGCGATCACCCACGACTGGGTCAAGGACAACCCGTACTCGTGGAAGTCCGACGTCGGCGCGTACGAGTCGACGATGCACCGCACCAACGTGCTGATCTGCCTGCGGCAGGCGGTGCTGTCGGGGCTGCACGTGGCGCGGCTGCCGTTGACGTACGCGTGGCTGGACAAGGCGCTGATGGAGCACGCGTGGTTCCTGCAGAAGAACTACAGCGGCGACTGGAACCACGGCACCGACGAGAGCCTGGCGTTGTTCGGGATCGGGTGCACGCTGCAGCGCGACGATCTGAAGAAGATCGCGTCCGACCGGCTGACGAGTGCGATCAAGACGTCGATCGACACGCAGGGTTCGACGAACGAGCAGTCGACGGCGTACGCGCAGTTCAACTACGTGCTCTGGGGGCGGGCGATCGACGTACTGCGCAAGTGTGGAGTCGACCCCGGTACGACGATCACGGCGCGCCGGCGGGAACTCGCGAAATGGCTCGCGCTGGCGACCAACTCGCTCGGGAACCTGCCGCAGCTCGGTGACTCCGAGGTGGTGCGCACGGTGCCCGTCACCGGGACGGTCCTCGAGTACGCCGGGACCCGCGGCGCCCGCGGGATCCGGCCGACGCAGCGGATCGGGATCTTCGACGCCGGGTACATCTTCGGGCGGACCGGATGGGGCGAGAAGCGGCCGTTCACGCAGGAATCGACGTACAGCATCCGGTTCGGGCCGTCGCAGAAGCTGCACGGTCACAACGACCACACGTCGATCACCTACACCTCACGCGGGCGCGACATCCTGATCGACGGCGGGCACGCCGGGTACAAGATGGACGACTGGCGGTTCTGGGCGAGGAGTCAGTTCGCGCACAACGAGATGGTCGTGAAGTCGGCGACCGGGCACCCGGAGACCAAACTGGTGCGGTCGTCGATCAAGGCGACGTCGGAGTTCTACGAGCTGCACGACTCGCCGGGCGCCGGGATCGACCGGACACGGGACGTGCTGGTGCTGAAGGATCCCGACCTGATGGTGGTGCTGGATCGCGGGTCGTCGGCTGTGGATCAGGAGTACTCGACGCTGTGGCATCTGCCCGCGGACCAGAAGGTGGTTGTCAGCGGCAATGACCGGGTGGTGGCGGCGCGGCCGGGTGACAAGGTGAAGACGACGCTGCTGCAGATCCCGTTCCAGCAGGAGACGACGCCGATCGAGGTGACAACCGGGCAGCAGGACCCGATCCAGGGCTGGCACTACACGACGATCGACAAGCGGCTGCCGGCGCCGGTGGTGAAGTTCAACCGGTCCGGGGAGAACGCGAGCATCCTCTCGGTGATCGCACCGACCCGCACGAACGCGACAGTGTCCTACACGACGTCTTTGCAGGGGTCGCGGATGATCGTGAACCTGACGGTCGACGGCGTGACGACGGTGATCGGCGTCGCGGCAGACGGAACGATGCAGCGGATCAAGTAGTCGTTGCGGACCGCCAGCACTACACAACTGCCGCCCGCGGCGCCCGCTGAGCGTGAGCCGACGTCGCCGGAGGAGGTTGTGTAGTGCTGGCGGTCCGCCCCAGCGCCGTACGGCAGGCGGCGGCGGGAGGCGGGCAGCGGCAGGCAGTAAGCGGCGGTCGGTAGGGCGGCGGCTTCAGGGCTTGGGGCCGACGGGGGTCCAGTCGCGGGGCGGGTCCTCGCCGACGCGGCCGTCGACGGCCTCGCGGATCAGGTCGGCGTGGCCCGTGTGGCGGCCGTACTCCTCGATCAGGTCGCACACCAGCCGACGAAGGCTCGCGTGCCGCCCGTCCGGCCAGGCGATGTCGGCCGGCTGGTCGAGCCCACCCTCGGCGATCGCCGCCGCCAACGTCTCCCGGGACCGCGCAACCGCGCCGTCCCACAACGCGTACAACTCAGCCGGTGTGTTGTCGACGGCAGAGTTGAACTCCCAGTCGTTGTCGTCGCGCCAGCCGTTCTCCAGCCACGGCCCACCCATCGGCTTGCCCTGGAACTTCACGTCGAACAGGTAGTCCTCGTTCGCGGCGAGATGCTTCATCAACCCGCCGAGTGTGATCGACGACGCCCCGATCCGCGTGTTCAACCCGTCCGCGTCCAGTTCGTCGACCTTGTACCGGAACGTCGTACGCAACCGGTCCAACGCCCCGACCAGATGCTCGACATCACTCCCCGCCACCGGCGGCTCCCACCACGGCGAAACCCACGCACTCTCACTCATGAAAGCACGCTAAATCCAATTCCGGACACTCCCCTTCCGGAACCTGGAATACTCCTCCGCATGCAGCGGTATGCGGGTGTGGTCGCGCGGTACGACGGGATGGTTGCCGTGGTGCGGGAGCAGTACGAGGCGTGGGATACGCCGTACTGGAACCTCCCGAGCGGGGCCGTCGAGGACGGGGAGACTCCGGCGGACGGCGCGGTGCGGGAGCTGCGGGAGGAGTCGGGGCTGATCGCCGCGGCCGACGAACTCGAACTGGCGTGGACGACACGGACAGTTGTCGACGGTCGGGCGACGTCGCAGTCCTGGAACTACATGGTGGACGTGAGCGAGCCGGCGTTCGCTGTCGACGATCCGGACGGATCGGTGATGGAGGTCCGGTGGTTCCCGGTAAAGGACGCCGTACGGCTGCTATGCGACCTGCCGTACCCACCGATCGCCGTACCCGCGGTCGACTACCTGACGCACGGCATACGCGGACGGAACTGGGGATTCACCTTGGCTGGTGAGGTCTGGAGCTGGGAGGCCTGACCTCAGACGGCCCGCGCCGCTCAGCCGGCGGCGTCGCCGAGCGCGCGGGCTTCGCGATCCAGGCGACGCACGGTCCGCGTCACCGGCCAGCCCGTTACCGACTGCGGCGACAAGATTGCCGGCCACGGTCACCCACAGCAGAGCCACCAGTCCCCTCATGGACTGATGATAGGGAGCCAGTTGGTGCGTTCGTAGATGTTGCGGTTGCCGAGCCAGGCGCGGTATTCGTCGTACGACGACGCGCCGCCGTCGAGGACCGCCTGGTACAGCCAGTAGCCCCGCGCGCGCTCGCCACGGCCCGCGGCTTCCTCCTTGATCGCGAGGATCGTGTCGCGGGTGTCTGGCGTCAGATGGTGTCGGAGTGCCTCGGCGAACGGTCCGCCACTGGGGGCATTGGGGCCGAACACCCACATGTCGACGGTCCAGGTATCATCGGGCGTTTCGTATTCGAGCTTCCAGTACTGGCCTTGCTCATGGCGGTCGCGCGCGTCGAGGTAGGTGATCCGCCGTACCTGCGGGAGCTCCGCCAGCACGCTCATCACGGCGAACCCGTCCGCGACGCGCGGCTCGTCCGAGCGGATCTCCAGATCGATGTCCGGGTCGACGACGAGCCCGATCGCGACGGATCCGACGACGGTCACCTCGCCGTACACGCTCCATCGTGCGATCAGGTCCAGGTCCCGCAGCAGCTCGTGCGCCGTCTGGAGACGGGCCTCGGCGCGGGCGGCGCGGGCGGCGCGGGCTTGGGCTTGGGCGTTCACAGGCTTCGGCGTACGACGACGTTGCGTTTGGCCGTCGTACGGTCCTCGGCGTACGTCGTGAAGCCGGCGGCGAGGAACGTGCTGAGTACGCCGCGACCGGGATCACCGGGCATCGCCTTCACCGGATACGCCTCCACGATGCGGGCGCCCGAGCTCCGCGCGTACTCGACGGCCGCGTCGACCATCGGTGACGTCAGTCCTCGCCCGCGGTACCCGCTCTTCACGAACAGGCAGTTGATCGCCCAAATCGTGTCGTCGTCCGGCTCGTCGATCGGCAGCGTCCGCGAGTGCAGGATCGCGTAGTACGCCGTCCGCGGGGCCACGGCGCACCAGATCGCCGGGCGGTCATCGACGTACCCGATGAGCCCGACCGGGACGCCCGCCGCGACGAAACCCTCAAGTGCTGCACGGTTCTCGGCGCTCCCGTTCGCGGCAACAGTTGCTGCCGGCAGCCGACGGGCCATGCACCAGCAACCCCGCGTCCCACCGCTCGGCCCGAACAACTCGACCAGGTCCGGCCACCGCGCCTGATCAACCGGGTGCACCTCCATCCGCGCATTCAACCACGCAGGGCCTGGTTGATTCGGCCTCCTTCGGGAGATTCTGCGGACGTCCTGTCGGATCCGGGGCGCGCCGTTCGTAGCAGGGGTGAGCGGCGGCCTGAGGATGGGCGCCGAGACAAGGAGTGATGAGATGCCGCGGTACCTGATCTCGTTCGAGAAGGGCGCGATGGACCACATCCCGGAGGAGGACTTCCCCGAGGTGGGCAAGGCCTCCCACGCAGTGTGTCAGGAGGCGAAGGACGCCGGCGTGTTCCGGTTCGGCGGCGGGTTGAGCTACGACGACGGCGACGTGGAACACGCGGTGGTCGGCACCGACGGGCTGGTCACGGACGGACCGTACCTGGAGGGCAAGGAACTCATCGGCGGCTTCATGATCGTCGACGTCCCGACCCGCGAAGAGGCCCTGATGTGGGCCGCCAAGATCGCCGCCGCCTGCCGCTGCCCCCAGGACGTCCGCAAGTTCCTGCACGACCCCGACCTGATCGAGTGACGCACGGATAAGGTGGCCGACCATGAACTGGCTGGGTCTCTGGACACCGCTGATCGAGGGTCAGCGCCAGGGATCGCCCGGGGTCCGGACGTAGCGCTGCCAGGCATAGCGCCACGGGATGACGGCCACGATGACGACGATGAAGGTGCAGTTGAACAATACGTTGCGCGCTTCTGTGCTCAGGTCGTTGGCGATCAGGTGGGGAATCGCGACCGTACCGAACCAGATGACCTTCCAGCCCACCTCGAACAGCAGAATCGGCAGCATCCGCACGGGGTATCTGAGCCCGAGGAACGCCAGCAACGACATGGCCGTCAGCAGGCAGGCGACAACTCCTTCCATCACCGGCAGCGATCGAACATCCTGAACCAGAACCGGCCACTTGACGAGCGCCAGCCCCACCCCCATGAACGCGTAGCCGAGCCGCATGACGTTCATCCGCCGTACAGTCAGCTCCTGATCGCGACCCCGGCTGGGTGTTCGTACGTCGGGACTAGCGGTGTTGCTTCGTCCGCTCACGGCGTGTCTGATGCCCTGAGCAGGCGCTCGGAGCTGGGGTCGCCGGATGGAGGCGGTACGGCGAGGACGGGATCACTGCCGCCCTGGTCGAGGCGGAACGGCGGATACACATCGGTCATCAGAGCCGCATAGCCTGCGACCCGGAGAGCCCAGCGGTTCATTCCGAGGATCACGTCGTACAGCGGTCGAGGGTATGCGCCGGTGAAGGCCAGGATGACCGCGGCGATGATCACCAGGATTCCCACCAGGCCACCGGTGCCGCCGAGGTTCCACTGCCAGTTGTCGGACCGGTTCGCAGCCCACGTTCCACCGCCGACGAAGATGCCGACGATGATGTAGTGCGGGATCGCAAGCAGCCACCACTTCACCAGGACCAGGCCTCGGGACAGGTGCTCGGGGTAGTCGACCGACAGGTGCGCGGGATAGTCCTCGACCTCGGCCAGCGTGAACGGCGGGTACTGGTCGGTGCCGAGTGCTCCGTAGGCGTAGTACGTCACCCTCCACGACCACCGCAGTACGCCGACGTTGTAGTCGAAGATGCCGCGCGGATAGCGACCGGTGAACAGGATCGCGAAGAACGCCACGACCGAGCTGACCATGAAGCCGATCCACAAGAACAGCAACACGACGTAGTGCGGGATCACGAGGATCCACTTGACCAGCCAGAGCCACCTGGACGATTTCGGATCCGATGCGGCGTTCACATGCACCGGGTACACCACAGATGTTGTCATCAGAAAGATCCCCCAAAGAGATTGCACAACGAATGAAGTCGAGGAGGGCTCAGACGGCGAAACTGACTGCGCTGCCGTCACTCAGAATCGGTTGATACGGCAGCAGCGCCGGGAGCGAGGTGACCTCGGTCGCCCCGCGACAATCGCGGTCCGTCTCATTGCGCTCATGTTCGCCACGCGTCTGAGCTCCCCTTGCAGGCAGCACAAGACCCCGGCGTCCATGCCCGTCGACGACGGACACGCCCGACACCCCCACCCGCTCACGCCCCGTGCTGCTCACCATCCTCGCAAGCCCAACCCCTGTCAACGTTGAGATCAACCACCCGGCAGACGGCGTGACCGGCAGCGCCCGCCAACTCCACGAATCGAACCGGGGAACGCGAACTGTGGTTGGGTGGCGACGTGGCCGACGACGTGCACTTCACCGCGAAGTTCCCCACCAAACGGATGGCTGCCGACTGCCTGTTCACGGATCAAGCGGACCGGTTGCTGGTGCTTCAGCCGCCGTACAAGACGACCTGGGACATTCCCGGCGGCATGGTCGAACGCGACGAATCGCCCCGCCTCGCCGCCCAGCGCGAGGTGCTGGAGGAGATCGGCCTCTTGGTCGAGCCGGGCAGCCTGCTCGCCGTGGATTGGATCCCGCAGACAGGAGACTTCACAGAGATCGTCGCGTTCCTGTTCGACGGCGGGGTGCTCACGCCGGCCGACATCGACCGGATCGTGCTCCAGCCGACGGAGGTCACCTCCTCCAGGTTCGTCACACTCGAAGAGGCCGGCCACCTCCTCGACCCAGAACAGTTCGCACGCGTCGCAGCCGGGTTCAAGAGCCGACGTACGCCGGAAGCCGTGTACCTCGAGAACGGCGTTCCACCGCACGGCACCTGACGCGCCCAGGACCCCCAGCGCCGCGGCCGGCTACCGGGTTGAGGTCACAAGCAATCGGTCGACCAGTCCGTCGACGTACTCCGGGGTGAGCGGGCCTATGCCGAGCAGGACGCGGACATACATCGGGGCCAGGATGTGGTCCACCACGCTTAACGCGTCGGGTGCGTGCTCGCCGCGTTCCACGGCGCGATCGAGCATGGACTGCAGTTGCCGGGTGCGTTCGGCGAGGAGGTCGTCACCCGCCTGCTGGCCCTGGTGGCCTTGGCTGGACAGGGCCACGGCCAGGCGCAGCAACGCCAGACCGTCGGGTCCGGTGATCTCGCGGGCGACCTGGGCCGCGTAGGTGCGCAGGTCGCCGGCCAGGCTCCCGGTGTCGGGCATCGGCGACTGCGCGTTGAGGCGGGTGAGCGCCACGTCGGTGAGCAGGGTTGCCAGGTTGCCCCACCGGCGATAGATGCTGCTGTCGGCCACCCCGGCGCGGGCCGCAACGTCGCCGACGGTGAAGTTGCCGTAGCCGCGCTCGTTGATCAGGTCGGTGACCGCCTGGTGCACCTCCGCGGCGACGCGGGCGCTCCGCCCGCCGGGGCGCCGGGCTCGCTCTCGCTCGTTCATGAGCCCACCTTAACGCAGTCACGACTTGCGTTTGCGACGCATGCCTCCCTACACTCGCCTAACGCAGCCAGTGGCTGCTTTAGAGCGCCCGAGGCGCAACTGACGATTGAGAGGATCCCCATGGCTGAATCGCCTGCGGCCGTAGGCAGTCGACCGAATCGGGCCGTGCTGCTCGCGGTGACCTGCCTCGGCCAATTCATGGTCCTGCTCGACAACACGATTGTCGGAGCAGCGCTGCCCGACATGCAGCACCGGCTGCACACTCAGCTGACCGGTCTGCAGTGGATCGTCGACGCGTACGTACTGCTGGTCGCCATGCTGCTGCTGTCCGGCGGTGTCTTCGCCGACCGGTTCGGCCGCAAGCGCGTGTACCTGACCGGCGTCGCGGTGTTCACCGCCGCGTCGGTGGTGTGCAGCCTGGCGCCTTCGATCGACTGGCTGGTCGCCGGCCGGGTGCTGCAGGGCATCGGAGCCGCGGCGCTGAGCCCTGCCTCGCTGGCCCTACTCGCCGCCGCCTATCCCGTGCCGCAAGAACGAATCAAGGCGATCGGACTGTGGGCCGGATTCAGCGGAATCGGTCTGGCCGCAGGCCCCGTGGCCGGCGGCGTACTGACAGAGGCCTTCGGCTGGCCCGCCATCTTCCTGGTCAACCTGCCTATTGGCGTGGTCCTTCTGCTGGTCGGTCTGCGCAGCCTTGCAGAAGCCCGCAATCCGAGCGCTCCCGCGATCGATGTGCCCGGGACAGTGCTGTCCGTTCTGGGAGTGGGAGCGCTGACGTACGGGCTGATCGAGGGTGGTGCCCGCGGCTGGACGTCGCCGGTGATCCTGGGCAGCTTCACCGCCGCCGTGATCCTCCTCGCCGCCTTCATCGCCGTCGAATCGCGTCGTACCGCTCCGATGCTGCCGCTGCGGCTGTTCCGGCAGCGGCTGTTCACCGTGTCCAACACCGCCATGGTCGTGGTGGGGTTCGCGCTCATGGGGTCGTCGTTCTTCTTCTCCCAGTTCTTCGTGTACGTCCAGGGCAGCTCGATCCTGCGCGCCGGCCTGCAGACCCTGCCGGCAACCCTCGCCATGGTGATCGTCAGCCCATACGCCGGCCGGCTCGCCGCTCGGTACGGCTTCCGAATCGTGGTGACCACCGGCCTGGCCCTGGCCGGCCTGGGACTACTGGCGCTCGGCATGGTGCACGCCGACACCGGCTACGGGAACGTGTGGTGGCGTCTGGGAGTCGTCGGCATCGGCTTCGCCCTGACCATGTCCCCACTGACAGGAGCCGCCATCCAAGCAGTCAGCCCGCAGGAAGGCGGCCTCGCATCAGGCATCAGCAGCACCACGCGACAGATCGGCGCGGTGCTCGGCGTAGCAGTACTCGGAGCGATCGTCCGCACCCGCCAATCCGGCGGCGCCTCCTTCGAAGCCGGCCTCAACAGCGCCTTCCTCGCAGCCGGCACCGTCACTCTGACCACCGCCGTGTTCACCGGCCTTTGGCTAGCAAGATCCAAGCCCACGACACCACAACGTCCCACCGATCCAACTACAGTCACCACCCCAACCAACGCACCCGCAAACACCCACTGAACGACGAACCCCCCAGCCTCAGAGAGATCTCTGACCTGGGGGTTTGGTGGAGCCGCCTGTCGGAATCGAACCGACGACCTTCTCATTACGAGTCCAGCGAATCCCGTCTACGGCGTCCCCTCTCCCGCTGTGCTGAGCGTGCCGGATCGGGCCGGGCATCCATCGGGGTCCACCTCGATCCACGCGCTTGTTAGCAGGCGCGTTAGCAAAGTCGTCTGGTTGAAGGGTTGGCTTCCCGTCGCTCGGTGACCGTCAGGGAGCGTGCCTGATCCCGGTTGTCCAGTTGCCCTTGGGTCGAGCTTGCGAGTCTGGACAACCGGGATCAGGCATGCTCGGCTTCGCCTCACCGAGTGGCGGGAAGGCGGCCCGGTGGCATCCCGGAGTGAGGTCGGGGGTCCGGGGGCGGAGCCCCTGGGGGTTGTTCAACAGGAAAGATCCCGAAGCGTGCGGCGCGGGCGGTGAACGGCCGGAGGGCGCATGCGCACGCCCGCGCCGCGCGCCGAAGGCGCGCCTTGATCCATAAGAGCTGAATCCGGCAGTGCGTCGCTGGCAGCAGCTAGCCCGGCTGGACGACGCGGGCGGCGATCGCCGGGGCCATCTCGCGCAACCACACCTCGGCCCGCCGCAGCAGGTCCCTGCCGCCGCCCTCCCAGTGCTTGCGGAACACGGGGTTCAGCTCGGCGGAGGCGCGGGAATCCTCGTAATAGCCGCGCGCCATGTCAACGGCCAGTGGCGTCAGCCCCGCGCGCTGCCGCGCCGTCATGCCGTAGGCATCCGCGAACACGGCGATCCGGTGCGGGATATCGGCGTCCTCCAGCGCGGGTGCCCGGTCCCGGGGATCGCCCCATTTGAGCGGCGCCCAGTACCACAGCGCGTTCGCGATGTCGTAGAGCCGGGTGGTCGGCCTGGCGAGGTCGAAGTCGATCAGCGCGGCGGGCCGACCGTCACGGAAGATCACGTTGCCCGTGGCATAGTCGCGATGGCTGACCAGCTCGGCCCGCCCGGCGATCTTTCCCTGGACGGCGGCCGACCCGCCCCACACCGCGCCGGGTGGCGGCACCCACCCAGCCGACGCCTCGTGCAGCGCACGGATAAGCCGGGCCAGGGCGATGAGGACGTCGTCACCTGCCGCCTCCGTCGGCAGCGGGTGACGATGCACCTGACCGGGGACGAACGACAGCACCTCGCGCCCCTGCTCATCGACTCCGAGCGGGAGCGGTGCGCCGGTGAACCCGGCATCGTGCAGGTGGTCCAGGTAGGCCTGCACGGTCAGACTGAACGGCCGCAGCGGCCGCCGCACAGTATCCCCGATCCGCACGATCCCCTCAGTGTCGCTCCCACCCGTCAGTGGCTCGCCTTCGCTCATACCGCAGCAACCTAGCGCGGCCCCCGCACCAGGCCAACGGGCTTTGACGGCGGGCCGCACCACCACCCAGCCTGCTCGTAGCATCAAAGGACAGCGGCCACGAACCGCTGGGCCGAACGCCAGGGGTTATCTCACGTCCAGGACGGCGGCAGCGAGTTCGGTCATGTCGCTGATGATCGCGTCGGCTCCAGCGGCAGCAAGGTCGGACGCCTTGCCGGGCTTGTTGGCGTAGCCGATGCTCGCGGCTCCGATCGCACGGGCGGCCTGTACGTCGGTGGCCTGGTCGCCGATCAGAGTGCAGGCGTCGGGCTCCACGGCTAGGGCCTGGGCAGCTCGCTCGATCAGATGAGGGCTCGGCTTCATGAGAGCTGGATCGGATGCGTCGCGAGCCTCGATGTGCTGGACGAGACCGGCCAAGCCGACTCGGTCGAGGTAGGCGCGCACCGATGCGCCGGTGTTGTTGCTGACGATCGCGAGTTGTCGGCCAGCGTCCCGGCAGGCGGTCAGGAAGGTCTCGACGCCCGGGGTTGGTGTGGCGCTCTCGACGGCCTTGATCTCGGCGGCCTGGAGGGCTTCCTCGACATGTCGAGCCAGTTCGGGAGATACCTCGGCGGCAGCGCTCAGGAACTCGTGCGGGCTGGTGATCGCAGACATAGCCGGCGGCAGCTCGCCGACCTGGTCGAGCGCGAGACCGCGCAACTCGTCGGTGATCTGCGACGCCGGATACCCGGCGAACACCGAGCACACCGGACCGTCGAAGTCGAGCAGGATGACAGGACTACGGCGCAGGGTGGCGGCCAATGCTTCGGCGGTCACGGCTCGTAGGTCCGACCGAGCGTGCCCCAGAGACTGTCAAACCAGCGTCGCGCCTGCTCGACGTACTGCGAACCGGTGGCCCGGTCGCCGTCGCTCACCGAGTGATGGAACAGGACAGTGTCCTTGCCCACGGCATCGAAGATCGACACGTCCTTGTTGCCGATCTTCACCTCACGCTCAACGACCGGGTAGAAGCCGAAGAACAGCTCTTCGTCGTTGATCAGGTACATCTTGAACATCATCGACAGCGGGATGACCCGGGTCTCGACCTCGGTCTTCTGGACCAGCCCCAGCTCGCCGAGTTCGCGGACCGACTCCGCAATGGCTCCGGCTGACCGGTGCGCGATCTCGGCAACGCGGTCTCGGACCGCAGGGTCGTCGCCGGGCTTCGACCCGGCACGCGATGGAACCGCGAGCGGCTGGGACAGGTCCGGCAGCAGCAGGCGGACGGTGACCGATTCCGGGGTGAGTCGTCCGCGCCGGATTCGTTCGATCGGCTCCTCCAGGGCACCGAGCAGGGTCTCACCGGTGAGGCCCGCAAAGTCGATGGTGACCCGTGTCCGCTCGAACGCCTTCTCGATGTGCGGGCGAAGGCCGACAGCCTGGTCCGCCCGGTCGCGAACGTAGACCCCGCTGCCGACCCTCGACACGATCAGCCCCTCGTCGCGCAGAACCTTCAGCGCCTGCTGAATCGTCATCCGGGCAACGCCGTACTGAGTCGCGAGCTCCTGCTGTGAGGGCAGCCTCTCCCCCGCCGTGAACTTCTGCGTCAAGATCCCGGCGCGCAGCGCAGTGGCCACCTGCCGGTACGGCGGACGTGTGTCGTTCGGGTCTAGCTCCATGGCCCCCAGCGTAGTACCTGGCTAGCCAGCCTAGGAATTTCTGTGTCCAAATACTTGACCTGACTAGCCAGGCTGGTTACCTTGGTCATATTCCAGCCTGGCTAGTCAGCCTAGGCGGCCTATACAGAGGAGCAGAGTCATGGGTATGCCGCGCAAGATCAAGATCGAGTTCGGTGAGGTCTTCCCGTACGGCGTGTTCGCGGTCTCGGAGGTCACGCAGGTGCGGGACTTCGAGCGGTCGACGCGTGAGCGTCCGGTGTACGCGATCGATGAGGAGACCGGCCTGTCGGTGTGGTCGGTCGACGTGATGGACGGTGACCGGGACGCCCGCAAGGCGGACCGTCAGGTGTCGATCAAGATCCTGGCCAAGCAGCAGCCGGTGCTCCCCCCGCAGCCGCAGGGGATGCCGTTTACGCCGGTCGAGTTCGAGGGCATGACGGCTACGCCTTACATCGCCGAGAACGGCAACCGTCCGCGTCTGGCGTGGTCGTTCAAGGCCATGGCGGTACGTGCGCCGAAGTCCGCTCAGGCTCCGAAGGCGGCCTGATCATGGGTGAGCCGATCAGGGTGTCGATGGACGTGCACTTCGACGGAAGCACGGGCCGGATCGAGTCGGCTCTGAAGCGGAGCGCGTACGGGCCGTACGTGACGATCACGGTCGGGGACGACGGCTACAACCGGGTCACGCTGTACTGCCACGACCTGGCGGCGTTGACGACGATGGTCGACGCGATCGATCGGGCGCGTCAGAGTCTCGCCGAGGTGCTGGGGCTCCTGCCGAGTGGTGAGCCGTGCGCGTACGCGGATGTGTTCGGCTCGATCGAGTGGAACGAGCACGATCACGACGAGTGCCTTGAGCACCTTGTCGACGAGCCGGTGCCGTACGCGCCAACTCAGATCGGGGCGGCGTGATGACGGCGCTGTTCGCGACTCGTCGTGATCTGGACGGGTGGGCTGATGCGCTCGGCGCTCGTACTGACGATGAGGCGTCGGCGGAGCTGCACAAGTTGATGGGTCGTCTGCTGGACGGTCAGGACCGGGTCCGGAAGGTGGCGCGGTCGTTGTCGAAGGCACCAAACGACGAGGTGCGCCGGTCGCTGGCGCTCGCGCTGGGCCGGATCGATCTGGCCGTGCTGGTGGTCGGTGAGGCGCTGCGTGGGTTCGCAGTGCACGAGAGGGGTTGAGCGGCATGGCGATCACTGGAGTGGCCGGTAAGCGCCGGTTCCTGGATCAGTGGGCGCGGGCGCTCGGGGTCGGCAACGACCTGGAGGCCATGGCGAAGCTGCGGGCGGTGATGAACGAGCTGGACGACGCCCGTTCGCAGTTGCAGAAGACAACTCGGGTGCTGGCCAGCGTGCCGGACCCCGACGCCAATGTCGGCGCGACCGGTGCGATGGACGCGCTGGAGTCGACCTGGCGGAACCTGCTGGCCGTCGAGCGGCGGTTCGCGAAGCACGAGAGGGGGCGGAAGTAGCCATGGGCAAGATCAAGACTGGCCGCGACGCGGCGGGTGGCGTGCCGGTGGTGCGGATGCTCGCCTCCCAGCTCCGGCACCCCGGCGTCATGCTGCCGATCCTGCTCGTCGGGTTCGTGGCCTGGTGGGGCTTCTCGCACGGCTGGGCGTGGATCATCACCGCCGGCGGTTTGCTGGTGCTGGTGCTGGGGGTGTGGCGTTGGCGCCGCCCGGACTCGTTCCGGCGTCTGGTGTGGTGGCGGGTCAAGGCATGGTGGCGTCGCTGGTTCACCTACGCGCCGTCCTGGTGGTGGTGGATGGGCCGGTTCGGGCTCTCGATCAAGACCGAGGTTCGCGAATGGATCGTGCGGCCCCGGATCGTGAAAGTGAGGTCCAACGCGTCCACCGACTCACTACTGCTGGAGCTGCCGGACGGCATCACTCCCGGCGACGTGGCCGACTGCCTGGACAAGCTCCAGCACGCGACCCACGCCCGCCGGGCGACCACCCGGCAGGCGAATCCGGGTCAGGTGTGGCTGGACCTGTACATGCGGGATCCGCTGGTGAAGACCATCCCGGCGGTTCCGGTCCCGGAGAACCTGCGGGTCGAGGATCTGGATGGACTGGTGATCGGGTACGCCGAGGACGGGTCCCCGTGGCGGCTGCGGGTGCAGGGCACTCACATTCTCGTTGCCGGGGGCACCGGTTCGGGCAAGTCCGCGATCATCTGGTCAACCCTGCGGGCGCTCGCGCCGTACATCCGGGCGGGCCTGGTGCAGGTGCACGCGATCGATCCCAAGGGCGGCATGGAACTCGACTTCGGACGGGACCTGTTCCACCGGTACGAGGCCGACGACTACGAAGCAATGGTGTCGCTGCTGGAGCAGGACGCCGACGAGCTGGACGAGCGCGCCCGGTACCTGCGTGGCCGTGCCCGGAGGTTCACCGTGTCGACACAGACACCGCTGGTGCTGATCATCGTGGACGAGCTGATGCAGCTCACGACCCTGCTGCCGGGTCCGGACGGCCGTCGTCAGATGGGCCGGGTGGAGACCGCGCTCGGACGGCTGCTGTCCAAGGGACGCGGTCCGGGCTACGCCGTCCTGGCCACCGTGGTCGAACCCACCAAGGACATCGTGACCTGGCGCGACATCTTCCCCGACCGGATCGCGCTCCGGCTGGGCTCGTCCTCACAGGTCGACATGGTGCTCGGCGAAGGACAACGGGACCTCGGGGCCGAAGCCGACAACATCGCGCTGTCGCTGCCGGGTGTCGGGTTCATCAAGGTCGAGAACTCGCCCGTCCCGATCCGGGTCCGCGCCGCCTACGTCACCGACGACGAGATCAAGGCCATGGCCCGCGACTACCGACCCGCCCACCACCTCCGCCCGGTCGACACAACCGCCGACGTGGTCGACGTGGACGAGCTGGACGGCACCGAGGAGACGGGAGAGGCGGCGTGAACCGGCGCGAGGTGCCCGGGCAACTGGAACTCGTCTTCGACGCCGCTCCGGAGCTGACCGACGACCTGCGCGCCGAGCTGACGGCGCACGTCGTACCCGGCTGGCAGGCCATGGGCGCATGCCGCTCGACCGGCGATGACACCTGGTTCCCCAACGAGACCGACACGACCGGCAAGACGGCCGCTGTGGACCGGTGCGGGTTCTGCCCAGTCCGCCGCTCCTGCCTCGCCTACGCCCTGTCCACGCGCCAGGAATACGGCGTCTGGGGCGGCACGACCGAGCTGCAACGCAACGTCCTGGTCCGCGATCTGGTCGACGGTGCCCCGGTCGTGGACGCCCTGGACGGGGCAACGCTGCTGCCCGAATACCTGTGGAGGCAGGCGGCATGACGGTCCGGCTCCGCGTCTCGGGCGACCCCGACGAGATCGAGGTCATGGTCAAGGTCCTTGGCGTGGTGTTCGACCTCACCGGCTCTGGCCGCCTCTACCCCAACCATGGCTCACGCGGGGTCCGCGTCTACCTCATGGCGCGGATCCCCTGGGCCGGTGAACGAGAACAACCGCGCCGAGGAGATGGTCACGAATGATCTCGACCCTGGGCCAAGTCGCCCCCGACGTACTGCACGACCTGGCCGTCCGCAACGGCGTCTGCGTCCGCCCCGTACTGTCCCGGCTGACCGACACCGCGACCGGTGAACAGCTCGTGGTGCCAATCCCGTGCGGCTCGACGCAGGAACGCCAATGCCCACCGTGTGCCGACCGCGCCCGCAAGCTCCGGATGCAGCAATGCCGCGAGGGCTGGCACCGAGACGACGAGATCCCCGCGGCTTCCGACGACGACGCTGACGAGGACACCGGAAGCGAGGACGAAACCCCTTCAGACGTTGAAGAATCGGCCCGCCGGGTCCGGTCGACGCGCCGACGTCAGGACGCCCCGGACCTGCCTCGGGTGCCGATGGACAACCGCACGGTGGGACGGGCGTTCACCGCTCCGAACGGACGCACCTACCGCCCGTCGATGTTCCTCACACTCACCCTTCCGTCGTACGGCAAGGTCGGCCCGGACGGGACACCTCTCGACCCCGGTAGCTACGACTACCACCGGGCCGCGATGGACGCGCTGCACTTCCCCAAGCTCGTTGACCGGTTCTGGCAGAACCTGCGCCGCTGCGCCGGGTACAAGGTCCAGTACTTCGCCACCGTCGAAGCACAGCGCCGACTCGCCCCGCACCTGCACGCCGCCGTCCGGGGCGTCATCCCCCGCCAGGTCGTCAAGGACGTTGCCGCCGCGACCTACCACCAACTGTGGTGGCCCCAGTGCACCGAACCCGTGTACACCGGGGACGACCTGCCCCGATGGGACGACTACGCCGGCGCTTTTCTGGACCCTCACACCGGGGCACCGCTGCCCACCTGGGAGCAAGCGCTCGACGCGATCGGAGACGACCCCGCCGCGACCCCGGCCCACGTGGTCAAGCTCGGCACCCAGGTCGACTATCAGGGCATCATCGCGGACGCGGACGACAAGGTGAGCAAGGCGGTCGGCTACCTGACCAAGTACCTGTCCAAGTCCATCGCGGACACCTACGGCGACGACGACACGATCACCACCGCGCAAGCGATCCACCTCGACCGGCTGCACCGTGAGGTCCGCTGGCTGCCCTGCTCCCCGACCTGCTCCAACTGGCTCCGCTTCGGCGTCCAGCCCAAAGACGCTGAAGCAGGCATGCGGCCCGGCTGGTGCCCCTCCAAAGCTCACGACAGGCATCACCTGGGCTTGGGTGGCCGCCGCGTGCTCGTGTCACGCCAGTGGACCGGCAAGACCCTCACAGACCACCGCGCCGATCGCGCCGAAGTCGTACGGCAGACCCTCGCCGCTGCCGGTCTCGACATGCCCGACACCGACCGCTACGCCGCGACAACCCAGCTCGAGGACGGCACACCCCGGTTCATCTGGACGCCCGTCGACCGCAACAACGACGACGACCTGCCGACCTGGCACGGCGTACTCACACGCGGCATCAACGAACGCATCCGCTGGCGAACCCAGTACGAGCAAGCCAAACAACGTGCCCGCGACGGCACCACACCACCCACCGACACCCGTTCGGCAACTGACACCAACGAGACCGCCGCTCCTGCGGCCTGAACACGAGGGATCAATCATGCAAGACATCAAGCTCCTGTACCGCGTCCCCGAGGTCGCGGAAGCACTCGGCATCAGTCGCGCAAAGGTGTACCAGCTCATCCAGTCCGGCACGCTCCGGTCGGTCAAGATCGACAGCTCACGCCTGATCCGCTCCGTCGACCTCATGGAGTTCGTCGCCGACCTGGGAGCGGCTGCCTGATGGGCGCGGTCAAGGACGGCATCACGAAGCGTGGCCGTACGTGGTCGTACGTCATCCGGGTCACCGATCCGGCCACCGGCGCGAGCAAACCCAAGTGGGTCGGCGGCTTCGCAACCGAGGACGACGCCAAGGAAGCACGAGACGAGGCACGCCGCGCTGCCCGACGCGGTGAGTACATCGATCGGAGTGGCATGACTGTGACGGAGTACCTCGGCGACTGGCTGGACGCACACGCGATGGAGACCAAACCGCGCACCCTTGCGGGCTACCGCTGGCTCGTTCGGCAATACGTCAATCCGCACATCGGACGGCTGCGCATCCAGGCGGTACGCCCAACGTCGATCACCAACCTGTACCGAACCCTGCTCAAGTCCGGTGGCCGGGACGGTAGAGGGTTGTCGGAGGCAACGGTCTGGAAGGTACACGCCGTACTGCGCAAGGCGTTCAAAGATGCCGTGTTGTACGAGGGCATCCTCCCGAGCAACCCGGTGGAGCGGGCGAAGCGTCCTCGTCGGGACTCACACGTGCTGGACGTGTGGACGCCTGCACAGCTCCGGGCGTTCCTCCAGGCCGCGACGTCGCACCGGCTGTACGCCTTCTATCGGCTCGCGGCCTACACGGGCGCTCGGCGCGGCGAGCTGCTGAATCTGCGGTGGGCTGATGTGGATCTGAAGGCCCCGACGATCCGGATTCGGGGATCGGTCGGCATGGTCGAGGGCGAGCGGGTAGAGGGAACCACCAAGGGCGGCCGCGAACGCGTGGTGAGCCTCGATGCCGGAACGGTGGCGATCTTGCAAGCCCACGAGCGCCAGCAGGCCGCCGACCGGGCTGTCGTCGGTGACGCCTGGGCCAACACCGGGCACGTCTTCACGAACGGTCTCGGTGTGCCGATCTATCCGGACACGGTGACGCAGCTCATGCCCAAGATCATCCGCGCCCACAACCAGCCGGACCCCGACGACCCCAGCAAGCGTCCGGCCGATCTGCTGCCGTCAGCCCGCCTGCATGACCTACGGCACGTGCACGCCACCATGCTCCTGACGGCGGGGGTTCCGGTCCATGTCGTCGCTGAGCGTCTCGGCCACGCCGATCCGTCGATCACCCTCCGGGTCTACGCGCACGTCATCCGCCAGCACGCGGCCGGGGTCGCCGACACCTTCGCGGCTGCCGTCGACCAGCCGGACGAGGACGACCCGCCCGCCGCCGCGCTGGCACCCCGTTAGCAAAGCTGTTAGCAAACCGGCCCGCTCGTGGCCCTAGCAAGACTGAACCCCAGGTCGGATGTTGCCGCTGACCTGGGGTTTCTTGTTGAGCCGCCTGTCGGAATCGAACCGACGACCTTCTCATTACGAGTGAGACGCTCTGCCGACTGAGCTAAGGCGGCGGGTGCCGAGGCAAGAGTGTAGCGGGATGAGGGGGAGGATTCCGAATCGGATCCTTTGGGGAGGGGTACGACGAGGTGCGGGGTGTGGTCGGGGTCACGAGGTGGACGGGTGTCTGCGTCGGGGGTGAGCGGCGTCGTACGGCGGAACGGGTGGGTGGCGGCGTACCGGGATCGGGTGGGGCGCGGCATGCAGGAACTCGGGTGGGGTGGTGTGCGTCGGAGGGGTGGTGGAATTGTGGGGGAATGATTGTTTTGGGAAATGCGTTGACTTAGCAGCAAGTGTGGGTGACACTAATTCCCGGCAAGACCGAGACCTCGAGGAGAAGATCGTGTACGGAACGCGCATCGCGAATGGAGCCTGGCGGCCTGGCCGTTCGGCTTTGGCGGCGTGCCTGCGATCCGTGGGCGACGAGGCCTGCTACCACCAGCTCAGCCTGTGCATGGGCGGCCCGCCTGGGTGATCTCCGAGTGGAGAGATCTCCAGGAGCCGTCTGAGCCGGGTACCGGCAGCAGGCGGCTCTTTTGTTTTGCTCGGCGACGGGATTACTTCACCGCGACTATTTCCGGTATTCACGGATATCGGCACGAACAATGACAACTGGACATTCATCGCATTTCTCCCGGCCTGTCGAAGGGCCGGGAGAGGACCAGTTGTAGGCCAGCGGCCAGGCCACCTCATTTGGGATGAGGGGATCGGGGGTTCGAGTCCCTCCAACTGGACCAGGCGCCCGCAGGATGCTCAGCTACCGGCCGAGCGGGCGCCACAAGCGTGCCCTGCGACGGAAATCCGAAGTACATCCGGCGCAGGGCACCGAACGCCCGTGGCTCAACCGGACAGAGCGCCTGCCTACGAAGCAGGAGGGTGCAGGTTCGAATCCTGCCGGGCGTGCTGTGTCCGAGGCCGAAGCGGGCGAGGCACCGGGATGTGGCCCCGGAGGAAGCGGGTTCGAGCCCCGCCGGACACCCTGCAGTACGACGTGCTCACGCAGCGTACGCCGTATGGAATCGACCGACACCGAATTCGCCGACCTGCTGACCGTGGGTCGGGCACACTGGAAGGGAGGAGGAACCACATGAGCGGTGTGATCGTGCTGAACGCGTCGTACGAGCAACTGCACGTCGTGTCGATCCCGCACGCCATCCGGATGCTCGTCCGGGAGGTCGCCGTCGTCGAGGAAGCGCACGACGGCGCCAGCATCGGACCGTTCCCCCTCCCCCGCGTCCTGCGTCTCGTCCGGTACGTCGTGATGAAGTGGCGCTACGCCTCCGGCCGGCTGCAGTACACGCGGGCCGGCGTACTGAAGCGCGACAAGTACACCTGCGCGTACTGCGGCACGCTCGGCGCCACCACGATGGACCACGTGATCCCACGATCACGCGGCGGACGGGGTGAGTGGCTGAACGCCGTCGCCGCGCACGCGGAGTGCAACGAGAAGAAGGGCTCGCGTACACCGGAAGAGGCCGGCATGCCGCTGCTGTGGCAGCCGTGGGTCCCTTCCCGTGCCGAGATAGCGCTCTGACGCGACACCCCACCGGTGCCGCCGACGAGCGCGATGCCAGGTGGGCGCCGGTGACCCACCCTCGGTTCTGACCCGAGGCCCCGCAGGTTCGAGCCCTGCCCTGGCAGCTGCACAACCCTGGTGAGATAAGCCGAGTGTCAGGCCTAGCGGCAGCCGTCTCGAAAACGGCAGGTCCTTCAACGGACGTCTGGGTTCGAGTCCCAGTCTCACCGCATGTACACGATCGAGGAGAGTGGGGAGATGAACGTGGAGCTTCCGGTTGAGCTGAGTGGGGCCAAGAGCTCCACGCTCATGTGGGCGCAGGAGTACGACGTCGACGCGAAGGCGCTGCAGCAGCTGCGGAACATTGCGGCGCTGCCGTGGGTGCACGGCGTCCGGGTGATGCCGGACGTGCACCTCGGTAAGGGCGCGACCGTCGGGTCTGTGATCGCGATGAACCAGGCGGTGTCGCCGGCCGCGGTCGGGGTCGACATCGGGTGTGGGATGGAAGGTGTCCTGACCTCGCTGACGGCTTCGGATCTTCCGGACGACCTGTCGGCGATCCGTTCGCGGATCGAGGCCGCCGTACCTGTGGGCTTCCGGGCTCACGAGGACCAGGTCGGCGTACGACGGCTCGGCCTGGACCCGCGTCCGTGGGACAAGCTGTGGGGCGAGTTCACGAGTCTGCACGACGGAGTGCAGGACCGCGAGCGCAAGGCCAAGCAGCAGATGGGGTCGCTGGGCGGGGGCAACCACTTCATCGAGGTGTGCCTCGATGACGAGGACCGCGTGTGGCTGATGCTGCACTCCGGTAGCCGGAACATCGGCAAGGAGCTCGCGGAACGGCACATGCGGATCGCCCGGGACCTTCCGCACAACGCGGATCTCCCGGACCGTGACCTGGCGGTGTTCCTGTCCGGTACGCCGGAGATGGACGCGTACCGTCGCGACCTCACCTGGGCCCAGGAGTACGCCGCCCGGAACCGGGCCGTCATGCTCGCGCTGGTGATGCAGGCGGTGCGGGAGTCGTTCGAGGTCGACGTACGGTTCGAGCAGCCGATCTCGTGCCACCACAACTACGTGGCCGAGGAGCACATCGACGGGCTCGATCTGCTCGTCACCCGCAAGGGTGCGATCCGGGCCGGGCGCGGAGACCTCGGGCTGATCCCGGGGTCGATGGGCACCGGTTCGTACGTCGTCCGCGGGCTCGGCTCGGAGCGCTCGTTCTACTCGGCCTCACACGGGGCAGGCCGGCGGATGAGCCGCAACGAGGCGAAGCGCCGGTTCACCATCGACGACCTGGTCGCTCAGACGGCCGGTGTCGAGTCCCGCAAGGACGCCGGCGTGATCGACGAGATTCCGGCGGCGTACAAGGACATCGACTCGGTCATCGCCGCCCAGTCCGACCTGGTCGAGGTCGTGGCTCATCTGAAGCAGGTCATCTGCGTCAAGGGCTGAACAGGTTCCTGCCGTGGTCAGGGGACACGGCAGGGCCTGTTGGTGAGGTCCGCCTGTCGGCAGGGGCAGCGGTTTGCTGAACCGTCGGTCGGCTTCGGTCGGCTCGCGAGTTCGAATCTCGCTCTCACCGCTGGGCGGCCGGGAAAGACCGGCCGCCCTGCCAGGCAGAAGCGCCGCCGTTGGAGAGGCGGGGCGGGCTGTAAACCCGTTGCCACGCGCTGAGCAGGTTCGAATCCTGCCTTCTGCACGCAGGACGAACAGATAGGACAAGAGAGGAGGACCGGCCATGGCCGACCTCAGGAACAGGAAGCGAGTGCCTGGCGGCAGGACCGGTGCTCCGGTCCAGCAGGGTCACTCGATGCGACGCGTGCTGCTTGCCTGCGGGCATGTGCAGCGCGACCGGATCGCACACCGCGGGGATCACGTGTGGTGCGAGGCCGAATGCTCCGACTGGACCCGCGTGGTCTCGGTCCAGGAGTAGTGCACACAAGGACAGGTAGTGTCCGGCAACGACCTAGTGCACCTGAGCGTGAAGACGTTCGTGTGTACGGCGTCTCACCGGTGCACTACCTGTCCTTACGCACACATCCCCCTGGTGACGGAATCTCGCCGGGCCCTCCGAAGGCTCGGTTCCTGGTTCGACTCCGGGCAGGGGGACTCAGGACAGCAGCGGGTCGAAGTGGACAGCCAGCGAGACAGCCGCCTCGGCTCGGGTGGCGAGGATGCGTACGCGTACGTCGTCAACGTGGATCCGCGTGCTCAACGGCAGCAGTCGGCGATGGCCGATCGTCGTACCGCGGGCGATCTCGGTCCACGCGCCGTCGACGAAACCGTCCACGGCAAACGATTCGACCTGTTGGCCGGCCGTGATGTCCTCGCGCAGGTCGAGGACGTTGACCTCCCCCGGCCGCGCGACCGCGGTGTCGTAGTACTCCCGCACCGCCGCACCAAATGCGGCCAGCGCCTCCACATCCGGATCCGCGAACAACCCTCGGCGATCCGGCGGGATGTTCAGCAGCAGTACGGCGTTCCGCCCGACCGACTTGCGATAGATGTCCAGGAGCTCCGGCAACGACTTCACCGACGCGTCCTCGGAAGCGTGGTAGAACCACCCGGGCCGGATCGACACGTCGACTTCGGCCGGATACCACCGCAACTCGTCAGCCTGAGCCAGCTCATCAGGCCCAGCCACGGAAGCCGCCGTCTGTGCGGCCACCATCCGCCCGTCGACGAACGGTACGACGCTCCACTCCGTCTCCCGCGCGAACCCGTCCTCGTTGCCGACCCACCGCACATCGGGCCCGCCGATCGCGATCGTCGCGTCCGGAGCGAGCCGCCGGATCAGGTCGAACCACGCGTCGTACGCATAGCTCTGCGCACTGCTGGTCGGATTGGCCCCGTCGAGCCAGACCTCGGCGATCGGCCCGTACGACGTGAGCAGTTCATGCAACTGCTGAAGGTAGAACCGGTTGTAGTCGTCCACGACGTACGAGAACTCACCGATCTGCGAAGCCACCGCGGGACTGCCGTTCCCGTAGTACCCTCCCGGCGCCTTCTCCTGATAGAGATCCGCCGGCGAGAGATACACCCCGAACCCGAGCCCACCAGCCTGACAGGCAGCCGACAACTCGGCGACGACATCGCCCCGATACGGCGACGCGGCAACGGTATGCGGCAGGTACTTGCTCGGCCACAAGCAGAACCCGTCATGATGCTTGGCCGTCAGGATCACGCTCTTGAACCCGGCGGAGACCAACGCCGCAACCCATTGCGTGCAGTCCAGCGCCGAAGGATCGAACACCGCCGGATCGTCGACACCGGTCCCCCACTCCAGGTCGGTGAACGTGTTCGGCCCGAAGTGCACGAACGCGGTCAGCTCCTGCCGCTGCCAAGCGAGCTGCCGCGGCGACGGGCGCACGGCCGAAGGGTCGATCACAGCAGGACCTTTCCAGGATTGAACAAGTTCCCAGGGTCGAACGCGGCCTTGATCCGCCGATGCAGTTCGAGCCCGACCGGCCCGAGCTCGGTCTCCAGCCAGCGCGCCTTCAACGTCCCGATCCCGTGCTCGCCGGTGATCGTCCCGCCGAGCCGCAGTCCTAGCTGCATCACCGCGCCGAACGCCTCCAGCGCCCGCGCCTCGGCCGCCGCGTCGGCGGGGTCGAAGACCACGGTCGGGTGCATGTTCCCGTCACCTACATGCCCAGGGCAACAAATCAGTACGTCGTACTTCGCGCCGATCTCCGCGATCCCGCGCAGCAACGCGACCAACTGCGACCGCGGTACGGCGACGTCGTCGATCAGCGTCGTACCCAACGGCTCCAACGCGGAGTTCACCAGCCGGCGTGCCTCGAGCAGCATGCGGGACTCTTCCGAGTCGGACGCCTCGGCGACGTCGACCGCGCCGTGCGCCGTGCAGATCTCCGCGATCCGCGCGACGTCGTCCGCAGCGCGCAACCCCCGGTCGGACTGCGCGAGCAGCATCGAGCCGACATCTTCCGGGAGACCCATGTCCCGGTAGTTCTGGATCGCCCGCAGGGTCGGCTGATCCAGGAACTCGAGCAACGACGGACGCAGACCCGACGCCATCACGGCGGCAGCGGCCGCGATCCCGTCCTCGACGGACAGGAAGGTCGCGGCCGCGGTCAACGCCGCCTCGGGCGCCGGACGCAACGCCAGCGTCGCCTCGGTCACCACCCCGAGCGTGCCCTCGGACCCGACGATCAGCCGCGTGAGGTCGTACCCGGCGACGCCCTTCGCCGACCGCCGCCCGGTGCGCACCACCTCGCCGGAGGCCAGCACCACTTCGAGTCCACGCACGAAGTCCGCCGTCACGCCGTACTTCACGCAGCACAAGCCGCCCGCGTTCGTCGCGATGTTCCCACCGATCGTGGACTGCTCCCAGGAGGAAGGATCCGGCGGATAGAACAGCCCCTGCTCCAGGACAGCGCGCGACAACTGGGCGTTGACCACGCCCGGCTGGACCACGGCTACCTGGTCCTCGGCCGAGATCTCCAGGATCTGCGTCATCCGAGACGTCGACAGCAGCAAGCACCCGTCGATCGCGTTCGCTGCACCCGAAAGCCCCGTCCGCGCGCCCTGCGTCACGATCGGGACCCCGAGCTCACCGGCGACCCGGACCACCTCGACGACCTCGGCCGTCGACGACGGACGCACGAGCACCCGCGGCACCCCGGCAACACAGAACTTCGCGTGATCGTTGCGATGACTGTCCAGTACGTCGGGATCGTCGACGACAGCGTCATCTCCGAGGACCGACCGCAGCCGGTCCATGAGCTCATCCCTCATCTTGCTCGGCGAGCAACCGCAGGATCAGCTCCGCCCGCCGGACACGCTCCCGTCCGAGGGCCTCCGCCGTCCCGGCCAAATGCGCCCCGACCGGGTAGATGTTCGGGGCGTTCCGCAGGCCCATCTTCAGATAGACGGGCGCCGCGGTCCGGACG
This sequence comes from Kribbella sp. VKM Ac-2571, assembly GCF_004362255.1. NCBI lineage: Bacteria > Bacillati > Actinomycetota > Actinomycetes > Propionibacteriales > Kribbellaceae > Kribbella > Kribbella sp. VKM Ac-2571. The sequence goes on from NZ_SNWS01000006.1 coordinate 213,694, forward strand.
ATCTCCGGTACGTCGTAGAAGCGGACGTGGCCGCCCTGGTCGTCGGGAACCTCGATGTACATGTCGATCGGCACAGTCGTCACCGATCGGATCTCCGCGAGCACCGGCACCGGCAGGTCCGTCGACACGTTCAGGCTGGTCGCGCCGAGCCGTTCGTACAACCGGGCGGTCGGTGCGTTCGGCAACGGCATCAACACCGACGTCTTCAGCACCAGATCCGCCGGCAGTTCGCCCTCGATCTTCAACTGACCAAGGATCTCCAGTACGCCGATGTCGCCGACCAGCAGGCTCCGTACGCCGAGCTCGACCGCGCGGAACGCGTCACACAACGACGCCGCGACCTGTTCGTTGCCCCGCGCAACGCCGCGGACCGCGGCCGACACCTTCGCCTGACCACCGATGTCCCACGCTCCCCGCGGCCCGAGGAAAAGGCACACCTCGACGCCCGCACCAGCACCCAGCGAGAGCATCTCCTCGATCTCGCCGTCGGTCAGCATCATCACGCCGCTGCCCTGCGACACTCGGTCGATCGTGACGCCGCGCTCCTTGGCCTCCTCCAGGACAGCCGTCATCACCCGCGGCCCTTCGCACGAAGGGATCTCGACCTTGTACGGCGATCCGTCGGGGAAGGTGCGGGTCGACGTCTCGCCCGGCCGGAAACCGCGGTCGGCCAGCAGGGCACGTGCTTCGCGAAGGTTCACGTCTCGCTCCAAGGTCCGAGTCGACCGGCCTGCGTCAGGTCCCGCGCCGTACCGGTGATCTCCAGGTCGAATCGTTCGGCCGCCTCGGTCAGCAGGGCCGGTGTCACCATCAACTCGTTCGGCGACAGGGTGTCCTTGATCCGGGCCAGCCGAAGCTCGGACCAGTGCCGTCGTCCGCACATCGTCACGGCGGCGAGTACGGCGGCCTCGTCGTCCTCCATCACCATCGGCAACCGCGAACGACGGGCACCGCCGGCGCCCGAGGTCAGCGCGTTCACGTAGCTCGCCCGAAGGTCGATCTGGTCCAGGAGCCGCGCCGGTATCACGTCCGCGAGGCCGAGTCCGGAGGCGTTGCCGTGCGAGGCCGGCGACAGCGAGTGCACGCTGATCGCCGCGATCGACGGCGACTCGAACTCCGGGATCCCGTGGACCCAGCACCGGCCGATGACGTTGGTGTCCATGCCGGCGCCGGACTTGTCCTTGCCCAGTTCGTCGACGACCAGGACGTCGAGCTCGTCGAACGGCAGTCGTCCGAGCAGGCTGGAAGCCCTTTGCAGCAAGGCGTTCTCGGCTGCCTCGGCGATCCCGTCGGACGCGAGCAGCTCGACCGAGGCGGTCTGCTCGTGCGCGTTCTCGAGGATCGCCAAGCCTCCGAGGATCTTGCCTTGGGCAACCACCATCCGGGCGGCGGCCTCGATGTTGGCGCCGAGCGACGGGATGCCGCCGGCGTGCAGGGAGGCCGCGCCGAGGTGGTTGCCGAGTCCGATCGCGAGGATCTTCGCGATCCCGCTCTCGATCGGGCCGCGGAAGTCGGTGTGCGGTTTGACCCGGTTCACGAGCAGTACGCCGTCGGCCTTGGCGGCGATCGCGTCGTGGTGGACCTCGGTGCCGTCCGGGAGCGTGCCGACGACCACGGTCTCCATCGTGGCTTCGATGGGGCAGCCAACGGTTTCCGGGGTGATGCCGAGGCCTTCGAGCATCTCCCGCTGGCCGTCGGCGGTCGCGCCCCCGTGCGATCCCATCGCGGGGATCACGAACGGCGCGGCGCCGGCATCCCGGAGCCAGTCCACGGCTGCCTTCACCACCGGCACCAGATCGTGAATGCCCCGGCTGCCCGCGGTCACCGCGATGCGGGCATCCGGCACGATCCGCCCGCGGAGCGGTTCGAGTGCCGCACGCGCGTCGGCGTACGGGTCGGCCGACACCGGCAGATCCGAGAGGATCCGCCGGACCGGCGTCACCTGCGGAAGCGTCCCCGACGGCCGCAATCCCCGCACCGCTTCGAACGGCCCCCAACCACGCTCTGAAACGGACATCAGTGGCTCTGGCGGGCGACTGCGGAGCCGGTGCGGCCTACGAGGAAGTCGAGGTCGCAGCCTTGGTTGGCCTGGGTTACGTGGTCGACGTACAGCCGGGCCCAGCCGCGGTCCGTCGGCGGTGCCGGCGGCTGCCAGTCCGCGCGTCGCTTCTCCAGCTCCTCGTCCGGTACGTCGAGATGCAACCGCCGCGCCGGTACGTCGAGCTCGATCCAGTCCCCCGTCCGCACGAGCGCCAACGGCCCACCGACGGCAGCCTCCGGCGTGACATGCAGTACGACGGTGCCGTACGCCGTACCGCTCATCCGCGCGTCAGAGATCCGCACCATGTCGTCGACGCCGATCTCGGCGAGCTTGCGCGGGATCGTCATGTTGCCGACCTCGGGCATCCCCGGGTACCCGCGCGGCCCCGCGTTCTGCAGCACCAGCACGGTGTCCTCGTCGACGTCGAGATCCGGGTCCTCGACCGCCTCGTCGTACTCCTCGATGCTGCTGAACACGAGCGCCTTGCCGCGATGTCGCGACAGCCGCTCGGACGCCGCCGACTGCTTGATGACCGCACCGTCCGGGGCCAGATTCCCCTTCAGTACGGCGGTTCCCGCGCCACTACCGAGCGGATCGCCGACCGGGCGAATCACGGCGTACGTCTCGCTGCCGGGAGCGCCACCGGGGTACGTCGCCTCGATCCGCTCCGCGTTCGCGACGTTCTCGCCGATCGTCTTGCCGGTGACCGTGATCGCGTCGGTCTTGAGCAGCGGCAGGATCTCCTTCAGCACCGCGGGCAGGCCGCCGGCGTAGTAGAAGTCCTCCATCAGGTACTTGCCCGACGGCTGCAGGTCGACCAGCCACGGGACGCCGCGCGCCCACTCGTCGATGTCGTCGAGTGTCACGTCGACGCCGACCCGGCCGGCGATCGCGAGCAGGTGGATGACGAAGTTCGTCGAGCCGCCGATCGCCGCGTTCGCCCGGACCGCGTTCGCGAAGGCGTCGCGGGTGAGGATGTCGCTGATCTTCAGGTCTTCCTTGACCATCTCGACGATCCGCTGCCCGGTCTTCTGCGCGATCACGTACCGGCGCGAGTCGACGGCCGGGATCGCCGCGCCGCCGGTCAGCTGCAGACCGAGCGACTCGGCCATACAGGCCATCGTCGACGCCGTGCCCATCGTCATGCAGTGCCCGTTGCTGCGGGACTGACCGGCCTCGGCCGCCGCGAAGTCCTCGGCCGACATCCGGCCCGCGTTGAGGTCCTGCGTGAAGCGCCAGACCGCCGTACCGGAGCCGATGTCGCAGCCGCGAAACTTGCCGTTCAACATCGGACCGCCGGTGACGACCATGGTCGGCAGGTCGACGCTGGCGGCGCCCATGATGGAACCGGGCGTCGTCTTGTCGCAGCCGGTGAGCAGGACGACGCCGTCGATCGGATTGCCGCGCAGCGACTCCTCGACGTCCATGCTGAGCAGGTTGCGGAACAGCATCGCGGTCGGCCGGAGCAGCGTCTCGCCGAGCGACATCACCGGGAACTCCAGCGGGAACCCGCCGGCCTGCCAGACGCCGCGCTTCACCGAGTCGGCGAGCCGGCGCAGGTGCGCGTTGCACGGGGTGAGCTCGGACCAGGTGTTGCAGATCCCGATCACGGGGCGCCCGTCGAACGCCTCCTCGGAGAAGCCCTGCGACTTCATCCAGGACCGGTGGATGAAGCCGTTACGGCCGTGCTCACCGAACCAGTGGTCGAAACTCCGCCGTCCGGTCGACGCGGGAGCCGATTCACCGGCGAGGACGTCGCCCTCGGCCGGGTCGTTGGTCGGAGGTACATCAGTCATCGCGACACCTCGTCCGTGGTCACGGTTCCGTTCACCCGACGGGTGATCCCGGCCGGGTTCGAGTCCTTCAGTACGTCGGGCAGCACCGCATCGGGAGCGTCCTGGTACACCACCGGACGCTGGAACCGCCGCGCCGCCGTCACTCCGACGCTGGTGTGGATCGAGCCGACCGTCGACGGGAACGGCCCGCCGTGATGCTGGGCCCACGACACCGCGACCCCGGTCGGCCAGCCGTTCCACAGCACGCGACCCGCACGGGCGGTCAGCATCGGCAGCAGGTCGCGCGCGAGCTCGGCGTCCTCGTCCTCCGCGTGCAGCGTCGCGGTCAGGTTGCCGTCGAACGCCTCGACGGCTGCGCGCAGCTCGTCGAGGGAGGAGTACTCGACGACGATCGAGACCGGACCGAAGCACTCCTCGAGGATCTCGTCACGGCGGGCGAGCAGCTCGGTCACCGTGGTCTGCAGGAGGGTCGCGCCGCCGGAGGCCCAGACGCGCACGCCGTCGACCTTCTCCAGCCGGTCGAGACCGGAGCTGAAGCCGTCCTTGATCCGATCGTTCAGCATCGGCGCCTCGGCGACGGCACCGGTCGCCTCGGCCAGTTGCTCCTGCAGTCCGTGGCCGGACGGGAGGAAGAGCAGGCCGGGCTTGGTGCAGAACTGCCCGACGCCGAGGGTGAACGAACCGACGTACCCGCTCGCGATGTCCTTGCCGCGGGCATCGATCGCGGCCTGCGTGACGAAGACCGGGTTCAGGCTGCCGAGCTCGCCGTAGAACGGGATCGGCTCCGGGCGCGTCACCGCGATCTCGTGCAGTGCCTTGCCGGCCGGGACCGAACCGGTGAAGCCGGCGGCGGTGATCCGCGGGTCCTTGAGGGCCGTGACGCCGACGTCGAAGCCCGCGATCAGGCCGAACGTCCCGTCCGGCGCACCGGCTGCCTTCAGAGCCTCGATCATCACCTCGGCGGTCCGGGCGGACAGCTCCGGGTGACCCGGGTGCGCCTTGACGATCACCGGGCAACCGGCCGCGAGCGCGGACGCGGTGTCACCGCCGCAGACACTGAACGCGAACGGGAAGTTGCTGGCGGCAAACACCAGCACCGGTCCGAGCGGGACGAGGACGCGGCGGAGGTCGGGGCGCGGGACCGGCTTGGCCTGCGGGTCCAAGGTGTCGATGATGACCTCGAGCAGCGAACCCTCTTCGAGCGCGTCCGCGAACATCCGCAGCTGGCCGGTGCTGCGGGCGACCTCGCCGGTCAGTCGCGCCTGCGGCAGAGAGCTCTCACGCATCGCGATCGGCACCAGCTCGTCCGAGGCCGCGTCGAGCGCATCCGCGACGGCGCGGATCCACCCGGCCCGGACCGATGGCTCGGAGGCCCCGAAGGCGGGCGCGGCCGCAGCGGCGGCGGCGAGCGCCTGCTCCAGCTGAGCGGGGGTGGTGTCGGAGCCGGTCATCGGATTCCCTCCAGGTTGTCGGTTGCCAGGAACGCGAACGGTTCCCGGCCTGCGGCCACGGTATTCGTGAGGGTGCCGACCTCGTCGATGGTGATCGTGATGACGTCGCCCTCGGCGAGTGCGAAGTCCAGTTCGGGGACGATCCCCGTGCCGGTCGCGAGGATCACGCCGTCCGGGAAGTCGTTCGGCAGGAACAGTACGTCGATGAGGTCCTGGAGCTCGCGCACCAGCTTCTCGGTGGACGTCGTACCGCTGAACACCTCGTCGCCCGCACGGCGGATCACCAGGTTGATCCCCAGCTTCTTGGGGTCCGGGACCTCCCAGACCGGCCGGATCCCCGACGCCAGCGCACAACCGCCGGCGAACAGCTTGGCCTGCGGCACGTACAGCGGGTTGACGCCCTCGATCGACCGCGAGCTCATGTCGTTGCAGACCGTGAACCCGACGATCTCACCGTGACTGTTCGCCACGACCGCAAGCTCCGGTTCGGGTACGTCGTGACCGGAGTCGGACCGGATCCCGACCGGCTCGCCGTCGACGACCACGCGCCAGGCCGGCGCCTTCTGGAACAGCTCGGGCCGGTCGGCGGTGTAGACCTTGTCGTAGACCGACTGCTCGCTGCTTTCCTCCATCCGGGCGCCGCGCGAGCGTTCGTACGTCACGCCCGCGCACCACACCTCGCCGCGACCGTCGATCGGCGGGAGGAACGTCAGCCCTTGGACGGGCAGCGCCTCACCGGCCTTGTCGACCTCCGCCTGCAACTCCTCGCGGGTGAGCCGGAGCAGTTCGGCGAAACTGTTCACTCCCGGCAGCGGAGCCACCGTCTCCCCGGTGCGGACACCGGGGACAGGACGACCGTCGACGGGAGACAGATAACGGACCAAGTGCATTGACAGGCCTTTCACATCGAAGTACCGAGCAGACCACGGGTGATCTGGAAACCGACGTTGCCGGAGGCAACCGCCTTGGGAACGAGCCGGCGACTCGCGACCGCGGCGACGACGTCCAGCCCGATCCGCGCCTGTTCGCCCGCGTCACCGGTGGCCACCGCGTCCAGGTCGTCGCCGTACGTCGCAACCGTCTCCGGGTCGTTGCTGAACTCGACGACCGGGACGAACCGCTGCGCCGACAAGGTGCCGCCCGCGACATGCGCGAGGATCTGCTGAACGCCCGTCGCGCCGAAGCCGGTCGCGGTCTCCATCCAGTCCGTCCCCGGCATCCGCATCACGTGCCACCCCGGCTCCGCGAACCGCTGCCCGTGCGCGATCGTCGGGCCCACCGGGTCCGCCGATCCGAACGCCGCGGTCCGGAATCCGTCGTGCGCCAGCAACGCGCCACGTGACGACAGTACGACGGAACCGCCGGAGCCGACGATCTCGCGGCCGATCAGCGCGAGCGCCTCGGCGGTCTCGTCCGAGAACGGACCGCGGGCCTCCAACCCGATCGTCAGCGCGCCGAGATCACCGGACTGCGCGACCGGGGCGGACAGGTCGAAGCTGCGGAACCACTCCTTGACCTTGTCGCCCACGGCGTCGAGACCGCCGTCGGCCTGGATGCTCGCCCAGCCGAAGCGGGACGGATCCTTGCCCGCCTCGACCAGCCGGGACCGGAAGTAGTCGTTGTGCGTCTTCTCGCAGCCGTGCTCGAGCAGCAGGGCCATCCGCGTGTTCGGGTGCAGAAGATAGCCGAGCATGATCCGCGCGAATGTCTCCTCGGACGCGCCGCCGCTGCTGCCACAACCCTCGGTGTGCGGGAGGGCGACCATCCGGGTGACGGCGTCACCTGCCCACTTCTCCAGGTCTGCCTGTGCTGCGATCCGCAGCGCGATCATGCCCGAGCAGAGGCTGGTCGGCAGGATCAGACCGACTGCCTCAGGCACCAACCGGTCGTCGACACGCAACAGGTCCGTGGAGGTCCGGCTCTCGGAGGTCAGCCCGCGGTGCGGGAGCCCGTCGAGCGGGGCGTCGCGGTCCTCGGTCGGGAGGTCGGCGAGCTTGCGGCTCATCCGGCCGTCGGTGGTGATCGAGATGCCCTCGCGCGGGCCGGTCTGCTTCCAGTTCCGCCAGATCGACACCTGGCTGTGGCCGGCCCGCTCGCCCGCACTCTTCTCACCGGATGCGACGCGGACCACGAGATCGAAGGTCTCCGCGGTCAGGTCCGCCATCGACGTACCGGTCAGGTATTTGCCGGCGTCGACGTCCATCTCGGCCCGCAACCGCTCGTACCGCGCGCTCGTCGTGACGAACTTCAGCGTCGGGACGAACGGGAAGTTGGTGATCGATCCGTTGCCGGTGGTGAAGAAGATCAGGTTGCAGCCGCTGCCGATCTGGCCGGCCACGGACTCGAGGTCGTTGCCGGGGCTGTCCATGAAGATGTAGCCGTTGCCGGGCAGCGGCTCGCCGTAGTCGATGACGTGGTCCAGGCGGACCTCGCGCGGCAGTTTGCGGGCGGCGCCGATCGACTTCAGCACGATGTTGTAGAGCCCGCGATACACGTTGCCGCCGGACGGGTTGCCCTCGGCCGTGTGCCCGTGCCAGCCGACACGTTCCTTGAACGCCTTGATGGTGGCCAGGAAGCGCTTGGCGGTGGCGAGGTCGCGGACGTTCTTCAGCACGTACGGCTCGGCCCCGATCAGTTCGTCGGTCTCCGCGAGCACCGCCGTACCACCATGCCGGATGACCTCCGCGCTGACCTGGCCGGCGAGCGGGTTGGCCGAGATCCCCGAGAAGGCGTCGGATCCGCCGCATTGCAGCGCGATCCTGAGGTCCGCGAGCGGGACCTCCTCGCGCTGCTGCGCGTCGACGATCGGCAGCCACGGCTCGATCAGCGCGCCGGCGACCGTCAGGTCGTGCTCGAAGCCGCCTTTCCGGGTGAAGTACGCGTGCGGCACCTTGATCGACGGGTAGCCGTTCTCGGCCAGGAAGTTCTTGATCGCCTCGCCGGAGACCACATCACCCTCGGTGTCGACGATCAGGACGGCGCCGACGTTCGGGTTGAGCGTGAAGCCGCCGAGGGTGGCGAGCAGGAAGTGCACGTTGTTCGGGACCTCGTCCTCGCCGCCTTCGGTGTGCGCCACCGGTACGACGCCGTCGCCCGCGGCCGCGCCGTCGAAACGTCGGGCCAACTCGGTGACGAATCCGCTGCTCCGCGAACTGGTGGCCAGCAGTACGACGTGATTTCGCGTCCCGGCCGGGCCTTGCTCACGGGGATAGCCGAGGAACGTGCCGGGTTGCTCGACACTCGTCACCTGGGCGCCGAAGTGCAGCGCCGACTCGTCCAACTCGTACGGGTCGAGCGGCTCGTTGGTCGCACTCGGCACCTCGGGCAGGCCGTCCACACCGCGGGCGGTGACCGCGGCGAGGCTGGTCGGCGTACAGACGTAGTCGCCGGGAACCAGGTCACGCGAGGCGCGCGCGAACGCGGTGTTCCACGAGGTCAGCGCGTCGCCGGTCGCGACCGGCACGACCACGAAGCGGTGCCCTTCGAGCACGGTGTGCGGCAGCGTGATCGTCGTACCGTCGAACTCGACCTCGGTGCCGGCGTCCAGCCGCCGGGAGGCGATCGCGACGTTGTCGCCGGGCTCGGGCAGGACGCCGATCTGTTCGAACCTCACCATCGTTCGCGACCTTCCCGTAGCTTGCTCTCACCCGAATCGTGCATGATGCATGATTACCAGTGTTACCCTGCCGAAACCGAACGGTGGGGTCAACCCCGCGACCAGATTCCGGAGACACCCTCATGAGCGAGCCAGTGGCACCGGTGGACCGGCGGCTGCTCCGGCGGCAGATGCTCGCCGACGACGTGTACGAGGCCATCAAGACGATGCTGATGGACCACGTCATCCGGCCCGGGGCGCGGATCTCCATCGACGGGCTCGCGCGGGAGTTCCAGGTGTCGTCGACGCCGGTGCGGGAGGCGCTGGCCCGGCTGGAGTCGGAAGGGCTGGCGGTCAAGGAGCCGCTGAAGGGTTATCGCGCGACTCCGCTCCTCTCGCTTGAGGAGTTCGACGATCTGTACCGGTTCCGGCTCCTGCTCGAGCCTTGGGCGGCCCGGCGGGCGGCCGAGCTGATCTCCCCCGAGGGTGTGAAGTTGTTGCGCGCCGAGCTGGCGAACGCGGTCGAGCCGACCTCGATCGACTACGCCGGCTACAAGTCGCTGACGGTGCACGACAACCGGTTCCATTCGCTGATCGCGTCGCTGTCCGGGAGCGAACAGGTCCGATCGGCCTTCGAGCGGACCCACTGCCACCTGCACATCTTCCGGTTGCACTACGACCGCGACATCGGCCCCGAGGTCCTCACCGAACACCGCATGCTCGTCGAGGCGATCACCTCCGGCGATCCGGCCGCCGCCGAGTCCGCGATGACCCAGCACATCGAGAACTCGATGACGCTGCGGTTGCGCCGCATCTACGAATGACCCGCCGTCCTTTCCCGCTGACGGTGCCACCGGAACTCACGGCGTACATCCTCGACTTCCACTGGGACACCGAACGGCTGCACGCCCTCGACCTGCCGACGGTTGAACTGCCGGTCGCCGACCTGGCTCACCATCTCGACCTGCCGTTCTGGGCGTACGACGACCGGCCCTTCCAGGTCACGCCCCGCCAGGTCGCCGCGTATCCGGTCACGTACCACGCGCAGTACGAACGCACCTTCGCCGCCGATCTCCGCCACCCCATCGACGTCGTCCACCGCCCCGACGACCGCATCACCATCCTGGACGGCGTCCACCGGCTGCTGCGGGCAGAACTCGAACACCACCCGACGATCACGGCGCGAGTCCTGCAGTGGTCCGAGCTGGACCACATCGCCGCACCGTGACGTCACGCCACCGGTGCGCCGCCGTACGAGACCTCGTTGCCGTCCGGATCGTAGAAGGTCGCATGCCGTACGCCGTTCTCGTACGTCTCCCGTTCGGCGGGCTCGAGGCCGCGCTCGGCGATCGCACCGAGCGCGGCGTCGAAGTCCTCGACGAACAACGTGTGCTGCGCGTGGCCGGCATGCTCCGGGACGACCTCGATGTACAGGTACTGGTGCTCGCCGATCTCCCACACCGCCTCGATGTCATTGGGCAGAAAACTCGGCGGCGCCCCCAACAACTTCTCGTACCACGCGACCGCGGTCGCGTAGTCACTCACAGAGATCCCAGCAAACAGATCCATACCGGATCTTATCGGCAGGAGGTCACTCCGGGGCGTCGCCGTGGTCAGGGATCTCGAGTTGTACGCCGCCTTGCAGGGCGGACTGGTGGGCGTAGATGCCGGGGAGGGTGTAGCGGGCGGAGACCCACGCGTTGATCGGCGGGAGGGTCTTGTCGGCGACCGCGCGGACGAAGTCGTCGGCGAGGAAGTGGTGCGAGCCCTCGTGCCCGTTGTGCAGGCCGTCGAACTCCTTCGGCAGCCGTTTGCGGTCGTGCACCGGGGACAGGCCGGACCGGAACGCGTCCCGCAGCGCCGGGTCCACGTTCGCCAGGTCGGCGTCGTCACCCGTTGGCTTGGTCTCCATCAGGTGGCTGACGTCCTCGACGCCTTGCTTGTTCTGCCACAGCGTCGTGGTGGCGAGCTGCTCGAAGCTGCCCTCGGTACCGAACACCCGCAGCCGGGACTCGCGGATGTGCGACGGGTACCCGACCCGGCGCATCTCGTTGGTCCGCATGATCCCGCCGTCGGCGAGCTTGAACAGCGCGGTCGCGTTCGAGAAGTCGTTGTCGAACTGGCTGATCTCCTTGTCGAAGACGCCGTCGCCGCGGTCGTCCTTGACGCCGATCGCCGACACGTGGGTGGCGTGCTGACCGGTCACCGAGAGGACGTTGCCGACGGCGTGCGTCGGGTAGAGCAGCGGCGGGAACGACGCGGTCTTCTTCCAGTCGTCGCCGCCGGAGTACTGGTACGCCGCGTAGAACCCGAGGTCCATGTCGTGGACGTAGTCGCCCTCGCTGTAGAACACCCGGCCGAACGCCCCCTCGGCGAGCTTCTGCCGGCAGTAGACCGAGGACGGGTAGTAGAAGCTGGTCTCACCCATCATGTAGGTGAGCCCGGTCTCCTTCACCAGTTCGATGATGCGCGCGATCTGGTCCGCCTCGATCGCCATCGGGACCGTGGAGTACACGTGCTTGCCGGCCTCGAGCGCCTTGATCGCCATCTCGCCGTGCAGCCACCGCTGCGTGAAGATCGCGACCGCGTCCACGTCCGACTCGAGCATCTCCTCGAACGACGCCGGCGTCACCGTGATCCCCTGCTTGGCGGCCATCTCCGCGGTCCGCTCCGGGATGACGTCGGTCAGCCGCACGTCGGACACGTCCGGATGCGCGGACCACAACCGCAGGAACGAAGGGGCGAACTGTCCGGCTCCGACCACACCGATGCTGATTCCCATACAGAAGAGCCAATCACACATTTATGTTCCACGGAAGAACAAATTCGCACGTTGAAACGTGTGACCCAGCCCACACCGCCCACCCGCCCGAGGCACTTTGAGAACCCACCAACCATTCTCAGGGCGTCGAAACGGTTGGTGGGTTCTCAAAGTTGGGTCAGAGGTGCTGGAGGAGGTGGGGGTTGTCGGTGGTGATGCCGTCTACGGCTAGGGCGGTGGCCTTGGTGAGGGTTTCGGGGTCGGGGACGGGCCAGGCAGTGACGGAGAGGCCCGCGGCGTGGAGGTCGGCGACAGCGTCGGGGGTGAGGCCGGCGATGCCGCACAGGGACCAGCTCGCGCCGGCGGCGCGGGTACGGGTGATGACCTCGGCAGTGTCCGGCGTACGGCCGAAGATGTGGCCCGTCGTCACACCCGGGAACGCCTCCCGGATGGCGAGCAGGATGCCCGGGTGGAACGACGTCACCAGGGTCCGCTCGGCCAGCGCCCGGTCCGACTTCAGCGACTGGGCGAGCAGCGGTACGGCGGCCTCGTCCTTGACCTCCGCCTGGAACCGTACGTCGATCGCCGCGACCGTCTCCGACCAGGTCGGGACCTGTTCCCCGAGCCCGGCGTCGAGTGCACGCAGCTCGTCCAGCGTCAGGCAGGCGACCTCACCCGACCCGGAGGTGGTGCGGTCGACGGTGGCGTCGTGCATGATCACGAGCTCGCCGTCCGCACTCACCCGCAGGTCCAGCTCGATCTCGTCGCAGCCGTCCGCGACCGCCCGCCGGAACGAGCGCAGCGTGTTCTCCGGTTCGGTCCCGAGTGCACCCCGGTGGCCGGTGATGATCACAGAACTTTCTCCTCGTAGAGACGTTTGACCTCGTCGCCGATCACCTCGAGCCGGCGCGCGACGGAGGCGAACACCTTCTTCGGCTGCGCGTTGTCGGCGTAGATCTGCTGCAGCCCGGTGTAGATCTGCACGTTCGCGTTCCGCCCGTACAACCGGATCGCGTCCTGCTGGCGCGCGTTCTTCAGTTGCGCGATCGCGACGCCGTAGTTCGGCTGCTCCGCGATCAGCTTCTTCAGCTCGGCGTCCTCGCGGGCCTTGTTCACCACCGGAAGGTAGCCGGTCTGCGTCGTCCACCACGCCGAGTTCTCCGGCAGGGCGAGGAACTGCAGGAACGTCGCCGCGGCCTGTTTCCGCTCGGTCGAGATGTTCCGCAACATCCCGATCCCGCCGCCGCCGGTGGCGATCCCGGCCGCGACCTCCGACGGGATGAACCCGGCCCCGACCTTGAACTTCGCCTTGGACCCGATGGTCTTCATCGCGCCGGTCGACTCCTGGATCACGCCGACCAGCCCATTCGCGAAATCCGTACTCGGGCTGCTCGCCATGTACGCCGCCCCGAGCTCGTGCACCATCTCGCGCTGCCACTCACCGGCCGCGACCGCCCCGGCCTCGTCGATCGTGACGTCGAGCCCCTTCGAGTACGCGCCGCCGAACTGCCACACGTTGCCCTGGAACTGCCAGTCGCCGTCGATCTTCGCGAACGCGATCGTCCGCAACGACCGTCCGCCGGACTGCACCTTCGCGAGCTCGGGCACCCACGACCGCAGCTCGCTCCAGGTCCGCGGCACCCGGTCCGGCAGCCCGGCCTTCGCGAACGCGTCCCGGTTGTAGTACATGATCGGCGTACTGCGGGCGAACGGAACGGCCCAGCTCTGCCCCTTCACGACGTACTCCCCGAACAGCTTCTCCTGATACACGCCAGGACCGAAACCGTCGGTGAAGTAGCCGTTCAACGGTTCGAGCGCGTCGTTCAGGAAGAACCGTTCCCAGGTGACGTCCGACAGTACGGCGAGATCGGGCGCCTGCTTCGCGACCAGCGCGGCCGCGACCTTCTGCGCCACGTCGTCGTAGCTGCCCTGGAACTGCACCTCGACGTACACGTCCTGCTGCGAGTCGTTGAACTTGGCAACGAGCTTGTCCACTGCCTTGCCGTTCACGCCGCCGTACGGCGACCAGAACACGACCCGCGTGCGGTTGGCGTACTGCTTCGGCACGGACCCGGCCGGCTGCGAGTAGATCGCGTCGACGGAACGGTAACCGCAGCCGGCCAGCGTGGCGCCGGCCGCGAGCCCCAGGAACATCCTGCGCTTGAGCATGCTCATCCCTTCAGAGCTCCGGCCGTGATCCCACCGACGATGTAGCGCTGGGCGATCAGGAAGATCAGCAGCATCGGTGCGAGCACCAGCAGCGTGCCGGCCATGATCGTTCCCCAGGCCGCGAGACCCTCCTCGTCCTTGAGGATCAGCAGCCCGACGGGCAGCGTCCGCATCGAGGCGGTGTTGGTGACGATCAGCGGCCAGACGAAGTTGTTCCATTCCTCGACGGCGGTGATCACCACGACCGTGATCAGCATCGGCCGCGACATCGGGAGAACGACGCGCCACAAGGTGCGCAGGTGTCCGGCGCCGTCGACGGCGGCCGCGTCCGTCACCTCTGTGGGCAGGGTGAGGAAGTGTTGCCGCATCAGGAACGTCGCGAACGCGGACCCGATGCCGGGGATGATCAGGCCGGCGTAGGTGTTGATCCAGCCGAGGCTCGCCACGGTCAGGTAGTTCGGCAACAGCGTCACGTGGCCGGGCACCATCATCGCGCCGAGCACCGCAAAGAACAGGATCTTCTTGAACGGGAACCGCAGATAGGCGAAGGCGTACGCCGTCAGCACGGCGTTCACCACCTTCAACGCGGTCCCGATCACGGTGATGATCGTGGAGTTCAGGAAGAACCGGTCGAACGGCGCGGCCTTCCACGCCAGGCTGAAGTTCTCCCAGGTCAGGTGCGGCCACCAGGCGGGCGGCCACTGGTAGATCTGGGTCGGCTGCTTGAACGCGGTGGACAGCAACCAGTACAGCGGTCCGAGGAACACGGCCGCCACACCGATCAGTACGACGTACTGGATCGCGCGTGTCTTCATCGGTAGTGCACCCGCCTCTCCATCACCCGGGCCTGCACCGTGGTGACGACCAGCAGGATGACGAACATGATGATCGACAGCGTCGCCGCGCGGCCCGCGTTGAACGCCTGGAAACCTTCGTTGTAGATCGACCAGCTCAGCGTGGTGGTGGCATCACCAGGGCCGCCACCGGTCATCACCGCGATCACGTCGAACGCCTGGAAGGTGCCGATCACCGTGGTGATCAGCAGGAAGAAGGTGATCGGGGCAAGCAACGGGAGCTTGATCGACCGGAACCGCGTCCAGGTCGACGCGCCGTCGATCGCGGCCGCCTCGTCGAGCTCCTTCGGCAGACCCTGCAGGCCGGCCAGGTAGATCAGCGCGGCGAACCCGACGTTCTTCCACAGGTAGACGATGACCAGACCTGGCAGCGCCCAGTCGGAGTTGTTCATCCAGTCCGGCGGCTCGGCGCCGAACGGTTCGATCAGCGCCCGCAGCAGCCCGTAGCCGGGGTCGAAGATGAACGCCCAGATCGTCGCGACCGCGGCGCCGGACAGGATGTGCGGAGCGAACGCGATCGTCCGGACCGCGCCGCGGCCCTTCAGCGGCAGGTTGAACAGGAACGCCAGCGCCAGCCCGACCACCAGACTGCCGACCACGATCAGCCCGGTGAACACCACGGTGATCCACAGCGTCTTGTGGAACGCGGGGTCGGTCAGCGTCCGGCCGTAGTTGGCCAGGCCCACGAACTTCGGGCGGGCCGCGATCATGTTCCAGTCGGTCAGGCTGAGGAACGCGTTGTAGATGATCGGCCAGTACGCGAAGACCGCGATCACCAGCAGGTTCGGCGCGACCAGCAATGCGAACAGCCCGTACTCGCGCCGTCGCCGGCGCTTCCGCTGATCATTGCCGTCAGCAATCGTTCGTTCGTCCGGATGGGTCCGGGCCGGCAGGTCAACTATGCTCATCCACGTCCTCGCTTCGCTCCGGGCGCGGATGAGACACGAGCCGAGCTGTGCTTGATGATGACCTCGCTTCGCTCGGTCATACCGACCTCCTCGTGAGTAACTCTTCGAGTGGGGCGGCCACCGAGGGGGCGGCGGCCAGGATGCCTTGCGGGAAAACGGGTCCGCGGACGACGGCGGCGCCGGCCTCGCGGGCGATCAGCGCGCCGGCGGCGATGTCCCAGGGCTGGATCAGGTGCTCGTAGTACGCGTCCGCCGTACCGTCGGCGACCGAGCACAGATCGAGCGCCGCCGATCCACCGCGGCGGATGTCGCGGACGACCGGCAGCAGGTCTTGCAGAAGCGCAGCCTGCTCGGCGCGGCGATCCGGGAGATACGAGAAGCCTGTCGCAACCAGAGCCGACTCCAGTGAAGCCTGTCGCAGCGACCCGAGGCGCTGGTCGTCACGGAACGCGCCGGCATCACGTACGGCGGACCACGTCGTACCGGTCCGCGGTTGGTGAACCGCGCCGACGAGTGCACCGTTCTCGTCCTCGACGGCGATCGACACACTCCAGTCGAGACGGCCGTAGAGATAGTTGACCGTGCCGTCCAGGGGATCGATCACCCAGGTCAGACCGGTTCTTGTAACTCGCGAAGCGCCTTCTTCACCGAGAAGTCCATCGCCGGGACGGGCCGCGGTGAGGCCGTCGACGATCAGCTTCTCGGACGCGCGGTCGGCCGCGCTGACCGGGTCGTTGGCCGAACTCTTGGTCTCGACACCGGCGGCATCGATCGACAGACTCCGCTGACGGGCCAGAAGTTCCTCGCCCGCCGCGATCGCCAGCCGGACGGCCAGTTCGCGCAGGTCAACAAGGTTCGGAGCAGCGGACATGCCGGTGAAATTATCACCGAACAATGGTTACGTATAGAGAATCAGTGTGATTTTCTCACCGAAATCACATTCGTAGCTCAATCGTCATCGTCGTTGCGGAGCCGTACGCCGGTGACGCCGTCGAGGTCGTCGAGTGCGAGCACCAGGTTCTGCAGCGGCGCGCGCCCGGAGAACCGCATCGCCGCCCGTACCTGCGGACGTGCGCCGTCCCGGTGCACCTCGGTCCCGAGCACCGACGCCTCGAATCCCATGGACGTAGCGGTTGCCAGGATCGCCCGCAGTACGCCGGCTCCGTCGTCGTACCGCACCGTGACGATCCGGCGGCGGTCCGGCGACGGCAGGAACCGGGCGAGCCGAGCGAACGGGCCGACGGCAACCAAGTGCAGCACGGTCGCCGCGAGCGCGAGGACCGGCATCCCGGCACCACAGGCCATACCGATCGCGGCGGTCATCCAGATCGTGGCCGCCGTGGTCAGCCCGCGGACCACGTCCCGGCGCATGAAGATCACGCCGGCGCCGAGGAAGCCGACGCCGGACACGATCTGCGCCGCGATCCGGGACGGGTCGAGATTGACGTCGGTCCCGAGGACGGCGCTGAAGCCGAACCCGGACACCAGGGTGAACAGTGCCGCCCCGGTGCCGACGAGCGTGTGCGTACGCATGCCGGCGCTCTTCTGCCGGATCTGACGCTCGATGCCGATGACCATCGACAGCACGAACGCGATCAGCAACAGCAGAAGCTCGGTCCAGGTAGTAGAGGTCGCTAGCTTCATGATCCTGTCCTGTGCCCCGCCTAAGCGGACACCTGTCATGGGGCCTCCCGGTCTGGACTGAGGAGCGGCGGGAGCGAAGCGACCGGAGCGACGAGGGAAGACCGGGAGTCACAGCCCCATGACCGCCGCGCCGGAGGCGTGGCATCAGCACAGTCCAGCGGGGTCCTTTCCGTTGAGGAAGGCGGCTACGGCCGCTGCCGCGATCGAGCCGGCTCGGTGCGCGGTCTGTCGCGTGGCGCCGGCGAGGTGCGGTGTCATCACGATGTTGGGCGCTGTCAGCAACCGCGATCCCGCGGGCACCGGCTCGGACGGGAACACGTCGAACGCCGCCGCTCCCAACTGCCCCGACTCCAACGCGTCCACCGTCGCGTCGTAGTCGAGCAAGCCACCACGCGCTGTGTTCACGAGTACGGCGCCGCGCGGCATCGCAGCGATCTGCCGCGCGCCGATCATCCCGCGCGTCTGATCGGTCAGCCGCGCATGCAGGCTGACCACGTCCGACCGCCGCAGCAACTCGTCGAGCTCGACGAGCTCGATGCCCTCGGGCGCTTGTTCGACGTACGGATCGGCGACCAGGACGCGGGCGCCGAACGCCAGCATCACCCGGGCGACGCGTTGCCCGATCGCGCCGTACCCGACCAGGCCGACAGTCGACCCGTCGAGCTCGAGCCCGCACTCGTCGTACGCGTAGAGATCGGAGCGCCACTCGCCCTGTTCCAGCGTCCGCTGCAGGCGTGGAAGCTTGCGCAAGGCAGCCATCATCAGCGCGACCGCGTGCTCGGCGGCCGCCACCGCGTTCCGCCCGGGCGTCGAGGCCACGGCGATCCCCCGCTGGGCCGCCGCGGCCACGTTCACGTTCACCGGACCGCCGCGGCACACGACCAGGTAGCGCAGGTCGGGCGCGGCGTCCAGCACCCGCTCGGTGAACGGGCCCATCTGCGTGACCGCGAGCTCGACCCCCGCCAGCGCCTCGATCAGCTGGTCCTCCGCGTCACTCGCCTCGTCCACCTCGGCAACCCGTCCGTACGGCGTCAGCGGCCAGGGCAGCGTGACCTCACGGAACTCGAACGCGACGTCCGGAATCGTGGAGAGCGCCGCAGCCAGCAGATCGTTCCGCACGAAATGGTCGCCGGCGAGCAGCGTCTTGACGGTTCTCATCTATCTCCTGTGAAGGTAGGTGCTGGGTCGGACCAGCGTGGGCGGGCCGACTCGATGCGGCGCAGGTAGTGGGCGTAGCCCTCGGCGTAGAAGGCGGCGCGGGCCGGGTCCGGGTCGACCTGCCGGGTTTCCGCGATCCATTCCGCACCGGCGCCGTCCGGGTCGACGGCACGACGTGCGCAGATGACCGCTCCCCGCGCGGCGACCTGCTCGGCCTCGGCGGTGTGCAACGGCGCGTTCAGTACGTCGGCGAGGATCTGGGTCCACTCGCTGCTCTTGGCGCCACCACCGCAGACAGTGACGCGACCGGTCCAGCCGGCTGCGTCGAGGCAGTGGCGGGCCGCGTACGCGATGCCCTCGCAGGTCGCGCGGACCAGGTCGGCCGTCGTCGTGGAGAGTGAGATGCCGTCGATCGTGCCGCGGGCGCGGGTGTCGACGAACGGGGCACGTTCGCCCGCCTCCGACAGATAGGGCAGGACCGTGACGCCGGAGGCGCCGGGCGGGCTGTCCGCGAGCAGCGACGGCAGCTGGTCGGTGGTGACGCCAACGAGTGCGAGCACGCGGTCGAGGGCCGCCGTACCGACCATCGCGGGCATCGCCCGGAGCCACACTCCCGGAGTCCAGGTGCCGAGGAACAAGCCGGCGGGCTCGCCGTCGACGGGCAGTTCGCGGGTGATGACTTGGCAGGCCAACGTGGTGCCGACGGTCAGCAGGGCATCGCCGGGCTCGGTCACGCCGGCGCCTGCCGCGGCGGCCGGAAGATCGTACGGGCCGGCAGAGACGCGGGTCCCGGGCGCCATACCGGTCGAGTCGTCGCGCAGCTCACCGACCGGGCCGGCAGCGGCGACCGGAGCAAGGAGATGGCGCACCTCGGACAGGCCGGTGGCCTCCAGCGCCTGATCGTCGTAGCTCCCGGTCCGCGGGTCGAGGAACGGCGCCGATGCATCCGACACGTCCGTTGCGCGGACGCCGGTGAGCGCCTGCATCACGACGTCCTTGCAGTACGCCGCCGTACCGGCCCGCTCGATCACGTCGGGTTCTTCCGCAAGTACGGCGGACAGCAGCGGGCCTGATGCGCCGGGGAACATGCGGTTTCCGGAACGCCGGAACACGTGTTCCGCGACCCCGTCCGCGGTCCACCGCTCGAGGATCGCGCTGCTGCGCGCATCCAGCCACGAGATCGCCGGGCGGACCGCCGTACCGTCCGGATCCACCAGCCACAGGCCGTCGCCCTGCGCGGTGATCGCGAGGACATCGGGACGCGTTCCGACCGTGGCCGCCAGCTCCCCCACCACCTCGTTGACCGAAGCAACGATCTCGGCGTTCTCGTGCTCGAACCGCCCAGTACTCGGACGGACCAAACGCGTCGGTCGAGCTGCTTCGGCCACCGGACGGCCGTCGGCGTCGAACGCGACGGCCTTCGTGACGGTCGTACCTACGTCAACGCCGACGTCCATGCACTACCCCCTCCTAAAGTTTCGCGACCTCCACGGTGGCGCCGTGGTCGCGCAGCGGTTGGATCAGGTCCTTCGGGGTCTTCTCGTCGACGATCACGACGTCGAAGTCGGTCAGCGGAGCGAGCCGGTGCAGGGCAGTGCGCTGCAACTTGGCGTGATCGACCAGCAGCACCTTGGTCCGCGCCGAGCGCAGCATCGCCCGCTTGACCAGGACGATCTCCTCCTCCTGGTGGAACGCGTGCGTCGACGACACCGCGGACACCGAGCAGAACAGCAGGTCGGCGTGCAGCGCCTCGACGGCCTCCGCACACGGCATACCGCCGAACGAGTCGTGGGTCGCCGAGTAGATCCCGCCGAGCGCCAGCAGCGTGACGTCCCGCAACTGCGCCAGCTTGGTGATCGCCGGCAGGAAGTTCGTTGCCACCGTCAACGGAGCGATGTCCTCGAACAGGTCGACCAGGGCCAGCGCGCTGGTCGAGTCGTCGAGCATCACCGACATCCCCGGCTCGATCATCGCCCGCGCGTGCCGGGCGATCGCGGCCTTCTCCGCGTGCGCGGTGTTCAGCCGGTACGCGACGTTGCTCTCGAACACGCTGGTTGGCTGTGCACTGACCCCGCCGCGGTACTTCCGGACCACACCTTGCCGCTCGAGCTCGTCCAGGTCGCGGTGCACGGTCATCACGCTCACGCCGAACGCCTCGACCAGGTCGTTCGCCGAGACCGAGCCGTGTTTCACGACGTACGCCGCGATCTCGGCCTGCCGTCGCGCGGGACGACTCAGTTCGGTGGTGTCGCCGTCGACATCCGTTGTCATGCCAGGGTCTCCAAACGCAGTGCAGGAATCAGGGGAGGAACGTTGTACGCCTCGAGACCCACTGTGCCGTCCTGCCACCGGAAACGCACCAGCGCCGCGGGACCGAGTGCAGGTAGCAGTCTGCGGTAGTCGTTCAGTCGCAGACCGAGCACCCTGCACACGAGCAGCCGGATGAGCGTGTTGTGCGCGACCACGAGGACCTTCTGGCCCTGGTGCCGCTGCCCGATCTCGTCGAAGACCTCGCGCACCCGATCGGCCGCCGCGGCCGGATCCTCGCCGCCCGGGAAGTGGTCCCGCACCGGGTCGAGCTCGAACGCCTTGCCCACCGCCGGCGGCAGCTCGCTCAGCATCTTGCCCTCGGCCGAACCGAAGTCGACCTCGCGCAGCCGGGGGTCCAGGGTGGGCGTCAGGCCGAGCAGTTCCGCCGCCGGCGTGATGGTCTGGCGCGCACGCAGCATCGGCGACGCCCACAGCGCATCCGGCGCGTAGTCCGCGGCCCAGTCCTTGAGTTGCTGCGCCTGCCGTACGCCGACCTCGTCGATCGGGAGGTCCGTGGAACCGGTGTACCGGTTGCCGTGGTGCCATTCGGTCCGGCCGTGGCGGGCCAGCACGATTGTCGTTCTCATCCCCGGTACCCCCGGCGGTCGAGTTCGGCGACGAACTCGCCGTACAGGTCGTCGAGTCGTCCGCCGCGCGGCTCGAGGACGCGATCGATGCGGACCATCCGTCGCGCGGTCCCGGTGAGATCGGTCCCGCCGGACGCGGCCAGGACGGCCATTCCGTACGCCGGGTCCGGAATGGCGGGAAGCTCTACCGGTACGCCGAGGACGTCGGCACGGAGCTGGTTCCAGTACCCGGCGCGGGTGGCGCCGCCGGTGAGCGAGACCGAGCGGACCGGGTCGGCACCGAGCGTCTCCAGGTGCTCGAACGCGAGCCGCTCGATGAACGCGACACCTTGCAGCACAGCGGCGTACGTCTGCAGGTCGTCGGCGGTGGTGCCGAGCGTGAACCGTTCGGCCTGCGGTGCCACGAAGGGGAATCGCTCGCCGGTTTTGGTGAGGGGGTAGATGACCGCGTCGATCGGGTGGGCGGCGCGATCCAGCGCGTCGAGGTCGGCGCCGGGAAGCAGTTCGGTGAGTGCGCCGGCACCGGTGCTGGACGCGCCGCCCGGAAGCCAGCCGCCGTCGGGGTGACGGTGGCTGTAGACAGCTCCGGTCGGGTCGGTCAGCAGCTCGGTGCTGACGCCTTTGAGGACGAGCGTCGTGCCGAGGACCGAGTTCCACGCGCCAGGAGCGAGGGCGCCGGCGGCGATCTGGGCCGCGCAGCCGTCCGTCATACCGGCGTAAACGGGCACGCCGTCCGGGGTGCGACCGAGCTCGGTGCCGGGGCGGACGACCTCGGGGAACGCGGCGAGCGGGAGGCCGAGTTTGTCGAACGCGGCAGCCGGCCAGGCGTCGGCGATCAGGTCGTAACCGGTCTTGAGCGCATGGCTGGTGTCGGTCGCGACCGGGTGGCCGACAAGGTGCGCCGCGACGAAGTCGGCGCTGTGGACGACGCGGCGGTCGGTCAGGTCGAGATCGAGGATCTTCGGGAGCGCCCAGGTGGGTTGCATGCTGGTCGCCCAGCGTTCCGGGTCGGCGTCCACGATGTGGTCGCGACTGGCGGCCGCGCGGGCGTCGTCGTACATCAGGGCAGGTGTGACGGGGCGGCCGGCGCGGTCGGTCAGCAGGAAGGTGCCGGAGGTGGAGCAGATCGCGATGCCGTCGACGTCCGTGGACCCGACCTCCGCGAGGACCGCGTCGACGGCGGTCGACCAGGCCTGCGGGTCCTGCTCGTGACGCACGCCGTCACGGTGGCTGGCGAGCGGACGCGTTGCACGGGACAGAACGTGACCCTTGGCATCGGCCAGCACGGCGCGCACACTTTGCGTGCCGAGGTCGAGCCCGATCCAGCCCACGAAACGCCTCCCAGATGAGTGTTATCTACATTGATAACATAACACCAGAAGACGATAAGAACGCACCAGTCCTTGACCGAAGGCGGACATGAAACGGCTCCCACAGGCCGATTGGCCTGCGGGAGCCGGCAGCGTTCGATCAGGAGTGCATCAGGACCAGGGCCGGGTCGGCCGTGGCCAGCTCGAGCCGGCCGGCGTCGACAGCGCCGTACGCGCCGATCGGGCCGCTGCTGCGGCGACCGTTCCGATTGAGCCAGAAGCGCCAGCCCGCGGGAGCCGCGGGCCAGGTCGGGTCCGGCTTCCAGCCGACCGGCGGACGCCAGCCGGCCGTCGGCGGCTGCGGCCACTGCGGTGGCGGGTTGAACTTGTGCACGAGCGGTCCCTCCGGATTCCCCAGCGATCCACTGAGCGCGAACTGTCTGACAGATCAACGACCTGACGCACCGAATGTCACGGATAAATCTTCGTAAAGTTTCAGCGGCGTACGGCGACCCATCTCAGCACCGAAACAACGCCACGGCAACCGTTCTCTCAACCACCGGACTGCACGTGCATCGGCAACGGCATCAGCTGCCTCCCCACAGCCGACACCTCAGTTGTCCACAGCAACCGCCTACCTATCCACAGCTCGACCGCGTTATCCACAAGCCGAACTGTGGACACAGCGCGTGGCGATCGACTCACTCGCAGGCCACGCCATCGTTGTCGCGATCCAAGTGCGAGGTGTAACCAGGCTGAGCTCGGTACAACGGTGCCTTGCCCGCCGCACGCACCTCGGAGCAGTTGGCGTAGTACACCTCGACCGGCGCGGCCCGGTGGTGAATTGAACGTTGCCATGGTGAGTTCCCCCTCGGGGGTTACATCCCGTCACCGTGACAATGTGTTACAGATCTTGCGGGGTGTATCACTACGCGGCGGTCAGGTGCGACTCGCTGATGCGGGTCGGGACGCTGCCGGCCGCGATCGCCTGGTCGAGTGCGGCGAGTTCGGTGCAGGCGAGGGCGATGGCCTCGGCCTGGGTGCGGCAGCCGTCGGCGTACCAGAAGGGGTCGTCGGGCTGCCGGTCGTCGGCGTCGTCGATGTCGGCGTACCAGCAATCGTGCCGGTAGTGCACGACCCGGACCTTGAGCTTCATGTCCGGTGAGACGCCACCCAGCGGCACCAGGTTCCGGGCGGTGGACCGTTCGACCACCGTTTGAACGGTTTACAACGTTGGCAAGCTCGTTCTACAACCAGGGAGATGGTCCGCCACACCCCGGAGGTGTCCGTCATGAGGTTCGTCCGCCCCGTCCTCTGCACGCTGCTCGCCGTACTCCTGACCGGATCCGCCGCCGGTCCCGCTCCCGCCGTCGAACGCGAGGAGAATGCTGTGACGTCGCAGACGTTCCGGAACCCGGTGAATCCGTCCGCGGATCCGTCGCTGATGTACTACAACGGCAGGTACTACGTCGCGACCACGCGCGGTGACCGGATCGGGATCTGGTCGTCGACCAGCCTCGCGACGCTGCTCGTGCAACCCGAGCAGGTGGTGTGGCGCGACTCGGACACCAGCCGCAACACGCAGATGTGGGCGCCGGCGTTCCGGCACGTCGGAAACCGCTGGTACATCTACTACACGGCCTCCGACGGCGTGGACGCCAACCACCGGATGTACGTGCTCGAGTCGGCCGGTGACGACCCGCTCGGCCCGTACAGCTTCAAGGCGAAGATCGCGGACTTCGGTGAGTACGCGATCGACGGCGAGCCGATCACGGTCAACGGGCAGCAGTACTTCGTCTGGACCGGCCCGGGCCGCGGACAGGGCGGACCGGCGCAGCTGTACATCGTCCGGATGAGCAACCCGTGGACGGCGACCGGCGGCCGCGTCGCGATCCCGGCCGACGGCGGGTGCACCGAAGTTCGGGAAGGGCCGACCCCGCTGTACGGCGCGACGCGCACCTTCCTGACCTACTCGACGTGCGACACCGGCAAGCCGGACTACCAGCTGTGGATGAAGAGCATCGCGAACGGCGCCGACCCGATGGTCGCGGCGAACTGGGTGCAGCACCCCGGCCCGGTCTTCTCCCGCAACGACGCGACCGGCGTCTGGGGTCCCGGGCACCACTCGTTCTTCAAGTCACCGGACGGCACCGAGGACTGGATCGCGTACCACGGCAAGAACACCAGCACCTACACGTACTCGTACCGCACGACGCGGGTGCAGAAGATCACCTGGAACGCCGACGGTACGCCGAACCTCGGCCGGCCGCTCGCCGCGGGCGCGACCCAGAACCTGCCGTCCGGCGACCCTGGTTCACCGAACTACTGGATCAACGACACCGACGCGGCCGTCGCCTACACCGGTGCGTGGAGCTCCGGTTCCGGCTGCGGCAACCAGTGCTTCTGGGGCAACGACCACTGGAGCTGGGAGCCGAACGCGACCGCGACGATCCAGTTCACCGGCACCCGTGTGGCCCTGCTGAGCGTGGCGGACACCGGCAACGGGATCGCCGCGATTTCGGTCGACGGCGGACCCGAGCAACGGATCGACTACTACAGCTCGATCCGCGTCGGCGAGCAGCTGATGTACGTCAGCCCGGTCTTGCCGTCCGGCCCGCACACCCTGAAGGTGCGCGTGACCGGCGACAAGAACCCCGCGTCGACCAGCGCGGTCATCAGCCTCGACCGCATCGAGGTGTATTAGACGAACGTCTTGACGACCGTCCGGCCGTTGACCATGAGGAGGTGGCCGTCGTCGGTGAGTTGGAGGACGCTGCCGGGGCGGCGGGTCTCGTACATCCAGGTGATGTCACCGAAGTCGTTGAAGTTGTAGAACGTGCCGTCCGGTCCGACCGACCCGTACGACTCCGGCGAGGTCTTCTTCCCGGTGCTCCACAGGACGGTGGTGCCGTTCTTGTACAGCACCAGATTTCCGGTGGTCAGGAACTTGAGCGTGTAGATCCGGTTGACGGAGTACATGATCACTTCACGTCCTTCCGGGTCCGGGGCATGGAGCTGGCTCTGCGGCATCAGGGTGCCGATCACCATGTGCCGGTTCCAGTTGGCTTTGCCGCGGGTGTTGTAGATCGCGAGGTTCCCGTTGTCCGGCAGCACCAGCTTCGCGCCGGCGCTCTTGATGCTCATCGACCAGAACTTCGTCCGGCCGTAGATCATCTGCAGCGTCCCGTCCGTGCCCATGACCAGCACGGAGCCCGCGCGCCAGGTCCCGGAGCTCCACAACCGCCACGACACCCCGCGCTGGTACAGCTTCGCCTCCCCGCGCCTGTCCATGATCAATGTGTAGACCCCGTTGTGCGATCGGATGTACTGCCCGGCCATCAACTTCTGACCCGGCAGCAGCGTGTCCGAGACTGCCACCGTCTTCGCCTCGGCCGGTGCGCTTCCCACCAGCACGGCCCCACCCAACAGTGCCCCGACGGCCAGGACCCCGGCCACCAGTCGACGTACCATCCCGCACCCCTAGTTCGCTCAGTCTTGTCAGTAGAAGATCTTGACGACGGTCTTTCCGTTGACCATCCGAAGGTGGCCGTCGTCGGTCAGCTGGAGGACGCTACCGTCGCGACGGGTCTGGTAGTAGAAGGTCAGGTCCCCGAAGCCGTTCACGGTGCCGAACGAGCCGTCCGGGTCGACCCAGCCGTACGCGCCCGGGGCATTCTTCACGCCGGTACTCCACAGGACGGTGGTGCCGTTCTTGTACAGCACCAGATTGCCGGTCGTCAGGAACTTCAGCGTGTAGATCCGGTTGACGGAGTACATGATGACCTCGTCCCAGGTCGCGTCCGGGCCGGCGAGCTTGCTCTGCGGCATCAACGTCCCGACAACCATGTGACGGTTCCAGTTCGCCTTGCCGCGGGTGTTGTAGATCGCCAGGTTCCCGGTGTCCGGCAGCACCAGCTTCGCGCCGGCGCTCTTGATGCTCATCGACCAGACCTTCGTCCGGCCGTAAATCACCTGCAACGTCCCGTCGGTGCCCATCATCAGCACCGAGTTCCGCCGCCAGGTGCCCGAGGCCCACAGCGGATTCTTCACTCCTCGCTGATACAGCTTGGCGTCGCCGGTCGGCTGCATGATCAACGTGTAGACCCCGCTGTGCGAGCGGATGTACTGCCCGGCCAGCAGCTTCTGACCCGGTAACAGGGTGTCCGATACCGCCACCGTCTTCGCCTCGGCCTGGGTGCTCCCCACGACCGCGACCCCGCCCACGAGCGCTCCGACTGCCAGAACTCCGGCCCACAACGGACGTACCATGCCGATCCCCCTCTGTGCGTTTGTGAGTGCTCAGTGTCCCGGGCGAAGAGGTCATCCCTTCAATCCGGAGGCGAATCCGCGGATCACGTAGCGCTGCAGGACGAGGAAGAGCAGCAGGATCGGGAGCGCTGCGAGGACCAGTCCGGCGGCCACCAGGCCGTAGTTGGACGTGTACTCGTTGACGAACGCGAAGACCCGGACCGGGACCGTCTCCCGGCCGGATCCGCCGAGGTACAGCAGCGGGGTGAAAAAGTCGTTCCAGATGTGTACGGCGTTGAGGATGAGCACCGTGCCCGTGATCGGCCGCAGCAGCGGGAAGATCACGTGCGCGAACGCCTGCAGATGCGAGGCGCCGTCGATCAGCGCCGCGTTGGTGTAGTCGGCCGGCAGCGAGCGGATGAACCCGGTGTAGAGGAACACCGTGAACGGCAACTGGATGCCGGTGTAGAACAGGATCATCCCCTGGTAGGTGCCGAGCAGGCCCAGGTCGTTGACCATCTGGTAGAGCGGGATCATCCCGAGCTGGAACGGCAGGATGATGCCGACGAGGAACAGGATGTAGAGCGTGTAGCTCAGGCGCGTCGCCGTACGGGCCAGGAAGTACGCCGCCAGCGAGCCCAGGACGATCAGCACGAGGACACTGCTCACCGTGATCAGGGTGCTGTTCAGCAACGCCGAGCCGAGTGACGCCGACTGCCACGCTTCACCGAAGCTCCCCACCGACGGCGGATCGGGCAGCGACAGCGGTTTGTTGGCGATCTGGCCGGGATCCTTGAAGGCCAAGGTCACCAGTGCGTAGACCGGGAAGAGGAAAGCGATGGCAGCCGCGACCATGACGACTTCCAGCACGAAAGTACGGGGCTTGTATCTCATGCCGCGGTCTCCCTCGAGCGCAGGTACCCGATCTGGATGAAGGACACGGCCGCGACGAAGATCGCCAGTACCAGCGCCACCGCGGTGCTGTAGCCGAACTTCCCGAAGACGAAGGCCTGCTTGTAGAGGACCGTCGACAACGTGTCGGTCGCGTACCCGGGGCCACCGTTCGTCATCGCGATGATCTGGGTGAACAGCGTCAGGCCACCGACCGTGGACAGCATCAGGTTGATCGTCACGGCCGGGGCGAGCAACGGCCAGGTGATGTGCCGGAACCGGGCCACGGTGCCCGCGCCGTCGACCATCGCGGACTCGTGCAGCTCCTGCGGTACGCCTTCCAGACCGGCCAGGAAGATGACCATCGAGTACCCGGCGCACTGCCAGATCACGGTGAACGCGACCGACCACAACGCGATCGACGGATTGCCCAGCCAGTCCTGCCGCAACCCGCCGAGACCGATCGCCCCGAGGGCCGCGTTCAGCCCGGCGTCCGGCGCCGGGTTGTACACGTACTTCCACAGGAACGACACCATCACCGGACTCACCACGACGGGCGCGAAGAAGATCACCCGCAGCACCATCCGGCTCTTGATCCCGGTGTGTACGCCGAGCGCCAGCAGCAACCCGATCCCGTTCTGTACGACGACGATCGCCACCGTCAGCAGCAACGTGTTGCGCAACGCGCCGAGCGCCTGATCGTCGTGGAACAACTGCTGGAAGT
Organism: Kribbella sp. VKM Ac-2571; assembly: GCF_004362255.1. Lineage (NCBI taxonomy): Bacteria > Bacillati > Actinomycetota > Actinomycetes > Propionibacteriales > Kribbellaceae > Kribbella > Kribbella sp. VKM Ac-2571. Next base: position 242,141 of record NZ_SNWS01000006.1, read on the forward strand.
TGTCCAGTCCCACGAACGACCGCTGCGCCCCGACGCCGGACCAGTCAGTGAAGGCCGACCCGGCCCCGGAAAACGCCGGATACAAGACAACCAGCGCATAGATCAGCAACGCCGGCACCGCGAACAACCACGGCGGCGCGATCCCGCCGCCGCGGCGCCGCGGTGCCTTGACAGCGTCCCGGCGTACCGCCTGAGCTGTGACCGTCATGCCGTCTTCCGGTAGGCCTCGTCCATCTTCTTCAGGGCGGCCGGGACCGTGCTCTTGCCGCCGAGGAGCTCCTGTACGACGGCGAAGTGGGTCGGCTGTACTTCGGCGTTCGGCCAGCGCTGATCCATGAACGGAACCGCCTTGTTGTCCTTGAGGTACGGGAGGAACGGCTTCAGTACCGGGTCGACCTTGGCGTCGCCGTCGGAGTACAGCGGGACGCAGGCGACGGCCTCGGCCCAGGCGTTGACGATCTCCGGCTGACCGCAGTACTCGATGAACTTCTTCGCCTGCTCGGCCTTCTTGCTCTTCGCGCTGATCGCGATACCGACCACCACGCCGCCGGGGATCCAGTTGTCGGCGGCGACATCCGTGGCCGGGAACGGGAACATGCCCAAGTCGTCCGGCGTCGGCGACGCCTGACGGAAGGCCTGCAGGACCGCGGACACCTGCACGGCCATCGCGGCCTTGCCGGTGCCGACCATCGAGGTGGCCTGCTCGTACGTCGTCCCGTTCGGGTTGTCGTTGAAAAAGCCCTTCTTCTGCAGCTCGAGGTACTTGTCCATCGCATCCGCCCAGCCCGAGTCCGCGAAGGACGCGCTGCCGGCGGTCATCTTGTCGTCGAAGTCCGGCGTCTTGGCGTAGACCGTCCCCGGGACGAGCGCGTAGTCGATGAGCTGCGTGACCCACGGGGTCTGGGCGCCGAGCGCGATCGGCACGATGCCCTTCTTCTTAAGCTTGTCGCACACCGACAGCAGCTCCGACCAGGTGGTCGGTACGTCGACGCCCGCGGTCGCGAACGCCTTCTTGTTGTAGATCGCGCCGAGCACGCTGGTACCGGGCGAGAAGATGAACGTCTTGCCGTCGTTCTGGAACGCACCCTTGAAGCCGGTGGGGATCTTCTGCGTCCAGGACTGGCCGCTGAGGTCGGTGAGCAGGTTCGCCTTGCTCAGCTGGACCATCGACATCGCACTGCCGTTCCCCGGGTAGACCGCGTGCAGGTCCGGGGCGTTACCGGCCGCGAGCTGCGCCCGGAGCGCGGTCTGCAGCTGGTCGGCCGGCGAGAACGAGAGGTTGAAGTCGAAGTCCGAATGCGCCTTCTTGTAGTCGTCGAGCGCCTTCCGCAGGCCGGCCTCCTGGCTGCCGGCGCCGATCACCTTGAGAGGACCGCCGGACGACGAGCTGCCGTTGCCGCCGCCGCAGGCCGACAACGTACCGGCCAGACCGGCGGTGACGGTCGCCCCGCCGACGAGTTGCAGGAGCCGCCTTCGGCTGACGGACCGTTCGAGTGCCATGGTTCCTCCTGAGCGCCGAAGTACCGGCCAAGAATGTGAAGTAACCGCAAGATCGTGTTACTTTTGTCACGGGGACGGTACGTACGGCCCGGGAGAGTGTCAAGACCTCGTTGAAAGGATTCAGTCGGGACCGGTGTGAAAAGGCCTCCACCGGTGTTTTGGGGCCCGGCCCACCTCGCCTGAGAAGATGGCCCACGTGCGCGTGAGACGAGTCCTCCTGGCCGGCCTCCTGCTGCTGGCCCTGGCTCTCGGCGCCGGCAGTGGCTACTACGCGGGCGACTACTTCGACAGTCCGGAACCCACCGCCTCCGGCAGCGCCGGTCCACTCGGCGACGTCTCCCCGTCCCCCACGCCGACACCGACACCGACCGAGCCCTCGCTCCCGGTGAAGACGCCGGTCCCGAGCACCGTGGAGCCTCTCGAGACCGGGCTGGACTACACCAACCACACCTTCACCGTGACCCCGAAGGACGCGGAGCCCGTCCAGCTCTCGATCGAGACACCACAGGGCTGGAAGATCGCACCCAGGGACCCGAAGCGCCCGGGCGAGGTCAAGTACCTCGACAAACTCAGGGAACGCGGCGTCCGCGTCGAAGCAGTCGCGCCGGCCGCACAGAGTCCCGCGGCCGAGATGGCCCAGCTCATCGTCGACCTCAAGAAGAGCCAGCCGCCGGAGAACGACGTACGCATCGCCAGCGACACCACCGACGTGATCACCGGCGACGACGGCGAATCCCGGTCGGTCGCCACGCTGATCTACACCTTCATCCCGGGCGAGACCCTGCGCTACGTGATCGTCCGCTGGGTCGCGATCAACGGCGCCCTCACCAACGTGGAGATGAGCATCACCGGCCTCCCCCAGGACGCCCACGCCCTCGACGAGGTCCTCCAACGAGCAACCGCCTCGGTCAGCGAGGTCGGCTGACGCTTTTCACAGAATCGTTACTTATCCGGTGCAACCTCTGCGAGGGCTGAGGTGTCTTCTGTTAGTAGACGTGGGGAGGTGGGGCATGGCGGGGACGGTGAGTAGGCGGGCGATGCTCGGCGCCGGTCTGCTGACGCTTGCGGGGGTGGGTGGAGCGGGAGGGTACGGCGTCGGTCTGTTCCTCACCAAGGAACCAAGCCTGGCCGGCACGGCGGCACCGCTCGCCGTGGGGTCCACGCCAGGTACGACGCCTCCCCCGACGCCGACACCGACACCGACGCCGCGCAAGGTCACGTACGACGACTCGCCTGCGCTGAACGTGGATGATCTGCGCTACAAGAGCCAGACGTTCGAGGCGCGCAGCGTCGTCAGGTCACGGGTTTCGGTGCGGATACCGAGCGGATGGAACCTGACTCAGCCGGATCCGCCGAAGACCGGCAGGTTCACCGACCCCACCGGAAAGCGATGGATCCGGATCGAGGCGGGCTTCACGATCAAGCGGCCTCCTGCGACGTCGATGCAGATCCGCATCGCCGAGCTGAACCGTCTGTCGGCCGACCAGATGGTGCACCTGATCTCGCACCGCGTGGACGAGCGTTACGCCACCATCACCTACACCTATGTACCGCCTCCGGAGCAGTCCCCCGAAGGCGTCTTGCGTTATGTCATTGTGCGGTGGGTTGCGGACGACAGCGGTAACTGCGCCGTCGAGATGAGCTCCACTGGGCTCCCCCAGGACAAGGACGCTCTGCTGGACGTTCTCGACCACGCCAGCGACAGCGTCGAACGCCGGGACACTCCGCTGTCGGGTTAGATCAGTTGCGCGAGGCCGCGGCGGCCTGCGTCGGACAGGTGTACGGCGCGTTGGTTGGGGCGCCGGTGGAGCCAGTTGCGGTTCAGTAGCGCCTCGGTGATCGCGGCACCCAGCTGCCCGGACAGGTGGTGGCGTTGTTCACTCCAGTCGACGCAGAACCTCAGGAGCGGGCGTCGGGACGGCCGGCTGGCGAGGTCGACTCCTAGCTCAGTAAGGACCTCTGTGGCGTTGGGTCCGAGCGCATACGGGCCGTCCGGGAGCTGTTGGGCCAGGGGGTCGCTCGGACGGCGCTCTGTGCCTCTGCCGCCGTCGGTGCGCGTCAGGGCGTCACGGCGTACCAGGCCTTCCAGGAGGGCCACGCCGAGACGACCGGCCAAGTGGTCGTAGCAGGTGCGGGCCTCGCGCAGCGCTGCGGCCCGGGTGCTCTGCCTCAATGACTTGATCGGCTGGGGCTTGGCTATCCGGGCCAACGCTTCCACAGCGGCTGCCACCTCAGGCCCGGACAGTCCGTAGTACCTGTGCCGGCCGGACTGTTCGACCGTGACCAGACCGCCCTCCAGCAGCTTGCGCAGGTGCGCACTGACCGTCTGCGGCGACACTCCGGCCTCCGTAGCCAGCAGAGAGGCCGGAAGAGCGCGGCCGTCCGCCAGCGCCATCAGGACCTTCGCCCGGGCCGGCTCGGCCATCAGACCGGCGACCTGGGCTACATCGGCGTCTCCGTCCATGCTTCCCATACTCACACCGTCACATTTCGACGTGACCCGAAGTGTCGCGGTGGGAACGTGGAAAGCATGCTTCTCGCGTTGCTGTGTATCGGAATCTTCCTGGTCCAGCTGGACGTGACCGTGGTGAACGTCGCGCTGCCGGCCATCCGGACCGGTCTTGACACCAGTGCGGACGGGCAGCAGTGGGTAGTGAGCGGGTACATGATCGTGCTTGCCGCGCTGCTGCTCGTCTGCGGAGCGCTGGGCGATCGGATCGGTCACCGGCGGATCGTGCTCGCGGGGCTGGCAGTGTTCGGTGGCGCGTCGCTGGTGTGCGGCATAGCCCCCGGCATCGAGCTCCTGGTCGCGGCGCGGGCGATCCAAGGTGTCGGCGCGGCTCTGCTCCTGCCGGGCACATTGGCCGTCATCACCGATCAGTACGCCGACAAAGCCGCCAGAGCACGTGCTGTCGGGATTTGGGCCGGCGCCGGCGCGCTGGCCCTCGTTGCGGGTCCCACGCTCGGCGGGGTGCTGGTCAGCGATCTCGGCTGGCGTTCCGTGTTCCTGATCAACCTGCCGATCATCGCGGTCGCACTCCCGATCGCCTGGCGCATCGTGCCGCGGCACCAGGTCGCCCAGCGCGAGACCACGCGCAGCCTGCACATCGGCGCGGACTTCATCGGCGCCAACGTGGTCGCGGGCCTGATGAATCTGGTCGGTCTGGGCACGCTGCTCGCGCTGACGCTCTACTTGCAGGAACACCTCCACCACAGTGCGCTGCGCGCCGGGCTGGAACTGATTCCGGTTCTGCTGCCGTTGGCGGTCCTGGGGCCGGTCTCCGGACGGGTCACGGCCCGGTACGGCCCGCGGCTTCCGATGTCCTTCGGCCTGGCGCTGGGAGCCATTGGGTCCTTCTGTCTGCTAGCCGTACAGCCCACGAGCCGGTACGCCGCAGTTGTTCCGGTCGAACTCTGCCTCGGCATCGGCATGGGTTTCCTCACCGCAGCCGTGGTCAACGCCGCCGTCGCCGCCCTCCCTCCGGACCGCGCCGGTCTGGCCAGCGGAGTCAACAACACGGCACGGCAAGGCGTCGGCGCGGTCGGCGTGGCCCTCTACAGCACGATCCTCAGCCACTCCACGCCGTTCACCACGGGCCTCCACATCTTGGCCTGGTTGGGCGGCGCGCTGTGGGTACTGGGCCTGGGAATCAACTGGCTCACAGTGGAGTAGACATGCGACTGGCAACGCTGAACGTCTGGGGCGTCCGCGGCGACTGGCCGGCCCGACTTGCCCTGTTCCAGAAGGGCTTCCAGCAGCTGAATGCCGACGTACTCACGTTGCAGGAGACGGTGCTCAACGCCGACGTCGATCAGGTCATGGAGATGCTGGGGCCTGAGTACCACGTGGTGCACTCGTCGGAGCGAGAGTACGACGGATCCGGCATCAGCACTGCGAGCCGCTGGCCGATCGGCGACGTACTCGAGCTCGACCTGAACGTCACCGACCGGACCGGAGACTTCGCGTGTACGGCGCTGCTCACCGAGGTGCTCGCGCCGTTCGGACGGGTCTGGGTGGCGAACCACTTCCCGGACTACCAGGTCGATCACGAGCGCGAACGGTGCGCGCAGACCGTCCTTGTCGCGCGCAAGCTCGAGCAGCTGGTTTCAGACTCCCCCGGGCATGTCGTCGTCGCCGGAGACCTGGATGCTGACGACACTGCGGACAGTCTGCGTTTCTGGACCGGGCGTCACGTGGTCGACAACCTGAGCGTCTGCTACCGCAGCGCCTGGCAGGCGACACACCCGCACGAGCCCCTGGAGACCTTCGTGCCGGAGAACCCGCTGTTCGTCGACGGCGATTGGCCGTACCGCGGACTCGACCACATCCTTGTCCGCTGCGGCGCCGAGGGCCGCCCGACGCTACCGATCCAGAGCTGCCGCCGTACGTTCGACCAGCCTGGCGAGATTCCCAGCGACCACTACGGCCTAGCTGCCGACCTGGAGGAACGGCAGTAGCCAGGCGAGGGTCTCGTCCGGGGCCTCTTCGGGCAGGAAGTGGCCGGAGGCGACCGGGCCGCCGGTGACGTCGTCGGCCCAGTCGCGCCAGATGTCGATCGGGTCGCCGTACCAGCGCCCGACCGAGCCGTCCTGCTCCCAGAGGACCAGCGTCGGACACGTGATCCGGCGCACACCCCGGTCGGCCGCGTCGTGTTCGCAGTCGATCGTGGCGGCCGCGCGGTACTCCTCGCAGATCGTGTGGACGACCTCGGGGTCGCGGAAGTGACGGATGTACTCGGCGCGGATCTCCGGCGGGAACGCGTCGCCACCGGACCAGGTATCGAGGAGATGGTTCACGAACAGGTCGGGCGCTCGGCCGATCAAGGTCTCGGCGATCGGGGCGGCCATGAACGTCCAGACCCAGTAGCCGAGGGCGAAGTCCTTGTCGGCGCGGTCGAAGGCGTCGCCGGTCGGTACGACGTCCAGTACGGCGAGCTTGGTCACCACATCGGGATGATCGAGCGCCATCCGGTAGGCACAGCGGGCGCCACGGTCGTGGCCGACCACGGCGAAGTCGTCGTACCCCAGCTGTTTCATCGCCTCGACCTGGAGCCTCGCGAGTTCTCGCATCGACTGGTCGCCGGAGGAGGTGCTGTCACCGAAACCGCTGAGGTCGGTCGCGACCACAGTGAACTCCCGAGCCAGCACCGGTGCGATCCGGTGCCACATGACATGCGATTCCGGGAAGCCGTGCAGGAGCAGGAGCGGCGGTCCGTCACCACCGCGACTGCCGTGGATGACAGCGCCGGACACCGGTACGTCGAACTCGCGGAAGGACTCGATCACGCAGTACGACGTACCCAGCCGGCCGGCGGGTCAGTCGGCCCTGTCAGTCGGCCGGCCAGATGGTCCGGAAGATGGTGGAGCGGAGGCGGTAGAACCTGCGGCGGGCGGACTGGAGCAGCGCCGGCGAAGGTCGGAACCGTTCGGTCGGTAGATGCATGGGGACTTCCTCAGTCGGGGTACTGCACCGAATCGGCGATCTCCGTGGCTCGGAGGACATCCGATCCGGGTACGACCACCTGTACGAGTAGCGAGCCGCCGTCCCCGTGATCGACGACTCGTTGGAGCAACACGATATCGGCATCGAAGCAGTCAGCGGACACCCGGTCGGTTACTGACCGTTCACCGACCATGTGCGGCTGCAGAGTGCCTTCGTTCCTGCACTGCTTGCCGTCCGGGACCGCCAGCTTCGACTTCGATACGCCGACGAACACACCCGGAGTCTTCCCCGACCAGTCCGCATCGCGGCTGACGCGGAAGGCCGGGGCGCTCCCGGTGCTGCCAGGCGCGGTCCAGTCCGACTGGGCCATCGACTGCGCCCAGGCCTCGGGCAGGGTGACCGAGAATTGGCCCTCCGAGACCTGAATCATTTTGCGGCCCGAGAGGTACCAGTGGCCGCCGTACCCGATACCGCCGCCGACCAGCAGCGCCAGCAGAGCGGCCACCACCCATCGCCCGCGCCGCCGCTTCCTGGGCACCGCAGTCTCAACCGCGGCGGTCTCAGCCTCAGCGGTCGCGGGCTCCACCGCGGCACTCTCGACTGCGACGGTCTCCGAGTCCGCCCGTGCGGTCTCCGACGGCTCGGCGGGTTTCACGATCGTCGGCTGGTTCTCGTCGCTGAGCGCCGTCTTCGCGTCCAGGTCCTCGGACGCAACGGTCACGGTCTCGCGGGCCGACAGCGGGAAGTCACGTGTGGTCTCGTCGAGCGCGCCCACGAGCTGGCGCGTGAACGACTGCACGTCCGGCCAGCGCTTCTCCCGGTCCGGGTCCAGCGCCCGGACGATCGCCGCGTCGACCTGCTCCGGCAGCTCGAATCCGAGCGAGCTCGGCGGCGCCGCCACCTTGACCCGGCTCGCGGCGCCCAGCCCGTCGACCTGGTGCGGGGACCGCCCGGTCAGAGCGGCATACGCGACCGCGCCCAGCGAGTACTGGTCGGCGCGCTGGTCCAGCCGCTCACCGAGCGCCTGCTCAGGAGCGACGTACGACGGGGTGCCGCCGGGCATCGTGATGCGGGAGATCTCGTCGAGGGACTTGCCCAGCCCGAGGTCGGACAGCACCGCCCGCTCGCCGTCGTCGGTGCTGCGGAACAGGACGTTCGCCGGTTTCACGTCGCGGTGCAGCAGGCCGCGCCGGTGCAGCGCCTGCAGGCCGCGACCGACCTGGACGACCACGTCGACGGCCTCGGGCAGCTCCAGCGGCGCCTTCTTCAGGCGGTCGGCGAGCGTCCCGCGGTCGGCGTACGTGAGCACCAGGAACGGACGGCCGTCCTCGAGCTCGCCGACGTCGTGCACCTGGACGACGTGCTCGGACTCGACGCGGCGCAGGAACCGGCCCTCCTCGAGGAACCGCTGCCGGACCGAGTCGTCGTGCCCCCAGTTGTCGGCGAGCACCTTGATCGCCACCTCGGCGTCGAGCTGCTCGTCGTGAGCGAGCCACACCGTGGCGAAACCGCCCGAGCCCAGGCGTCGGCGCACGACGTATCGACCGAGTCTGGTTGGGACCCCCATACAGGGCATTATGGGTCACTGGAGTGTCTCACCAGACACCAAGACCCTGACCGGGGCCGATCGAGAGCAAAGGCGCAGATGAGCGACAGCACCAGTCCGGCCGACGACCTCGCCACCCTCGCGGAGCAGGCGCAGGCCGGCGACAAGAACGCGATGGACGACCTGCTGCGGCAGGTGTATCCGCGCGTCCTGCGGATCTGCCGCAGCGTCCTGCCGTACTCCGCCGACGCGGAGGACGCGGCTCAGGAGGCACTGCTCAACATCGCCACCAAGATCAACTCGTTCTCCGGCCGCAGCAGCTTCTCGACCTGGGTCCACTCCGTCGCGGCGAACTCCGCGCGCTCGACGTACCGCAAGCTGAAGCGCACCGCGCAGGCCGCGCACAACCCCGAGCAGATGGAGAAGCCGGACCCGCGCACGACGAGCGTGATCGCCGGCACCCGCCTGGACCTCCTGGAGGCCCTGGAGACCCTGGAGCGGGACCGCCCGCAGATGGTCACCCCGCTGGTGCTGCGGGACGTCTACGGCCTGTCGTACGAGGAGATCGCCGCCGAGGTCGGCGCCCCGCTCGGCACCGTCAAGTCCCGGATCCACGACGCCCGCGAGGTCGTCCGCCCGCTGCTGCGCCCCAAGGACTGACCTGACCCCGGCATACCCTCGCAGTTATGACCGCCCGGGGGTTGCTGCACAACGGCGACTACCTGAAGCTGCTCACCGGGCAGACGATCAGCTCGATCGGCTCCTCGATGAGCTCGTTCGTGTTCACGCTGCTCGGCCTGGCCATCACCGGCTCCCCGGTGCAGGCAGGTCTCGTCGGTACGTCGGCCGCGCTCGGCGGGATCGTGGCGGCGCTGCCGGGCGGCGCGCTCGCGGACCGGTGGAGCCGACGCAGGATCCTGATCGGGTACAGCCTGCTCGGCGCAGTCCTGTTCGGCTCGGTGGCCGTCGTGGGCTGGCTCGGCCACCTGACCCTCCCGCACCTGATGGCCGTCGCCCTGGTCAACGGAGCGGGCTACGGCCTGTTCATGCCCGCCGAGACGGGCGCGCTCCGGCAGATCGTCCCGCAAGAGGACCTCGGCACCGCGCTCGCCGCCGCTCACGGCCGGCTGAACCTGGCGGGCCTGGCCGGAGCGCCGCTCGGCGGCTTGCTCTACTCGATCGGCCGGGCGATCCCGATCGCGGTGGACGCAGTCTCGTACCTGGTGATGGCGGTCATGCTCACTACGATCCGTCACCCGCTGCCCGCCACGAAACCCGAGGGCGGCGCGCACGAGCCGATGCTGAAGGCGATCCGGTCCGGGTTGACCTGGCTGTTCCGCCAGCGCGACCTGCGGACGATCGCGGTCGTCGCGACGCTGCTGAACTTCGCGGCGAACGGGACGATCCTGGTGCTGATCCTGAGCATGCAGCAGCGCGGCGTACCGGCCTCCGTGATCGGTCTGCTGGAGACGGCGATGGGGGTGGGCGGCCTGGTGGGCGCGTTCGCGGCGCCCAAGCTGCTGGCCAGGTTCAGCACCGGCCGGATCACGATCGTCGGCGCGTGGATCATCACGGTCACGTTCGCGGGTACGGCGGCGAGCACGCGTCCCGTCGTACTGATCCTGCTTCCGGCGCTCGCGATCTTCTTGCTGCCCGCACTGAACTCGGGCCTGTTCGGCTACCAGATGCTGATCACGCCGGACCATCTGCAGGGCCGCGCGCAGAGTGCGTTCATGTTCCTGTCCAACGGCGCGGCCCCGCTGGCGCCGTTCCTCGGTGGCCTGTTCCTGGAAACGCTCGGCGCTCGGGGCGCTCTGCTGATCTTCGGCGGGCTGCTCGCGATCGGCTCCGTACTGCTCACGATCAGCCGGTCGATCCGCTCGATCCCGTTGCTCTCCGAGGTCGAGACGGCCTGATTCTGGGGCTCCCGTTCCGGGCCCGGGTGTGCTCAGATGGGGCCATGAAGAAGCTCATCAACGACCCGGCCGATGTTGTGAGTGAAGCGCTGCAGGGGATGGCGGCGGCGCATCCGGACCGGCTCCGGGTGGATCTGGAGAACCGGATCGTCTACCGCAAGGACGCACCGAGACCCGGCAAGGTCGGGCTGATCTCCGGTGGCGGGTCGGGGCACGAGCCGATGCACGGCGGGTTCGTCGGGCTCGGGATGCTGGACGCGGCCTGCGCGGGTGAGGTGTTCACCTCCCCGGTGCCGGACCAGATGATGGCCGCGACCAAGGCGGTCGACGCGGGCGCCGGCGTCCTGCACATCGTGAAGAACTACACCGGCGACGTGATGAACTTCGAGATGGCCGCCGAACTGGCCGCCGCCGACGCCGGCACCGAGGTGCTGTCGATCGTGACGAACGACGACGTCGCCGTCCAGGACAGCCTCTACACGGCCGGCCGCCGCGGCGTCGGCGTGACAGTACTGCTGGAGAAGATCGTCGGCGCGGCCGCCGAGGAGGGCCGCCCGCTGCAGGAAGTCGCGGACCTCGCGAAGAAGGTCAACGACAACGGCCGCAGCATGGGTATGGCGCTGACGTCGTGCACCGTCCCGGCCGCAGGCAAGCCGACATTTGAGCTGGCCGAGAACGAGATGGAGGTCGGGATCGGCATCCACGGCGAGCCCGGCCGGCAGCGGTTGCCGCTGGCCCCGGCGCGCGACATCGCCGCGATGCTCGTCGACCCGGTGGTCTCGGATCTTCCCTACCAGCAAGGCGATTCGGTGATCGCCTTCGTCAACGGTATGGGCGGTACGCCGCTGCTCGAGCTGTACCTGATGTACAACGAGGTCGCCAAGCTCCTCGACCGCGCGGGCATCACGGTCGCCCGCTCGCTGGTCGGCAACTACATCACCTCGCTGGAGATGGCCGGCTGCTCGGTCACCCTCCTGAAGGCGGACGACGAACTGGTACGCCTCTGGGACGCCCCGGTGAACACCCCCGGCCTACGCTGGGGCGCGTGAGCATGGGAGTCGATTCTTTCGTCAACTGGTTGCGTGATGTCGCCGGATCGCTGCACGACAACGCGGCGTACCTGACCGAGTTGGACTCGGCGATCGGGGATGCCGATCACGGCGCGAACATGGATCGCGGGTTCCAGGCGGTGGTCGGGTTGCTGGACGAGACGTCGTTCGACAGTGCCGACGAGCTGCTGAAGAAGGCCGGGATGACGTTGGTCAGCAAGGTCGGCGGGGCGAGCGGGCCGCTGTACGGGACGTTCTTCCTGCGGTTCGGGACCGCGCTCGCCGGGGTCGACCTGACGCCCGAGACGATCGGGAAGGGGCTGCACGCCGGGGTCGAGGGGGTGCTTGCCCGCGGCAAGGCGGAGCTCGGCGACAAGACCATGTACGACGCCTGGGCGCCGGCGCTGGACGCGTACGACGCCGCGGTGGCGGGCGGATCGGACCTCGGTACGGCGTTGACCGCTGCCGCCGAGGCCGCCGCGAAGGGCCGGGACGCGACGATCCCGCTGGTCGCACGGAAGGGCCGCGCGAGCTATCTGGGTGAACGCAGCGCCGGCCATCAGGATCCCGGCGCGACCAGCACGACGCTGATCTTGGAGTCCGCGGCCCGAACGCTGTCTTGACGTCCTCCCCGCCGGTAACGGCGGGGATTCCAACCCAACTACGCGGAGGTAGCGAGTTGCGGTTCACGCTTCTCGGCGACCCGTACCGCAGTCGCTCCACGTGCGTTCACGGCCCGTCCGGCCGCGATGTTGACAGCAGCGTTCACATCGGCGTTCGCGGTGTACTTACAGGACCGGCAGCGGAAGACGGCTTGGTTCTCGCGCGCCTCCCGATCCCTGGTCCCGCACCGCGAACACGTCTGACTTGTGTACGCCGCCGGAATTCTCTCGACCCGTCCAGCGGCCTTGTGTTCCAGCCGCTGGACGAGTTGTCCCCAGCCGTTGGCCAGGATGCCCCGGTTCAGTCCGGCCTTCTGCCGAACCTGCTTCCCGGGGTTGTCGACCGTGCCCGTGGCGGACCGCGTCATGTGGACTATGCGCAGGTCCTCGACCCGGATTACGTCGAACTCGCGGGCGAGACGGGTGCTGGTCTGCTCCACCCAATCCTTGCGCCGATCCGCCTCCCGCGCCTTGAGCCGGGCAATCGCGGCCTTGGTCTTCGCGCGACGGTTGCTGCCCTTCCGGGCACGGGACAGACGCTGTTGCAGAGCACGCAGACGCCTCTTCTCCCCCGGGGACAGCGGCGGCACCAGCAGTTGCTCGCCCGTCGACAATGCCGCCGACACGGCTACACCACGGTCGACACCGACAACCTCGCCGGTGCCTGGTCCGGGGATCGAGTCAGGGACCACAGCGAACGCGATGTGCCAGCGGCCGGAACGGTCACGGACGACGCGGTACGACTTCAGGTCAGGCAGCGGCTTGGACAGCCGGAACTTCACCCAACCGACCTTCGGCACAAGCACCCGGGCCCACTTGCGGTTGAGCTTCTCTACCCGCTGGGCCTGCGCGCCGACGATCCGGAACCCCTCGTGCATCCCGGCCTTGCGCCACGTCGGTCGCCGGTGGGTCCCGCCGAAAAAGTTCATGACGGCCTGGTCGAAGTCACGCAACGCCTGCTGCTGCACCGTCTGCGACCCGGCCCGCAACCACTCGTTGTCGGCCCGGGCCTCGGTCAACTGCCGCGCCTGCTCCACGAACCGTGGCGGGTAGCTGCGGCGCCCCGCCGACCACATGGACCACTGCTCAAGGGCCAGGTTCCAGATGTATCTGGCGTGTGCGCAGTGCCCGAGCAACGCCACCTCCTGCTCCGGAGTCGGGGCAAGACGAAAGCGGGACATGGCACTCATTCAAACAGTCGGGACCGACAGTCCCTCAAACGTGAAGGGAGGCAGTTGCGGGGAGCCCTCGCCCTGAAGGACAGGGTTTCGCCGCAATGACTTCGATGATCGGGATCGTGGTGGTGTCGCACAGCCGCGCGCTGGCCGAGGCGGCGGTCGGGCTTGCCGCGGAGATGGTTGCCGAGGACAAGCGTCCGGTGATCGCGATCGCCGCGGGACTGGACGCGACGACGTTCGGAACCGACGCGATGGCGGTCTCGGAAGCCCTCGGTACGGCGGACAGTCCGGACGGCGTACTGGTGCTGCTCGATCTGGGTAGCGCGGTGCTGAGTGCTGAGATGGCGCTGGAGTTCGTTGATCCGGAGCTCGCCGCGCGGGTGCGGCTGACGAGTGCGCCGCTGGTCGAGGGGCTGGTGGCGGCGGTCGTCACCGCGTCGACCGATGCGTCCTTGGACGCGGTTGCCGCGGAGGCTGAGCGCGGGCTCGTCGGTAAGCAGGACCACCTCGGCGTCTCCACCACCGACGCTGCTCCGGTTGCTGAGGCCGATCGCACCGTCGAGGTGGTTGTCGGCAACGAGCACGGTTTGCATGCGCGGCCGGCGGCCCGGTTGGTGGGGCTGGTCAACGGCTTCGACGCTGTCGTGACGCTCACCGATCTGGACAACGGCAAGGGGCCTGTCGACGCGGGCAGTTTGAGCATGGTCGCGACACTGAACGCCCAGCAGGGGCACCGATTGCGGGTCGGTGCGAGCGGCCCGCAGGCGGCCGAGGCGTTGGCCGCAATCGAGGAATTGGCAAAACAGAACTTCGGCGACGACCCCGGATCACCGGAGTCCGCTCCGGCGGGGCCGCAGGCGGTTGGCTCGGCTCCTGGTGGGTCGGGGCTGGATGTGGCGATCGGGCCGGCGGTCCTCGCGGGGGCCCAGATCGACCTGGGTGCTTATGTTGCCGGGGACAACGAGCTGGGCCGGCTGGACGCGGCTCTCGCGACCGCGGGCGAGCAGCTCGACGAGCTGCGGGCCAACCACGGCGACATCTTCGCGGCGCATCTCGCGCTGCTGCGTGATCGCAAGGTGCTCGACGACGTCCGCGCTGCGATCACCGCCGGCGCATCGGCCGCGGCCGCGTGGCGGCAGGTGTACGACGAGCTGGCGGCTACCTTCGAAGGGCTCGACGACGCGTACCAGCGCGAGCGCGCGCAGGACGTCCGCTCGGTGCGGGATCGGGTACTGCGATTGCTGGTCGGAGTCACCGAAGAGGCGCCGACGGACGGCATCCTCGTCGTACCCGAGCTGGATGCGGCGACCGCTGCCACCCTCGACGCGACACGGATCGCGGGGATCGCCGTCCGGGCAGCCGGCACGACCGGGCACGGTGTGATAGTTGCTCGATCGCGAGGAATCCCGTTGATCACCGGGATCGGGGACGTCGACGTGCCGCCGGGCGCGGTCGTCTCCTTCGACGCTCGAACTGGCTCGTTCGAGGTCGCGCCGGACGAGGATCGGGTCCGCGCGACGATCACCGAACGCGAGGGCGAGCGGGCGCGGGCGATCGCGGATGCCGACCAACCGGCCACCACCCGCGACGGCCGGACGATCGACGTACTCGTGAACGTGGGCGTCGTGCAGGACGCCGTCGACGCGCGAGGCGCCGACGGGTCCGGGCTGGTGCGGACCGAGGTGCTCTTCGGAGATCGCCGTACGGCGCCGACCGTCGACGAACAGGTAGAGACGTTCCGTGCGATTGCACGGGCGCTCGGCGGCAAGCCGATCACGATCCGGACCTGGGACATCGGCGGCGACAAGCCGCTCCCCTTCCTCCCGCAGGACCGCGAGGCGAACCCGTTCCTCGGTGAACGGGGCCTCCGAGTCTTCCGCCGCCGCCCCGCACTGCTCCGCGATCAGCTCGAAGCGATCCGGCGTACGGCGGCCGAGACGCCGGTGCACGTGATGTTCCCGATGGTGACGACCGCGGACGAGGTCGCGTGGGCGTTGCAGGAGCTCGGGCCGCGTGAGGGTCTCGAGGTCGGCATCATGGTCGAGGTCCCCGCGGCGGCGCTGCGGGTCGGCAGTCTCGCCACGGAGCTCGACTTCGTCAGCATCGGCACCAACGACCTCACGCAGTACACGACCGCTGCCGACCGGACCAACGCCGCGGTGGCGCCGCTCGCCGACGGGCTCGATCCCGCCGTACTCCAACTGATCGACCATGTTGTCCGCAACGCCGGCGTACGTGTCGCAGTCTGCGGTGACCTGGCCAGCGACCCGCAGGCCGCCGTACTGCTTGCTGCCCTTGGTGTGAGCGAGCTGAGCGCTGTCGGACCGCAGGTGCCGTTGGTGAAGGCCCAGCTACGGCAGGCCGACCTGGGACGGGTCGACACTGCCGCTGTGCTGGCAGCTCGGGATGCGGCTCAGGTGCGCGGGCTGCTGTAGTAGCGCAGCTCTACCAGGTTGAAGCCGGAGGTGCGCTCTGGCTTGGCTGGGAGCGTGTAGCTCTCGCCGGGCTCGAGGTAGGTGACGTCCGGGCTGCCCAGGTCGAGGTCGACGACCAGGGCCGGGTAGGCGCCGGTGCGCCAGGTGTACGACTCACCTGCCTCGGGGGTGACGTGCTGGACACGTACGTCGTCCTCGTCGACCACCACCTTGGTGGGGATCTCACCGGCCTGCTCGAACCCTGCCTCAGCTGTGTCGACCCCGAAGTACGGGTCGCCGGAAGCCTCTTCACCTAGATCGAGCACCTCGATGAGGCGGTTGAGGTACAGCGCGTCGCCGTCGTTGGTGAGCATGTGCACCGGCGACACAGGGCGGTAGACCGAGCCGCCGACCGTCTCGCTCAGGTGCCTCGCGGGGCTGCCGTCCAGCCAGTCCATGTGGCAGGGCGAGGTCGAGAGGCACAGGACGACGTACGGGTTGTGGTGCAGGTGCCAGCCCTGGGCTTCACCGGGCTGCAGCGACACCTCCCAGACGCGGACGCGCGAGTTCTTCAGCAGCACGCGGGTCCCGATTTCACCGAGCACGACCTCGCTGCCGTCGGGGGCGGTGACACTAGTACCTGCAGTCATGCGGTCTCCTCAATCGGTCGTTCCATGGCGACACCGGCCAGGATGATGCCGTCGGGCATCGGTAGCTGAGCCGCCTCCACCTCGGTGAAGCCGAAGGCCTTGTAGAGCGGTACGCCGGGCAGCGTCGACATCAGTGCGAGCCGGGTGAAGCCCTCCGCGCGGGCCGCCTCGGTGCACGCGTTCAGGATTGCCCGGCCGAGTCCACGCCGCGTCCAGTCCGCCCGGACGAACATCGCCCGGATGCGCGCCGGCTCGGTCGCCGGGTCCAGGAGCCGCTCATCTGCTCCCGCCGTACTCGCATTGAACAGCTTGTTCCGCCGGCTCCACCCGCCACAGGCGACGACTTCACCACCCGCATCCAGGACGTAGTAGGTGCCGTCGTCAATCAATGCGGTGTCCAGTGTGGTGATGTGCTTGGCTGCGCTGGCCGTCTGTTCCGCGTCGTAGTACGCCGGGAACTGGGCCTCCACTGCGGCCCGACTCAGCTCAGCCACCGCGGGCCCGTCCGCCGCCACCGCCAACCGCAACACAGCCTCCACAACCCACAGGCTAGTTCACTGCGAACGGCGCTTCTTGGCCCAGGCTCGGTACGCGGAGAACATGTTGCCTGCCGTCACCACGAGCAGAACCAACAGCAACAGCAGGCTGGGATTCGTCAGGATGATGACGACTGCGAACACCACCCCGGCACCGAGGATCTTCGCCAGACTCACGACCAACTCACGGTCCATCCGTGCCGGCGCAGCCGCGAACTTCGCCGCAGGCTCCGGGCGGGGCTGTTGACTTCGCCGTACCTCAGCTGCTGGTTGACCTCGTCTACGGTTTCCGCTGAACTTCCAGGCCAAGGCACCGACGGCAACGACGACGAACAGCACCGCGGTGGACAGATCCGCGTCCCCGGACGCGATGGATCCACCGATGATCAAGCCCACGATCAGAACCGGCAGCAGCATCCAGCCGATCAGCGTCCACCCGGCCCGCCGTGCCTCCCGCGGGTCCGCCGACTGGGGTTGCCGGGGCCGGATCGTTTCGGCAACGGTCGCGGCGAAGAGCTTTCCCATGGTTTTGAGTGACGAGTTGGTGAGGTCCAGGAACACGCCCAGTCGGCCGGTCCCGGCCTCGGTCAGTTCGTAGTCCTCGGGGGAGTCGTCCTGCGGCCGCCGTACGACGAATGCCTCGCGGACCAGCGTGTCCAGGGCAGCCTGGACCCGTTGGTTGCCCATACCGGTACGGCGTACCAGCTCCGTCCGGGTCAACGGTGCGAACCGCAGGTGCTCCAAGAGCACGTGCTCCAACCCCGGATCGTTCCCCACAGATGTCCCCCTCGACTGAGCCCCGGTCCGATTCTCGCAGGTACTCGTGGTCATCGAACCCACACGGAAAGCTGCAGGAAGCTGCAATCTCGGCGGGGTGAAATGGGTGGACGGGCTGGTGGACATCTACCAGGTATGACGCTGATACCGATCGAGGCTCGGAGTGGGCCGGTGAGTGAGGGAGTTGTGCACCACCCGCCACCAGATGCGCGCCGGGAGCGGTTCGAGCAGGTCTTCGCGACGCACCGGGACGCGGTGCTCGGGTACCTGCGCCGCCGGACCGACAGCGGCCACGACGCCGCGGACCTGCTCGCCGACACGTTCCTGGTCGCCTGGCGCCGGCTGGACGACGTACCACTCGACCCGCAGACCAGACCATGGCTGTACGGCGTAGCGCGCCGGGTGCTCGCCAACCACCGCCGCGGTGAGGGCCGCCGGCACGCACTGGCGACCAAGCTGCGTGGCGAGCTCAGTGACGCCGAACCAATGCGCCCGCTGCTGGACGACACTCCCGCGGCACGTGCCTTCCGCGCGCTGCCGGAGCAGGACCGGGAGCTGCTGTCGCTGGTCGCGTGGGAGGCACTGGACACAGGCCAGATAGCCACAGTCCTCGGCATCTCACGCAACGCCGTACGTATCAGGCTGCACCGCGCCCGGAAGCGGTTCGCCAAGTTGCTCACCGCCCCGCTCGCGAACCGCACCGTGGTCGCTCTCAGCACTGCGTCCACCCTGAAAGAAGGGGTTTCCCATGAAGACGCATGACATCGACGCCGCCGTCCGCGGCCTCAACCCGCACCAGTCCACTGACAACGTCTCGGACAACGCCTGGAGTGAGCTGGCTGACGCAGTCACCACGGACGAGTCGGCTCCGGTAGTACGGCCTCTCCGCCGCTCGCAGCCGCGTCGGCTCGTCCTGGCCGCTGCCTGCACGCTGCTGATCGGCGGTGTGGTCGCGGCGACCGTGGTCAACCGCCCCGACCAGAGCCAGCCGCAGGCGCTGTCGTTCACTGAACGCGGCGACAAGCTGATCGTCCGCGTGGTCGACCCGAACGCGGACCCGAAGCGCTACAACGCCGAGTTCAAGAAGATGGGCCTGGACGTGACGGTCCTGAGCGTCCCCGTCAGTCCGCCGTGGGTCGGCAGGATGATCAGCTTCACCGGCCGCAACGACAAGGACATGAGCCAGCTCAGGATGCTGGAGCCGGGTGAGCAGTGCAACGGAACGCTGAACGCCTCGGACCCGGGCTGCCAGGAGGGTGTCGAGCTGCCGAAGAACTACGACGGCAAGACCGAGATCCAGTTCGGCCGCGTGGCCAAGGAGGGCGAGCTCTACATCCACACCTCCTCGTCGGCGACGGACAAGGGTGAGGTCTTGGCCGGGCTGACGGTGAAGAACAAGACCATCGACCAGGTGCTGCCGCTGGTCAGGTCCCGCGGTGTCCGCGAGATCGAGTACCTGACCGGCAACGGACGTGACCAGCAACCGGTGAAGTCCCCGCCCGGCAACTGGTACGTCGACGACGCCTCCACGTATGCCGAGGGCGAGGTCTCCTTGCTCGTCAGCCCGACACCGGTCAAGTAACCAGGAGCTGCAACAAGCCTCCGGAGTACGTCGGACGCAGTACGGCCTCCACCCGGACGTACTGCGTCCGCACCGGTGGGAACGTCGTCGTGTTGAGCCGGTCCACCGCTACGTCGTACGGCGTGGTGTTCTGGACCGGCCGCCACGTCTCACCGTCCAGCCACAGCGCCTGCCACGACTGCGGGACACGACACTGACCGGAGCCGGTGTCGTCGAACCAGTACGCCGAGACCTCGGACAGCTCGCGTACCGAGCGCAGGTCGTACTCGATCCATTCCGTCGTACCGCGGCGGTCCCACCAGGTGAAGCGCGGAATCGACGTGTCTGCAGAGGATTCCGGCGTACGTCCGGAGTCCGGGGCCTCGAGCGAGTCACCGTGGTTCACGTGGGACGCGGTGATCCTGGTGCAGTAGCTCCACTCCTTGCCGTCTGCAGCGACCTGGGGGAACGACGTGACCCGCAGACGGGCCGCACCCATCGGCATGAGGGTCACAGTCTCCACAGGTTCGTCCGACTTCGCCGGCCCGGGCTGGAGCAGTCCGACGACGTCCTCGGTGTCCGTCTCCCACTGCGGGATCCGCCGGGCCAGTGTGGTCAGTGAGAGCGGCACTCCGTCGGTGGTGAACGGGTTGTCGCCCGCCTCCCGTCGTACGACGTCGATCGGCGCGTCAGCGACCAGACCGTAGTTCCACGGCGATTCCGGGTAGACGGAGAGCTCCGGCCACTCGTCGGTGCCGCCGATGCGCTCATAGCGTTCGTTGATCTGCAGGGAGTAGGTCAGTGGGCCGCGGTCGACGGACACCGAGCGCTGGTTGTCGTCCCACACGCGCGTCGTGGTGCGCATCGGCAGGGTGAGTTCAACGCGATCACCTGGGTGCCAGGTGCGCTCCAGCTTCATCCAGTCACCAGGCGTCTGCACCTGCTGTCCGTTGACCTTCACAGTGGCGTCCTGCGCCCACCCCGGACGCCTTAAGTAGAAGGGGAATCGGACCGGTCGCTGCGTCTCCACCGTGAACGCAATGCTGTCCGAGAACGGGTACTCCGTGTCCTGGACGACACTGACCGTCTCACCAGCTCCGACCGTCGCAGTCACCTTGCTGGCGGCATACATCGACGCAGCGAGCCCGTTGTCCGTGGTGGCCAGCCAGAGCTCCTGCACGTAGTACGGCCAGCCCATACCGTAGTTGTGCGGGCAGCAACGGTACTGATGTACGCCGTACTTGTATGACTGCATCGGGAACGGGTTCTGGAACTGTCCGTGCTTCGGCCGGTCGTCGAGCTGCACGCTGTTGGCACAGGTGATGTAGTGCATGACCTGCTGCTGCGGGTCGTACGACGCGGGCAGCGAGTTGAACGCCAGCTCCTCACACCTCTCCGTCCACGCGACGTCACCGGTGAACCGGATGAGCAGCTCGCAGCTGTGCATCAGCTCGACGATCCCGCACGTCTCGAACCCCTGTCGCGGGTCACCGAACCCGGGCCGCGAGTTCTCGTCCCCAGCGAACCCGCCACCCGGGAACTGGCCGTACAACCCCATGACCGTCGCATAGTTCCGGTACGTCGCGTCTCGGTGCTTGACGTCCCCGGACAGCAGCCAGTACTGCAGCGGCTCCCGGAAACCCTGTGCCAGGTTGACGTTGTGCCAGTTGGGAATGCCGCTCACGTAGTCCGCGGACCCGTTGTGCATCTTCGTCACCAGGTCGAGCAGCCACTGCTCTCCGGTGCGGTTGTAGAGCCAGTACGCGCTGTCGATGTTGTCGCCCCAGCGGAACGCACCCCACGACCGGTTGAACACCTCCGGCGGCTGAGTGTTCTGGAACCGCAGGTACTTCGTCATGAACGGAATGACCCGCTCGTCACCGGAGTACTCGTACCAGGACCGGAACGCGGCCAGCAGCGGCATACCCGGCCAGAAGTCCGGGCCGTTCTCCAAGGACGTCCGCAACCGCTCCGGACCGAACCATCCGTCGGCTGCTTGGGTCGCGAGGATCCCGTCCATCCACTGCTGTGTCCGGGTCAGTACGCCGCTGTCGCCCGTGACGTAGCCGAGGTCGCCGAAGCCACGGAGCCAGTACGGCAGCTCCTCCCAGGCTCCCTGTGCGGGGTCGACCCACCCGTTGGTCTCGTACACCAGGAAGTCCGAGATCTCGTCGTACCGGCCGCAGAGCCCGTCGACCTGCAAGGCGAGCTGCTGCGCCAGCCAGCCGCGCGGCTCGATCGCACCGGGCGGGAGCTTCTGGAACGGGACCGGCCGGAGCGGGGCGCGCTGTGGGACGTAGTGCCCGCCGCGGCCAGCCGGCGGTCCGGACGGTCGAGCGGCGTCGGCAGAGGCTGGTTCGGGCACTGTGGGGCCTTTCGAGTGGCAGGAGCGACATCACTGCAACGGAAAGACCGCACACGTTTTCCGTCGTTGACAACGTAGGACTGGCAACGGTGCCGGTCAAGATCAAAGCCCAGGTCAGCAAGGTTTCCAGGCGATCCTGCTACGCTTCGCCCAATGACCGGGAGGAAACAAGGATGAAGAGGCCAGGCGTGCGGATGGTGGATGTTGCCGCGCTCGCCGGGGTGTCCGCCGGGACCGCGTCGAAGGCCCTCAACAACACCGGCCAGCTGAGCCAGGAGACCAGAGACCGGGTACGTCGGGCCGCCGCGACGCTCGGGTTCACGCCAGATGCCCGCGGTCGTGCGCTCTCGTCCGGCCGGACGTACACCGTGGCACTGCTGACCACCGACAGCTCGGGTCGCTTCAGCATCCCGATCATGCGCGGTGTCGAGGACGTGCTCAGCGCGGGTGAGCTGGCGACCGTCCTCTGCGACACCCGCGACGACCCGCTGCGCGAGCAGACCTACCTACGTTCCCTCGTCGCGCGCGGCGTCGACGGCATCGTCGTCACCGGCCGCCGGACCGAGCCGCGGACCCGCATCGACGTACCGCTGCCGGTTGTCTACGCGCTCGCCGCCTCAACCGATCCGACCGACGCCTCAGTGATCGTCGACGACGCGGGAGGCGCCGCCGCCACGATCACCCACCTGCTGCACCTCGGCCGCACCCGCATCGCCCATGTCACCGGCCCTGCACACCACCGCTCCGCCGCCGAACGCGCCCACGCCGTCGCCGCAACGGCCGGCACCGCCCTCTGCGGCGAACCGCTCTACGGTGACTGGAGCGAACGCTGGGGCCGCCAGGCCACGGATCTGGTACTCAGCAGATCCGGGGGCCAGAACCCGGATGCGATCAGCTGCGGCAGCGACCAGATCGCCCGCGGTGTCTGCGATCGCCTTCGCGAACTCGGCCACTCGGTTCCCGAGGACATCGCGGTCACCGGCTACGACAACTGGCCTGTCATGGCGCTCGCCAGCCGCCCGCCGCTCACCACCGTCGACCTCCGTCTGGAAGACCTCGGTCGCCGCGCGGCCACGCTCCTGCTCGAAGCAATCGACGGCAAGCCGCACCACGGCGTACTGGAACTCCCCACGCAGCTGATCACCCGTGAGTCGACCCTAGGAACCTGACTCCCGCCGCGGCTTGGAAGCCCACCGGTACGCGTACGCGACCCATACCACCGCAGGTACACCGAAGATCGCCGCCGCAATCTCCCGCCCGAACACCAGCAACAACAACCCCACCAACACGAACGGCACCGCCAACCACACAGCCCCGGCGAACGCCGCCCACCGCCACTTCCCGGGCTGCCGGGCCGCCGGCTTGTACAACGAGGACACCGGCAACCCGGCCAAGGCAGGCTCCAACTCGCCGTGCGTCACCGCGGTGTTCAGCAGGTCGACGCGCCGATGCAGCTCCCCCTCGTCCAGCCGCCCGATCGCGAACTGCTCGGCCAGCTCATCCGCGACAACCCGCCGATCCTCGTCGGTCAGCCGGATGGCGGCCATCCGCCGCCGAGCCGCCACCACCCGCGCTTCCTGCCCCGCAGCCGCAGCCATCCCCACCAGATCGGACGGCTTCACCGGTCGCCGCTCCGCCATCCGCCTCACCTCACACTCGTCCCTCCGAGTGTGCCAGACGTCCCGGAAGGCGTCTTCTGACGCCGGATCGGGCGCACTTGGTTGCCGGGTCCGGCGGAGACGCTGATCACAGATCCGGCACTCAACGTCGCGTCGCCACCGAGCCATCTCTGATCTCGACGGGCCGAACGGAGCCCCTGGACGATGGAGACGAGAACCATGAAGAAGACCCTCACCGCTCGCGTTCTGGCCGGCGCCGCGATCATCGGCGCCGCGGGACTGGTCCTCGGGATCGCGCCGAGCGATGCCGCCGTCCCGGCCCGGACCGCCGCTTTCACCACGCACGCCAAGCCTGCAGTCAAGCCCGCGCTCAAGCCGGCGAGCCTGCACTTCAGCTACAAGTGCTGGGGCGTCGGGAGCAACTGCAACGTCGCGGTGTACGCGCCGACTGGCTGGAAGTTCTCCCAGCTCAGCCGGGAGCAGGCGAAGTTCACCGACAGCTCGAACACGTGGATGCTGCGCGTGAACGGCGGCCTCGGCGGCAAAGTCAGCACGAGCCGCGCCGCCGACCAGCGAGTCCACGCTCTGCACGGCGTTGCCGGCTTCAAGCTGAAGTACCGCGGCAACGGCAGCACGGCGTCGAAGGTCGTCTGGGACGCGCCGCGCGTCGCCTACACGCAGATCACCTACACCTACCGCGACGGCGCCCGCGGTCAGCGGTGGGTCACCACCCGCTTCGTCGACATCTACGAGAACGGCCGGCGCGCGTACATCGAGATCACGGTCGCCGGTCGTCCCCAGGACCAGGCCGGACTCAGCAAGGTGCTGACCGAGGCGACCCAGCGGGTGGCGCTGGTCGGCTGACATCCGCACCGCGGCGAACCACGGCCAGGTGACCCGGGCACCAGCGGCGCCCGGGTCACACAACCGTCAGTTGAGGACGGACGGCAGGGTTGCCGTCCAGGCCTCGCGCAGCTCGGTCAGCGGGACCTCGAACTGGTCCTGGACGTCGAGGGTGTCGCCGGTGATGACGCCGATCTTCGCGTGCGGGAAGCGGCGGGCGGTGCACATGTCGGTGAACCGCACCTCCTCGGTCCGCGGTACGGCGACCACCGCACGGCCGGCCGACTCCGCGAACAGGAACAGGAACGGGTCGAGACCGTCCGGGGCCCACACCCGCGCGCCGACGCCACCGCGCAGCGCGGACTCGACCAGCGTCTGGGCGACGCCGCCGTCGCTGACGTCGTGCGCCGCGTCGATCAGTCCGTCGCGGGACGCGTTGATCAGGATGTCGGCCAGCTGCTGCTCCGCCGCCAGGTCCACCGCCGGCGGCCGCCCGCCGAGGTGGCCGTGGACGACATGCGCCCACTCGGACCCGGACAGCTCCTCCTCGGTCTCACCGAGCAGGTACAGCTGGTGGCCCTCCATCTCGGGCGTGAACCCGATCGGCGTACGGCGGGTGACGTCGTCGATCACGCCGAGCACACCGACCACCGGGGTCGGCAGGATCGCGGTCTCGCCGGTCTGGTTGTAGAACGACACGTTTCCGCCGGTGACCGGGATGCCGAGCTCCTTGCACCCGTCGACCAGGCCGCGGATCGCCTCGGTGAACTGCCACATCACCGCCGGGTCCTCGGGCGAGCCGAAGTTCAGGCAGTCGGTGACCGCGACCGGGCGGGCGCCGGTGGTCGCGACGTTCCGGAACGACTCGGCGAGCGCGAGCTTCGCGCCGGTGTACGGGTCCAGCTTGGCGAACCGCCCGTTGCAGTCGGTCGACAACGCGACGCCGAGGCCGCTGGTCTCGTCGATCCGGATCATCCCGCTGTCCTCGGGCTGCGCGAGCACCGAGTTGCCGAGCACGTACCGGTCGTACTGGTCCGTC
Source organism: Kribbella sp. VKM Ac-2571 (assembly GCF_004362255.1). NCBI lineage: Bacteria > Bacillati > Actinomycetota > Actinomycetes > Propionibacteriales > Kribbellaceae > Kribbella > Kribbella sp. VKM Ac-2571. Next base: position 267,239 of record NZ_SNWS01000006.1, read on the forward strand.
ACCCAGGACTTGTCACACAGGTTCGGCGAGGCGACCAGCTTCAGCAGCGTGTCCCGCAGCTCCGCGCCGCTGCTTGCCCGCGGCAACTTCTCGGCACCGTCGGCCTGCAGCTCGTCCTGCCAGGACGGCCGCTCGTACGGGCGGTTGTACACCGGACCCTCGTGCGCGACGGTCTCCGGCAGTACGTCGACGACCCGCTCGCCGTGCCAGTCGATCTCCAGCCGCCCCGTGTCCGTCACCTCACCGATCACATCGGCCTGGACGTCCCACTTCTCGCAGATCTTCAGGAACGCCTCGACATTCTCGGGAGTGACGCAGGCCATCATGCGTTCCTGCGACTCGCTCATCAGGATCTCTTCGGGCGACAGCGAGGCGTCCCGCAGCGGCACCTTGTCCAGCGACACCCGCATGCCGCCGTCGCCCGCGCTCGCGAGCTCGGAGGTCGCACACGACAGGCCGCCGCCGCCGAGGTCCTGGATGCCCTCGACGACGTTCGCGGCGAAGAGCTCGAGCGTGCACTCGATCAGCAGCTTCTCCATGAACGGGTCACCCACCTGGACCGCCGGACGCTTGGTCGGGCCGCCCTCAGCGAAGGTCTCCGACGCCAGCACCGACACTCCGCCGATACCGTCACCGCCCGTTTTGGCGCCGTACAGGATCATCTGATTGCCGACGCCGGTCGCGTTCGCGAGGTGCAGGTCCTCGTGCCGCATCACGCCGACGCAGAGCGCGTTCACCAGCGGGTTGCCCAGGTACGTCGGATCGAAGACGACCTCGCCGCCGATGTTCGGCAGCCCGAGGCTGTTCCCGTAGCCGCCGACGCCGGACACGATTCCGGGCAGCACGCGCTTGGTGTCCGGGGCGTCCAGCGGGCCGAAGCGCAGCGGGTCCATCACCGCGACCGGGCGGGCGCCCATCGCGATGATGTCGCGGACGATGCCGCCGACCCCGGTCGCCGCGCCCTGGTACGGCTCGACGTACGACGGGTGGTTGTGCGACTCGACCTTGAACGTGACGGCGTACCCCTCGCCGATGTCGATGACACCGGCGTTCTCACCGATACCGGCCAGCATCTTCCCGGCCGGCGTCTCCTGCGGGATCTCGCCGAAGCGCTTCAGGTGCACCTTGGACGACTTGTACGAGCAGTGCTCGCTCCACATCACCGAGTACATCGCCAGCTCGCAGCTGGTCGGGCGCCGCCCGAGGATGTCCCGGATCCGCTGGTACTCGTCCGGCTTCAGCCCGAGCTCAGCCCACGGCTGCTCGAGGTCCGGGGTACTCGTAGCGTTGCTGACGGTGTCGGTGGACACGTTACGACTCCTGCACTAGGTGGGACTCAGGTGAAACGGTAGCGGGCTGGTGAGAAGCCATCAGATGGGCCACCAGCAGTGGGACGGCGAAACCGGCCATGATCGCGGGCAGTGCGACACCGGCGTCGTTCAGAAGCATGCCGACGACACCACAGGTCGACATGGCCAGCAGCGTTGGCCGGACCATCGGCAGGCTGCTGTAGAACTCACGGTAGGACTCCGACGGCACGCGCTGCGGCAGGACCGTGGCCAGCATCAGGAGGATGACGGCGGCGAGCATGGCCCAGCCGGCCGGTCCACTGAAGAACTGGACCGCCATCTGCAGCTTGCGGATCAGTACGTCGCTCACGTCGCCGTCGAGGAGCCGCGCCACGAACGTGCCGAAATGGCTGCGCTGCTCGGGCGGACGCAGGAAATCGAGGAAGGCGACCGCGGACACCGCCAGCACACCGGCCAGGCCCACTCCGATCAGCGCGCGCAGTGAGATGCTGCCCTTCCAGGTCAGCCAAGCCATCAGCAGCACTGCCGGAGTCAACGCGACGATGCCGCCGAAGTCGGTACCCCAGCCCGGTTTGCCGTCCACAATGATGGCAGCGCCACCGATGGCCAGCACTGCGAGTGCGGCCTGAACCCTGCTCTTGTCGATCAGCTTCTGCGCGGCCCACGCGGCTGTGACCAGCGCACCGACCGCCAGCGTGGCAAAGGTCGAGTTGCCGAAGCCGTAGAACCTCCCGCCGATCACAGGTCCGTCGGCGAACATGCTGCCGACCTGCATCGGCGTACCGAGCACGCCGTCCAACAGCAAGAGCAGGTACGCCGCCAACGCGAGCCCGAGGTACGCGTACCTCTTCAGGAACACCTGCGCGAGGACTGCGGAGAGCGCACTGATACCGATCGTCACGGCGTACAACGAGAACCCAGGCGACGGCCACCGCCACCAGACGGTCGCTTGGGCCAGGAAGACCGCGATGTAGAACCCGCCCTGGAGGAGCAGCGTGAACACCGCGGTACGACGCGACGCCGGGCTGCGCCTGAGCAGGAACCACACCAGCGCGAGCACCTCGGCACCGACGATCGTCAACGCCACTGCGAACAACACCGGCCGTGGCTGCTCGAACCGCTGATTGGCATCGAGACGGTCGTCGATCACCGCCGCGGCGTTCGTGTGCAGGTCACCGGTGAAGTGGATCTCGGCACCGTCCAGCGGTCCTGCCTTCTCGGATCCGGCAGGGTCCACCGACTTGGCCTCACTGCGCAGGACCGTCGCCGTGATGTCGGTCAGCTGGATCATGCCCGGCCGGCGGGTCGAGTCGCTGGTCAGCCAGCGCGGACCATTGTCCGGCGGGAGCTGCATCGCCACCAGGGTTTGCTGATGCGCGTCGGCTGTCTCTTGGCCGACGCCGACAAGCAACACCCAGCCATCGGCGGCCCGAGCCCGCGCCACCAGGTCGGCGACCTGCTTGCGCGCCTGGTCGCGGCCCTCACGCAACGGCATGGCTCCGGCGTCGACGATCGCATCGCCACACGCCGTACTCGCCAGCTTGGTCGCATCGAAGTCCGGACTCCAGTTGGCGACCGTGCCGTCCGGCTTTGCCACCGCGATCGCTGCGCCCGGCCCGAATCCACAGAGCCGGTCGCGGCTGATGCCCAAGCGGCCGATCGGGGCGCCGGTGTGGTGCTCGGCCTGACGGTCGACGTACGTCTGCCAGTCGGCCACCTTGCTGCCGGTCACCGCGGGCAGGTCGCCGCAGGGCTGGTCCGGGACGTTGCCCCAGGCGCGCGTACCGGCGCTGATCGTCAGCCAGCCGTCGATCGGACAGGTGTGCGGGCCGGCGGTCTTCACCGAGATCGAACCTACGTGCGACTGGTCCACCAGAGCAGTCAGCTCCGGGGACGCTTTCACGTCACTCCAGGTCAGCCCGGGTACGCCGATCACCACGACCTTCGCGTACAGGTCAGCGGGCTGCGCGGCCGCCGTACCAGTACCGGCGAGGACCACCGCGGCGGTGAGCATGAGGGTGCGGGCCAGGAGCCGCCGCGCCCGCGTGAACCTCATCAGGAAGCGACGACGGCCTTCAGCACCGAGGTGAAGAAGCCCAGGCCGTCCGTGGTCGGGCCGGTGAGTGTCTCGACGGCGTGCTCCGGGTGCGGCATCAGGCCGACCACGTTGCCGCGCTCGTTGCTGATCCCGGCGATGTCACGGTAGGAGCCGTTCGGGTTGCCCAGGTAGCGGGCCACCACCCGGCCTTCACCCTCCAGCCGGTCCAGCGTCGCCTCGTCGGCGACGAACGAACCGTCCTGGTTCTTCAGCACGATGGTGATCTCGTGGTTGGCGTCGTAGTCGCTGGTCCACGCAGTGCTGTTGTTCTCGATCCGCAGCGCCTGGTCCTTGCAGACGAACTTGCGGTGGTGGTTCTTGATCAGCGCGCCCGGCAGCAGGTGCGACTCGCACAGCACCTGGAAGCCGTTGCAGATGCCGAGCACCGGCATCCCCTCGCCGGCCCGCTTGATGATGGTCTCCATCACCGGCGCGAACCGGGAGATGGCACCGGCGCGCAGGTAGTCGCCGTACGAGAACCCGCCGGGCAGGACGACCGCGTCCACACCGTGCAGGTCCGCGTCGCCGTGCCAGAGCGCGACCGCCTCGGCACCGGCCACTGCCGCCGCGCGGCGGGCGTCGGCGTCGTCCAGCGAGCCCGGGAAGGTGACGACCCCGATCTTCACTGCGCGTCCTCTTGGCCGTTCTCCACGTGCAGCGTGTAGTCCTCGATGACCGGGTTGGCCAGCAGCGTGTCGGCGGCCTTCCGGATCTCCGCCACAGCCTCCTCGGTCGCCTCACCGTCCAGGGTGATCTCGAAGCGCTTTCCCTGCCGGACGTCGGCCACACGAGAGAAGCCGAGCCGGCCGAACGCGCCGTGCACCGCCTTGCCCTGCGGGTCGAGGATCTCGGGCTTGAGCATGACGTCGACGACAACGCGAGCCACTGACTACTCCAGGTTCGTTGCGGGGTGACGGCTGAATCCTACCGACCGCGGCGTGGATTGCCGCATCCTGGACTATTCACTGAGTACATACACGCGATGTATAGTTCTGGCCATGGCCACTGCTGAGCTCGTTCTCGGGCTGCTGTCCGCCGGCCCGGCGCACGGGTACGACGTGAAGCGTGGCCATGACGCCTGGTTCCCGGACAGCCGGCCGCTCGCCTTCGGCCAGGTGTACACGACCCTCGGGCGACTGGAACGCGACGGACTGGTCGAGATCGTCGACAAGACCTCCGGCGGCGGACCGGACCGGACGGTCTACGCGCTGACGAGCAAGGGCCGCGACCACCTGAGCGACTGGCTCAACGACCCGGTGCCGCCGGCCTGGGGAAGCGCCGACGAGGTACTGCGGAAGCTCGTGGCAGCGATCCGGACCGGAGGCGACGCCGCGGGATTCCTCGCCCGCCAGCGCGCCAGCCACCTGCGCCGGATCCGTGAGCTGCGGGAGACTCCGGCCGACGACGACCCGACCTCGCCGCTGGTCCGCGAGTACATCGTGGCCCACCTGGACGCCGATCTGCGCTGGCTGGACGGCGCACTGGACCGCATCTCCGAGCAGAGGGGGACTCGCTGATGAACGCTGCTCTGGAACTGGAACGAATCGAGTACGCCTACCGGCGGAACACGGCCCTCCGCGGCGTCAGCCTGCAGCTCAAGCCGGGCGAGGTCGTCGCGGTGACCGGTGCGAGCGGCTGCGGCAAGTCGACGCTGCTGCACTGCGCGGCGGGCATCCTCACTCCGGACGCCGGTGCTGTGCACGTGGACGGCCAGGACCTGGCTGCTCTGCCGGAAGAGCAGCGTGCGGCGCTCCGGCGTACGAAGGTCGGCATCGTGCTGCAGTTCGGTCAGCTGGTGCCGGACCTGCCACTGGTCGACAACGTGGCGCTACCGCTCCTGCTGGGTGGCCATGAGCGCGGTGAGGCGCACAAGGCCGCAATGAACTGGCTGGACCAGGTGGGCATCGCTGATGAGGCCGACGCGGTTCCGGCCGAGCTGTCCGGCGGCCAGACGCAGCGTGCTGCGGTAGCGCGCGCACTGGTCACCGGTCCGTCCGTAGTACTAGCCGACGAGCCCACTGGCAGCTTGGACAGTCGGGCCGGCCAGGAGCTGCTCGACGTACTGCTGGAGGCTGCCCGCTACCGCGGTGCCGCTCTGCTGATGGTGACCCACGACAACCTGGTGGCAGCGTCGGCAAACCGGGAGATCCGGCTGCGCGACGGCCTGATCCAACACGAGGTGTCACTCTGATGACACTGGAGACGCTGGTGCAGCTTGCGCGCTCACGGACGCCGGCGGACCGCAGCCGGGTCCAGCTGGCCACTGCAGCGCTCGCACTCAGTGGAGCCTTGCTGCTCGGCGCACTGCGCATCGCCCGCCTGGGCAAAGGTGAGCTGAGCAACGATGTCTACAGCAACTACGTCGCCGAGAGCGGCCTCCGGTCCGGGCTGATCGCGATCCTGATCATCCTGGCCGCACTCACCGGAGGCCTCGCGGTCCAGGCCTTACGACTGGGTACGGCGGCCCGCGAGCGGCGGCTGACTGCGCTACGACTGGCAGGTGCGTCACGCAAGCAGCTGCGGCAGCTGACCGTCACCGACGCTGCCATTGCCGGTCTGGCGGGTGGACTGCTCGCTGGACCTGCCTACCTGATCCTCAGTCTGCTCTTCGGCACACTCCCCTTGATGGCTCGGGTCCTGCCCGGTGCAGAACTGATGGACGGGGTCCTGTGGATTCCGGTGGTGGTGATGATGACCGCGGCCGGGGCGGTGATCGGAAGCCTCTTGCACCGAGACGGGCCCGTGTCGCGGCAACCACAGTCCGCGGCGCAGCGTCGTACCGGCATCATCGCTGGACCGGTACTGATCGCGCTCGGCCTGCTCGCCTCGCCCTACGCGGGCTACGTGGGGTCCACGATCCTGCTCGCCGGCCTGGCACTCTTCTTCCTGAGCATCTCGGGAGTCTGGATCCGCGGGTTGGGGCGGCGGCTGCAGCGGTCCGGCGACCCGGCCAACCTGCTCACCGGCCTCCGCCTGGTGACCGACTCCCGGCCCGCCTCCCGGATCTGCATGCTGCTGGGGTGCTGCGGCTTCCTCGTCGGCACCATGGTGAACGGGATCGCCGACGTCCAGGCCGACGCCCAGCTGGACGGTACTCACACGTTCTACGACACCGGGTTCGGGCTGACGATCGCCGGACTCGTTCTGATCGTGCTGACCGCGATGGCCGCGCTGATCGTCGGTGTCGCGGACCAACTGGTCGACCAGCGCCGCCAGTTCGCCAGCCTGACCGCGCTGGGTGTGGACCTGCCGTTCCTCCGCCGGGTCATTCGCCGCCAGTTGACTCTGGTCGCGGCTCCCGCGCTGGCCGCCGGTCTGCTGTTCGGCACCGTGATCGGCATCAACCGAGTAGCCGGCGGTGCGGTCGAGCCGTTCGAGCCGGGGACACTGCTGCTCGCGGCGATCCTGACGATCGCAGGCTGGCTCCTCGGTCACCTCGGCGGCACCGCCGCCGGTTTCCTGCTTCGCAACCAACTCCGGGACGCACTCGATCCCGAGAACCTAAGGGCGGCCTGATGACCTCGACACCTCTGGCGGTCCGACCAGCGTTGCTGCTCGCGTTACCGAACCGGATCACGCTGGTGCGGACCGTGGTCGCGATGGCGCTCGCGACGTATGCGTTCCAGACCGGTGAGCTGCTCTGGCTGGTGATCGGGTACGTCGCCTACTGGTTCGGCGACAGTCTCGACGGCTGGGTGGCGCGCCGCCGGAACGAGGAGTCGCTGTCCGGTGCGGTGTTCGACATCATCTGCGACCGGGCCTGCTCGTTCCTGCTGGCGGCCGCGTTCATGGCGACGTACCCGGACACGATCGGGCCGCTGGCGATCTACCTGGCGCAGTTCGGCGTACTGGACACCATGCTGACGTTCTCGTTTCTGCTCTGGCCGTGGATGCTCAGCCCGAACTACTTCTACAAGGTGGACCGGCCGATCTACGTCTGGAACTGGTCCAAGCCCGCCAAGGCGATGAACACCGGCGCCGTGGTGGTGTCGCTGATCGTCGCCGGCCAGACCGGCGCACACTGGCTGCCGTACGCCGTCGCGATCGCGGCCCTCGGGGTCAAGGTGGTCTCGTCGTACCGTCTGATCGAGATCCTCTGCGGCCGCCGCGCTGCCGCCCCGGACGCGGCACGATGACAGGGTGGACCCTGGACTACCCCTGGAAGGGAGCCTGAGTTCCGTGGCAATGGCCGGGATCACGCTTAGCCTCGGTGTCATGTGGGTGTGGCAACTGGCACTGGCGGTGGGCTTCGGCATCGGCTCCGCCGTCGTACCGTTCATGAACGCGGAGGCGTACGTCCTCGCGCTCGGCGCCACGCACGCCCTGAACCCGGTGGTCGCCGCGGTCGGCGTCTCGATCGGGCAGACCATCGGCAAGGTCGCGATGTTCCTCGCCGTCCGCTACCGACCCGGATATGCGGCCCGCAAGACCAAGAAGGAGCCCAAGCCGGTCAACCTGGACACCCGCTGGGGCCGCTTCGTCCAGTGGAACCGCGACCTCAGCAAACGCCTCATGGACGCCATGAGCGACAGCCGCTGGGGTGCCCCGGTCACGCTCCTGAGCGCGTTCGTCGGCATCCCACCGCTGTACGGCGTGGCACTCATCGGCGGCGCCTCGCGGATGCGGACCGTCGTGTTCACGCTGTCGGTCCTGGTCGGCCGCAGCGCCCGCTTCATCCTGCTCGCGCTCGGCGTGGGCCTGTTCTAACCCTCGAACTTCCGCCCGGTCAGCTGTTCGTACGCCGCGATGTACGACGACCTGGTCCGCTCGACGACCTCGTCGGTCAGCGGCGGCGGCGCCTCACCGGACGTGCGGTCCCAGCCGGACTCGAACTGCAGCCAGTCGCGGACGATCTGCTTGTCGTACGACGGCTGCTGCTTGCCCGGCGCCCACTGGTCGGCCGGCCAGAAACGGCTCGAGTCTGGGGTCAGCACCTCGTCGGCCAGCACGAGCGTCCCGTCCGCGCGGGCGCCGAACTCGAACTTCGTGTCCGCCAGGATGATCCCGCGCTCCTCGGCCATCGCCCGCGCCGTCGTGTAGATCTCGAGCGTGGTGTCCCGCAGGACAGCCGCCGTGTCCGCGCCGACGGTCGCGACCACCACGTCGTACGACACGTTCTCGTCGTGCTCGCCGAGCTCGGCCTTCGTGGCCGGCGTGAAGATCGGGGCGTCGAAGCGGGAGCCCTCGACCAGGCCGCCCGGCAGCGGGATCCCGCAGACCGCGCCGGTGGCGTTGTAGTCGACCAGGCCGGTGCCGCTCAGGTACCCGCGGGCCACGCACTCCACCGGGTAGATCGCGAGCTTCTCGCACACCACGGCCCGTCCGGCGACCTCGGCCGGCACGTCCGTGGAGATGATGTGGTTCGGCACGTCCAGCTGCTCGAACCACCACAGGCTCATCGCGGTGAGCACCTTCCCCTTGTCGGGGATCACCGACTCCAGGACCCAGTCGAAGGCGCTCATCCGGTCGGTCGCGACCATCAGCAGGTCGCCGGACTCGAGCTCGTACAGGTCCCGGACCTTGCCGGAGTGGAGGTGCTTCGCACCGGGAATCTCAGGCGCCTGCGGAAGTGTGGTCACGGGCCTGATTGTTCCATCCGCCTACCTACGGGCCCGCAGGGCCACCAGTTTCCCGCCGACGGCGAACAAGGCGTCACGGATCGTGCAGAGCAGTCGGTTCTCGGTCTGGCCGAGGCGGCCGACGCTGCGGGAGCGCTTCACCAGCTTGGTCGTCGCGGGCCGTCGTTCGGCGTCGTACGCCGTCAGCGCCGCCGGCAGATCGCTGGTCCGTCCGACGTGCCGGGCCAGCGCACCCGCGTCCTCGATCGCGGAGCAGGCGCCGCGGCCCAGGTTCGGTGTCATCGCGTGCGCCGCGTCGCCGAGCAGCACCACCCTCCCCTGCGCGAACGGCACCAGCGGCAACGTCAGGTCGTAGATGTCGTTCTGCAGGATCTTCTCGCTGCTCGCGATCAACCGCGGCAGCGGATCGTGCCAGCTCTCGAACACCGTCGGCTCGCTCTTGGTGCCGGCCGGCTGGTTCGCGGTCGCGTACCAGTAGAACCGCCCGTCGATCAGCCGCGCGAACCCGAACAGCTTCCCGCGACCCCACGTCTCGCCACCGCCGTCGAGGTCCACGTCGGCGATACCCCGGTACGCCGTGAACCCGGAGTACCGCGGTCCTGCGTACTGCGGATACAGCGCTCCACGCACCCCGCTCCGAATCCCGTCGGCGGCCACCAACAGCTCCGCCCGCAGCTCACCGTTGACCGTGACCCCGTCCGCATCCTGCGTCACCGTCCGTACGTCGTACCCGGTCCGGACCGTCACCGCGGGGCCGAACTCGGCCGTGATCAGGTCGTGCAGCTGCGCGCGGTGGATCATCACCGGGAGCTCCATGCCGAGATCGGCCGCACCGACCACCCAGCGACCGTCGGGCTTGCGCATCCCGGCCGGCTTGGACTGCACCGACGCCTTCTCGACCCCCTTGATCCCGAGCTCCTCGAGCACGGCGACCGCCGACGGCCAGACCGAGATACCGGCCCCGACCTCCCCCAGCTCCGGAGCGCGCTCCAGCACTGTGACCTGCCAGCCGCGCCGTTGCAGCGCGACAGCAGCCATGACCCCTCCGATACCCGCCCCGACCACGATCGCCGTACTCATGTCACTGACTCTACATCTGTAGAGTCAGGCTGGGAAGTGCGAGACTGTGCGACGTGACGAAGCAGGCTCCGCGGGGCGCGGATCGGCAGGACGCGATCGCGGACGCGGCGATCCATCTCGTCGCGACCCGCGGATTGCGCGGGCTGACCCACCGCGCCGTCGACGCCGAGGCGGGCCTGCCGCCGGGCTCCACGTCGTACTACCTGCGGACGCGGAACGCCCTGCTCACCGCGTGCGTGAGCCGGATGCTCACCCGGGACGTGGCCGGGATGCCGCCGCCCGGCGCGGATCCGGTTGAGCTGATGGTGGCGATGACGGTGGGACTCGCGCAGAGTCGTCCGGACGATCTGGTCGCGCGGTACGAGTTGTCGCTGGAGGCGAGCCGTCAGCCGGAACTGCGGACCGCGATCGTCGAGGGCGGGCGGCAGTTGCGGGCGATGCTCGCGCGGTTGCTGGCCGGACTCGGCGTACCCGATCCGGAGGCGGCCGCGTGGCCGGTCGCCGCGATGCTGGACGGACTGCTGTACGACCGGATCGCCGGGACCGGCACAACGCTCTCACCAGAAGCGTTCGAGGCCGCCGTACGACGCTCTGTCACGGCGCTGATCGCCGGACTCAGAGACGGTCCGTGAGCGCGACGAACGTGAAATAGCCGACGCCGACCAGCATGCCCACGTGGCCGAGGACGGACAGGCCCGCACCGGAACCCCAGGAGTCACTCTGCGCATCCTCGGAGTGCTTGCCGCCGCTCGGCAGCCAACGGGCCAGAAGCAACAATCCGATGACCGTCAGCAACCACCAGCCGGCCAGTACGACCAGGGCGATCCCCCGCTGACCGGTGATCAGGGCAACGACCCAGCCGATCAGCGTGATCACTCCGACCACGGTGTGCAGCCGCAGCAGCGTTGCGGAGTACCCGTGCCGGCCTGCGCCGTGACCGGTGCCGTCGACAACAGTCCCGCCGAGCCGGACGCGCGTGATCAGTACGACGACCGCTCCGAGCGCGGTCAGGAACCAGGTGACGTTCGACCATTCCACGCCCCGATCCTTACCCCTCCCGATGGGCAAGTGAACCATTCAGCGTGTCGTCTCGTGCCTGACGACCGTCCAGAAAACCCACTTTGTGCACCAGATCCGTGCGCTGCGCGCCGCCTCGTACGGATCTGGTGCACAAAGTCGTAGGGATGCCACGCCCGGCGGGCCGAGTGTCCGCTCGGGGCCCGCCGGGCTGCCTGGGGCAGGCTCGGGTCAGCTGGTTTGGGTCTGCCCCGGGATCTGCTGCGTCCCGGTGCCTTGCTGCGTGCCTTGGCCTTGCTGCGTGCCTTGGCCTTGCTGCGTGCCTTGGCCTTGCTGCGTGCCTTGGCCTTGACCCTGCCCCGGGAGCGTGCCTTGGCCGTTGCCCTGGGGGAATCCGCCACGCATGCCGCCACCGGGGCCGCCGAACTGGCCCTGCTGGTTGCTCGTGCCGTCCCACGAGTGCCCGACCGCCATGCCGCCGAGGAAAGCCAGCACGGCAAGAACCGACCCGGCACCGGCGAGCACCAGATTGCTCGGCCGCCTACCACCCTTGGCCACCTCAGGCTGCTGCCCCGTCGGTTGCTGCCCCGCCGGTTGCTGCGCTGTCGGTTGCTGCGGCGCAGGTTGCTGCGCTGTGGGGTCCGGGGTGCCCGGGTTGTTCTGGGCGGCCTGCGCCGCCTGGAACTGGGCTTCTGCGGACTGTGTCATCTTCATGCTCCTGTTCCGGTGGAAAGGTCGTACACCGTGGTGCTGCCGACGGTCTGGGCGGTGAAGTTCTCGCTGACCCAGGTGGCGATCTCGCTGGAGGTGCCGTTGCGGCCGCCCATCATCCCGCCGCCACTGCTACCGATGAAGTAATGGACCTTGCCCTGGGCAACCAGCTGCTTGAACTCGTCGAGCGACGGCGCCTGGTCGGTCCCGTTGAACCCGCCGATCGCCATGATCGGTTCGCCGGACGCGATCTGCAGCGGTGCGGCGCCGTTCGCGGTGACTGCGGCGGCGGCCCAGGTGTACCCCTTCGCACCTTGTTGCAGCAGCGTCACCAGTTCGTTGGAGACTCCACTGATCCCGCCACCACCAAGGAACCCGCCCATCCCGCCACCACCAGGCCCAGCCTGCTGCGTAGTCCCGGTCCCCGGCTGCTGCGGCGTACCGGTGCCGGTCTGGCCAGGCGGCGTACCCATCCGGCCGCCGAAGCCACCGCGCATGCCACCCATGCCACCGGCGCCTGACGGGCCGGCGGAGGGCAGAGCACCGGCGTGCGCCGTATTGATCGTCGCGACCGAGTACGCCGTCGGACCGGCCAGCGCACTCACCGTGAGCAGTGCCGCCGTGAACAGCCCGGCCCGCCGAGCCGCCGTACGGTGCAACTTCAACTCAGGCAGGACCATCAGCAACCCGGCTGCCACCACACCGGTGGCCAGAACCACCCCGCGCAACCACGGCTGCCACGTCGGCGTCTGGTTCAGCAGCGCGAAGCTCCACCCGGCCGTCAGCAGGATCCCACCGGCCAACGTTGTCCGCGGCAACCATTCCGTACGTCGCTTCCAGAGCACCGCCATCGCCGCACCGATCAGCGCACCGATCGCCGGAGCCAGCGCGATCATGTAGTAGCTGTGGATGATGCCCTGCATGTAGCTGAACACCAACCCGGTGACGACCAGCCAGCCACCCCACAGCAACGCGAACGCCCGCTTCCGATCGGTCCGCGGCGCCTTGCCCGAGGCAACGACCAGCACGATCGTCGCGAGCAGAGCCGCCGGCAGTAGCCAAGCGATCTGCGAGGCGAACTCACCGTTGAACAGGCGCTGTACGCCGGCCGCACCACCCCAACCGGGATTGCCAGCCCCGCCACCGACCGAACCGGTTTCGTTGCCGTTCAATCGACCGAGGCCGTTGTAGCCGAGGGTCAACTCGAGAATGCTGTTCGTCGACGACCCGCCGATGTACGGTCGCGCCGAGGCCGGAATCAGCTCGACGATCGCGACCCACCAGCCGGCACTCACGATCAGCGAAACCGTCGCCAGCACCAGGTGCAGGAGACGCTTCCCCACCGCCGGCTTCCCCGCGACCAGGTACGCGATCCCGAACGCGGGCAGGATCAGGAACGCCTGCAGCATCTTCGTCAGGAACCCGAACCCGACCAGCGCACCGGCCAGGATCATCCATCGCGCCGAGTGCTTCACAGAGTCGATCGCCCGCGTCACCGCCCACGCACCGGCGCAGAGCAGCAGGATCAGCAGCGCGTCCGGGTTGTTGAACCGGAACATCAGGACGGCGACCGGCGTCATCGCGAGGATCGCTCCGGCCAGCAGGCCGGCGTTCGCGGAGAACCAGCGCCGTACGGCGACGTACACGAAGCCGACGCTCGCGACGCCCATCAGGGCCTCGGGTACCAGCATGCTCCAGGTGTTGAAGCCGAAGATCCGCCCCGACAGCCCCATCACCCACAGCGAGGCCGGCGTCTTGTCGACGGTGATGAAGCTGGAGGAGTCGAGCGACCCGAAGAACCAGGCCTTCCAGCTCGTCGACCCGGCCTGCACCGCGGCGGCGTAGTACTCGTTCGCGTAGCCGTTCTTGGACAGGCCCCACAGGTACGCGATCGCGGTCAACGCCAGCAGGCCGCCGTACAGGACCTTGTCCTTGCCCAGCGTGTACTGCGTTGTGATCGCGCGAGGTCTGGTCGCCTCGACGGGATCGGTGAGGGTTGCCATGTCAGTTGCTCCGGGTCTGGTCGAGAACCGCTGGGGGTTCGAAAGCGGGCAAAGTGGGGGCGTCGTCGTCGAAGACCCAGGCCTGGAAGAGGCTGAACCGGACGACGGTGGCGGCCAGGTTCGCGATGGTCAGGACCGTGATTTCGACCGCCTGGTGAGGCGCGGACACCGCGGTATGCAAGAGCCAGAGCGACGCTGCGGTCAGGCTCCAGCCGATCCCGAAGGTGACCAGGCCGCGCAGGTGATGCCGCCAGCGGCCTTCGATCCCGCGCACCCCGAACGTGATCCGTCGGTTGAGCGCGGTGTTGCCGACCGCGGTGATCAGCAGCGCCAGGAGGTTCGCGACCTGGGCCGGCAGGCCCTGGCGCAGCACGAGATACAGCAGCGCGTACGCCGCCGTACTCAGCACCCCGACCGCGCAGAACCGCAGGACCCGCGCGGCCAACGCCGTACGAGGATCGAGAATGCGCGGCCGGCCGTACTTCTGCCGGATGGCCTCCAGGTCGACGCGGTTGCGCATCAGCCGGGCGATCCCCCGCAGGTCCTCGCCCACCGTCTTCGCGATCGCGACCCGGGAGTCCAGGTCGTCGACCCAGTCCACCGGGACTTCGTGGATCCGCAGCCCGGCCTGCTCGGCGAGCACCAGCAGCTCGGTGTCGAAGAACCAACTGGTGTCCTCCACCAGCGGCAGCAGCTCGCGCGCCACGTCGGCGCGGATCGCCTTGAACCCGCACTGCGCGTCGGAGAAATGCGCATTCAAGGTTGCCCGTAGCAACAGGTTGTACGAGCGCGAGATGAACTCCCGCTTCGGCCGCCGGACCACCCGGGAGCTCTTCGCCAACCGGGTGCCGATGGCAACGTCACTGTGCCCGGCGAGCAGCGGCGCGACCAGCGGCAGCAACGCGTTCAGGTTGGTGGACAGGTCGACGTCCATGTAGGCGAGCACCTCGGCGGTGCTCGCGGACCAGACCTGCTTCAGCGCGCGGCCGCGCCCGGACTGCTCGAGCCGGACCACCCGGACCCCGGGCAGCTCGGCGGCGAGCAGCGTACCGATCTCATAGGTCGCGTCCGTACTTCCGTTGTCCGCGATGCAGACCTCGGCCGGAAACGGGAAGGCGGTGTCGAGAAACTCCCGCAACCGTCTGATGTTCGGTCCGAGGTCGTGTTCCTCGTTCTTGACGGGTACGACGATCTCGACCCGAGGATGACCTGGAATCTGCATGTCACCGATGCTGTCCGGTGAACCTGAGTCAGCCCCTGTGCGTGGCTGGCAGTTTCCTGGGACCTACCGGGTGCGACGGAGCCAGAGCAGACCAAGGACTGGCAGCACCAGCGGCACGAAGCCGTACCCCTGCCCGAAGTGCGACCACACGGTCGCGTCCGGGAAGTCGTCGGGTACGGCGTAGCTGAAGGCGCCGATCGCGATCACGCCGGCCAGCTCGACCGCGATCGCGGCCGTGGCGACCTTGCGCGACACCACGGTCGCCTTCGCCAGCGCGAACGTCGCGGCGCAATAGATGACCGCGGCAACGGCCGACAACAGGTACGCGATCGGGGCGTCGCCGAACTTGGTCGCGATCTGTACGCCGGCCCGCGCGGTCGCGGCCAGCGCGAACACGCCGTACACCGCGATCAGGATCCGTCCGGGCCCGTGCTTCGTGGCCCCTGGATCGGTCATGTCAGACCGCCCACAGGTCGTGCAGCCGCAGCTCGAGGATCGGAATCACCAGACACGCGATGGCCAGCGCGCCGGCTCCCCACCGGCTGCTCTCGGCCAGTGCCCAGAACGCCCCGATCGGCAGGATGATCAGCGACCCGATCAGGTACCCGATGAAGAACGGTCCGGACACGTCCCGGTCGGTCCCGGCGTACTGCACGATCCCGACGACCAGCTGCGCGACCAGCCCGACCTCGATAACCCCGACCGCGCCGAGCACGGTCCAGTCGATCCGCTTGTCCCGCGCCGCCAGCACAACGGCGTACACCATCGCAAGCAGCGCCAACGCGACAAGGAACCAGGTGAGCGGTGCGAACACGAGTTAGAGGATGTCACCCGGGGTGTAGGCGGCCGCTTCCGGGTAGCGCTTGGCGAGTTCGTCGATCTTGGCGACGACCGCGGCGACCTGGGCGACGGCCGCGCCGGTGAAGGACAGCGGCTCGCCGACGATGCCGACGATCTGCTCCTCGGTGAGGCCGAGGCGGCCGTCGGCGCCGAGGCGATGGAACAGGTCGTTCGCCGCGAGACCCTTGCGCAGGTCGAGCGCGGTGGCGACCGCGTGCTCCTTGATCACCTCGTGTGCGGTCTCCCGGCCGACGCCGTTCTTCACCGCGGCCATGAGCACCTTGGTCGTAGTCAGGAACGGCAGGTACCGCTCCAGCTCGCGGGCGACGACCGCCGGATACACCCCGAACTCGTCCAGCACGGTCAGGAACGTCTCGAACAACCCGTCCAGCGCGAAGAACGCGTCCGGCAACGCAACCCGCCGTACGACGGAACAGAAGACGTCGCCCTCGTTCCACTGGTTGCCGGCCAGCTCGCCCGCCATCGACGCGTACCCGCGGAGGATCACCGCGAGGCCGTTGACCCGCTCGCAGGACCGGGTGTTCATCTTGTGCGGCATCGCCGAGGAGCCGACCTGGCCCTCCTTGAAGCCTTCGGTGACCAGCTCGTGCCCGGCCATCAGCCGGATCGTGGTCGCCAGGCTCGACGGCCCCGCGGCCAATTGCACCAGAGCGGACACGACCTCGTAGTCGAGAGATCGCGGGTACACCTGGCCGACGCTCGTCAGTGTGTGGCTGAACCCGAGGTGCTGGGCGATGTCCTGCTCCAGCTCCTCCAGCTTGGCCGGGTCACCGCCGAACAGGTCCAGCATGTCCTGCGACGTACCCACCGGGCCCTTGATCCCGCGCAGCGGGTACCGCTCGATCAGCTCCTCGATCCGGGCGATCGCGACCAGCAGCTCGTCGGCGGCCGATGCGAACCGCTTGCCCAGCGTGGTCGCCTGCGCGGCCACGTTGTGGGAGCGCCCGGTCAGCACCAGCGCCGCGTGGTCGGCCGCCAGTTGGCCCAGCCGTACGGCGATCGCCACCGCACGGTCCCGGACCAGTTCCAGGCCGGCGCGGATCTGGAGCTGCTCCACGTTCTCGGTCAGGTCACGACTCGTCATCCCCTTGTGGATGTGTTCGTGCCCGGCGAGCGCGCTGAACTCCTCGATCCGCGCCTTCACGTCATGCCGCGTGACCCGCTCGCGGTCCGCGATCGACGCCAGGTCGACCTGGTCGATCACCCGCTCGTAGTCCTCGACGACCCCGTCCGGAACCTCGACCCCGAGCCGGCTCTGGGCCTTCAGTACGGCGACCCAGAGCTTCCGCTCGAGCACGATCTTGTGCTCCGGTGACCACAGCTCCGCCATCGACAGACTGGCGTAGCGCGCGGCGAGAACGTTGGGGATGCGGGGTTTGGTCACGAACCCCATTCTCCCAGACGGCTCAGAGGTCGCGCGGAGCGGTGGTGCCGTCGCGAGCGTCGTCCCGCGGAGTGCTGGGCAAGGCGGAGGAGGGAGGCAGGACGGAGTCCTGTCGACCGACGACAACGCCGCCCAGTGCCCGCGGGGCGGCGCGCAGCAGGCACCACCGCTCCGCGCGACCTCTTACTAGTCGACGGTGACCAGACCACACAGCAGCGGGCCGGACAGCGTGCACACTCGGTACGAGCCCGACGGCAGACCCTTCGGCATCGCCAGCGTGTACGGGCCGGTGCCCTGGTACGACGGGATGCTCATCCCCATCTCACCCGTCATCCGGATCGCGTACGGCGTGGTCGCGTCGCCCGGGACCTTCGCGACCAGCGTGTACAGCGCGACGTCCGGCTTGGACGCCGACGACAACGAGAACGTCACCGCGCGGACCTGCTTGTCCGGGAACGAGGCGACGAACTGGCCGCCTGCGCTCTTGGTCAGCGCGGTCACCGACTTCAGGCCCAGCGGGCCGGCCTTCTGGATCGCCGGCGCGGACGGCACCGACTCGACCGACGGCGGAACCACGGCGTTCGTGGGCACCGGGCTGTCGGCCACGGGCGTGTTCGAGGCCGGGCGGAGCGTCGGGACGATCGCGACAGCGCCGACCACAGCGGCCGCAGCGATCACGGTCAGACCGGCGGTCCGGCGGCGCTTGCGGGTCTTGGCCGTGGTCAGAACGGAGTCGAAGTCTCCTCCCGCCTCGGCGGCGCGGCGGTCGGCCAGCGCCTGCAGGTCCTCCCGCAGATCAGGCACCAGATCAGGCATGGTCGTCACTCCTCAACAGCAATGATTCGGACAGGGCGTCCCGGGCGCGGGACAGGCGCGACTTGACCGTGCCTTCCGCGATACCGAGCGTGTCCGCGACCTGAGCCACGCTCAGGTCACAGACGTAATGGAGGACGACGACCTGCCGGGTCGGCATCGGCAGGCCGGCGAGAGCCTGCTCGAGATCACCGGTGTACCGGTCGGCGGGGTCCGGGACGTGTTCGGCCGGCAGCCGGTGGAACAGCTGCGTGAACCGATTGCCGTCCCGGTGCCTGTTCGCGGCCAGCCGCACGGCCACCAGGCGGACCCAGGCCTCCGGCGCGTCGTACCGCGACACCTTCTCCCAGCGGGGCACGAGCCGGACGAACGCCTCCTGGACGATGTCCTCGGCCTCGGCACGTGACCCGGTCAGCAGCGAGATCACCCCCACCAGCCGCGGCTGGTGGGCGCTGTAGAACTCTCGCAGCCCCTCCGTCTCCATACCCACCAACACCCCCGACCCGGCGATCCGGTTCCCTGTTTTCGTGACCCTATCCAAAGTCACTCTGTGTACATGAACAAGTTGACCACGTATGAGGCCGCCTGGCTCCTCGGCGGCGCCGAACGAGCTGCACTGGTGATCTTCGTGGCGCTTGCCACCGATGGCCGACTGGAGGTCGCGGACAAGCGGCAGCGGGTCAAGCTCGTCCGCTCCGACGCGACCTACCCGGTGGAGGCGGCCGCGCTCGCGCTGGTCCCGGAGAGCGGTCTCGGCGTGGCGGACTTCCTCACGCAGATCGCGGCCACCGAGGCGGTCAAGGACCTCGAGGCGGCCGTCCGCGCGAAGGGACAGCTCCGGATGCTCCGCTGGTTCAGTCCGACGTACCGCGACCTGCTCCAGCACCCCGGCACCGGCGTACGGCGGGTTGCGGTGCTCGGCGTACCGGGAATCGAGGACGAGCGGCTCCGGGACATGCTGGAGCACCCGTTGCCGGCGATGCCGAGGATCGATCCGTTCAAGCCGGTGCGGGACAACACGATCGACGGCACGCTCGGCCCGACGACCGGCAGCGGCTACATCTGAGGTTCAGACGGGCGAAGAGACCCGCCGAATTCGGGTCCATGGGCCCCCGGCTACGGGCCCTTCGGTGCATGGCGGCGGCGCGGGCCGGTGGCGAACACTCGAAGTACAGAAGATCCACCTACCGCGGCGTCACAGTCCGCGGCCCGAAAGGAACCCGCCATGCGCCGCAAGACATTCGACGCGCTGCTCACCTCAGCCGGACTCGTGCTCGCGATCGTCCTGGTCGCCGCCGGCGGTCTGTTGCTGTGGGCACACTCCTTCGTCAACACGCAGGTCCACGACCAGCTCGCCGCCCAGCAGGTCTACTTCCCGAAGGCCGGCAGCGAGTCCCTGGAGGACCCGGCCGTCAAGCCGTACCTGTCCCAGTACGCCGGCCAGCAGCTGGTGAACGGCGCCCAGGCCGAGGCCTACGCCAACCACTACATCAAGGTCCACATCAACGAGCTGGCCGGCGGCAAGACCTACGCCCAGCTGTCCGAGGAGTCGCGGGCCAACCCGAACGACACCAAGCTCGCGGGCCAGGTGCAGACCGCCTTCCGCGGTGAGACCCTGCGGGGCCTGCTGCTCAACGCGTACGCCTTCTGGAAGATGGGGCAGATCGCCCTCATCGCCGGGATCGCCGCCTTCGCCGCGGCCGGGCTGCTGCTGATCCTCTCGATCCTCGGCTACGCCCACCTGCGGACGGCGCCCGCCAACGCCGAGGTGCTGCCGAAGCTGGCGGGTCCGACGCCACACACCGTCTGACCCCCACGACAGACAGAACCGCCGGCCACGCCTGGGCCGGCGGTTCTGTCGTGTCGAGGGGTCTCGCCGAAGCTCAGACGGTGATCTCGCCGCGCTCGGCCTTGAGGGCGATGTCGGTGCGGTGCTGGGAGCCCTTGATCCGGATCTGACCGACGGCGGCGTACGCGCGCTGGCGGGCCTCGGCGAGGTCCTTGCCGACGGCGCTCACCGCGAGGACGCGGCCGCCTGCCGTGACCAGTTCCTCGCCGTCGAGCGCCGTACCGGCGTGGAAGACGCGGACGTCGTCGTTCTCGGCCTGCTCGACACCCGTGATCGCGTCGCCCTTGCGCGGGCTGGCCGGGTACTTCTTCGCGGCGACCACCACGGTCACCGCCGAAGCGTTCCGCCAGCTCAGGGCACCGTGGTCGGCAAGCTTTCCGGTGGCGGCGGCGTACAGCAGGCCGCCCAGCGGGGTCTTCAGCATCGGCAGCAGCGCCTGCGTCTCGGGGTCGCCGAAGCGGCAGTTGAACTCGATCACGCGGACACCGCGCGACGTCAGCGCGAGACCGGCGTACAGCAGGCCGCTGAACGGCGTACCGCGGTGGCGGAGCTCGTCGATCGTCGGCTGCAGGACGTGCTCGGTGATGTCGGCGACGAGGTCGTCCGGCGCCCACGGCAGCGGTGTGTAGGCACCCATCCCGCCGGTGTTCGGGCCTTCGTCGTTGTCGCCGAGGCGCTTGAAGTCCTGCGCCGGCTGCATCGGCAGCACTGTCGTCCCGTCGGTGATCGCGAACAGCGACACCTCGGGGCCGTCCAAGAACTCCTCGATCAGCACCTGGTCGCACTCGGCCGCGTGGGCGAGCGCTGCCTCACGGTCCGAGGTGACGACCACACCCTTACCCGCGGCGAGCCCGTCGTCCTTCACGACGTACGGCGGCCCGAACGCGTCGATCGCCGTCGCGGCCTCCTCGGGCGTGGTACATACGTACGCCCGGCCGGTCGGCACGCTCGCGGCGGCCATCACGTCCTTGGCGAACGCCTTCGAGCCCTCGATCTGCGCGGCTTCCCGGGACGGTCCGAAGACCGCGAACCCGGCGTCCCGCAGCGGGTCGGCCAGGCCGGCCACCAGCGGCGCCTCGGGTCCGACGACCGCCAGGTCGACGTCCAGCTCCCGGGCCAGCGCGACGACCGCGTCGTGGTCCGAGATGTCCACCGGACGGCAAACGATCGTTTGCCCGTCGTACGCCGGACGCAACACGGCAATGCCAGGGTTGCCCGGGGCCGCGACGACCTGCTCGACCTCCGAATCCTGGGCCAGCGCCCAGGCCAGAGCATGCTCGCGGCCACCGGAGCCGATCACCAAGACCTTCACGGGCGCTCAGCCTAGCGTGCCCCGGGTACAGAGGCCTCAAGCGGTGCAAGACTGCGCTTTTACTGGAGGTGAGCGATTGACTACCAACTCAGTACCGGCGCGTGCCGGCCGCCGCCCGACACCGGTCTCGCTGGTGTCCTGGCTGATGCTCGTCCCCTGCCTGGTGGTGTTCGCGCTGTTCATCATCTGGCCGCTGGGCAAGTCCGTCTCGCTGTCTTTGCACGGCTCGGACCTGTTCGGCCGGCCGGACGCGTACGTCGGACTGCAGCACTACAAGGACATGCTCGGCTCGGCCGAGTTCCGGCACATCCTCTGGGTGACGTTCGCGTTCGTGCTGCTGACCGTGATCCCCGGCGTGCTCGGCGCGCTGGTCGTCGTACTGCTGCTCGAGCAGCACATCAAGGGCATCCGGATCTTCCGGACCGCCTTCGCGCTGCCGTTCGCGTTCTCGGTCGCCAGCGCCTCGGTCATCTTCGCCACCATCTACAACCCGGCGATCGGGCTCGCGAACGGCCTGCTCGGCCGATTCGGCGTCGACCGGATCGGGTGGCTGACCGATCCGTCCTGGGCGCTGATCAGCGTCGCCATCACCACGGTCTGGATGAGCATCGGCTACAACGTGCTGGTCCTGTCCGCGGGCATCGGCGCGATCCCGACCGAGATCAACGAGGCCGCCACGCTGGACGGCGCCGGCGGGTTCCGCGCGTCGCGGTACATCACGATCCCGCTGCTCGGCCCGCAGCTGTTCTTCCTGGTCGTGATCTCCACGATCCAGTCCCTGCAAGGCTTCGGGCAGATCAAGATCCTGACGCCGGAGGGCGGCCCGGAGCAGTCGACCAAGACGCTCGTCTACTCGATCTACCACACCGCCTTCGCGAACAACGCCAGCGACTTCGGCGCCGCGTCGGCCCAGGCGATCGTGCTGCTGCTGATCCTGCTCGCCTGTACGGCGATCCAGTTCGGCGTCCTGGAGAGGCGGGTGCACTACAAGTGAGAACAGGTCGTGTCGCCACCTACGTGGTGCTGATCGGGGCCGCGCTGCTGGTGATCTTCCCGGTGTACTACGTCATCGCCGGGTCGGTCATGTCCCCCGGCCAGATCTCGTCGTACCCGCCGGATCTCTTCCCGCACGGGCTCTTCACCGGCAACTACAAGGGCGCGACGTCGTCGGGTACGCCGATCGGGCAGCAGTACCTGAACTCGATCCTGCAGACGTCGATCATCACGCTGTCGCAGCTGCTCACCAGCGTGCTGGCGGCGTACGCGTTCGTCTTCATGAAGATGTGGGGACGCACCGTGCTGTTCGGGCTCTTCCTGGCCACGCTGATGGTGCCCTGGGAGTCGATCGTGCTGCCGAACTACCTGACGATCACGAGTTGGGAGTTCAACGGGCACGGACTGACCAAGACGTACGCCGGAACGATGATCGCGCTGGTGCTGCCGTTCCTGGCGAACGCGTTCGGGGTGTTCCTGCTCCGGCAGTCGTTCCTGCAGTTCCCGGTCGAACTGCGCGACGCGGCAACGATCGACGGCGCCGGGCACTGGCGGTTCCTCAGCCGGATCCTGCTGCCGCTGAACAAGCCCGCGCTGACGGCGGTCGGGCTGTACGTGTTCCTGTCCGCGTGGAACCAGTTCTTCTGGCCGTTGCTGATCGGCGACACGGCGTCCCGCCGTACCTTGCAGATCGGCATCAGCCAGCTCAACGACGCGGAGGCCGCCGACCCGGGACTCATCCTGGCCGGCGTCACGCTGTCGATCCTGCCCACGCTGGCCATCGTGATCTTCGGCCAGCGCTTCATCGTCCGCGGGCTGACCGCGGGTGCGATTCGCTAGAAAGGTTGGTTCCCATGAGATCCCTCCGACGTACGGCGGGTGCCGCCTCACTGCTGGCGGTGCTGGCTCTGGTCGCCGCCGGCTGTGGTGGCTCCTCGGATTCCAAGGACTCCGGCAGCGGCGGGCAGGACGTGCCCGACGCCAGCGCGCTCGACAAGGCCAGCGGGGTCACGAAGGTCACGTTCTGGCACGGCATGAAGGGCGCGAACGGCGCGGCCGTCGACAAGCTGGTGAAGGCGTTCAACACCGCGAACTCCGGCAAAATCGAGGTCACCGCGGTCTACCAGGGTGACTACGACGACACGATCACGAAGTACAAGACCTCGGTGCAGCAGGGCAACACGCCTTCGGTCGTACAGATCTACGACATCGGGTCGCGGTTCATGATCGACTCCAAGCAGACCGTGCCGGTGCAGAAGTTCGCCGACAAGGACGGCTACACGCTGGACTCGATCGAGCCGAACATCGCGAACTACTACTCGATCGACGGCGCACTGAACTCGATGCCGTTCAACTCGTCGATGCCGTTGCTGTACATCAACAAGGAAGCCTTCGTGAAGGCCGGCCTCGATCCGAACAAGCCGCCGACGAACCTCGACGAGATCATGGCGGCGGCGAAGAAGCTGACCGTCAAGCAGGGCGGGAAGACCGTCCAGTACGGCTTCAACGCGGCGATCTACGGGTGGTTCGTGGAGCAGCTGATCGCCCAGTCCGGTACGACGTACTGCGACAACGACAACGGCCGCAAGGACCTGGCGACGAAGGTGAACTTCGACGGCGAGCAGGGCGTGAAGATCGCGACCTGGTACCAGGAAATGGTCAAGCAGGGTCTGATGCCGAACACGGGCAAGAAGACCGACGACGCGCAGGCCGTCTTCAAGTCCGGTACGTCGGCGATGCACCTGGAGTCGACCGGTGCACTGCGGGGCTACATCGACGCCGCGAAGGGCAAGTTCACGGTCATGACCGCGCCGTTCCCGCACCTTTCGTCGTCTGACACCGGCGGTCCGATCATCGGCGGCGCGTCGCTGTGGATCGACGGCCCCGGCCACTCCGACGCCGAGAAGCGCGCCTCGTGGGAGTTCGTGAAGTTCGCCTCCTCCCCCGCCCAGCAAGCAGCCTGGCACACCGGAACGGGCTACTTCCCCATCAACAAGAAGGCGCTGGACGAGCCCGCCGACAAGGCGTGGGTGGCGCAGTACCCGCAGTTCACCACCGCGATCACCCAACTCCACAACACCAAACCGACCAACGCCTCCTCCGGCTGCATCCTCGGCGTCATGCCCCAAGCCCGCAAAGCCGCCGAAGACGGCCTGGAAAAAGCAGTCCTGGGCACCGACCCAGCCACCGCCATGAAAGCCGCCGCAGACTCCATCAAGCCCCAAATCGACCAGTACAACAAAACAGTCAAGAAGTAACTTCTGCGTCCGGCGGCCGCCCGAAGACAGAAGGTTTCTTCGGGCGGCCCCAGCACACCCACACGTGCTCCGCGGCCAGCGACTGGCCCATTCAACCAAGGAGAGCTACACGGCCTCAGGGCGGCGGGCAGCCAACTTCGAGGCCTTGGACCGCGAGTTCTTGGCGGGCACCGCGGACCTGCCGGACTGGTCTTTAGGCCTGAGCTGCGATACACGCTGGTGACTGATGCCGAGCAGCGGACCAGTATCTCGCATGCTGAGGCCAAGCTCGTGGGTCAGCTTCGCGGCGAGTTCACGCGTCGCCTGCTCCAACTGCGTCTCCTTGGCAGCCAACTCCGCCCGTTCGGCGCGGAGGGCGTTGGCCTGCTGGACGAGCTCATCGCCGACGTCGTACGACCACTCCAGGGAAAGTTCCGCCATTGCGGAGGAAGGAAAGTCAGCTGCGAGAACGATGATCTCGCGTACGTATCGGTCCAGGGCAGTGAGGTTCGAGGCGTAGGTCTGCGTGCCCTCAAGCTCCGGCACGTTGGCCAACCACTGATCGCCCTCCCGAGTGACATGCACCTCGTACGTCGTCATCCCCTGAGCCACCCCTTCCCGAGAGCTGGTTCCAGCGCCTTCTCGATCGACGCGAGAGTTCAGCATCCGGTCTACTTCGCCGGCGCTCGTCGATCGGTATGTCACCGCCATGGTCAGGAACCGTCGTGAACACCGTTCCTGGCGAACCGTCCGGCCTCGTGTAGTCCACGCGGAACCGTCTGTGCGATCCGACTTGCCGGGTTTGGGTGCCACCCGCCCTCTGGATCGCTCGGATCACCTCGCGCGCCTTCACAAGAGTAAGTCTAGTGACTAGACAACACAAGCGGCAAATCGCTAGACAGTCCGCTTGAGCGACCGCACTGACGCACGCCGACCTGGGCGGCGGGGCCGCGCGTTCAGTAGTGCCAGTAGTAGCGGGCGTCGGCGTTCCAGGTCAGCGGGTATGTGGTGTGGTTGGTGAAGGACGTGCCTAGGCCTCGGGCTAGTTCTACTGTGCGGGTTAGCTGGAGCGCGTAGGGGTGTTGGTTGTCGTCCCACCACTGTTCGTACTGGGTGATGCAGGTCTGGTTTGAGTAGTACGGGTTGCTGCACGGGTGGGGTGGGAGCCACTTCTGGAGGTGGCGGAAGTGGACCGTCGTCGAGCCGTTGGGAGCCTTGATGGTGCCGGTGGCGTCCAGGCAGTAGCCGGCGGCGGGGATGGTCCATTTGACGTAGTGCTGGCGGCCGGCGTTGGGCGGGATGGGTTGCTGGTTGGTGCAGTTCGCGTCGCCGATGGTTTCGGTGGTGACGCGCTGGATCTGCGTGAGCGGGCGGCCCGCGCCGTCGTTGTAGCCGTCGAGGAGGACCCAGTCACCGTCGTGAATGAAGTGTTCCGCGGACTGCGGCGGCCAGGCCTTCGGGTCACCCCAGGAGATGTCGGACTCCGTCGTACTCAACGGAGTCCACGCCCACTGCCCGGCCGCCGTCCCGCCGGCGAAGTACTGCCCGGCGGACTTCTCGAACATCAAGGAGTACTGCGCATACGTTTCCGGGGCAGGCGCAGTCAGCAAGCTGACCACTAAAACGAGCGCTTTGATCACAGAGCGCTACTCTAGCCGAGCACCTCGCGCAGCTTCGCGGCGAACTCGACCGGCTTGCCCGGCTGACCGTATTCGTTGCCGAGGAAGCCACCGTGCCCGCTCGGGAACACGACCGGCGTCAGCCCGAGCCTCTCGGCGACTGCCTTGCCGCCTCGACCCGCGAGCGCGTTGCCCGACTCCTCGCCGATCCCGATGACGATCCGGTCGGTCGCCTTGCCCAGGGCGTCGAAGTCCGGCTGGTACGACGTACAGCCACGAAGGTTCTGCCCCAGCAGAGCATCCGTCCGTGTCCCGTCGTCCTCCGACGGCAGGCCGAACATCGCCGGATCCGGCGCGGGCTGCTGCGTGTAGTCGGCCGGGATCTCGCCGTCGTACGACACGAGCGTGATGAACTTCGCCATCCCGGGCCCCATGCCGTCACGCTGGTAGGTCTCGTACATGTCCGCGACCGCGGCCAATGCGGCCTCGCTGTCCGGGAGGATCCCGGCGAGCGGCGGCTCGTGCGCGACCAGCGTGTTGATCAGGTCAGGGCGACGCACCGTCAGCGCCAGCGCGTTCACAGCACCGCCACTGCTGGCGAAGATGTCCACGGGCCCCGCGTCCAGGTGCTCGATGAGCGCGGCCAGGTCACCGGCGTGGTCGTCAGGAGAGAGCTCACCCAGCTCACCGCTGCGGGCACTGCGCTCCACACCCCGCGGGTCGTACGTCACCACGGTGCGGTCCTCGAAATGCGAGGCCAGCGTCGGGAATCCGCTGGCGCCCATCGGCGAGCCGATCATCAACAACACCGGCCGTTGCGCCAGGTCACCGCGAACGTCGTACGTCAGCGTCGCCCCCGGTACGTCGAGCGTCTGCGTCACAGGCTCCGGCATCACAGCACCTCCAGGTCCGGCCCACCCCCACTGGTCGGCCTCATGATCGAGAGCCTAGGGGATATCTCCCGACCTCGCGCCGTCGCGAGCAGGTGCTCGGTGCGGTGCATCGGCGTGCGGGGGCGAAGGTCTCGATGCGGAGCATCGTGGCCTTCGCACCCGTGCGGCGAGGTGCCGTGCCGAGTGCCGCGCAGTAGGCGTGGGGTCGGGAGATATCCCCTAGGGCAATCTGGTTAGCTGGTGGCATGACTGAGAAGCCAGAGATCGACTTTCCGGACGGGCCGCCGCCGGCGGATCTCGAGATCACCGACATCACCGTGGGCGAGGGCGACGAGGCCAAGGCCGGTTCGCGGGTGAACGTGCACTACGTGGGCGTTGCCCACTCCACCGGCGAGGAGTTCGACGCGTCGTACAACCGCGGCGCCCCGCTGGCGTTCCAGCTCGGCGTGGGCCAGGTCATCCAGGGCTGGGACACCGGCGTCCAGGGCATGAAGGTCGGCGGCCGGCGCAAGCTCGTCATCCCGCCGCACCTCGGGTACGGCGACCGCGGCGCCGGCGGCGCGATCAAGCCCGGCGAGACCCTGATCTTCGTCGTCGACCTGATCAGCGTCAGCTGACGACCCACGCAGCACACCGGAAACAGCAGCCGGCGGCGACCAGGAACTCCTGATCACCGCCGGCTGATTCATTTCTCGGGTAGATGTACTCATCCGCCGTACGCGGCTGACCGGTTGACTGGTGCTATGAGATTGACACGGTACGGCGCTCTGCTTGCGAAGGTGCTGCTGGTCGGGTTGTTGCTGTCGGCACTGATCTGGCCGGACCTCAGCGGGATCAAGGGGAAGGCGTCGACCGCTCGCCTGATCGTGTACCCGCTCGGCGGGATGATCCTGCCGCTGTGGTGGTGGGCCTACGGACGAACGCGGAGCAAACTGCACCGCACGTTCCCGTGGGCGGCGGATCTGCTGATGACACTGCCCTGGTTGATCGACCTGGTCGGCAACCGGCTCGACCTGTTCGACACGGTCAACTGGTGGGACGACGCGATGCACTTCGTCCTGTGGGCGTTCCTCACCGCCGGCGTCCTGCTGGCGTTCGCGCCCCGCGATCTATCGAGCGCCGTCACCACGTTCGTCGCCCTTGGTTTCGGAACGACCGCCGCTGTCATATGGGAGGTCGGTGAATACGTCACCTTCGTCCGCACATCGCCCGAACTGCAGACCGCCTACACCGACACCTTGGGCGACCTGGCCCTCGGCACACTCGGCGCGCTGCTCGCCGGCCTGATTGTGAGCCGGGCACGTCGAACACCGGCTGCGTGAAACCCCCTCTAGTTCCAACGTATAGCGGGTGGGGGGACTTGCCGCAAGCCCCGGTTCGTGCCGAAGAATGGCGGGTTCGTCGGCTCAGCAGAGCCCGGGGAACGGAGAATGTTCAGTGCGTTTTGTGTTGGCAAGCTGGGGATCGCGCGGAGATGTCGAGCCGTTGGCGGGCCTTGCAGTGGCATTACAGGAACTCGGCGCCGAGGCAACGGTCTGCGCGCCGCCTGACGAGGATTTCGAGGCCCTGCTGGAGCGCGCCGGTGTGCCGATGGTGCCGCTCGGCCCATCGGTGCGGTCGGTGGTGACGGCGCCGAAACCCGCAACGGGTCATCCTGCGTTCGCGCTGGCACCACGGCTCGTCGCCGCACGATTCGAGACGCTCTCTGCGGTTGCGCCAGGATGTGAAGCGATCGTGGCGACCGGTCTGATGCCGGCTGGTGCACGGGACGTCGCCGACAAGCTCGGCATCGGCTACGTGCTCGCGGCCTTTCACCTGGGCGGAATTCCGTCGCAGCACTTCTCGCCCGGGGCACGACCGGGTACGCCGTCGCCGGTCGACGAGACCGATCGGCGCGTGCTGTGGCAGCACGATGCCCAGCGGGTGAACGAGTTGTACGGGTCGGCGCTGAACAGCCGGCGGGCCGCGATCGGACTGCCGCCGGTCGAGAACGTCCGCGACTACGTGTTCACCGATCACCCCTGGCTCGCGGCGGATCCGACGCTGTGCCCGTCGAAGGGCATGACGGATCTCGACGTCGTACAGACCGGCGCGTGGATCCTGCCTGACGACCGTCCGCTCCCGGACGAACTGCAGGCGTTCCTCGAGGCCGGCGAGCCGCCGGTGTACGTCGGGTTCGGCAGTATGGCCGCCCATGCGCCGAAGGACATCGCCCAGACGGCCACCGAGGCGTGCCGCGCACACGGGCGCCGCGTACTGCTCAGCCGCGGCTGGGGCGACCTCGCCGGCGACGGCGAGGACTGCTTCACTGTCGGCGAGGTCAACCAGCAGGCGCTGTTCCCGAGGGTCGCGGCCGTCGTGCACCACGGCGGCGCAGGTACGACGACCACGGCCGCGCGAGCCGGGGCGCCACAGCTCGTCGTACCGCTGATCGCGGACCAGCCGTACTGGGCGTCCCGGGTCACCGCGTTGGGCATCGGCGCCGCACACGAGGGCTCGGTGCCGACCGTCGGCTCACTGTCCGCCGCGCTCGCTACAGCCCTGGCTCCACAGACGCGGGACCAAGCCGCGAAGGTGCGCGACGCGGTCAAGGTCGACGGCGCGACGGTGGCCGCCAAACTCCTGCTCGACGGCGCGGCACGAGGTCAGTCGACCGGGCGGTGAAGGGCGTCGACAAGCTGTGAAACGACGGTCTCCGGCGAGCGGGTCCAGTCCGTGGTCAGGACGTGGTGGACCCGCCAGCCTGTGGTGCTCAAGGCGGTGGGATGGGTGGTCAGCCGTTCCAGGAGGGTGTCGGCCGCGACTCGGTCGGGCGTGTCCACCAGGACCGCGAGGCGATACCCGGTGTCCCCGGGGACCTTCAACGCGAGGTCACATCGGAACACCGACTCGCCGACCGCGAGATCGACTTCGACGCCGCGAGCCTCCAAAGCGGCGGCGAGTTGTTCGACGACCGGAGTAGGGCGCGTGCCGGCCGCGCGCGTGGTCCTCAGGTTGTACGACGCGAGCGCGGACTTGGCGGCAACCTGATCTCCTCGGGACACGGCAGCGGCGTACCCGAGGAATCGGCGCAGCGTGTTCGCGCCGTCGTTGTAGCTGTTGGTGATCGCGTCGGGCTCGATGCTGCTCACGATGACCATGTGTTCGCGCGCTCGGCTGAAAATCACGTTCAGCCGCTTCTCGCCGCCCGACGTGTTGATCGGCCCGAAGTTCATCAGCATCCGGCCGTCGGGTCCGGCGGCGTAGCA
Source organism: Kribbella sp. VKM Ac-2571 (assembly GCF_004362255.1). Classification (NCBI taxonomy): domain Bacteria; kingdom Bacillati; phylum Actinomycetota; class Actinomycetes; order Propionibacteriales; family Kribbellaceae; genus Kribbella; species Kribbella sp. VKM Ac-2571. The sequence continues at coordinate 297,468 of NZ_SNWS01000006.1, forward strand.
GACGCTCATCAGGATGATGTCGCGCTCGTCGCCCTGCACGTTCTCAAGGTTCTTCACGAACAACCCAGCGTCCTGTTCGCCGTGCGTCCGCACCTGCTCCGCCTCGTACAGCGCGGCGAACGACGGATCACGCTCGGCGAGCTCGTCCAGCGCCCGCTCGATCTCGCCCTGCTGCGCCTCGGAGAACGCGACGATCCCGAGACTCTTACCAGTCCCCCGCGTCAGCAACTCCTGCACCAGCGAAGCAATCCACCGCGCCTCGGCCGGATTGGTACGCCGGACGTACACCCCGTCGACGAGCCGGACCGCTGTGATGCTCCCGGCCAGCACGCTGTCGCACACCTCGGACACCGGTGAGTCGGCCCGCAGTGTCCACGGGGGCGCGGTGTTCGGCGGCAACCGATCGGGAACCGTGGCCAGCTTGCCCTGGTAGAACGCCGCATTGCTGAACGAGATCAACGCCTCCGAGCGACTCCGGTAATGCCAGGTCAGCATTGTCGACGCGAGCCGCAACGCACTGATCGACAGGAAGCTGTCCTCGGTCAACGCGATCCCGACCTGTTCGGCGGCCTCGTCGTCCGCCTGGAGATCATCGGTTTCGCTCCGCACCCGGAAGTACGTCGTCGGTGGCAGCTGCATCTGATCGCCGACGACGATCAACTGCGGCGCACGGTGCAGTGCCGGGATCGCCTCCTCGACAGGGATCTGACTCGCCTCGTCGTACACCACGACGTCGAACGAAGTGGTCAACGGCAACGTGTCGGACACCGAGGACGGACTCATCAACCACACCGGCCGCAGAACGGACACCACCGCGCCGGGGGCACCGGACGCGACGTCGCGGATCGACCGGTACCGCATCACCTTGCCGAACTCGTGTTCCAGCTCGCGCCGCCCGGTCGCGAACGTCTTCTTGCGTTCGCGGTCCTCCGGCGACATGCCGGTCACGCTGCGCTCGGAGTGATCGACCTCGGCGAGGAACCGGCGCCGGACCTGGGCGACGACGACCTCTGCGTTGAGCGCGGTGAGGTCGTCGTACACCATGCTCAGCTCGCCGACGATCGCGTCGACGCGGTCCGAGGACAGCTGCAACGGGGCAGCCGAGCGGGCGCGATCCCACTCCGCGGCACACACGGCGTACTCGAGCTGGTCGGGCGTCGCATCCAGCCGGCGGAGAGCGGTGAGCGCCGAAGGCGGCAGCTCCCGAAGGTTGGGGCCGACAGCACGTACGACGGGGCCCTGGGACGCCAGCCGGTCGGCGAGGTCGCTGAGACCGTCGACTGTCAACGTGTCCCAGTGATCGGCCAAAAGGTCGCTGGTGACTTCCGACGCGTCGTCGAGAGCATCCGCCAAGCGCGCGAGCTCGGCCGGGGCGCCGTCGTCGAGGACGAAACGCCAGTCGGGGATGCTCTTGCGGGCGGCGGCGAGTTGGTCGATCAGCTCGCGCGGGTCGTCGGCCGCCCAGTCGTGGCGGGTCTGCTCGGTGTGTTCCGCGACGGCGGCCGAGGCTGATTGGGCGGCGACCAGGTCGGTGAGGATCTCGGTGACGGACGGTTGCACGGAGCGCGCCGTACTGTCGAAGCGGCTGCGGACAAGGTTCTTCACGCGGCGCCAGTCGCCGCTGAGGAACGAGAACACGCCACCTTCCTTGCTCTGGGCAACCTTCAACGCGGATCGTGCGTCGGCCGGTGCGAGCGGCTCCTGCCAGCCCGCGGCCTCCTTCCACGCGGCCCGCTGGGCGGCGACGAGCTGCTTGCGCTCCGCGCCGGCTGCCGACAGCTCGCGAGCCGTCGCCGACCGCGGAACGATCGCCTCCACCTGGTCCAGCGCGGCCAACGGCTCGACCAACCGCCCCAACCGAGCCAGTGCCCGAACGTCCCGCACGGTCGCATGCTCGACCGCGGTCTCCGGCCTCGTGGACTCGCCTAGCGGCACGTCCACCAGAGCGGCTGCGACCGCATCCCACTTCGCACGGAGCTCCCTGGCCGCCTCAGTCACGTCGGAGTCCCACCGCGCAAGGAAGGCGAGCGGACTCCGCGCCAACACCCCACCGGTCGAAGGGTCGGCCGCCGCCAGCGTTTGAGCGACCTCCCGCACAGCTCCCTCGGCCGCAAACCACTCTTCCACAGCAGGCAGCTCGGATCCCTCGGGCGGGTTCCACGCGTGATCCTGCAGCGCGGCGAGGCGGTTGACGAGGTCACGAAGGCGTGGACTGCCGGTCGCCAACTGTTTCTCGAAGGCATCCACAGTGGCCAGCAGGCGATCGACGCGCGCGACCAGCTCAGCACGCCGCTCAGTCAACGCGTCCAGGTCGTCCTCACCGGACAGCCAGGATTCGTAGGTCTCCCGCAGACCGTGGATGAACGCCTTCTTGTCGCCCTGCGAGTCGTGGATCAGCGCACACAGCCCGTCCAGGCGCCGACTCGCCAACCGCGCATGGACGACGTCCAGCGCCGCCCGCTTCTGGCAGACGAACAGCACCCGTTTCCCGCGTGCGACGAAGTCCGCGATCAGGTTGGTGATCGTCTGCGACTTCCCCGTCCCCGGCGGCCCCTGGATCACGAAGCTCTCGCCCCGTCGCGCCCGCGCGATCGCCGCCACCTGCGAGCCATCGGCAGGTACGACGAGATGCCGGTCGGCAGGAGGCAGCTCCGGCAGCGCGCTCCCCACTGGTCGGGGCCGATCCGAGAACAGCTGGTCGAACGACGCTGCGGACTCCCCGGTCGTCAGCAGCTCGTCGTAGTCGCGAACCAGCCCCAGCGTCCGGTAGTTGAAGTTCGCCAGCGACACCGCGCAGAGATCGACATCCCACGAGTACGGCCCGCCCTCCGTGTCGAGCGAGTACACGTCGGTCTCGAGCGCCCCCGGCCGCCGCGGCTCCGCGCCGAGCGCGATCCCGAGCGGCAGCGACTGCTGCGCGATCTGGGCCCGGAAGATCTGCACCCCGAGCGGCTGATAGTCCGTACGCCGGTAGGAGTACGGGTACTGCTTCCCGCCGAACCCGGTCGCCACGTTCCCGTGCCGCCGCCGGTTGTACGTCCGCAACCGCGTCATCGCCCGCTGCCGCACCAGATCGATCCGCGGCTTCTCGCGCAGATGCAGCTGCAGCCCGGGCTCGGTCGCCTGGATCTCCTTCGCCAGCCGCTCGTGCAACTCCCGCAGCGCACCGGGAGCCGACAAGTCGACATTCTCCGGCAGTGAGATCCCGTACAGCTGCCGCAGACTGTGCCGCAGCGTCGGATTCACCTCGGCGATCGGATCAGTAACTCGCAACGTATAGGAGTCGCGCACACCACGCTTACGAGTCAGCTCAACCTTCGCCAGCACCAACGGCGACGCCAGCCGCGTGTCCCTGTCGTTCTTCAGGTCGTGCCAACGCAAGAACGCCGGCACCAGCCGCAGCTGGTCCTGCCCGTAGTCGGCGCGGTCCCGGCGCGCCGTGGAGATCAGCTTGTCCAGCGTGTTCGCGGCGTACGGCGCCTCGTCGTACCGGATCCACTTGCCGAGCGGCTGGGCCTTCTTCAGCAGGTGTTCCGCGATGTCGTCGCGCCAGGTGAACAGCTGCTCCGAACGAATCGTCCGTACGTCGAGCATCAGCGGCACCGAGACCTCGGTGAGGTTCAGCGTCTGCGCGGTGGGGCGGAAGTTGATCAGCCGGTTCCGCCGGGAGAGGTCGAAGAGCCGGTCGCGGAGCGCGCCGAGCACCGCCGTACGCCGGTCCGCGGCGCCTTGGACGATCGCCTCGACGTCGAAGTCGAGCGGCTGGTCGCGGTAGTTCTCCAGTTGTTCGATCAGCGAATGCAGGTCCTGCGCGCGCCGGTGCCGGTCGGGCTCGACCATCTGCGCGGCAACCGAGACGATCACCGGGTGCAGCTCCGGATCCAGCCGGTACAAGTTGCCTCGGGCATCTATCAGGGACGCGACATCCGAGGTCCTGGACAGGTCGAGACCGCAGCCGAGCGCGAGCAGCAACTGCCCCAGACTGAAGATGTCGGTGAGCTGATCGTGGTGCCCGACCACGTGCTCCCAGCTCTGCCAGCCGGCCACCAGCGTCGGTGCCGTGATCGCATCCGGAACCGGCTCGGGTACGACGGTGGTCTCCTGGCCGCCGCTCTCCCCCAGATCGAGGTCGGCCTGCCGATGTGCCACAACCTCAAGAGCAGAAGGACGTTTCCCCTGCCGGGTATCGATCTCTCGAGTGGCCAGAGTCGGCCGGCCCGCGTCCTCCGGCGCGAATCCCAGCCGGTTCTGCTCGTCGACGACGATCCGGTCCAGACCGCGCAACGGCGCGACCAGCCCACGCTCGTGCACCGCCGCCGTCTCGTGGAACAGCGGGAGCACCGCCGCCAGCAACGCGTCGTTGCCCAGACCGCCCTGCGAGACAGCCAACGCGACGAGATCCTCAGCGCTCATCCGACCACCTCCGCGGCGGCCTGCACGAAGCGTGCGCGTTCTTTGTCGCTCCACCCCAGCTCGTCGTCCGCGACGTCGACGTACCCCGGCAATCCGCACCGTCGCGCAACAGCCAGTGACGCGATCAACCCGGCATCGCCGACCTCGGGATCAGCCGTGGCGAGATCGAGCAGCAGGTAACACAGATAGCGTTTCGTGGCCGCCGTCAACGGGCGTGGTCGCGGCAGTGGCGCCCCGTCAACCGGTCGCACCGCCAATGGCTCGTCGAAGCGCACCGCTCCACCAGGCACCCCGAGAGGTCCAGGCGGATCCGCGAAGCCAGCGGCCGCTGTGGCGATCGCATCGGTCCGCAGGCCATCCGTATGCGCGATCGCCGCGGCGAAGTCCCGACTCAACTCGCGCAACAACACGGCGTCGAGCAGGTCCGGCGCGTCGACGTCGAGCGGACCGGTCACCAGGACCTCGACGTCCTCGCCGTCGAGCCAGTTCTTCAACGCCCACGCTCGTCCGACGGCCTCCGGGTGCGACGTCCCTCGGCTGCCGGAGCGGAGATCCAGCGACTCCGCCTGCCGCAGGTACGCCGCGGGATCCGCCGTACTCAGGCCCGTCTCCAGCTTCAGCAACGCGCGGATCGCCGTACTCAGATCGCCGCACGCCGTCAGCGCTCCCCGGTCCGCGAACAGCTCCGTCGCCAGCGACCAGCGCCGATGCGTCTCGAGGTACTGCGACGGCGTCCGAGCGTCACCTGCCGCCGCGTCGAGCAGCCGATCGACAGCGAGGTACCCACCGTCCTCGGCCTGCCACAACAGCCGATGTGCCAACTCGTGCCCGATGACCGCCGTCAACTCGTCCTCGTCCAGCCGGTCGAGCAACGCCCCTTGAAAGACGATCGCCGCCCTGCCGGCCTGGTGCAGGTACGCCGCATTCGGCTCGCCGTTCACCTGGTAGAAGTCGACGCCCTCGTCCAGTCCCAACGCCCGAGCCGCGCGCTCTCCGGCCCGGAAGACATCCGGATGTGCGTCGGCCTCCAAGCGGTACGCATTCCGCAGCAAAAGCTCGTCGAGGGATCCTTCGGGCCCACCGTGCAACGCCGCCCAGGCACGCTCGTCCACCTGGCGGACGACCGCCAGGACGGACCGGTGATACCCGAGCGCTGACAACATGCCCGCAACCATAACCACCCCCACCGACGAAAACAGACCCCCAATCTCTGAGACTGTGGACAAGTGGACGTGACAGTCGTCGGCAGTGGGGACGCGTTCGGATCGGGCGGGCGTTTCCAGACCTGTATCGCGGTCGGTACCCAGACGCTCGTCGACTGCGGCGCGACCAGCCTGACCGCGCTCCGTCAGCAGTCCCTGGATCCGAACGAGATCCGCACGATCGTGATCACCCACCTGCACGGCGATCACTTCGGCGGCCTGCCGTTCCTGATCCTCGATGGCCAGTTCCGCCGCCGAACCGAGGACCTGACCGTCGTCGGCCCACCCGGCACCCAGGCCCGTCTGACCGCCGCCATGGACACGCTCTACCCGGGCTCGTCCGACGTACGCCGCCGCTTCGACGTCCACGTTCTCGAACACACCGATCGTCGACCACAACAGCTCGGTGACCTGACTGTCACGCCGTACGAGGTAAGACACGCGTCGGGCGCTCCGGCGTACGCCGTGCGGCTCCAGACGCCGGACCGCTCGATCGCCTACTCAGGTGACACCGAGTGGACCGACGCGCTCCTGGAAGCGGCGGACGACGTCGACCTCTTCCTTTGCGAGGGCTACAGCCCCACACCGATCCGCTGGCACCTCGACCTGACCACACTTAGTCAGCAACGCGACAGATTCACCAGTCGGCAACTGGTGCTGACCCACCTGTCACCAACTGCGCTGGCAGCAGACCTGGATGACTGGGCCGTCGCGTACGACGGCCTGCGGCTCTAGCGGTCTGATGGACGGCAGACCCCGTTGGCCGCCGCACTGGCGGCCAGAGCTGCAGCCACGGGGCTGGTCGTGGTCGGCGTGTCCTGCGCCGGCGTGTGGCGGCCGATCGGGACCACCATCGGCGTGCCGGCGACCGGGTCGGGGACGACCTTGACCGCGAGGCCGAAGACGTCCTGGACCACGTCCTCGGTGATCACCTGCGACGGGTTGCCCTCGGCAACGATCGCACCGTCCTTCATCGCGATCAGGTGGTCGCCGAACCGGCAGGCCTGGTTGAGGTCGTGCAGCACCAGCACGATCGTCCGGTCCTCCGACCTGTTCAGGTCGACCAGCAGGTCGAGCACCTCGAACTGGTGCGTCAGGTCGAGGAACGTCGTCGGCTCGTCCAGCAGCAGGATGTCGGTCTCCTGCGCCAGCGCCATCGCGATCCACACCCGCTGCCGCTGACCGCCGGACAGCTCGTCGATCGGCCGGTCCGCGATCGACAGCACATCGGTCGACGTCATCGCCTCCGCGACCGTCTCGTCATCGGAACGCGACCACTGCCGGATCCACCGCGTCCGCGGGTACCGTCCGCGCCCGACGAGGTCCGCGACCGTGATCCCTTCCGGCGCGGTCGGCGACTGCGGCAGCAGGCCGAGCTTGGTCGCCACCTCCCGCGTCGGGATCTGCTGGATGCTCTTCCCGTCCAGCAGCACCGTGCCGCGCGACGGCTTCAGCAACCGTGCCAGCGCCTTCAGCAGTGTCGACTTGCCGCAGGCGTTGGCGCCGACGATGACAGTGATCTTCCCGGTCGGGATCCGCACCGACAGGTCGTGGATGATCTCCCGCTGGTCGTACCCGACCGCGAGACCGTCGGCTGCCAAGCTGTGCTGTGTCACGGGCTCCACAGGGATCTCCATCTTTTCAGCCACCACTCCCGACACGATTGGCCCGCGCCAGCAGGAACATCAGGTACGGCGCTCCGACCACGCCGGTCACCACTCCGACCGGCAACTGCGTCTCTCCGAAGGCGTGCTGCGCCATCAGGTCCGACAGCCCGACCACGAGCGCCCCGAGCAGGCCGGACGTGATCATCGCCGGCCCCGGCGACCGGGTCAGCCGGCGCGCGATCGGCGGCGCGACGAACGCCACGAACCCGATCGGCCCGGCCGCCGCCGTCGCCACCGCGGCCAGCAGTACGGCGACCACGATCAGCCCGAGCCGCGCCACCTCGACCCGCAACCCCAGCCCGTACGCCGTCTCGTCGCCGAGCTGCAGGATCCGCAACTGCCGCACCAGGAACGCCATCACCGGCAGCAGGACGACGAACGTGATCGCCAGCGACCGTACGTTGGACCAGTCCCGTCCGTTCAGACTCCCGGTCAGCCAGATCAGCGCCTGCTGCGCGATCTCCACCCGAGCCTTCGTCAGCAGGTACGACGTGATGCTGGTGGCGATCGCGCCGATGCCGATCCCGATCAGGATCAGCCGGTAACTCGACACCCCGTGCCGCCATGCCAGCACGTACATGATGAATGCGGTCAGCACCGCTCCGGCGATCGCGAACGCCGACACCGTGACCCCGGTCAGCCCGAGGGTGACGATCGCGAACACGGCGAACGCGCTCGCGCCGTACGTCACGCCGATGATGTCCGGGCTCGCCAACGGATTGCGGGCGATGCTCTGGAAGATCGCCCCCGACAAGCCCAGCGCCGTACCGACGAGCAGGCCGGTCAGTGCCCTGGGCAACCGCAGCCGGTTGACGATGAACTCGGTCGCCCGATCGCCGCCGCCGAACAGGGTCTTCACCACGTCGACCACCGGGATCTTGAAGTCCCCCAGCGACAACGACACGCAGAAGATCGCGAACACCACGACCGTGAGCACGACGATGACGATCAGCGAACGAGTCTGCCGCGCCGCGCGTGCCCGCGCGATGACGTGGACTGCTTCAGCGGTCATGGGGCCTCCCGTCCTGGACTGAGGAGCGGAGGGAGCGAAGCGACCGGAGCGACGAGGGAAGGACGGGAGTTAAAGCCCCATGACCCGCCGCGACGGAGTCGCGGCATCAGTACCGTCACAGGTCGGCCAGCTTCCGCCGACGTACCAGGACTATGAAGAATGGAGCGCCCAGGATCGCGGTCACGATGCCGACCTGCAGTTCGCCGGGCAACGCGACGATGCGGCCGATCACGTCGGAGCCGAGCAGGAGGATCGGCGCGAGCAGCATCGAGTACGGCAGGATCCACCGATAGTCCGGTCCGGTCACCAACCGCGCCACGTGCGGGATGGTCAACCCGATGAACCCGATCGGCCCGGCTGCCGCGGTCGCCGCACCACAGAGCAGTACGACGACCACCGCGACGAAGGCGCGGGCGAGCCCCACCCGCTGACCGAGTGACTTGGCCACGTCATCCCCCAGCGACAACGCATTCAGCACCCGCCCGCAGAACAGGGCCAGCACGATCCCGACCAGGATGAACGGCGCCACCTGTTTCGCGATGTCGGGGCCGCGGCCGGCGAACGATCCCACCGACCAGAACCGGAACTGGTCGAAGGTGTCGACGTCCCCGATCAGCAACGCGGTCGTCAGCGACCCGAGCATCGCGGTCAACGCCGCACCGGCGAGCGCGAGCTTCACCGGCGTCGCACCCTCGCGTCCCATCGAACCGAGCAGGTAGACCGCGACCGACGCCGCCGCCGCGCCGAGAAAGGCCAGCCAGACGTACGACGTCAACGACGACAACCCGAACCAGTAGATGCCCCCGACAACGAACAACGCGGCGCCGCCGTTCACCCCGAGGATGCCCGGATCGGCCAGCGGGTTCCGGGTCACGCCCTGCATCAAGGCCCCGGACAGCCCGAGCGCGGCGCCGACCATCAGACCGATCAGCGTCCGCGGCACGCGCAGCGACCGGACGATCACGTGATCGGTGTCGGACTCGTTGTAGTGGCGCAGGGCATCGATCACCGTGGACAACGGGATCTGCTTGGACCCGATCGCGATGCTGAGCAGCGACACGAGGACCAGGAGGGCGACGCACCCGACCAGCCCGAGGATCAGCGTGGTCCGCCGGGCCCGGCGTGGACGCGAGGGCGCGACGATGTCCGGGCCGGCGTCGGCCGTGGCGGTGGGCGGGGGCATTGGACTTTCGGGATCCTCTTAGGTAAGGCTAACCTCTAGACACCTCAGAATAACCCGGCCGTCCTCGGGTCCGCACCCGAGCCTCCCCTGCCAGAGTTTACGGAGAACCACAGGATGACGACTGTGCTCGAGCGACCGATCGTGTTCGACTCGCTCCTGGCCACCGTGGCGGCCGTCGAGGACCTGAGCCCGCACCTGCGCCGCGTGACGTTCGTCGCACCGCGGATCGCGGAAGCGGTGACCGCCGGCCCGGACCAGCGCATCAAGGTCCTGCTCACTCCACCCAACGGCAGTGCGATCAAGCTGCCCTCCGGACCCGAGTGGTACACCGAGTGGTGCGCCCAGCCGGAAGAAGAGCGCTTCATCATGCGGACCTACACCGTGCGAGCGCTCCGGCCTGAGGTGGCCGAGCTGGACGTCGAGTTCGTCCTGCACGGAGTAAACGGACCTGCGTCGGCCTGGGTGAGCGAAGCCCAGCTGGGCGACCAGGTGGGCCTGCTGCTGCCGTTCGCGGTCGACACCACCAGCACCAAGGGCCTGCTGCATTCTGGCGTCGACTACGTCCCGCCGGCGACCAGCGTGCGCCGGATCCTCGTAGCGGACGAGACGGCGTTGCCTGCGTTGGCCGGGATCCTGGAGGAGCTGCCGGCCGCAGTACAGGCCGCGGTGTTCATCGCCGTACCGGATGCTGCTGACGTGCGGCCGCTGGCCGGCTCGGCTGACGTCACGTGGGTGACGGACGGCTCGTTGGTGGACGCGGTGAAGTCAGGGGCGCTGCCGTTCGACCCTGACTACGCGTGGGTCGCGGGCGAGTCGTCGATGATCAAAGAGGTACGTCGCCACCTCGTGAACGCCGTCGGGATGCCGAAGTCGGCGATCTCGTTCCAGGGCTACTGGAAGCGCGGCGAGGCGCACTGCTGATCCGGGAGAGCCGGAGGGCAGAGTTCCGGCCCTCCCGGAAGCTCTCCTAGGACGGGTTCTCCGCGTGGGTCAGTGTCTCCCACGCGACGAACAGGTTGTTGGAGCCCGCCGGCCGGCGTGACTCGGTCAGCGCCTGGGTGTTCGTCATCGCGATCCCGAGGCGGGTGTGGAGCGCGTTGTAGCCGACCTCGGTGATCGGTCCGAGCCCGCGGTTGAGCGTGCCCTTGCAGAGCCACGAGGGCACCGGCTCCAGGTTGCGCTCCCACTTCGACTGGAAGCCGAGCGCCTGACGGAGCCGCTCACCGAACTCGGGGTACATGTCGATGCCCTGGATCCGTGCCGTCTCCAGCACGTGTGAGATCGACGAGATGCCGTAGCCGGTGTGGGTGAAGTCGCGGCAGGTCTCCTGAGTCAAGCCTGTCACGAACGTCCCCTGGCCCTGCCAGTAGCTGACGATCTTGTCGCGGGTGTTGAGGTTCTGGCTCGGCACGGTCTTCGGCAGTGCGCCATCGGACTCCAGATACACGTACGCCGGTACGCGCAGTCGGTAGAGGGCGATCGCCTTGTCGTAGATGGCCTTGTCCTCGAGGAACACCCCGATGCCCTGCAGCGCCTCGATCATGCTCAACTCCCAGTTCCCGTTGGAGTTCGAGCCGTTGATGATCTCGGGGACGTAGACGTTGCGGAGCATGGTGGCGAAGCGGCCGGAGTTCGGCCAGTTGCCGTACACGTGCTTGATGATCTCCGCGGCCTTCGGCCACGAGGACGCGGACCACGCGGTCTGCAGAGGCGCGTTGCTGTTCGTGTGGTCCTGGACGGTCGCGGACCACGCATCCATCAGCTGGATCGACTTCTGCGCATACCGGTCGTCGCGGGTGAGGTACCAGAGCAGTGCGTCGGTGTACGCCGCGATGGCGTCCTCACGTTCGTCGGTGCAGCCGTAGTTCGGGTTCGAGTACGGACCGCACCCCACGACCGCGCGTGGTTTCGGCGTACGGGACAAGGACGCGTACGCACTGTTCTTGGCCTGATTGAAGGCGTCGGTCCACGGCTGTGCGCCGGCCTGCACCTTGGCCCGGACGAAGTCGAGCTGAGCCTGACTCGACCCGACTCCGGGATGGGTGAACGTCGCGGGCGCGTCGACGGATTGCGGCGAGGCGGCCGCCGGACCGCTGAGGGTCCCGGCGACCAGCGCGGCGCAGGCGGCGGCCAGGACGAAGGGCATCTTTCGCATGGGCGGTGTCCTGTCTTCGGGGGCGGTAGGACAGCGGTTTCCACCGCAGTTTCACGACGCCCGAGGACCATGGTCAAGACCTCGCCGGTACCGGAACTTCCCTGGAACACAACGCTCTTCTGTCCCATTTCCCATGGAACAAAAGGCGTTCCCGTCCCACTAGTGACCGAGTTGGCTGGTGATGCGGTCGACGATCACGCTGGTCGCGAACCGCGTCGTACCCGGCGGCTCGACGTCCGACCAGCTGCCGGTGTACTTCCGCGCGATCGCCTGCTCCAGCGCGAGCTCCGGATCGGCGATCAGCTCGTCGATCCGTCCGCGCAGTTCGATGTAGTACGTCGGCCGTACCGGATCGACGACCACCAGCGAGATCGCCGGATTCCGCCGCAGGTTGCGCAGCTTCTGCCGTCCGTCCACCAGGCTGATGCGGACCCGCTCGCCGTCCCACAGGAACCACAGCGGCGTCACCTGCGGCTCGCCGCGCTTGCCGATCGTCCCCACCAGCGCGATCGCCGTCGAGGCCAGCAGGTCATGAAACTCGCCAGGAATCTCCACGACGGCGAGAATAGGCTCAGCTGAGGGCGAACTCACCCGCCTGGACGCCGGCCGCGTCGAGCAGGGCGGCCGCGGTGGTCGCACCGATGCCGCCGAGCGGCTGCGCCCGGACGACCGCACGGGCGGCCGCGCCGTCGAAGATCATCGTGAGCTGGACGGCCAGCGTGGACGGGTCCTCCGCGCCGGCCTTCACCAGCTCGCGGTGGAAGAAGTCGGTGAGCTGCTGCTTGAAGTGCCGCGCCACCACGGATCCCGGGTGCTCGGGGTTCTTCAGCTCCACCGCCGTACTCACATAGGGGCAGCCAAGGTAGTTGCCCGCCGCAACCATGGCGTCCTGCCGGTCGAACACGGTGAGGATCCGCTCCCGCGGCGAGCGGTCGTCCTCGGCCCCCGGGTGCAGGATCGTCTGGTACGCCGGACCGCGGCTGGCCAGGCTCTCCGCGATCAGCTCGTCCTTGGACCGGAACAGCTGGTACATGGACTTCTTCGACACCCCCGCCGCCTTGCAGAGCGCGTCCACGCCGATGTTGACGCCGTCGCGGTAGAAGAGTTCGCCAGCGGCGTCCAGCAGCCGCTCACGGGGTGTTGCGGAAGTGCTCATGTCATCGAGGGTACCGGCTGGATTTGAAATCAGAAACCGATCGGTTTACGGTGTTGGAAACAGATCGGTTTCCACAAGGAGTTCCAGATGACCACACTCGAAGGCGCCGTTGTCCTCGTCACCGGCGGGCAGCGCGGGATCGGCAAGGCGATCGTCGACGACCTGCTCACCCGCGGCGCGGCCAAGGTCTACGCGACCGCCCGTGATCCCCGCCCGAGCACCGACCCACGCGTCGTACCGCTGCCGCTCGAGGTCACCGACCAGGCCTCGATCGACGCGCTGGCCGCAGCCGCGCCGGACGTCACGGTGCTGATCAACAACGCCGGCGCGAGCTCTCCGGACACTTACCTCGACGCCTCGATCGAGGACGTCCGGGCGGTCTTCGAGGCGAACTTCTTCGGCCCGCTCCAGCTCACCCGGGCGTTCGTCCCGATCATCGAGCGCAACGGCGGCGGCCACGTGCTGAACGCCCACTCGGCCCTGTCCTGGGTCGCCCGGCACGGCGCCTACTCGGCAACGAAGGCCGCGTTCTGGCTGCAGACCAACGCGATCCGGCTCGAGCTGCTGAACCGCGGCATCGGCGTCACCGGCCTGCACATGGGGTACGTCGACACCGACATGGTGACCGCCGTGACCGCACCGAAGTCCCGCCCCGAGGACATCGCCAAGCAAGCCCTCGACGGCATCGAGTCCGGCGCGTACGAGGTCCTCGCCGACGACACCGCCCGCGGCGCCAAGGCCGCCACGGCCCTCGACCTGACCGCCGTCTATCCCGAGCTAGCCGGCTGACACGTGGACGTCGCGGCCGCGGGTGTACTCCATGGCACCCGCGATCCCGTCGGCCACGTCGGCGCGTAGTTCGCGCTCGACAACGTACAGCGCCAGATCGATCCCTGCGGTGATGCCGCCCGCGGTGACCAGCGTGCCGTCGTCGACGACGCGGTTGGTCTTCAGCTCGGCACCGAACGTCTTCAGCTCGGCCCACGCGCCACGGTTCGTCGTCGCCGCTCGACCCTTCACCAGGCCGGCCTCCGCGAGCAGCATCGAGCCGGTGCAGACCGAACCGATCCACTGCAGCGACGGCGCCAGCTCGGCGATCCGCGCCGGCATCACGCCCCGACGCGCCTCGGCCCACGCGCCCTTCTCGGCGCGATTCATCCAGCCGCCGCCCGGAACGAACAGCGCGTCCGGCTGCCCGAGACCCTCAGGTGCCTTGAACTGCAGCCCGTGCAGCCCGGTCACCTCGACCGGCCCGTCCAGCCCGACCAGCGCCATCTCGAACCCTGGCCGCCGCGACGCGTGACTCCACACCTCGAACGGGCCCATCACGTCCATCTCGTCCACACCGTCGAACACCAGAATCTCGATCCGCATACCCCAACCCAACCGGAGGGCGCGGAGCGGAGCCAGTGGCCACGAGGCCGGTGTTCGCAAGGTTCTGGCCAACCTCTCGGCGCACGGTTGGCACCGCTGAGCGCTTGCCGCTCGCACTCGGGGTGATCGGACCGCTACATGTGGAGAAGACACCCCCGCCGCCCCGGAGGTCCACAGTGAGACGTCCTGCCGCTGTTGTCCTGACTCTTCTCGCCGCATCCCTTGTCGTCGTTCCGACACCCGCTAGCGCAGCCACCGCGTGTGATGCCGCAGCTGCCGGCTTCACACCCGTCCTGCAACTGGATCTGCCCGAACAAGCCAACTACCTGAACACCACCCCGCCCTACAGCCTCGATCGGACCGCGGAGATCGGGTCCAACTTCGACCGAGTCGGCTACTGCCTGGAACTCGACGGGCAGTGGGTGTGGACCGCGATGGAACCGTTCAGCACCGACGCCCGGCGGATCGGTCTGCCGACCCGACCGGGCGAGATCGTGCGCCAACGCGTCGGCGACCTCGACGTGCGGTCCAACGTGCCCGGCGTGACCGAAGGCACGGGTCAGTCCGGCTACCTGGAGATGTGGCCGAACCAGTACGCCAAGACGGCGAGTGCCCAAGTGGCGAACGCGTCGGCGACTACGTACGACGCCGACGACAGCCCGACCACGCCCCTCGGCTACGGCTCGTTCCAGGTCTCGCAGGTCGGGGCGACGCGGCCGTCGACCGTGCCCGCGAAGCCGGTGCTCGCGATCAACACCTTCACCCAGTCGGACACCAGCCTGCTGTCGCTCGGCATCGGCGCGAGGCCAACAGCCGATCCGGACTGGACGTTCGCCGGCAACGCAGCGCAGTACACCCAGCGTCGGCTGACGGCGTACGTGCGCACTTCGATCGTCACACTGACCGAGTCGCCTCAAGACCGTCAGTTGGTGCCCCGCGACAGCAAGGGTGGCGCGACTGTGCCCGTCGCCGGCCGCATGACGGATCCACGGGTCAAGAGCGTGCAGCTGGCGGTGACCAGCAACGGCAAGACGGATCTCTATACCTCGGCGTCGAGGCAGTTCCGGTTCACGCCGCGGATCCGTGCGGGGTTGCACGAGTACACGTTCGAGGTGCGGGCGCTCGGCCGGGTAGTGGCTCGCCGCGAGGGCATCGTGTCCGGTGATGCGTACGTCGTCCAAGGGCAGTCCAACGCCGAAGCGTCGATGTACAACGGCGCCGCGAGCGGGGAGGAATCGCCGTACCTGCGCAGTTTCGGCAGTCCGGTCTCCGATCCGGCGATCTCCGCCGCGGACCGCGTGTGGGGCTACGCGACCGGCGACGTGTCCCGGCAGACCGGCTCGGTCGGGCAGTGGGCGATCAGGATGGGCAGGCAGCTCGTCGACAAGTACAAGGTCCCGATCGCACTCATCAACGGCGCGCACGGCGGCCAGCCGATCAGCTTCTTCCAGCGCAACGACGCGAACCCTGACGACATCGCCACCAACTACGGCCGGCTTCGGCAGCGCCTGACGGCCGCGGGCGTCATCGGCCAGCTCCGCGGCGTTCTCTGGTACCAGGGCGAGTCCGACAACGACAACGCGGCCGTGCACGTCAGCGGCTTCACGTCACTCCTGCAGGACTGGCGCTCCGACTTCGGCACGACACCGAAGTACTACGTCTACCAAGTCCGTACGTCGCCCTGCGGGAACTCGACCAGCACGAGTCTCCGCGAGGCACAGCGTGAGATGGGTGACACGCTCGGCGTCACCGTGCTGTCCACCACAGGGCTGTCTGGCCACGACGGCTGCCACTACGCGTACGCCGGTGGGTACCGCGACATGGGTGACCACACGTACGCCGTACTGGCCCGCGACCTGTACGGCGGGCCGTCCGCCGGCGTCGCTCCGCCGAACCCGCGCAGTGTCACGGCCAGTGGCTCACAGCTCACCGTCCAGCTGCGATCAACCGATCCGCTCACCGTGGAGGAAGGTGTTGCTGCTGACTTCCGAGTGGATGGCGCTGCGGTCACAGTGACATCTGTCGCGTACCAGCCGGGCAAGCTGGTCCTGCAGCTGTCCGCTCCGCCAACCGGAGCGACTGCCCTCACCTATCAGGCTCATCTGGGTGCGGGTCCGTGGATCACGAACGCCGTCGGAACGGGCCTGCTGACCTTCACCCTGCCGATCAGCTGACCTCAGCGAAAGGGCGGCCGGTCCACCGGCCGTCCTTGGTCTGGTGTCGACGTACCGTAGAAGGCATGTCAGTGACAGGGGGGACGCCTTCCACCCACGAAGAGGAGGTGGAAGAGCGGGTCGGGCCGTACCGGCTGATCCGGCGGCTCGGACAGGGGGGCATGGGTGTCGTTTACCTGGCCGAGGGACCCGAACACCAAGAGGTGGCGCTGAAGGTACTGCGCTCGCACGTGGCGCACGACCCGATCGCACGGGCCCGGTTGCAGCGCGAAGCGACCACACTGCAGAAGGTGAACCACCCTGGCGTGGCAGGCATCCTCGACCACGACCTGGAGGGTGAGCGGCCGTACCTGGTGACCCGCTTCGTTCCCGGTCGCCCGCTGGACGAACAGGTGGACGAGCGCGGACCGCTGACCCCGCGCAAGTGGCTCCCACTGGCCGGCTGCCTCGCCGAGTCGCTCCAGGCGATCCACGCGGCCGGAGTGATCCACCGCGACCTCAAGCCCGGCAACGTGATGATGTGCAACGGCAAGCCGGTGATGATCGACTTCGGCATCGCCCAGGCCGCCGACGATCTGCGGCTCACCCAGACCGGTCTGGTGATCGGTACGCCGGGCTACCTGGCACCTGAGCTCATCGAGGGCGAGATGGTGTCGCAGTCCGCGGACTGGTGGGGCTGGGCGGCCACTGCCGCGTTCGCCGCGACCGGACGCCGGCCGTTCGGCAAGGGGCCGTTCGAGGCGGTGCTGGCCCGGGTGCACTCGGGACAGGCCGACCTGGAAGGGCTGGACCCACGGCTGAAGTCACTGCTCGCCGCAGCGCTCTCACCGAACAAGGCCGACCGGCCGACGCAGGAAGAGATCATGACCGGCCTCAGCCGGTACGCCGAGGGTCGCGACGCGCTCCCGCCACGTGAAGCTCAGACCGTGGCCGCCGTACCGCCGACCAAGCTGGTGACGCGGCTCATGCCGACAGAGGAGCCCGCGGTCGAGGAGCCGACGGGCCCGACACCGACCGAGGTGGCGCAGCTGGTTCCGCCGGTCATTCCGCCGCTGTCCGCGTTCACTCCGATCCGGGACAAGATCCGGGACGCTGCCGCGAAGAAGCCCGTGGCTGAGGCACCTCCGGTGCAGCCTTACGATCCGTATGCGCCCTATCAGAGTGCGCCGCCGTACCAGAGTGGTCCGCCGGTGCCCTACCAGCAGCCTGCTCAGCCAGTGCCTGTCCAGCCGGCCCAACCGGCTAAAGCTCCACCGACTGGTCGGCGTACTGCGATCATCGTCGGCTGCATGCTCGCGCTCACCGGCTTGGTCGCTCTGACTCCGGGCTTCGGCACAGTCGTGGCCATCCTGCTGCTGGTGCTCGCCCGGACGGTCGATCGCTCGAGTACGGCGCTCATGCGGCGCCGTCAGCTCCGTGGCCGGTCCGGGAAGTCGGACGGCGTTGTCGCGCTGGCCGCCAGCCCGGTACAGCTCGCCACGGCAGCCCTGATCACGCTGCCGTGCCTGATCCTGCCGCTGCTCACGGCGGTTGTTGTCGGCGGCATCGTCACCGGCGTCGCCGCCTCGACGTACGGGCTGGAGTGGGAGCCGCTGTCGGCCGTCGGCTTCGGTACGGCGGCACTGACCGCCCTGTTCTGTTGCTGGTGGGGTCCTGGCGGCAGCTCACTGCGTCGCGGTGCGCACATCGCGGCACGCAACACCTTCCGGGCACACTGGTTCTCCGGCCTGATGGCCGTCGTACTGCTGGCGATCGGCGGCCTGACGTTCTACCTCGCCACGCAGGGCGAGGGCGCCGCCTGGGCACGGAGCCCGATCCAGACACCGAACATCAACCGCCCGACGCTCGGCGACCTACGCAACGCGCCCTTCATCCGAGACCTCCCCATCATCGGCAACTGATCCGGCGGAGGGCCGGATCAGAGCGAGATGATCGGGACCTTCCATCGGGTGTTGCCTCGCCAGGCTCCCGTGCGCGCTGCTTCTGCCAGATGAGCGATATCCCCGTGGTCAGAGGTGACGCAGGTCGCCGCTGATTCGAAACAACAGGCCACGACCTGCGCATCCACGACATCGGCCCGATCCGCGACAGCCAGCAACTCGCCGACCCTGGTCGCCAGATCCTGTGTGAGCGGAACGACCTCACACCCATCGACGAGACGCCGCAGGTCCCGCTGCTTGTGTCCCCGCCAGACCTGGGCCAGCACCGCGGCGGGAACGCTCGGCTCGACACCGCGCATGAGGGCGCGCAGGTGAATCGCCCACAACCGCGGGTCGTTGCGTTCTGCCGCGATCAACGCCCCGGCGTCGTAGACCAGCTGTGTCACGCGCGCGGACCCCGGTCGTTGTCCTCGGCGCTCGGCCTCGTGTCGGCGACCGACTCATCCTGTGCGTCGGCCAGTGCGCGATCCGCCCAGTCGAGTTGCTCCGCAGTCAGCGCGCCGTGCTCGGACTCCCAGTCCGAAACAGCCTCCAGGCCGCGATACAGCCGCTCACTCTTGGCCACCAGCTCGTTGACGTACGCCGAAGGCGTCGTGTGGGCCGCGCGAGCCCTGCGCTCGACCGCTGACCAGAGCTCCTCGTCAAACGACAAGGTCTTCTTCTTCACCGCCATGGCGCAATGGTATGACCGCGGTATGACGATCACCAATCCCCGGTCGACCCTGGGTGGCCGACCGGGGTGGCTCACGATTACAGCTGGACGATCTGGCTGCGCTCGGGGCCTACGCCGATGGCGGAGATGCGGGCGCCGCTGAGCGACTCGACCGCGCGGACGTAGGTCTGCGCCTCCTTCGGGAGGTCGTCGAACGCGCGGCAGCCGGTGATGTCGTCGGACCAGCCGTCGAACTCCTCGTAGACCGGGACCGCGTGGTGGAAGTCGGTCTGGGTCATCGGCATCTCGTCGTGCCGGACGCCGTTCACGTCGTACGCGACGCAGACCGGGATCCGCTCGCGACCGGTGAGGGTGTCGAGCTTGGTGAGGACGAAGTCGGAGACGCCGTTCACGCGGGCGGCGTACCGGGCGATGACCGAGTCGTACCAGCCGCAGCGCCGCGGACGGCCCGTGGTGACGCCGAACTCGGCGCCCTGGGTCCGCAGCCATTCGCCGTCGGCGTCGAGCAGCTCGGTCGGGAACGGGCCTTCGCCGACGCGGGTGGTGTACGCCTTCACGACGGCCATCACACGGTCGATCCGGGTCGGCGGGATGCCGGTGCCGGTGCACGCGCCCGCGGAGATCGCGTTCGAGCTGGTGACGAACGGGTAGGTGCCGTGGTCGACGTCGAGCAGCGTGGCCTGACCGGCCTCCATCAGCACGGTCTTGCCGTCGTCGAGCGCTTTGTTCAGCAGCAGGCTGGTGTCGGCGACCATCGGCCGCAGGCGGTCGGCGTACGCGAGCAGCTCGTCGAGGACCTCGCGGATCTCGACAGCACGCCGGTTGTACACCTTCACCAGCAGCTGGTTCTTCTGCTCCAGCGCACCGGTGACCTTCTGCTCGAGGATCTTCTCGTCGTACAGGTCCTGGATCCGGATCCCGATCCGGTTCATCTTGTCGGCGTACGTCGGACCGATGCCACGGCCCGTCGTACCGATCCGGCGGCTTCCGAGGAACCGCTCGGTGACCCTGTCGAGCGTCCGGTTGTACGGCGGGATCACGTGCGCGCTCGCGCTGACCACCAGCCGGGATGTGTCCACTCCGCGCGCCTGCAGCGCGTCGAGCTCCTCGAACAGCACGCTGAGGTCGACCACGACCCCGTTGCCGATCACCGGGGTGACACCCGGTGTGAGGATGCCGCTCGGGAGCAGGTGCAGCGCGTACTTCTCGGACCCGATCACGACCGTGTGGCCGGCGTTGTTACCGCCGTTGAACTTCACCACGTAGTCGATGACCTCGCCCGTGTTGCCGAGCAGATCGGTCGCCTTGCCTTTGCCCTCATCGCCCCATTGGGCGCCGACGAGCACGATTGCGGGCATCTCAGCCCTCCTGTGCTTTGAAACGGTGAAGCCCGGAGACGTTCACCGGACATTCATCCGGCAACGCATCCAGGCTCTTGCGACCAAAGCCTACCGGACCGAAGCTCACTCGTTACGGGCCTGTCCACAACCCTCCAGCGACCGTTTCAAGTCACTGTTTCAGCAGGTGACGGGTTGCCATTTTCCGTGAGCGCATGCACACTCTTAGTCAGCGGCCCGCCGAAACTGCCGCAGGGGACGGTTCCGGCGGGCCGCTTCCTCTTTTCCGGGCTAGTCCAAGCCCTCGGGGCTGGAGGCCAGCCACTCCTTCACCCGCCGGTCGGCTTCCTCCGGCGAGACGTCCTCGACCTTCGTCAGGATCGCCCACCGGTGGCCGAACGGGTCGATGACCGTGCCGAACCGGTCGCCGGTCATGAACGTCTGTACCTCTTCGACCGGCTTCGCCCCGGCTGCGACGGCCTTCGCGTACGTCGCGTCCACGTCCGGGACGTAGTGCACCAGGGAGGAGTGCACCCACTCGCCGTTCGGTGCCCGCAGCCCGATCTGCGGCATCTGGTCGCTCAGCTGCAGCATCGAGTTCCCGATCTTGAGCTCCGCCTGACCGACCCGCCCGTCCGGCATGTCCTGCCGGCTGATCACCTCGGCCCCGAAGACCGACTGGTAGAACTCGATCGCCTTCGGCCCGTCCGCGACGGCGAGGTACGGGGTCAGCGAGTGATAACCGTCGGGGATGGGGTTTACCGTGTTCGTCGTCATGACACCCAGTCAATCCGCTGACCGCCGGACGGTCTTGTAAGAAAGCGACAGCCCCCGTTGACCCAGCCAGCCGACAGCGAGAAGGGCATCCTGCATCCGCGCGAGCAGGCCCGTCATCGTTCGCTGAACCGGCTCGCGCCGGGACCGGAGGCGGGGCGGTTCGTGGAGTGGTACTGGATCGTCGAGTGGGATCTCGACGAGCCGTACACGGCCGAGGTGCTGCCGTTCCCGGCGGTGAACGTGACGTTCGAGCAGCCGGGCGGCGCGTTCGTGAACGGCGTCTGCACGCGCAAGTTCGAGCGGGAGCTGCGCGGGCGCGGGCGTGCGTTCGGGGTGAAGTTCTGGTCCGGCGGCTTCGGCGCGATCACCGGTCTCGACGTCGGGTCGTTCCGCGACGAGGTGCTGCCGCTGACCGCGGTGTTCCCGGACGGCGATCGGCTCGCGGACCTGATGTTCGAGGCCGAGTCCGACGTACGGCGGCGCGCGGTGTTCGAGGCGTTCCTCCGCGATCACCTGGCGCCGCCCGATCCGTCGTACGAGCTTGTCCGGGAGATCGTGTCGACGATGGCGGCCGACCGCTCGGTGGCCCGCGTCGACGAGATCACCGAGCGTTTCGGCGTACCGATCCGCACACTGCAGCGGCTCTTTCGGCGGTACGTCGGCGTGGGTCCGAAGTGGGTGCTGCGACGCTATCGGCTGCACGACGGCGCGGAGCTGCTCGCCCGGGGCGAAGTCGCCGAGCTCGCGGAACTGTCCGCCTCCCTCGGCTACTTCGACCAGGCCCACTTCTCCAAGGAGTTCAAGCAGCAGATCGGACTGACCCCCGCCGAATACGCAGCACGCGCCGCAGCCGAACGCCAAATCACCTACCACTGAGCCCACGCTCTGAAGGACGAACAGTCAGGGCCACATCTTTGCGATCCGGCCTGCGGCATGTACGTGCCAGAAGCCAACCGATACTCGGCGACTCGCGGCAAGCATCGCGCGTTCGGCATCGATGAAGCGCCTGGCCATCTCGTCCAGACTCAAGTTCCCCGAGGCAAGGCAGAAGAGGTGGCCGGCATCCAAAGCACTCAGCTCGTGCTCTCGGTAGCGGATACGTTTGTCCTTGGTGAGCAGGAGCCAGCCACGTGAGCAGCCCTCCGCGATCCACTCCTCGTCTGGGATCCGCGTCGCGTCGTTGTGATAGAAATCCGCGATCAGGTGAATGGTCCAGCCGTGCTCGCGAAGCCGCGCTGCGGACGCTTTCCCAAGTCTACGGTCGAAGAAATACTCAGGCAGCTTGGCGGAGCACATCTTCGACTACGTCCGCAGGCAAGTCGTACTCGTCGGCAACGACGCTGATCGGTTCTCCAGTTCGCCACAAGGAGACCAACGCATCGACTGGGACCTTGCTCTTCGCAAGCACCGGCGCACCCCAACCGAAGCTCGGGTCGATCACCACCTCAGCCCGGGCCGGATACTGTGGCAGACGCAGACGCGCCGGGTTTCCCTCCGCATCCCAGCTGATGTACGTCAGATATTCGGCGATGACCTCAGGGATGGCAAGCTGGTCGTCCCGGGCATGGATGAAGGACTGGTCCGCGATCCGGACGAAGAGCCCAACGCCATCGGTCGCGATCCGCTCACGTGCCAAGGCATACGGATCCTGGAACTCGGAACGCACCAGATCGGCAGCCCGCCGGATGTCGGGCATCGAGAAGCCCAGCTCACGAAGAGTTCGCAAGACGAATGCTTCGACAACACCCACGAACGGCACACGAGGCCATCCGCGTCGCTCAGGATGGACGGCATGTACGAGCGAGGGTCGCGACCCGTCGGCGAGCCAGGCATCCAGGGTCGATTCGGGCATCTTGAGGGTCCTTGCCGCCTCGCGCGCAGTGAGGAGTGGCGTCGAGTAGATATCCGTCATTGACTTTCTCCTCTCCATCACGCAGCCGAGATTGCGCTGCAGAACGCTGTGTGACGAAGTCTCTCAGACCTCGCCGACAAAACCGCCCCGGCTCGGCGCACAATCAGATCACCTACCGCTGAGCCTCACCGTCATCGCCATCATCGTTGCCATCAGGGCTGCTCCGAGTGCGACGGTGAAGCCGTACTGCGGGCTGTGGCCGTCGACGACCCAGCCGGCGAACGCTGAGCCGAGCGCCATGCCGGCGGCACCGCCTGAGTTGACCCAGGTGAAGGCCTCGGTCAGGACCGCGGAGTCGACAGCCGACTCGGTCAGCACCGCCGACAGAGTCTGGAACGGCGCTATCGCCAGGCCGGGAAGCGTCAACGCGAGAGCTGCGGTCAGTGGGGTGTGCACCGCAATCAAGGGCAGACAGCTCACAGTCAGCCAGACGAAGGCGATCACGAACTGCGTCTCCGGAGCGATCCGCCAGCGCCTCGCGCCGTACAGGAGACCCGCGAACAGACTCACCAGGCTGGTGATGCTGTAGAGCGGCCCGGCGAGACCCGGCGTACCTCGTGCGACTGCGAAGGCTGTGACGGAGACCTGCATGCTGCCGAAGAACAGGCCGATGCCGACGTTCGTGCCGACCAGGCCGACGAATCGCTTGTGCAGCAAGCGTTTGGGACTCTGGTGGCGACCTGACGCGCTCGGCGGCGGCGCAGTACCTCGCTGCACTGCCAGCAAGCAGCCGCCGGACAGCAGGAGACTCGTCGCGAGGACCGAACCTATGGCCGGGCTGCTGGACGAGCTCACGATGCCGACCAGTCCAGGGCCGACCATGAAAGCGACGCCGACGCTGAACGCCTCCAAGGCGAACGCTGTGGACAGGAGCGGCGTGTCCCGGAGTGCGTGCGACCAACGCGCCCCAGTCTGCGCACTCAGCTGCGGTAGCGATCCACCGGCGAGGACGCCGGCCACGACGAGTGACCACAGGGAGGCGTGCGAGACCGTGAGGCCGATGAGCAACGCCATCGTCGTGGCGTGCGCCAGCAGTGTCACGGGCAACATCCGGGTCTGACCGAAACGGTCGATCAGCCGGGCGACCTGCGGTCCGGCGACCGCTTCGGCGACGGCGAAGCCGCCGGTGACGCTACCTGCTGCGGCGTACGAGCCAGTCGATCCGTGGACCAGCCAGACGATGCCGAGGCCGGTCATGGCGATCCCGATCCGCGCCGGGGCCGCTGCTAGGTAGAACTTCCACGCGCCGGGAGTACGCAGTACCGCTGCGTAGGTGTTGGTGGGCGTGTCGATCCGTCCGGTGAGAGCCGGCACGGTGAGACCTTCCGCTGCCCTGTTGGGGCGGGGACCCGACCGTGGGCGTCCAGCTTCGCCGGTCTGTCCGTCCGCCAAGAACCGTCCATGTTCGACAAGCAGCGGGGACGCTCACCGCCTGCCGGCACTGTCAACGGGCAGAAACCTCGATAGTTCAGGTTGACCGGAACATCATACCGTCCCGGAGCACGGGCACGCTGCGACTTTCATCCACCTCGGCCGCGATCGCGACGTCCTGCGGATAGCCGTACTGCGTGAGTTCGCGACCGCCGGCGCACTCGTGCAGGAGCGCAGGCAGCTCGTCCGCGACCGCGTCGTACGCCGCAACCGCCGCCCGTGCTTCCGGGGAGAGGTTGGCACCCTGGAGCGCACTCAGGAACCCGCCGGCACCCCACAGGTCCTCGACCGCGGGCCTGAGCGACCCGTCCTTCCATCGCTCGCCCGCGGCAATCGCCACGACCTTCACCGTCGGCCGCTCCGTCAACTGCTTGGCCAACTGCTTCGTCACCCACTCGGCAGCCGCGGCTCGGTTACGCAGCGACACCGCGACCACCACGGCGCCGCTGTCACTCAACTGCTTCGCGATGGTCGATCCGTTGGGCGAGGGCAGCACCAACCTGGTGATTCCGGTCACTCGCCTGATCGACACCGGCGAGAGGCTTACGTCGTCAGGACCGGCCGCGGACCGCCCGACCGCGAGCGTGGCGCCGTGCCGCTCGGCGTACGCGACCGCCGTCTCGTCGCGCCACCGGTACGGATAGACGTCGATCCCGAGGTCGGCCGCGACGGTCACCGCTGTGGTGAACGACAGCACGTCGACGACCGCGACGATGTCGCCGGCAACGACCCCGGCGCCGACCGGCCCCCACTCGAACCCGATGCCGAATCCGGCTTGCGCGTAAGGGCTGGTCACCCGGCAGATCATTCCGCCGGGCGCCCAACCCCACAAGCAGGTTCAGCTCAGAGCGTCGGCAGCAGCCGGCGACGAGTCGCGCAGGAACGTGGCGCAGCGCTCGGCCTCGTCCTTCTCGTCGATGAGCGCCGCGGCCTTGCCCAGCGCCGCCAGCGCGCGCAGGAATCCACGGTTCGGCTCGTGCTCCCACGGCACCGGCCCGTGGCCCTTCCAGCCGTTCCGGCGGAGCAGGTCGAGGGCCCGGTGGTAGCCGGTGCGCGCGTACGCGTACCCCTCGATCGTGCGCCCGTCCGCGAGCGCCCCCTCGGCGAGCACCGCCCAGGCCAGCGACGACGTCGGGTACTTGGCCGCGACGTCGGCCGGAGCGGCCCCGTCGGCGAGTTCCGCCGCGGCCGGGTCGACCGGTAGTAGTGTCTCGGGTGGACCTGAGAGCAGATTGTTCAATTCCATAAGCACATCTTCGCCGATCACGCAGCCGTACCGGCACGTGACCGTCTGGCGAAATCCGTTGACCGTTCACCCGGCGGCCACGGATGCTTGAGACCCTGCATCAACCGCCGTGGTTCCCAGCTACGGCCGGAAGGAGGCACCGGATGAGCGTCATAGTCCTGAACGCGTCGTACGAACCGCTGCACACCGTCTCGATCCAGCACGCCATCCGGATGCTGGTGCGGGAGGTCGCAGTGGTCGAAGAGTCGCACGGAGAGCGAACTATCGGCCCGTTTCCGGTTCCTCGAGTCCTCCGCCTGGTCCGGTACGTCGTGACCCACTGGCGCTACGCGGCGGGCCGGATGAAGTACAGCAAGCACGGTGTACTGCGGCGGGACAAGTTCCGGTGCGCGTACTGCGGTCTCGAGAACGCCGACACCATGGACCACGTCCAACCCAGGTCCAGAGGCGGCCGCACCGAGTGGCTGAACGCTGTCGCCGCCCATGCCTCGTGCAACGAGCGGAAAGGCAACCGCACCCCGTCCGAGGCCGGCATGCCCCTCCTCTGGCAACCCTGGGTACCAACCCGCGCAGAGCTCGTCATAGACACATGACGGGCATTTTTTATGCCCGTTTCCAGGCATCGGCTTCCCTCGGGGCGCATCCTCGAGATCAGCACTGTCGCTGACCGCCCGGACCTCGCCCACGCCGACATCGACGTGGGCGACTGGCCGGCCTTCATGCGCCACAACCGCGTCTCCGAGGCCTACTTCGCCCAGACGGTCGAGACGTTCGCCGACACCTGTCTGATCGCCACCTCGGACGGCAAACCCGTCGGCGACGCCCACGCTGTCCAACTCTCCGACGGCAACTTTCCCGCCGGAGGCTGGGAACAGTCAGTCGTCCGGGCATTCGCCGACATCCGCCGCGGCGTACCACCTGACACCGCCTGCGCCCTGAACATCAGCGTCGCCCGTAACTTCCAGGGCGAGGGCGTCGCCTCCCTCCTCCTCACCGCGCTCCGCGAGGCAGCCGCCGGGCTCGGCCTCAACGCTCTCGACGCGCCAGTACGCCCGACGCACAAGCATCTCGAGCCGTCGGTCGAGATGGACGACTACGCCTTCCGCACTCGCCCCGACGGTCTCCCCCTCGACCCGTGGCTGCGCACCCACGTTCGCACCGGCGGCCGAATCGCCGGCGTCGCGCCGGCATCCTGGGTGATCTCGGGATCCCTGGCGGAATGGCGCTCCTGGACCGGGCTTCCGTTCGACCGCAGCGGTCCTGTCGAGGTCCCAGGCGCGCTGGTTCCGGTGGAGTGCGACGTCGTCGCTGATCGCGCGGTGTACGTCGAGCCGAACGTCTGGGTGCGGCACGAGTTCTCCACAGATTGAAAATCGTGGGTCCGGGCGGGGTCGGATCGCGGCACGTTCTTGGGCATGAATCCTCAACTTGCCGTGATGGCGTCGATCCGGGGTGGTGTGTTCACCCGGGCCGACGCACGTGCCTCGGGTTACCACGACGCTGATATCGATTCCCTGCTGCAGTCCGGCTCCTGGCGACGGATCCGGCGCGGGAGCTATGCCGCTCACCGTTCACTCATGCTCGTCACCGACGAGGTCCTCTACCTGCGCCGGATCTACCAGGTCCTGCGCGCCAGCGGGTCTGGCGTCTTCGCCAGCCATCAGTCGGCCGCGGCCCTGCACGCCTTGCCTGTCTGGGGTCTCGACCTGACCCGCGTCCACGTCACCGCCGCGGACGGACGCTCCGGCCGTCTACGCGGCGTCCACCGCCACATCCGCGACCCAGTGGGCCCGGGCGTCCAACTCTGGAACAGGCTGCGGATGGCCTCGCCCGCCCGCGCGATCGCCGAGGTGGCCGCGACCGCACCACCCGCGCCCGCGATTGTGCTCGCCGACGCCGCGATGTACGCCGGACTCGTCAACCGGCGCACGTTGAACCGCGCGGTCGCGACGCTCGACCACGGCGCCAGGCGGGCCTCCAGAGTCCTCGACCAGCTCACCGGATCGGCCTCGATCGCCGAGTCCCGCCTGCGCGTCATCCTCGCCGACGCGGGTCTCCCCGCACCCAGCCCGTCACCACCACCCGATTCCGAAGCAGCTGATCCCGACGGATCCGCTGCCGAAGGCCTGTGGTTTCCCGACGAGCGCACCGTCGTGGAGTTCGAACCGCGTTTTCCGTTCTGGTGCGAGGAATTCGAGCCTTCCACCGAGGAGCCGGTGCCCGAGCCGGCCGCCGCCGAACCCGACGGACCGCAACCCGTCGAGCACTGCTGGATCTCCTGGGCCGACCTCGCCGACCCACCGACCGTGGCCGACCGCATCCGTACCACGTTCACCCGAGCCGCCCGCCGCACCGGAATCCGCCACTTCGACCTCGGTTCTGTCTGGTGATCCAGCGCCGTCGCGAGGAGGTGCTCGGTGCGGTGCATCGGCGTGCGGGGCGAAGGTCTCGATGCGGAGCATCGTGGCCTTTGCACCCGTGCGGCGAGGTGCCGTGCCGAGTGCCCCGCAGTAGGCGATGGATCACCAGACAGAACCTTGCCCGAATGTGACAGAAGGGCCCACCGCCCGATGGCGGTGAGCCCTTCACAGACCCCCTACAGGAGGACCAGATGATGTCAGGCGTTCAGCGACGTGCCCGTCGAGCGAAGGTCCTCGCACGCCTCGGCGACGCGCTTCGCCATACCTTCCTCGGCCGCCTTGCCCCACGAGCGCGGGTCGTAGGCCTTCTTGTTGCCGACCTCGCCGTCGACCTTCAGTACACCGTCGTAGTTGGCGAACATGTGCCCCGCCGCCGGCCGGGTGAACGCGTACTGCGTGTCGGTGTCGACATTCATCTTGATGACGCCGTTGTCGACCGCCGCCCGGATCTCCTCGAGCGTCGAGCCGGACCCGCCGTGGAACACCAGGTCGAACGGGCGCTCCTTGCCGACCTTGGCGCCGACCGCGTCCTGGATCTCCGCGAGGATCTCCGGCCGCAGCTTGACCGCGCCCGGCTTGTAGACGCCGTGCACGTTGCCGAAGGTCAGCGCGGTCAGGTAGCGGCCGTGGTCACCGGTGCCGAGCGCCTCGACCGTGGCCAGGCCGTCCTCGACGGTGGTGTACAGCTTCTCGTTGATCTCGTTGGCGACGCCGTCCTCCTCGCCGCCGACGACGCCGACCTCGATCTCCAGGACGATCTTCGCCGCGGCCGTCTGGGCCAGCAGTTCCTTGGCGATCTCCAGGTTCTCGGTCAGCGGCACCGCCGAGCCGTCCCACATGTGCGACTGGAACAGCGGGTTCTCGCCCCGGGCGACGCGCTCGGCGGAGATCGCCAGCAGCGGCCGGACGAAGCCGTCGAGCTTGTCCTTCGGGCAGTGGTCGGTGTGCAGCGCGATGTTCACCGGGTAGTTCTTGGCGACCTCGTGCGCGTAGGCGGCCAGGGCGACCGAGCCGGTCACCATGTTCTTAACGGTGGAACCGGACAGGTAGTCGGCACCGCCGGTGGAGACCTGGACGATGCCGTCCGAGCCCGCCTCGGCGAAACCGCGGATCGCGGCGATCAGCGTCTGCGAGGAGCTGACATTGATGGCCGGGTAGGCGAAGCGGTTCTGCTTGGCCTTGTCCAGCATCTCGGCGTAGACCTCAGGGGTTGCAATAGGCATGTCTCGCGGTACTCCTCACAACACAGTTCTCGGGGGTTCGGCTCCAGTATTGCCGCCGGGTGCTTCGTCGGATCCGGCGGCCCACCTGCCGAGCCGGCCCGGTGGCCGGGGAGCGATCGGCAGGGATGCAGACCAGTTGATGAACAGGACAGGTCCAGTTCGTTGCGGCCCGATGACGGCCGCGCGTCGGACTCAGGCCGACCCGGTGCGCGGGCCGCGGGGGGTCAGGGCCATGTGCAGCCGGTAGCGATCGGCGCGGTAGGCCGACCAGGACAGTTCGACGACCTTGCGGCCGGCGAAGGTGGTGCGCTCGAGGACCAGCAGGGGTGCCCGCCGGGCCACGCCGAGCACCCGGGCGACATGACCGTCGGCGTTGTCCGCCCGGACGGTCTGCTCACCGGAGGTGACGACGACGTCGTACTCACTGGCAAAGACGTCGTAGAGAGTGCCGAGCTCGCGGCCGAGCAGGCCGGGGAAGAGCGCGGACGGGTAGTAGCCGACCTCGTAGGCCATCGGCGACGCGTCGGCCGTGCGGAGCCGTTCGACCCGGATCACCTTGGTGCCCTTCGCGACCCGCAGGCCCTTCGCGGTCTCGTCGGAGGCCTCGATCTCGCTGGCCGACAGCACTACGGTCCCGGGCTCGAGCCCACGGGCCCGCATCTCCCGGGAGAACGAGGTCAGGTGCAGCTGCGAGTCGACCTGCGGACCGGTGACGAAGGTCCCCTTGCCGTGCACCCGTTCCAGGGCGCCGGACTCGACCAGGTCGCTGATCGCCTGCCGGACGGTCACCCGGGAGACGTTCAGTTTGTCCACCAGGGCCCGTTCGGAGGGGATCGGGTCCCCCGGATGCAGCTCGACGTCGATCAGCCGTTCCAGCACCGATCGGACCTGGGCCCGCTTCGTCGCCACCATGGAATTTCGATCCTCCAGACCTGGGCGGGTCTCGGGGGTGCCCCGGGACGCCGCTCACTGCTATCGTGCGCAGCATACCTGTTAAGACCAGATAGGACCAGTGATCGTAGTGGTGTCTGTCCCCGCCCAAGAGACCCGGATGGCGGCCGAGATCGCCGAGCAGCCGGCCGCGCTCGCCGCGACCTTCGAGCATGTCCTGCCGCTGCGGCACGACATCACCCGGCTGGCCGCCGGGCGCCGGAACGTGATCTTCGTGGCGCGCGGATCGTCCGACAACGCGGGGGTCTACGGCCGCTACCTGACCGAGATCCACGCCGGCCGGCAGGCGTCACTGGCCGCCCCTTCGGTGGCCACGCTGTACGGCGCGAACCTCGACCTCTCGAACTCGCTGGTGGTCGCGGTCAGCCAGTCGGGCGCGACCCAGGAGATCGTCGACACCGCCGAGTGGGCGAAGCGGAACGGCGCGGCGATCGTCGGCATCACGAACGACGGCAACAGCCCGCTGGCCTCGACGGCGGACGTCGCCCTCATCACGCAGGCCGGCCAGGAGCTCGCCGTACCGGCCACGAAGACGTACACGACGCAGCTGGCCGCGATCACGGTCGCCGTGGACGCGCTCGCGCCGCGGCCGGGGACGCTCGACGCCGACATCGCCCGAGTCCCGGACGCCGCGACCAAGATGCTGTCCGGGTCGGTCGAGGCGGCGGCGGACCTGTTGGCGGCGGCGCACGACGTGCTCGCGAGCGGTCGCGGACTGACCTTCGGCACGACGCTCGAGGTCGCGCTGAAGCTCGAGGAGACCTGCCTGCAGCCGGTCCGCGGACTGTCGTACGCCGACCTGAAGCACGGCCCGATCGCGGTCGTCGACTCCGACCTGGTGACGATCCTGGTCGCGGCGGGCGAGGGCCCCGCACTGGCCGGTATGACCGAGCTGGCCGGCATCGTCCGCGAGAAGGGCAGCAAGATCCTCGGCATCGGCGGCGACCCGACCTTCGCCTCCCGCTGCGACGTGAACCTGGCCGGCCCCGACCTCCCTGAAACCCTGGCCCCGCTCGCCCTGGTCATCCCGGCCCAACGCGCCATCGAGCTCCTGGCCCGCAAACTCGGCCTCGACCCCGACGCCCCTCGCGGCCTCCGCAAGGTCACCCAAACCGACTAGGTCCGGTCTGGTGATCCAGCGCCGTCGCGAGGAGGTGCTCGGTGCGGTGCATCGGCGTGCGGGGGCGAAGGTCTCGATGCGGAGCATCGTGGCCTTTGCACCCGTGCGGCGAGGTGCCGTGCCGAGTGCCCCGCAGTAGGCGATGGATCACCAGACCGGACCTCGACAAAGTGCTCACTCGGTGAGCACTTTGGGTGGAATCGTGGTGGTCATCAACCGGGGCAACACCTGAGAGAGGACCACCACGATGTTGCGAGGGCTTGCGACTGTCAGCTTCTACGCGGGCGATGTGAAGGCGGCGCGGCGCTGGTACGAGGAGTTGCTGGGGATCGAGGCGTACTACGCCGTGCCGACCGCGGAGGAGCCGGCGTACGTCGAGTTCCGGTTCGGGGACTTGCAGTGCGAGCTGGGAATCATCGACGCCAAGTACGCGACGCACCAGGTCGGGCCGGTGGCGGCCGGGGCGATCGTCAACTGGCACGTCGACGACCTGGAGGGCACGCTCGCGCGGCTGCTGGAGCTCGGGGCGACGCTCAACGAGGGAATCGTTGAGCGAGGCAACAACACGGGCTTCCGCACCGCGTCGGTCGTCGACCCGTTCGGCAACCTCATCGGCATCATGAACAACCCGCACTACCTGCAGATTCTCGAAGAACTGAAGGCCTGAGGCTGTTCAGAAGTCGATCCGCATGACCGCGCGGCGTTTGCCCGGCCGGCTCACCTCGGCGAAGCCGGCGTCGGCGAACGTGCCGAGGGTGCCGACCGATCCGCCGTCGACGAAGTCCGGGTAGCCCTCCACGGCGCGGGCGCCGCGTTCACGGGCGAAGTCGGCGGCGGCTCGGGCGAGCGCACGGCTGATGCCGCGGCGCCGATAGCCCACGCGGGTGACGAAGCAGGTCACGGCCCAAACAGTCGTGTCGGCCTTGTCCTCATTGCGGCCCAGCCAAGGGACGCGGTTGTCGCGGCGCAGCCTCGGATGGTCGGCGCGCGACGCGACGGCGCACCAGCCGACGGGCTCGCCATCGAGATACGCGACCAGGCCGCTCGTGGTCTTGGCCTTGGGGTTTCCGCAGGCGGTCTGGTCGCGCAGCCGGGCGGCGAGCTCTTCGGGTCCCTCCGAGGCCCAGGACTCCTTGGGCAGCATCCGGAACCGCTGGCACGAGCAGCGCGCGGTGTCCCCGCTGGTACCGAAGATCGCCTTGAGCTCCTCGGCGGTCGCCTGGTTCGCGGGGACGATCGTGAGTTGTTCCGCGGCGATCGGTTCTCGGGAGCCCGATGGGCGGGGCATCCGTGGAGGTGCGGGGCGTTTCTCCCTCTCGGGCAGCGCGTCCAGCATGAGCCGGACATCCACGGTGTCGCCCGCGTCCAGTCCGTGCGGCTTGCGTACTGCGTCCTTCAGCGGGAGCAGGTAGCTGCCGTCCTTCGGGTACAGGGACGTCTTCCACTCGGTGCTGCCGATCCGGGCGCGAATCGGCAGCATCCCCCAGCCGTAGCTGGCAGCTGAGGCGACGGCCCGCAGCGCGTCGCCTTCCTCCTCCGGCACGGGGACGAAGAAGTACGGCGCTGGGCCGCGCCACTCGATGACCTCGCCGCTGAACGACTGATCCATGGGTCAGATGCTAGATCCGGTTCCGGACGGCCTGCTTCCGGATTCGGCACCGATTTCCGGTCGATCAGAAGTTGCCGCGGTGGGTCAGGGCAGTAGTGATCTGGGTGGCGGCTTGCTGAAGGTGCGGGAGGAATTCTTCGCAGAGGGACGTCGAGGTCGATCGGGAGGCGTGCGCGGAGACGTTGAGTGCGGCGATGACGCGGCCGCGGGAGTCGTGGATGGGGGCAGCGATGGAGCGGAGGCCGAGTTCGAGTTCCTGGTCGACAAGCGCGTAACCGTCGGCGCGGGCCTGGGTGATGCTGGCGCGCAGGTCGTCCGGGGCCGTGATCGTGCGATCGGTGAGCGGCTCGGCCTGCAGGGTTTCGAGGTACGCCATGAGGTCTTCGTCGGGCAGGGCGGAGAGGAGGACCCGGCCCATCGAGGTCGGGTACGCCGGCAGCCGGGCGCCGACTCCGAGCGCCACCGTCATGATCCGGCTGGTCGGCACGCGGGCGACGTACACGATGTCCGGGAGGTCGAGGGTTGCGATCGAGCAGGACTCGCGGGTCTTGGCGCTCAGTTCCTCCATGAACGGGCCTGCGAGCTCGCCGAGATCCAGGGAGGAGAGGTACGCCCAGCCGAGGGCGAGGACGCGCGGGGTGAGGGAGAAGCGGCGGTTGTCGCTGCGTACATAGCCGAGTTCCTCCAGCGTGAGCAGGATCCGGCGCGCTGTCGCGGGTGTGATGCCTACTGCGCGCGCCACCTCACTGAGGGTCAACGACGGCGCGTCGGCGGAGAACGCGCGGATCACCGCGAGGCCTCGCTCCAGACCCTGCAGAAACGTGCCTGTAGACGCGTCACCCGGCATCGGCTAGCCTACTTTTCGTTGAAAGAAGAACTATTCGCTGAGCGAAATCCTAGCGGAGCTGCCGATGCCACGTCCAGTCGACCCTGAGGCGGCGCCCTCCAGCGCGGGGTTCGTGCACACGTTCCTGCCCGGGCGCGTGGTGTTCGGGGCAGGCTCGCTCGACCGGGTCGCGACCGAGGTCGAAGCGCTCGGGGTACGGCGGGTGCTCGTGATCGCGACGAACTCCGCGCAGTCAGCGGCCGACGGGGTCGAGGCGCAACTGGGTGACTTGTTCGCCGGCCGGATCGACGGCGTGGCGCAGCACGTCCCCACCGAGGTGGCCGAGAACGCGCGGGCGAAGGCACGCGAGGCCGGAGCTGACGCGGTCGTCGCCATCGGTGGCGGTTCTGCAATCGGTCTCGCCAAAGCAATCGCCCTCACCACCGCCGCCCCACCCACAAGCGAGGCGGCCGGCGGGCGCGCGGTGGTGGTTGTTGCTGTGCCCACGACCTATGCAGGGTCTGAGATGACGCCGGTGTGGGGCGAGACGACAGCTGGTCGTAAGAGCACCGGGGCTGATGTGCGGGTATTGCCTCGGGTGGTGATTTACGACCCGGTGTTGAGCCGGGAATTGCCGTTGAAGGTGACGGCGGCGAGTGTCGCGAATGCGATCGCGCATTGTGTGGAGGCGGTCTGGACACCGAAGGCCGATCCGATCACGGAGCTGATCGCAGTGGAAGGGCTGCGGGCGTTGAGCAACGGAATGCGGGAAGTGTTGCGAGCCCCTGACGACTTAGATGCTCGAAGCAACCTTCTGTACGGCGCCTGCTTGGCGGGCTCGGCATTGGCGACAGCTGGGACCGGCCTGCATCACAAGCTGTGCCATCTGCTGGGCGGCACCTACAACCTGCCGCACGCGGAGACGCATGCGGCCGTCCTTCCTCAGGTTGCCCGCGTAAACGCTTCCTCAGTTCCACAAGCGAAAACGCGACTGGAAGCGGCCCTGGGCGCAACCGACCTGGCCGGCGGATTGTTCGACCTGTTCCAGGCAGCGGGAGTGCCAACGAGTTTGCGGGAGCTGGGCTTGACCGAGGCGCAGGTCGCGGACGCAACCGCGGCGTTCAAGCCCACGGACAACCCGATCCCGGTGACGGAGGACCTGGTGCGGGGAATCCTGACCCGCGCCTGGTCCGGTACGCGACCTTGATGAGCGAGGAGACCGGATGGACCTGCAAGGCGATGATCTGACCGCGGCCGTGGTGGCCAGCTTCGGGGACAGCCCGAGCGACCGCTACCGGGAGGTGATGAGCGCCCTCGTGCGCC
Organism: Kribbella sp. VKM Ac-2571; assembly: GCF_004362255.1. NCBI lineage: Bacteria > Bacillati > Actinomycetota > Actinomycetes > Propionibacteriales > Kribbellaceae > Kribbella > Kribbella sp. VKM Ac-2571. Next base: position 332,592 of record NZ_SNWS01000006.1, read on the forward strand.
ACCTGCACGCGTTCGCACGCGAGGTCGACCTCACCGAGGACGAGTACTTCACCGCGATCGACTTCCTGACCCGGACCGGTCAGATCTCGACCGGCACGCGACAGGAGTTCGTGCTGCTGGCCGACGTACTCGGGCTGTCGATGCTCACCGTCGGCCTGGGCAACCGGAAACCGCCCGAGGCCACGCAGTCCACGGTGTTCGGGCCGTTCTTCGTCGAGGGATCTCCCGAAGTACAGCTCGGCGGCGACATCGCGAACGGTGCCCCTGGACAGCCGTGCCTGGTGAGCGGGCGGGTCCTCAACCTCAAGAGCGAGCCGATCCCGGGCGCACTCGTCGAGACGTGGCAGGCCGACGAGGACGGGTTCTACGACGTACAGAAGGAACTCGAGGGCCCGCAGAACCGCGCCCACCTGACGACCGACGCCGACGGCAACTATCGGTTCTGGGCGGTCAAGCCGGTCGCCTATCCGATCCCGGACGACGGGCCGGTCGGCGAACTGCTCCGCGCCGGCGGTCGCGGGCCGATGCGCCCCGCACACATCCACTTCATGGTCACGGCCCCTGGGTACAGCCGCCTGATCACGCACGTCTTCGCGGCAGGCGACGAATACCTCGACACGGACGCGGTGTTCGGCGTCAAGCAGTCGCTCATCGCCGACTTCACCGAGCACCCGGTCGGCACCGAGGCCCCCGACGGCAGTACGCCGGACCAGCCCTTCTACACCGTCGACTACGACCTGGTGCTCGCCACCACCGAGGAGACCCAGCAGTGATCACCACAGACGTCCTGATCGTCGGTAGTGGCCCGGCCGGTGGCGCCGCGTCTCTCTTCCTGTCCACGTACGGCGTCGACAACATCGTCCTCACCCGGTACGGCTGGACCGCCAACACGCCCCGCGCCCACATCACCAACCAGCGCACGATCGAGCTGATGCGCGATGTAGGCATCGAGGACCAGGTCACCGACAAGGGCACCCCGCACGACCTGATGGGTCAGACCGCGTTCTGCACCAGCCTCGCCGGCGAGGAGATCGGCCGGATTCGCACCTGGGGCACACATCCACGCCGTCTGGCCGACTACACAGAGGCGAGTCCCTGTCTGCCCATGGATCTCCCCCAGACGCTGTTCGAGCCGATCCTGGTCAGTACGGCGGCCAGTCGCGGCGCGCGGCTCCGCTTCGACACGGAGTACGTGAGCTTGGAGCAGGACGACGACGGCGTCACCGCCACGGTGCGGGACCGGCTGAGCGACACGACGTATCAGATCCGCGCCAAGTACCTGATCGGCGCCGACGGCGGGCGGAGCAAGGTTGCCCAGGACCTCGAGTTGCCGATGGCCGGTGCAATGGACATCGAGGGCTCGATGAACATCGTCTTCGAGGCCGACCTGAGCCGGTACGTCGCCCATCGCCCGAGCGTTCTGTACTGGGTCCTCCAGCCCGGTGCGCAGATCGGCGGGATCGGAGCGGGCCTCGTCCGGATGGTCCGCCCGTGGAACGAATGGCTCGTCGTCTGGGGCTACGACATCAACCAGCCCGCCCCGGTGGTCGACGAGGCGATGGCGACCGAGATCGTGCACAACCTGGTCGGCGACGACACGATCGACGTGAAGCTGAAGAGTACGTCGGTCTGGAGCGTCAACCACATGTACGCCGAGAAGATCTCCAAGGGCCGCGTGTTCTGTATGGGCGACGCGATCCACCGGCACCCGCCGAGCAACGGGCTCGGGTCGAACACCTCGATCCAGGACGCGTACAACCTGGCTTGGAAACTCGCTCTGGTCCTCAAGGGCCAGGCCGCTCCCGAGCTGCTGCAGAGCTACGACGCCGAGCGTGCCCCGATCGCGCGGCAGATCGTTGAGCGCGCCAACAAGAGCCGCAATCAGTTCGGCCAGATCTTCCGGGCGCTCGGCATGACGCCGGACGCGCCGGCCGGGCGGACGATCGAGTCGCGCAAGGACGACACCCCGGAGGGCGCCGCGCAGCGCGAGGAGCTGCGGAAGGCGATCGAGCTGAAGGACTACGAGTTCAACGCGCACGGTGTCGAGCTCGGGCAGCGCTACCGCTCGTCTGCCGTGGTCGACGACGGTACGCCGGAGCCGCCGTACGAGCGGGATCACGAGCTGTACTACCACCCGACGACCTGGCCGGGCGCCCGGATCCCGCACTGCTGGCTGACGCGCGGATCGGACACCGTGAGCACGCTGGACGTGGTCGGGAAGGGCCGGTTCACCCTCCTCACCGGCATCGGCGGCGACGCGTGGGTGAAGGCGGCACAGTCCGTCTCCGAGCAGCTCGGCATACCGATCGAGCCGTTCGTGATCGGTCCGGGTCGTGAGCTGGACGACCTGTACGGCGACTGGGCGCGGGTGCGCGAGATCCCGGACGAGGGCTGCCTGCTCGTCCGGCCCGACGCGCACATCGCGTACCGCGCGTTCGACCAGCCCGACGACGCGACCGAAACGCTGAAGCAGGCGATCAGCAGGTTGCTAGGCAGGGCCTAGGCGGCTGACGAGACTTCTGAGCGGAGGATGCGGTCGAGGATCGCCGAGATCTCCGCGGTCTCGGCGTCCAGCAAGGTGAGCAGCGCGACCCGCGAGGTCTCCGACCGCGCCTCCAGAGCTGCGGCGCTCAACGCGCGCACGGTGCCCAGCTCGTGTATCAGTTCGTCCCACAGAGTGTTCATCAGCAAACCCCCATGTGTCCCGTCACCAGAACCGGCGCGACGAGAAGCCTCACTTCTGTCTCACCGAGTACAACGGGCGCAAGCGGAGGAAGGTTACGGACCTGTCAACAATTCCCAGCTGTGGGCCGGGACGGGTGGGGTGTCCGCGAGCGGGAACCGCTGCTCCTGATCGGAGATGTTCAGCAGCAGGAGGACCGACTCCTCACCGTGCGTGCTTCGCAACGCGAGTGACTCGTTGGTGAGATGCTCGACGGTCGTCCGGGCCCGGGTCAGCCACGGATGCCGCCGTCGTACGCCGATGAGTTCCTGGTGCAGGCGGTACGTCGGCCGTCCGTACGGCGCGAGCTCGCCGGGCGACTCGGGGAACGCCGGCCGGATCGCGTCGTCCCCGCCGGCGCGATCCTCCTTGAGACCACGGAACCCTTGCTCGTCGCCCGAATAGACGCTCGGTACGCCGCCGACCGTGAACAGGATCGCCAACGCATGGCCGAGATGGCGTTCGTCCTCGAGCCGGGTCGCTAGCCGTGTCACGTCGTGATTGCCGACGAACGTCTGCGGGACGAACGTGTCGAGCAGCGCGTTGTGCCGGCCGAGCGCGTACGAGAGCTCGTAGAAGTTGCGATCGTTGAGCGAACTCCAGATCGCCTTCCAGAGCTCGTACTGCGTGACGGAATCGAGCCCGCTCTTCGCGACGTACGCGGCGTAGTCGCCGTGGATCACCTCACCGAAGTACCAGGTGTCGCGGTCCCGCGGCAGTGCCTCACGCCAGAATTCAGGCGGTACGGCGTACGCCGCGTCCAGGCGCCACGCGTCGACACCGCGGTCGGTCCAGAACTGCACCACGTCACCGACATACTGCGCGACCTCGGGGTTGCTGTGGTCGAGCGCCACCAGATGCTCGTGCCCTTCGAAGGTGCCGGCGCCGAACCACTCCGGATGGGCGAAGGAACGCGCGACGTGGTTGAAGACGCCGTCGAGGGCGACCCTGAGGCCGCGTGCGTGAGCCTGGGCGATCAGGTGGTCGAAGTCGGTGTCGTCCCCGAGGCGCGGGTCGATCCGGAAGTGGTCGACCGTGTCGTAGCCGTGCGTTTCGGAGGCGAAGACAGGCCCGAGGAGGATCCCGTTGCACCCCAAGTCGATCGCGTAGCCGAGCCAGTTCTCCAGTTGCGGCAGGCGATGCACGACCGCCTGCCGGGCCGTCGCCTCAGCCCCAGTGAAGCCAAGCGGGTAGATCTGCCACCAGATCGCGTGATCAGGCCGCATGTCGCCTCCGCAGAATCAGAGTAGGAAGGATCGCGATCAGGCAGCCGATCACGGTGTCGATCAGGCGGTACCCGATCGTCGAGAGTTCCGGCGTACGGCCGAGGTCCATCAGGAGGACGACGAGCGGGGTCATGACGGCGGCGTAGGCCGCGTAGTTGCGTTCCTTCAGCAGCGGTCGTAGTCCGGCGAGGATACCGACCACTGCCACGATCGCCCCGGACGGTGGCACCCAGACAACGAGCGCGCCGCCGACGAGTACGCCGACGCACGTGCCCAGGCAACGCTGTGTTGCCCGAAGCAACGACCCGCCCCGGCGCCGAACCACGATCACCACGGCGAGCGCGATCCAGTAGCTCTTCTCCTGATGCCACAGCACGCCGATCACCTCGGCCACCGCTAGCGCGGGCACCAGGCGTACGGCGTACTGCCATCCCTCGAAGCGATGCAGGCCTCCCCACCAACGCACCCACAGCTGCCGGTACGTCGGCACGCCGCCGGCCGGGGCGACCGGGGCCGGGAACGCGGCCGCCGCGAGCCCGAGCAGGATCGCCCACGCCACCCCGAGCGCAAACCACCGAGCGACCTCCCAGACCGCCCCACCCAGCCCGGTCGCCATCACCAGAAACGTGATGAACCGCGCCACCACGTCAGCCGTCCACCGACTGAACCCGCCAACCACCGCCGAAATCGCAGCCAGCACCACCACCCCGACCGCGCCCACCCACCCACGACCCCCCAACCACGCCCCCATCAACGCGGCCCCGGTCACCAGCACCCCGGCGCGACCTTGAGCACGCACCAACCACAAAGCGCGACTTCGAGCACCGGCCAACCATGTAAACGGTCTGGAAATGGTTGGTGGGTGCACAAAGTTTCCGGTGGCCATGGCGCCGAGTGCGGCAAAGGAGGCGTGGGCGAGGTGGCCGGTGGTCACGCCGTACGTGATCGGTCCGGCCATCGCGAGGGCGGCGGTCACCAGCTGAGCCGGGAACACAGGCGTGTCCCGCGACCAATGGATGACCTGCGCGCTCATAGTAAGCTGAGCTTAGCATTTGTGAGCGTACAGAAGAGACGGTTAGTTGATGGAAGCTTATGAAACGGCAGTGGCGCTGCGCCGGGCAAGCACGCGGTTGGCGTTGCGGTTGCGGGCCGAGCGAGTTGGCGACGGACTAGGGAGCACGGGGGTCGCGGTGCTCGGGCAGCTCCATCGGCGTGGGGCGCTCACTGCTAGCGAGATCGCGGCGGCCGAACGGGTGCAGCCGCAGTCGTTGACGCGGGTGCTGGCGAGTCTCGAAGAGCAACAGCTGATCTCGCGGCAGCAGGACACGCAGGACCGCCGCCGGCACACGATCGAGCTGACCGATCGCGGGCGGCAACTGCTCGAGGAACACGTGAAGAGCTCGGATGACTGGCTCGCCGAGGCGATCGCCCAGCGCCTCAATCCGACCGAGCGCGCAGTACTGCAACTGGCGGCCGGAATCCTCGATCAGCTGCTCGACGGCTGACCGAAGGTGTGGCGGCGGATCCAGGCGTGCATGGCGATCGCGGCCGCGGCACTGGCGTTGATCGACCGAGTCGAACCGAACTGTGCGATGGACAGCACCGCGCTGCACACAGCGTGTGCGTCCTCGGTGAGCCCGGGCCCTTCCTGACCGAAGAGCAGGATGCACTCCCGGGGCAGGTCGTAGGTCTCCAACGGCACGGAGCCCGGGAGGTTGTCGATACCGATCACGGCCAGCGAGCGCTCAGCGGCGTACGACGCCAGGTCCGCCAGCTGAGGGTGGTGGCGGACGTGCTGGTAGCGGTCGGTGACCATCGCGCCGCGGCGGTTCCACTTCCGGTTGCCGACGATGTGGACCTCCGACGCGAGGAACGCGTTGGCGGTCCGGACGACCGAGCCGATGTTCAGGTCGTGCTGCCAGTTCTCGATCGCGACGTGGAACGGGTTGCGCTGCCGGTCCAGGTCCTCGACGATCGCCTCGAGCTTCCAGTACCGGTACTTGTCCACGACATTGCGCCGATCCCCGCCCGCGAGCAGCTCCGCGTCCAACCGCGGATCGTCCGGCCAGTCGCCCTCCCACGGACCGACCCCGACCTCGCTCGGGCCCACCATGTCCGCTCCCCGGACGTCGCTACTCAGCTCATGCACAGGTCGGGACGCTACCCTGTCCGCGTGCTCCCTCTTGTCGCGATGCTGATGCCCAACTGGATGGACCCTGAGTACCTCCTGCACTGGATGGGTAACTGGGCCCTCTGGGGCACGCTCGTGGTGGTGTTCATCGAGTGCGGGGTGCTGTTCCCGATCCTGCCCGGTGACTCGCTGCTGTTCGCCGTCGGCCTGTTCATCGCGCAAGGCTCCATCAACGTGCCGCTCTGGCTGGCCTGTGTGCTGCTGACCGTCGCCGCGTTCCTCGGCAACGTCTCCGGCTACTACATCGGCCGGGCCCTGGGTACGTCGCTGTTCCGGAATCCGAACGCCCGGTTCCTGAAACCGAAGTACATCGAGCAAACGCATGAGTTCTTCGAGCGGTACGGTCCGCGCGCCCTGGTGATGGCGCGCTTCGTGCCGATCGTCCGGACGTTCATCACGATCGTGGCCGGCGCCGGGAAGATGGACCCGAAGAAGTTCTTCCTCTGGACCGGGGTCGGCGCGGTGATCTGGGCGCCGGGCATCACGCTGCTCGGCCACGCGCTCGGCAACGTGCAGTTCATCCACAACCATCTCGAGTCCGCGCTGATCCTGCTCGTCCTGGTCTCGCTGATCCCGATGGTCGTCGAGTTCTTCCTGGCCCGGCGCCGCAACCGCAAGACCGGCGACGCCCCGAAGCACGCGGCACCGAAGCACCAGGTGAGCAACGGTCAGTGACCGAAAGGAAAGTGCGGCTCCGACCAGACCCAGTCGGTGCTGAGCAACGACAGCTCGGCGGCCTCGACCGGTCCGGTCGGCAGCGGGCCGACCACCTGACCGGAGCCGAGTGAACAAGCCACCCGGATCCGATCTGCCGCCTGGTACCAGACCAGCGCCCCCCGTGGCGCTGCCCCTTCACGGAGCAGGGCGTGGTGGTCGAGCCACCGAACCGCGTCAGCTGCGTCGTGCCAGCCGCTGTCGTGCGCATAACCGAATGCCATCCGCTGGAACTTCAGCGGCCAGTCCAGCCAGGCTGCCGATCCGACCCGCTCCAACTGCCAGTTGAGGGCCGCCTCGGTGTCCCGCGGGTTTGCCACCCGCGGGACGTTCCGGCCATCCACGACTACGTCCCCCCAGGCCATAGGTCCTCCCCGATCCCCCGTCCTCGGCCTACGTGCCGTGGCATGGTGAGAATGCTGCCGAACCCGAATACAGCCGCCGTACATTCGCAGGCTCAGCCGGCCGCGGCTCCAGCCTCGAACCCGGCGAGCATGCGGCGGCACTCGGCAGCCGCTGCGTCGTTCCCGGCCTGCTGCCACACGCGTGCGGCGCGTTCGAGCGTACGACGGGCGTTGTCCAGGCTGCCCGTGGACAGGTAGAGCTCACTGAGGTGCTGCGCCGCCTCGCCCTCGACGCTGCGATCGCCCAACCGGTGACCGATGTCGATCGCGTCCAGCAGGGTCCTGCGCGCCGTGGCTACCTCACCACGCTCCATCAGCGCCTGCCCGAGCAGCGCCCGGGTGTACGCCGCACAGTGGTCGTCACCCATCCCGTCGAAGATCGCCAGCGCCTTCCGCAGTTGGCGGACCGCCTCGTCGTGTCGCCCTTGATGTACGCGGAGCGCCGCGATACGTCGGCGTACCTTGGCCTCCCGGTGCGCGTCCGCCCGTCGTACGGCGATCAGGAACGCCTGGGCCAGGTACCGCCGGGCGGTGGTCAGGTCACCGCGGACGAGGTAGACGTTCGCGGCGGCGGTCCGCGCCAGGGCCTCGGCGTTCGCGTTGCCGTCCTCGACGAACGCCTGGATCGCCTTTTCGTACTGCTCCAGGCCCTTCTCGCGCTCGCCGCGTTCCCGCAGCCAGGTACCGAGGCCGACGGCGGCGACACCCTCACCGAGCCGGTCGCCGACCTCCGCGAACACCTGCACGGCGGCGTCGAAGTGCCGGCGCGCGTTCTCCCAGTCGTCCTGGTACAGCGCCAGCTGGCCGAGGTTCCGGTGCATGATCGCCTCGCCGCGCCGGTTTCCACACGCGATCGCGCTCCGCAGCCCCTGCTGGTGCGAGCTGTTCCAGTCGTCGAACCCGGCCCGCAGGTCGAGGTACGGCCCCCAGGCCGCCGCGATCCGCCACGCGTGCTCGTGCAGCCCGTTCTGCGCCGCGGCGCGGATCGCCGGCACGAACGTGCTGCGCTCGCTGTCGAACCACGCGATCGCGTCGGTCTCGGTGAACGGCGACGGATCGGGCGCCGTCAACGGCCCGGTGTGCTCCAGTACGCCGAAGTACTCGAAGGACAACGCGTTGTTGGCGCGCCGGATCTTGTTCAAGATCGCGTCGACCACGGCCTCGACGTCGCGGACCGCCTGCGCCTTCTGCTCGTTGTCGCCGACGCCGAGCGCGTGCAACCGCAGGAGGTCGTGGACGCGGTAGCGCGCCGTACCGCGCTCGTCGACCGAGCTGATCCGGACCAGGTTGACCTCGATCAGCCGATCCAGACTCCGTCGTACGGCGGCCGGCGACGCAACAGCCTCGAGCGCACGCGCGGAGAAGACACCCACCGCGAAGTGACCGATCAGGCGGTACAGCCGGGCTTCCTCGGGGCTCAGCGCGCCGTAGCTCAGGTCCGCGCTGGACCGTACGGCGAGCTCACCGATGCTGAGCTCGTCGAGCCGCGACGCCTCGTCCCGCAACCGCCGCGCCAGCTCACGGGCACTCAGATCGGGGCGCTGCGCCAGGCGGCTGCCGACGATCCGGATCGCCAGCGGCAGGTTCGCGCACGCCGCCAGGATCTCCTCGGCCTCGGGCGAGGTCGGGTCGATCCGGCCGTCGCCAGCGACCGACGACAGCAGGAGGGCTGCCTCGCGGTCGTCGAACGTGTCGAGCGGCGTACTGTCCGCACCAGCCAGGTCCATCAGCCGGTTACGACTCGTCACGACCACAGCCGAGGCGCCGGTACCAGGCATCAGCGGAGTCACCTGACCGGCGGTCGCCACGTCGTCGAGGATGATCAGCACGCGGCGGCTGGCCAGCTCGGAGCGCAGCATCGCGGACCGCCGCTCCGGGTCGGTCGGGATCGCGTAGTCGGGCAGGTTCAGGCTGAGCAGCAGATCGGTCAGTGCGGCGGCCGGGTCCCGCGGGTGCGTCGCGCCGTGCATGTCCAGGTAGATCTGTCCGTCGGGGAAGTACTCCCGGACCAGATGCCCGAGCCGTACGGCCAGCGAGGTCTTTCCGGTCCCCGGCGCACCGGAGATGACAGCGATCGGCGGCCGCACCGGGTCGCGGCCGCAGACCAGGTCGCGTAGCTGGTCCAGGAGCTCCTGCCGGCCGCTGAAGTCGGCCAGGTCGAGCGGGAGCTGGCTCGGCGGCCGCAGCGGATCGGTCAGCTCGGGCGCGGCCATCGGTCCGGGTTGCGCGGTCGGCTCCGCGCGTTCCGTCGTACGGTCGGCTGGGATGCCCGGGTTGGGCCAGTTCGCGGAGCGGCCGTTCTCGGCGCGAGCGCCGGCGGCCTCCAGTTCCGGACCGGGCTTGATGTCCAGCTCGTCGGCCAGCGTCTGCACTGCCTTCGCGTACGCCGCTCGCGCCTCACCCACTCGCCCCGCCGCTACCAGTGCGTCGACGAGCCGCCGCCAGAGCTGCTCGTCGTACGGGTCCTCGGTGAGGCGTGCGCTCAGCAGTACGGCGGCACCACTCACGTCGCCGTACTCAAGCCGCAGGTCCAGCAGGCCGTCGACGAGCCCGCGGTGCTGCGCCTCCAGACGGGCGATCGAGCCCTCCCAGGCCGCGGGCATCGGCAGGTCCTCGAGCGGGCGGCCGCGCCAGAGCGAGTACGCGCGGGACAGCACCTGCATCGCCTGCCGGCCGTCGCCCTGGTCGCGCAGGTGGCCGCCCTCGGCGAGCAGCGACTCGAAAAGGCTGGCGTCGAGCTCGTCGACACCGACCTCGATGCTGTAGCCGGCAGCTGAGGTGTCGATCGGCGCGGGCAGTCCGGCGTCCTGCAGCACGCCCCGGAGCGCCCGGACGTAGGTCCGGATGTTCGCGGTCGCGGACCGTGGCGGGGTGTTCTCCCAGAGCGCGTCCGCGATCAGGTCGGTGGAGACGAACCGGTTCGGGTGCAGCAGCAGCGTTGCGAGCAACTGGCGCGGTTTGGCGGCCTTGAGCGGCTGGCCCGGGACGTGAACGAGTCGCAGTGGTCCGAGGATCCCGTACCTCAGACTGTCCACTCGTCCGGCCTTTCCACTCTTGAACTGCCCCATCGTGGCATCCGGCTGTATGCGGCGGGAAGCCCGATGTACGCCGGATGTATTTCAGTCCGGCACTGTTGACACAGGTACCGGGGGGAGGGCAGGCCCGGAGGTGGCGACTTGACCGCCGTCACACCGGGCCTGGCACTGGGAGTGAGTCCTGGATCGGGGGACCTGGATCACGGGGAACCGGTGCCTACTGGCCACCGGTGAATGGCGGCTGTCCGTCCTGTGGCGCGGGGGAACCCGCAGGCGGCCCGCCCACCGGTGGCTCTCCCTGGTACTGCCCCGGCTGCCCCGGCGCGGGGTACTGACCCTGACCCGGCTGGCCCTGGTACGGCGGCTGCTGCGCGGGCTGCTGGTAGCCGCCCGGGATCTGCTGCTGCGGGTAGTTGCCCTGGTCCCCCGGCATCTGCGGGTGGATCTGGCCCGACGACGGAGTACCCGGCTGCATCTGCGGCGGCGCCTGCTCGCCCGCGACCGAGCCGATGGTGCCGAACGAGACCTGCGGCACCGCACGGACCTGCTCGTCCTTGACCTCGAAGTAGCCGGCCTTCTCGAACTTGAAGCCGCCCGCGATCAGGTTCGACGGGAACGCCTCGATCCGGGTGTTGTAGTCGCCGACGTTCGCGTTGTAGAACCGGCGGCCGGCCGCGATCCGGTCCTCGGTGTCGGTCAGCTCGCGCTGCAGACCGAGGAAGTTCTGGTTCGACTGCAGCTGCGGGTACTGCTCGACCGAGATCATCATCTGACGCAGTGCGCCGGACAGCTGACCCTCCGCAGCGGCCCGCTGCTCCGGGTTGGACCCCTGCACGTTCACCGCCTGGGTGCGCAGCCGGGCGACCTCCTCGAACACGTGCCGCTCATGTGCCGCGTACGCGCGCACGGTCTCGACCAGGTTCGGGATCAGGTCGTACCGGCGGTGCAGCTCGACGTCGATCTGCCGCCACGACTCCTGGATCAGGTTCCGCTGCTTGACGAACCGGTTGTACGACGTGATCAGCATGATCGCCAGAATGACGATCACCGCGACGATCACGATGATGACCCAAACCATGACCAGCTCCCGAGTTATTGGCAGTGCTGGGAGCGACTCTACGGGTAGGTGGGTCCGCCCGCGGGTGGCTGCTGTGGGTAGGCGGACGGCTGCTGCGAGTAAGGAGACTGCTGGCCGCGGGGGTCGACGCCCGCGTAGTCGCGCCACACGTACGGCGGGACGTTCAACGCGACCTGTTCGAGCAGCGCGAGGCGGCTCAGCACCTCGTTCGGGTTGTGCGCGCCGTTGTCCCAGCCGACCAGCGAATTCCCCTCGAAGCGCCAGCCGATCTCGCCGCGGGCGAGCAGCAGCTCCATCATCCGCGGCGTCACCACCGCGTGCCCGAACCGTTCGTCGTCGGCCTTGACCCGGAACGCCCGGTTGAACTGATCGCTCTCGAACTGGATGTCGCGGAAACCGAGCGCGTTGGCCACCGCCCCGCCGAAGATCCCCTCGTGCGTCACCTCGAGGTGCGGCAGCGCGCCCGGCAGCTGCAGGACGACGACACCGAAGTTGTGGGTGGTGGTGCGCCGCTGACCTTTCCCGTTCGTGGTGTGGGTCTGGTAGCTGTAGTCGAAGGCAACCATCTGGTGGCCGTTGTACGGCCCGGACAGCACGTTCTTGACGCGCCAGTTGTCGCCGGTGCGGAACGGCGTACCGGTCCACTGACCGGCCAGCGAGTGGTTGGCCGGGACGTACGACCAGCCGTGCTGGGCAGCGAACGCGGCGAACATCTCCCGGCGCTTCTTCGCCCGGTAGTAGCTGAAGTAGAAGAGGCCGACGCCGACGACGATCGCCAGCAGGACGAACAGAAGCGTGCTGCTCTGCATCAGCCGAGCCCCAGGTCCTCGAGACCGAACACGGACCGGTACTCCAGGCCCTCGGCCTCGACCCGCTCCTGCGCGCCGGTCGACCGGTCCACGATCACCGCGACCGCGACCACCTCGGCCCCGGCCTCACGCAACGCCTCGACTGCCGTGAGCACCGATCCCCCGGTCGTCGAGGTGTCCTCGACCGCGAGCACCCGGCGACCCTTCACCTCCGGACCCTCGATCCGCCGCTGCAGACCGTGCGTCTTCTCGGCCTTCCGTACGACGAACGCGTCGAGCGTCCGCCCTTCCTGGGCCGCCGCGTGCAGCATCGACATCGCGACCGGGTCCGCGCCGAGCGTCAGCCCACCGACAGCGTCGTACTCCAGGTCTTTGGTCAGCTCGAGCATCGCCGGGCCGATCAACGGCGCCGCGGCCGCGTCGAGCGTGATCCGGCGCAGGTCGACGTAATAGTCGGCTTCCTTACCCGAGGCCAGCGTCACCCGGCCGTGCACGATCGCCTTGCTCTTGACCTGCTCCAGCAGTCCGTCCCGGTCGTAGCTCATGAGCCTTGAGCTTAGATCACGGGCGGGGCGCACCTGTCTGGCTACTCTCCGAACACGGAAGAGTATGCAGGTGGGCTGTAAAGGCTGTGTACGACGTGTCGATGGACGGGGATGGTTGCCCGGGACGACGATGTGGGCATGAAGGCGCTCGTGAAGGCTGAGGCCAAGCCCGGTCTGTGGTTGCAGGACGTGCCCGAGCCGAAGATCGAGGCCGACGAGGTCCTGATCAAGGTGCTCCGCACCGGGTTGTGCGGCACCGATCTGCACATCCAGAGCTGGGACCACTGGGCACAGAAGAACGTGCCGGTGCCGATGGTGACCGGGCACGAGTTCTGCGGTGAGGTGGTCGAGGTCGGCGTCGGGGTTCGTGACGTCGCGGTCGGCGACCTGGTCAGCGGTGAGGGACACCTGGTCTGCGGCCGTTGCCGCAACTGCCGGGCCGGGCGCCGCCACCTCTGCATCAAGACGCGTGGCCTCGGCGTCCACGTGCCGGGCGCATTCGCGGAGTACGTCGCTCTGCCCGCTATGAACGCCTGGGTTCACAAGGACGCGGTAGACCTCGACGTCGCCGCGATCTTCGACCCGTTCGGCAACGCCGTACACACTGCTTTGTCGTTCCCCCTGGTCGGTGAGGACGTGCTGATCACTGGGGCCGGCCCGATCGGGGTGATGGCCGCGGCGGTCGCGCTGCACGCCGGGGCGCGCAACGTCGTGATCACAGACCTGTCGGAGTACCGCCTGGATCTGGCGCGGAAGATCGGCGTGACCCGCGCGGTGAACGTGGGCGAGGAGACGATCGCGCAGGCGCAGCAGAGCCTCGGGATGCGCGAGGGGTTCGACGTCGGGATGGAGATGTCCGGGCAGCCGGCCGCGCTCCGGGACATGCTCGCGAACATGACGCACGGCGGCAAGATCGCGATGCTCGGCCTGCCGTCGGACGAGATCGCGATCGACTGGGGCACGGTGGTGCTCAACATGCTGACCATCAAGGGCATCTACGGCCGGGAGATGTTCGAGACCTGGTACTCGATGTCCGTGATGCTGGAACGCGGACTCGACCTGACCCCGGTGATCACCCACCGGTTCGGTTACGGCGACTTCGAGCGGGCCTTCGACGTGGCGCGCCAGGGGCAGTGCGGCAAGGTGATCATGGACTGGACGGCTGAGACGCTGGAGGAGAAGCACTGATGTTCGGGCGGATGCGGGACGACCTGACGACGACGATCGGCGAGATCCGGGACGCGGGGCTCTACAAGTCCGAGCGGGTGATCACCTCACCCCAGCAGGCCCTGATCTCCGTTGCGTCGGGCAACGAGGTGCTGAACTTCTGCGCGAACAACTACCTCGGCCTGGCCGACCACCCCGAGGTGATCGCCGCGGCCCGGGACGCCTTGGACCGCTGGGGTTTCGGGATGGCCTCGGTGCGCTTCATCTGCGGGACACAAGCGATCCACAAGGACCTCGAAGGTGCCCTGAGCAACTTCCTCGGGACCGAGGACACGATCCTCTACAGCTCCTGCTTCGACGCGAACGGCGGCCTCTTCGAGACGCTGCTCGGGCCTGCAGACGCAATCATCTCCGACGAGCTGAACCACGCCAGCATCATCGACGGCGTCCGGCTCTCGAAGGCCCGCCGGTACCGGTACAAGAACCGGGACATGGCCGACCTGGAGGCGCAGCTGAAGGACGCCGCCGACGCGCGGTACCGGCTGATCGCCACCGACGGCGTGTTCTCGATGGACGGGTACGTCGCCCCGCTCGACGAGATCTGCGACCTGGCCGAGCGGTACGACGCTCTCGTGATGGTGGACGACTCGCATGCGGTCGGTTTCGTCGGCCCGGACGGCGCCGGCACCCCGTCGCTGTTCGGCGTGAAGGACCGGGTCGACATCGTCACCGGAACGCTCGGCAAGGCCCTCGGCGGCGCGTCCGGCGGCTACGTGTCCGCCCGCCGCGAGATCGTCGAGCTGCTCCGCCAGCGCTCCCGCCCGTACCTGTTCTCGAACTCACTGGCGCCGTCCGTCACCGCCGCCTCGCTGAAGGCACTGGAGCTGATCGGCACCTCGAGCGACCTGCGCGACAAGCTCGCCGCCAACACCGCACTTTTCCGCACCAAGATGACCGCGGCGGGCTTCGACGTGCTCCCCGGCGACCACCCGATCTCCCCCGTGATGATCGGCGACGCCGCCGAAGCCGGCCGCCTGGCCGACAAACTCCTCGACCTCGGCATCTACGTCATCGGCTTCTCGTACCCCGTCGTACCCCAGGGCAAGGCCCGCATCCGGGTCCAGCTCTCCGCAGGTCACTCCACCGAGGACGTGGAGCGCGCCGTCGCTGCGTTCGCCGAAGCTCGCGCCGCCCTGGCGGGATAGTTCGAGCCGGACGCCGTTAGGGTTGTCCGGTTCGCACTGGGTGAGGAGCTTTATGCGCCAGATGCTGGCCGTTGTCGGAGTACTGGGTTTGGCGTGCGTTGCCGGGTGTGGAGCGGACGGCGGGCCGGTGGCCACGGCGCCGTCGCCGGCCTCCTCGAGTGCGCCGCCGGTGACACCCTCGGAACCGGCTGGGGCGTACGCACCGCCGACCCCGGCGAGGAGCGTTCCCGTCGTGCGGACGACACCGACGATGCTGAGTCTTTCTGCTGCGGGCACGAAGTACCTGCAGATCACCCGGCCGTACAACGTCGCGCTCGAGCGGTTCGAGAAGGCGGCCAACGAGAACATGTCGCTGAAGACCCTTCAGGCCAGGGCCAAGGCGGTGGCCGCGGCGAACCTCGCCGAGTACGGCGCACTGAGGTCGACCGTCTGGCCCGCCAAGGTCTCGACGCAGATGCGGGCACTGGCGAAGGCGGATGCCGCCGCCCGACCGCACTGGCTCCTGGCCGCCGCGGCCGACAGCAAGTCCGAGATGGCCGACCACGTCCAACGAGCCTCAGCCGCCGGCGGCAAGGCCCCCTCCACCCAGATCCGCCAACTCCTGGGCCTCCCCAAGTACGACGAGAAGGACTACAGCTGACGGCACCATCGATGGTACCGCCGTGGTACCGTTGACGCATGGCCATGAACCTGCGACTCCCGTCCGAAGTGGCAACGGCCCTTCAGGCGGAGGCGGAACGGACCGGTCAATCCCAGCAACAGATCGTCCGGGACGCGCTCGGCCGTCGACTGCACCTGATCGACCACGAGGATCCGGCGGGTGAGCGCGAACGAGCTCGGGCCGCGCAGGCTGTGCAACCGGCGCGCGTCCCGTATCGCAAGGTGCGGCCGCGGCTTCGACTGCCGAAGGGAACCACCAGCCTCGACCTGCTCGGTCGGGACGACCGCTTCTGATGCGGGTCTACTTCGACAGCAGCGCGCTGATCAAGCGAGTCGTCGCCGAGGACGAATCCGACGACCTGGTGGACTTCCTCGACGCACACTACGAGCAGGGCGACGTGCTCGCATCGTCTTCGCTCGCGTGGGTCGAGGTCTCGCGCGCCGTACTCGCGCGAGTGCGGACGCCTGCCGACGCCGGTGAGTTGATCGACGGCGCGATGTCCGGTATCGACGAACGACAGATGACGGCCGAGGTCGTCAGTGTCGCCCGGCGGATCGAACCGCTCATCCCGAGCCTCGACGCACTGCATCTCGCAACGGCGGTGCTGATCGACGCCGACCTCGTTGTCACCTACGACGAACGTCTCGCAGCCGCGTGCCGCCGCAACGCACTCGCCGTCGCGTCGCCGGGAAGCCGCTGACATTTGTCGGTGCGGCCGGGCAGTATGCGTGCATGGCGGTGATGAGTAGGCGGGCGGTCAATCGGGCGACGTTGGCTCGGCAGGTTTTGCTGGGGCGGGAGGCGGTGCCGGCGGTTGACGTGGTCGGCCGGCTGGTGGGGATGCAGGGGCAGGAGGCCAAGCATCCGTACGTCGGGTTGTGGTCGCGGATCGACCACTTCGCGGAGTCCGAGCTGGATCAGGCGGTCCGGGAGCACGACGTCGTACGGGCAACGCTGTTTCGCGGGACGTTGCATCTGGTGACTGCGGCGGACTACCTGCGGTTCCGGGTGACCGTGGCGCCGGTGCTCGAGGCAGGGTTGAAGGTGTTGGGGGAACGCGGCGCGGGGCTCGAGCCGGAGAAGGTCGTGGCCGCGGCGAAGAAGTTGCTGACCAAGGAGCCGTTGACGTTCACCGAGGTGCGCGACGCGTTGCAGCAGCAGTTCCCGGACGTGAACGAGCGAGCGCTCGGGTTCTGCACGCGGATGATGGTGCCGTTGGTGGTCTACCCGACAGACGTCCGCTGGTCGTGGACGGCGAACTCCAGGTTCACGCCGGCCGAGAAGTGGATCGGGAAGAAACTCCACCAGCGCTCGGAGACCAAGGAGCTCGTCACCCGCTACTTGCAGGCGTTCGGCCCGGCCACGCCGGCGGACTTCCAGACGTGGTCCGGTTTGCAGAAGGCGAAGCCGTTGTTCGACGAACTGGAGCTCGAGACGTTCACGGACGAGGCCGGCAAGACGTTGTACGACGTACCCGACGCGCCTCGCCCCGACCCGGACACGCCGGCGCCGGTGCGCTTCCTGCCGGAGTTCGACAACGTGCTGCTGTCGCACGCGAAACGGGAGCGGATCATCGCCGACGAACACAAACCGGCCGTGTTCACGAAGAACCTCCGGGTCAAAGCGACGTACACCGTCGACGGCCTGGTCGCCGGGCTGTGGACGACCGAGAAGAAGCGTGGTGTGGCCACTCTCACGCTCGCTCCGTTCGGCCGGACGCTGAAGAAGACACAGGCGGAGCTGGAGCGGGAAGGCGACGGGCTGCTCAGGTTCCTGGAGCCCGATGCCAAGTCCTATGAAGTGGTTACTACCGGTTAATGAGGTTGTTGTCACACGTCGGATGACTGGGCCAGAAACCCTTCGCCGGGTGGAATGGGTAGATGAGCACAGTCCCCTCAATCACTCTGGACAACGGCGTCGAGATCCCGCAGCTGGGCCTGGGGGTCTGGCAGGTCGAGGATGCGATCGTTGCCGACGTCGTGGCCGCGGCGTTCGAGACCGGCTACCGGCACATCGACACCGCAGCGATCTACGGCAACGAGTCCGGGGTCGGGCGGGCGGTCGCGGCGTCGGGCCTCCCGCGTGACGAACTGTTCATCACCACCAAGCTGTGGAACTCCGAGCAGGGGTACGACAGCACGCTGAAGGCCTTCGACGCGAGCCTGGAAAAGCTCGGCCTCGAGTACGTCGACCTGTACCTGATCCACTGGCAGTCGCTGCAGCGGGATCTGTACGTCGAGACCTGGAAGGCGTTCGAGCAGCTGTACGCCGACAAGCGGGTGCGCGCGATCGGCGTCTCGAACTTCCACGAGCCCGCGCTGCGGCGGATCTTCGAGGAGACCACGATCCGCCCCGCGGTGAACCAGATCGAACTGCACCCGGCGCTCCCGCAGGACGAGCTGCGCGCGTTCAACGCCGAGAACGACATCGTCACCGAGGCGTGGAGCCCGCTGGCGTCCGGCGAACTGCTGGCGAACCCGGCGCTGGCGACGATCGGCGCGAAGTACGGCAAGTCGGCGGCCCAGGTGATGATCCGCTGGCATTTGCAGCTCGGCAACGTGGTGATCCCGAAGACGGTGACGCCGAGCCGGATCAAGGAGAACTTCGAGGTCTTCGACTTCCGGCTGGACAACGACGACATGGCCGCGATCGCGGACCTGGAGACCGGCGTCCGCACCGGCGGCGACCCGGACGTCTTCAGCTAGGTCCTGTCTGGTGATCCAGCGCCGTAGCGAGGAGGTGCTCGGTGCGGTGCATCGGCGTGCGGGGGCGAAGGTCTCGATGCGGAGCATCGTGGCCTTTGCACCCGTGCGGCGAGGTGCCGTGCCGAGTGCCCCGCAGTAGGCGATGGATCACCAGACAGGACCTACACCAGTTCGAGGAAGCGCGTCAGGACGGGCGAGTGGTTGTCCGGGGACCAGGCTACGGAGAGTTGCCAAGGTGGTAGGTCGTCGGACAACTCGCGGTAGACCACCGTGTCGGGGTTGGACGGCGGGGTCGGGCTGATCAGCAGCGAGATCCCGAGTCCGGCCGCGACCAGCGACACGATCGTCTGTACGTCGGCCGCCTCCTGCTCGATCCGCGGTGTGAACCCGGCGTCTCGGCAGTACCCGACGATCGTGTCGTGCACCGCCGGCCCGCTGGGCCGCGAGTAGAACACGAACGGCTCCTCCGCGAGCTCGGCCAGCCGCAGCCGTTTCCGCCGAGCCAGCCGATGCCGGGCCGGCAAAGCAACCACCAACGAGTCCTCGGCGACCACTCGCGACGTCAACATGGGCGCGAGCTGTACGACGGCGCTCGCACCCGCCGGCGTACTGGGCCGCAGCAGCCCGACGTCGATCCGACCGTCCCGGAGCGCCTCGGTCTGCCGCAACGTCGTCCATGACTCCAGGTCCAGCACCACCTCGGGATAGGCCTGCCGGAACGCGCCCAGCAACCGCGGCAACGTATCGAAGGTTGCCGACTGCACGAATCGCAGCCGCAACGTCCCGAGCTCGCCGCGCTGCGTCCGTTGTGCCGCGCGGACCGCCTCGTCCGACCGCCGCAGCAGGTCCTGCGCGTCGGCGAGGAACGTCGCGCCCGCGGCCGTCAGCACGAACCGTCGCTTCACGCGGGCGAACAGCTCGACGCCGAGATCGTGTTCGAGCGCCGCGATCTGGCGACTCAGCGACGGCTGGGTCAGGTGCAGCCGCGTAGCCGCACGCCCGACGTTCATCTCCTCGGCCACCACCACGAACGACCTGAGCTGGCGCAGTTCCATTCCCACATCATGCACCAGACACATCAACTCCGCCCAGAACTTTCATTGGACGCATCAAGGTCCGGGTTCCTACTGTCGAAAGCAGAGGAAAGGAAAAACGATGTACGTCTTCCCGACAGAAGTCATCAAGAAGGTCCACAAGGAAAACCGCTCCGCCTGGCCCAACGCCCCGGTCGTCCCGCACCGTCCGCCTCGCCGTCCGCTGCGCGGCTTGCTGCGGCCACTCCGAGCAGTACGCCGCAACGCCGGGTCGCGTCCAGTCACCGACACGTGCCACGCCTCGCCCTGTCTCACAGACGTCGCGAGCTGACGCATGTACATCCCCTACACCGTGATCAAGTCGATTCACGAGCAGACCCACTCCGCGAGGCCCGACGCCCCGATACGTCCCTATGTCCCGAGACGTCACCCGATCCGTGACGCCGTACGCCGGTGGCGCGAACGCCGTACGCCGGACCGTCCGGCCGTCGAACTGAAACTGCTCCCCGGCCAGCTCACCGACGACCTGTGCCAAGCTGAGCTTCGTGATCGAGGTACGACGCCTGCGGGTGTTGCGCGCGCTTGCTGACCACGGGACTGTGACCGCGGCCGCCGAGGTGCTGCATCTGACGCCCTCGGCGGTCTCGCAGCAACTGGCGGCGCTGGAGTCCGAGGTCGGCCAGGAACTGCTCGAACGCCGCGGCCGCCGGGTCGCGATCACCTCGGCCGGCCGACTGCTCCTCGCCCATGCCGACACCATCCTCGCCGAGGTCGAACGCGCCGAGGACGCGATGCGGCTGCATGCGAACGGCGCGAACGGCGAGGTCCGCATCGTCGCCTTCGCGACCGCGATCACCCTGTTGGTCGCGCCGGCGCTGACGAGGCTCCGCGAGACCAGCCCCGGCCTCTCCCTCGTCGTGCGCGATGCCGAGGGCCACCAGGGCATCACCCATCTGCTCGACGGCGACGCCGACCTCGCGATCGCCGTCGAGCACCGCGGCTCCCCGCGGCACGACGACCAGCGACTGGTCCGGATCCCGTTGTACGCCGAGCCCTTCGTCGCCGTCCTGCCGCCGACGCACCCGGGCGCGGACCACGACACGATCGAGCTGGGCATGCTCGCGGACGACGACTGGGTGATGACCGCACCCGGCAACCCGATCCGCGACGTCGTACTGCTCGCCTGCGAGCAGGCCGGGTTCCAGCCGCGGATCGTCCACCAGTCCGACGATTTCCGCGCCGTCGCGGCGCTGGTCGCCGCCGGTGGCGGCGTCTCCCTCGTCCCACGCCTCGCCGTACCCGAACCGACCCTGGCCCTGATCCGCCCACTCCCGGACCCCGCGCCGACCCGCCGCGTCTACGCCGCCGTCCGCAACAGCCGAGCCGACCACCCCCTGATCACCGCAACCCTCACAGTCCTCACCGAGGTCGCCGAGAAGCTGTGAGCCGGCCGCTCACTCGTTCTCAGTGGCGATGGCTTCCTTCGGGATGCCCACGCGGAGGACGGCCGCGTCCACCGGGGGCTGGATCGTTCCGCGGCTGACCCATTCGGTGACGTTGGCAAGCATGATCGCCACCGCCTGCTGCGACGCCACCGCCGGTGTGGGGACGTTCCAGTTCGCCGGGCAGCGGCGGACCAGGAAACAGCCGTACGCGAATGACGAGCCGTTGAACACCCTGGCCCCCGACGGTGCCGTGAACGCGGTGGCGTGGACCGGAGTGGCCAGGCCGTTCGTCCGGCAGCTACCGGTGCCACTGGCAACGATACTGATCCCGGGGTGCTGGTAGAGCCCCGGCCAGACATAGTCGATCTCGCCCGCGAGGAAGCCCGGTACGGCGGTTCCGGCCGTGATGCCGCTGAACATCCAGCTGCTTGCGGTGGTCAGGGTGTGCCCCAGATCGGCGCAGACGTACTCCGCGCCGAGTAGCGGCTGCGAGGCGTATCCGTCACCCAGGTAGCGCCAGGTCGTCGAATCGTAGCCAGCGGTGTAGCGGTCGATGTCCCAGGCCCGTCGACTGCTGTCCGTGAACGTGATTCGCCGGAATGCCGCATTGGCGCCCAGGTTGGCTACGTTGACGCCACGAGTGATCGCCTGGCTGAGCGCGGCCCGCATCCCCAGCGAGTAGTACTCGTCATGACCGGGCAGGTAGATCGTCCCCGCTCGCGCAGGCAGTTGCCCACCGAACTCGTCCAGGTCGTTGTTGGTCCAGTAGGTGACGTCCAAACCCTTCGACTCGGCCCAGAACACGAGCCCTTGTTCGAGCGGCAGGAACTGCCCGGAGCCTTGGCCCTCGGCGTACGGCCGGTCGAAGGTCAGTCGGCCGGAGCCGACATCGACACCGCTGTAGAAGCTCACGCCACCCCAACTGTTGTACGCCTCCCAGGTGGCGTTCGCCTGCTGGATCAGCAGATCGTGCTTCCTCCCGGTGTCGTCCCGCACTGTCAGCGGCGCGTACGACGCGTGCGCACCGTCGCTGATCTTGAGGAGATATGTACCGGGCACCCAGTCCTCGGTCACCGGAATGGTCAACGTCTTGGACCAGTTGGCGGCCGAAGTCATCCGCAGGGGGTGACCGTTGGCGGTTCCACCTGTCGTCGGGGCAGGTTGCACGACGGTCGGTACCGCGTCCTTGCGCCAGACCTCCCGTGCACCGAGGCCCTGGTAGTACCCCATCCGGTAGGCCACGACGCTGACTGGATTGCCGGAGGTCACCTTCAGGTCCACGCTGTCACCGCAGGTCGCGGACACCTCGGTGAGGTACGCCGCCAGCGGGCCGTCCATCGTGCTGGGAATGACCCATTGGCCGGTTCCTGGCTTCGCGTTCTCCGCAACGGTCGTCGGCCAGCTGGACGGGCAACCGGCGGGGATGACCGCGAACGCCGTATTGGCGACGGCGGGCATGGGCGCGGGCGGCGCGATCAGGGCCAAGGTTCCGCTTCCGGACATCAGCACACCGGTCGAAGCCGTGGCCGACATCGCAAGTTGCAGGATGCCGCCGTACTTGGACAGCACCGCTGCGTAAACAGGAATCGAGAGCCTGGCCCCGGCGCGGACGCTGAGCGGAGCGAGCGGCTTCCAGATCGCATAGCCGGCCGAGGTCGCCAGCGTGCCGTTGACAGTGGTCACTCGTCCGGTGGCCCCCGCCGGCAGTTGCATCCGGACAGCGGTCAGGACGCCCGCACGTGTCACCGTGCCGGCGTAGTACAGCGTCGTCCCTTGTCCGGGGATCGGGTTGGAGGCGGTGATGCGTACGTTCGGCACGATCGTCACTGGACGGACCAGCGTTCCAGTGCTCGAGGTCAGGATGGCTCCGGTCGTACCGGTCGCCTTGAACCCCAGCGTCCACGGCCCACCACTCGGCAGCTGGACGCCGTAGAACGGGATGGCGAAACGGCTGCCGACGGCAACGATCACCGTCTTGGCCGGCACCCAGCGCAGTACGCCGGGCGCCACCGTCCGGACCGTCCCGTTCACCGACGTGATCCGTCCCGTGGACCCCGCCGGAATCGACACGGTGACATCGCGCACCGTTCCCGCTCGCGTCGCCGTGGCCCGGTAGGTCAAAGTCGTGGTGCCGTCCGCAGCCCCCGTCCCGGAGATGGTGAGACTGGCGCCGGACGCTGTCGCGGCCCCGGTGGCCACCGCCAGGACCGCGGGCGCGATCAGGACTGCGATGGCAAGAGCCACGCGTCGGCGAGCCGACAAGGCCCCGCGCCGCCGGCGCCCTACGGCATCGGTGATGTTCATGGTTCCTCCCCCAGTCACAGGCGGAGGAACGCACACGAAGATCGGCCCCCGCCGGCACCCGGCCTGCCGTAACCCGGCAGCCCCCTCGAGTGCGCTGTAGCAGAACCATCACATGTCGCTACCGACGGCTCCAGAGGCGAAGGTCCCGCCCACCGGCGCCGACCGGCCTATACCGGTTATGCAGCGGATCGTTCAATTGGCGATCACCACCGTCTTCCGGATCAGTTCGGCGTCGTCGACCGCATGGAGCAGGTAGGTGGCGACGTCGGCTCGGGTCATGGTGAAGCCGCCGCGAACGGTGCCGCCTGTGTTGCTGCGGAAGGTGCCTTTCGCGGCGGCGTTGGTCAGGCGCGGTGGGCACGCGATGGTCCAGTCGAGGTCGCTCGCCCGGATCAGCTCCTCCATCTGGCGGGCGTCGGCGAACGACTCCCGGAGGATGCGTTGCAGGATCGGCTTCACGACGTACTTCGTGAACAGGTCGTCGTCACCGCTGTGGATGCCGGCGACGCTCACCACGAGGAAGCGTCGTACGTCGGCATCGCTCATCGCTTGCAGGATGCTTCGTGCGCTGCTCGTCAGCACATCGCTCGGCCCCTTCGGCCGCGGACCGAGCGCGGACAGTACGGCGTCGTGCCCGGCCACGACCGGCGTGATCGACGCCGGGTCCATCACGTCGGCTGTCACCACTTCGGTCAGCCCGCCGGCGACACCGGCCCGCGCCGCGACCAGCCGCAGCTCCGGCAGCGGCACCTGGAGACTCGACCCTTCGCGTACGACGGCCGTGACGGCATGCCCGGCCGCCACCGCCTGCTGCACCAGTTCGGTCCCGATCCGTCCGGACGCTCCGAACACCACCAGCTTCATCGTCACCCCTCCAGGTTAGTAAACGCTCACTCACTATGGTTAGTAAACACTCACCAACCTGTCAAGGTAGAGTTCGGCGCGGACGAACGGGAGGACGGGGATGGGGACCAGGGACGAGATCCTGGACGCGGCCGCGGAGGTGCTGCGGACGCAGGGGTTCGCGCGGGCGACCACCAAGTCGATCGCCCACGTCGCCGGGTACTCCGAAGCCGCGCTCTACAAGCACTTCGCGGACAAGGCCGCGATCCTGCTCGCGGTCATGCACGAGCGGATGCCCGAACTCCCCGGCTCACTGAAGGAACTGCTCGGCAACCCCGGCAGCGGAACGGTCCGCGGCAATCTGACCCAGCTGGCGCGCACCGCGATCGACTTCTACGTCGAGGGCTTTCCGATCCTGGTGTCGCTGTTCTCGTCGCGGGAGTTGCTCGCCGCCCACCGGCTTCGTCTGCAGGAGCTGAACGCCGGGCCGCACAAGGCGCAGGAGGGCCTGATCCGCTACCTCCGCGCCGAGCAGAAGCTCGGGCGTGTGCGGCGTACCGCTGATGCCGGCGCCGCGGCCGCGTTGCTGTTCGGGGCGTGCTTCCAGCGCGGGTTCGAGGTCAACTTCGCCGGGATCACACCGTCCGGCGAGGAGCACGACAAGTACGCCGCCGCTCTCGTCAAGACTCTCTACGAGAGCCTGCAGCCGACGAAGCCGGACGGCGGCCGTCCAGGCCCACCGTCGACACGCGCGCAATGAGGGCTCGGGGCGTGAAGCGCGCGGCGAGCATCAGGAGCTTGTAGCGACGGCTCGGGATCGAGATCGCCTTGCCGCGCAGCAGGTCCTTCCAGGCCGCGGCGACCAGCTCGTCCGCGTCCAGCCACATGAAGGACGGGATGAGCGTCTTGTCCATCCCCATCCGCTCGTGGAACTCGGTGTGCACGAACCCAGGACACAACGCCATCACCGCCACACCCTGCGCGTGCAGGCCGGTCGCCAACCCGGCGGAGAAGGTCGTCACCCAGGCCTTGTGCGCACTGTAGATGTTGCGCTGCAGGAACCCGGCCACCGAGGAAACGTTGATCACCGCGCCCGAGCCACGCTCGATCATCGGCAGTACGGCGGCATGCGTGAGCCGCAGTACGACGCGGACCAGCAGATCGAGCTGCTTCTCCTCGACCTCGACCGGGTTCTCCCAGAACGGTTTCTTCTGGCCGAAGCCGGCGTTGTTCACCAGCAGTTCGATCGGCCCGGTCCGGAACCGCTCCTCGACGCGCGCCAGATCGGCCGCGTCGGTCAGGTCGGCGGCCAGCACCTCGCACTCGACGCCGTGCAACCGCGTGATGTCGGCGGCGACCTCCTTGAGGCGCGCCTCGTCCCGCGACACCAGCACCAGGTCGTACCCCTCGAGCGCGAGCTTGTCCGCGAAAGCCCGGCCGATCCCGGTCGCCGGCCCGGTGACGAGCGCAGTCGGCATCGTGCAGTCCTCCCGTCGGTGACGCCACCAGTGTGTCACCTACCCTGATCTGGTGCTGGCGGACATCGACACCTGGGTTCTGGATCTCGACAACACGTTATATCCGGCCGAGACCGGACTGGCCGACCAGATGAACGTGCGGATCCGGGCGTACCTGTCCAACCTCTTCGGCACCGACGAAGCCGAGGCCCTTCGGTTGCAGGCGCAGCTCGTCGCCGAGCACGGCACGACCCTGCGCGGTCTGATGAACACCCGGTCGATCGATCCGCACGACTACCTCGCGTGGGAGCACACGATCGACTACGCCGTACTGCGTCCCGATCCGGTGCTGGCGGAGGTTCTCCGCGGGTTGCCCGGGCGCCGGTACCTGTACACGAACGGCTCGGCGTACCACGCGGAGCAGGTGCTCGGACGCCTCGGACTGACCGGGTGCATCGACGGCGTCTTCGACATCCTCGCGGCGGACCTGGTCCCGAAGCCGTACGACGAGAGCCTGGACGCGTTCCTGGCGTCGTTCGGGATCGACCCAGTGCGGGCCGCGATGTTCGACGATCTCGAGGTGAACCTGACCGGGCCGCACGAGCGCGGTATGACGACGGTCTGGGTGACCAGTGGGACGCCGTACGAGCAGCTCGCTGACCGGCGCTGGCGGGCGGCCGACCTGCCCGGGTTCCTGCGAGCAAACATCTGATGAATTGCTGGATTGGCTCGGCGAGGCAGGCTGCGTGTGGGCAAATGTGACCGTAAGTGGTCTGAGGACTTACGCTTCGGGAGGAGGTGAGGGGATGGCTGCTACGGACAAGGCGCTGGCCGGGTTGCGGCAGATGATCGCGTCCGGGGAGCTCGGGCCGGGGGCGAAGTTTCCGCCGGAGCCCGAGTTGTGCGACCACTTGGGCGTGTCCCGGAGCTCGCTGCGGGAGGCCGTGCGGTCGCTCGGCGCGCTCGGGGTGATCGAGTCCCGGCACGGGTCGGGCACGTACGTCTCCGCGCTGGACCCGGCCGCGATCATCGGCAGGTTCTCGCTGTCGGTCGAGCTGATCCCGCTCGAGGGAGTACTCGAACTGCTGGAGGTACGCCGGGTGCTCGAGGCGCACGCCACCGCTGCCGCGGCCGCCCGCCAGGACCCGGAGCTCGCAGCGCACCTGAGCGCGGTCCTCGACCGGCTCGAGTCGACCACCGACGCGACCGAGATCCAGCACCTGGACGCCGAGTTCCACGGCCTGATCTGCGCGGCCGGCGGCAACCCGACCGTCACCGCACTCACCGGTGTGATCCGCGGCCGCGGCGGCCACTACCGGATCTTCGAACCCGGCGCCGACTTCGACGCGATCAAGCAGACCAGCGACCGCGGCCACCGCGAGATCCTGGCCGCGATCACCACTCGCGACCCCGCGGCCGCCGCCACCGCCGCGTCCGCCCACATCGCCCAGACCGAACTCTGGCTGCGCGCCCTCCGCCCCGTCCCGCAACCGGCGCTGCCATGAGGTGGAACTTGCGGCCAGCGACGGCGAACGACCTCGAGGACCTCGTCGAGCTCCGGGCCGTCGCCATGCGCCCGGACCTCGAACGGCTCGGGCGGTACGACGACCATCGCGTCCGCCAGCGCCTGCGGGACGCCTACACGCCCGAGCACACCCGAATCATCGAGGTCGACGGCGAGTTCGCCGGATCCATCAGCATGCGGCCGGCCGAGGACCGCCAGTGGCTCGAGCACTTCTACCTCGCCCCGCACCACCAGGGCCGCGGCGTCGGCTCCGCCGTACTGCGTTCGGTTCTGGACGAAGCCGACGGCGCGACCGTCGCGCTGAACGTCCTGCAGGGCAGCCCGGCCCGGAAGCTGTACGAGCGCCACGGCTTCGTCATCGAGACCGAGGACCCCGTCGACGTCTTCATGGTTCGGTAATTTCTCTGACCTGTCGAGATCTTGCGCACCGATCGTCGGGTGCATAACCTCCAGACAATTCGTCCGGGAGGGGATCCGCCGATGTCCCGTTCGCACTTGATCGCGGTCGCCGTGTCGACCGCGCTCCTCGGTACCGTGCTCACGTACCAACCAGCCGCCGCGAGCACCGCGCAGCGCATCACCCGTGCGGGCCTCGATCCCGCCTTGGTGACCGGCCGCGGCGCCGACGTACCGTTCGTCGAGCAGGAGGCGGAGAACGCCGTCTTCACCGGCGAGCAACTCGGCCCGGGGCGGGAGGCCTACACACTCCCGGCCGAGGCCTCGGGGCGTACCGCGGTACGGCTCCAGCCCAAGCAGTACGTCGAATTCACGCTGACCCAGCCCGCGAACGCGTTCACGCTGCGGTACAGCATCCCGGACGCACCGGCCGGCGGCGGGCTCACCGCGCCGCTCGACGTGAGCGTCAACGGGAAGCACCGGCAGACGATGACGCTGACATCGCAGTACGCCTGGCTGTACGGCATGTATCCGTTCTCCAACGACCCGAACGTCGACCCGATCCCGGGCTGGTGGAAGCCCGAGCCGGATCCGGTCGCGAAGCCGTTCCGGCCGAACCACTTCTACGACGAGCAGCGAGTGATGCTCGATCGGACGTACCAGGCCGGAGCGCGCATTCGGTTCGCGGTACCACGTGCGACTGCGGCGGCGTGGACCGTGCTCGACGTCGCGGACTTCGAGCTGGTGAAGGCCCCGTTGAAGCAGCCGGCCCGGTCCCTCGACGTACGGTTGTTCGGCGCCGATCCGACCGGACGACGGGACGCCGCGCCCGCGATCGAGCGCACGATCGCGGCGGCGAAGCGGATCGGCTGGTCGGTGTTCATCCCCGCGGGCACGTTTCAGGTCAACCGGCACATCGTCGTGGACCGGGTGACGATCCGCGGCGCCGGCAACTGGTGGACGATCATCAAGGGCAAGGTCCTTCCGCTCGCCGAACCCGCGCCGGACAAGTCTGTGCACAGCGCACCCGGCTTCTACGGCAAGTACGCCGCCGACGGCGGGAGCACCGGCGTACATCTGTCGGACTTCGCGATCGAGAGCGACGTCCGCGAACGCATCGACACCGATCAGGTGAACGGCATCGGCGGTGCGATCGGCGGCGGCTCCACGATCGAGAACCTGTACCTGCACCACACCAAGGTCGGCATCTGGCTCGACGGCCCGATGGACGGCCTGCTGATCCGCAACAACGTCATCACCGATGCGGTTGCCGACGGCATCAACCTGCACCTCGGCGTCTCGAACGTCCGGGCGACCAACAACTTCGTCCGGAACAGCGGTGACGACGGGCTGGCGATGTGGTCGGAGGCGAACCCGTCCGGCGTGGTCAATCACGACAACGTCTACGACCACAACACCGTGCAGACACCTGTGCTCGCGAACAACATCGCGATCTACGGCGGCCGCGACAACGCGGTCACCGACAACCTGGTCGCCGATCCGATCCGCGAGGGCAGCACGTTGCACGCCGGCTCGCGCTTCGACGCGACCCCGTTCGAGGGCACGCTGACGTTCGCCCGCAACACCACGGTCCGCGGCGGTCCGCGCGATCTCAACTGGAACATCGGCCTCGGAGCGATCTGGCTGTACGCATTGCAGTCCACGATGTCCGCGACGATCGAGATCACCGACAGCTCGTTCCTGGACTCGACGTACAACGCGATGATGTTCGTCGTCGACTGGCCGGTGAAGGACGACTACGCGATCACCGGCGTCGTCGTCCGCGACATCAAGGTCGACGGCACCGGGACCAACGTGGTGAACGCCCGGGTCGGCGGCTGGGCGACGTTCGAGAACGTCGACGCCCGCAACGTCGGCGCCCCGTTCGTCAACAACTGCGGCACGTTCCACTTCAACGGCCCGCCGGAGTTCGACGTACGCCTGCTCGGCGGCAACGACGGCGGCTGGACCAGGGCGACCTGGTGCGAGGACCGCCCCACCGTCGTCCCGCCACCGCCGCCGTCGCCGTGGGGCTGACGGTTCCCCAGGCCATCACAATTAGCCGATGCCGGCGCGCTCCGGCGTGGTCGCCTCCAGATCCGGCGATTGTGATGGCCTGGAGGTCCGGAAGGCGGCCGTGAGGACGATCGCGCCGAGGAGGACGATGGCCGCGGCGACGCCGGCCGCGGTGTGCATGGCGTGGACGAAGGCGTCGTTCGCGAGTTGCACCAGGTCGGGGCGGTGCAGCGCGCCGGCCGCGTGGCGGGTCGCCTCGGCCGACGTACCGATCGCCTCCGCGTTCGGCAGGCCGGTCAGCGCCGGCGCGATCCGGTGCTGGTACGTCGACGACACGACGGTCCCGAGGACGGCGACACCGAGCACGCTGCCCACCTGACGCAGGGCATTGCTGACCGCGGACCCGGCTCCCATCCGATCCATCGGGAGCGTCGCCATCACGGCCGCGGTCGTCGGCGCGACGGTCATGCCGATCGCGAGCCCGGCGAGGCCGCCGATGATCCCGATCACCACGAGCGACGTGCTGACGTCGTACGTGAGGTTGAGCGCGAAGCACGCCGCGAGGGTGAGGACCGCCGTACCGGACACCTTCGCGACACCGAGCCGCGCGGCCAGCCGGGCACCGAGCGGGGCCCCGACGACCACACCCATTGCCCCGGGCAACGACATCAGGCCGGCGTCCAGGGCGCTCATCCCGCGGGCGCCCTGGAGGTAGAACGCGAGGTAGAAGCCCTGCCCGGTGATGGTGAGGAAGACCGCCGCCAGCGAGAGGTTGCCGGCCGCGAACCGGCGATTGCGGAACAGGCGCGGATCGAAGCTCGGCTGCGGTTCACGCCACTCGGAGAAGACGAAGCCGGCGAGCAGCACGAGACCGGCACCGATGCTTGCCCAGACCTGCCAGCGATCCCAGCCGCCCTGGTGACCGCCTTCGATCAGCCCGTACGAGAGGCCTAGCAGGCCGAGCGTGGACAGGCCGAGGCCGAGCGGGTCGAGCCGGCGGCGCTGCGGGCTGCGCGGGTTCGGGAGTACGACGGCGGCGCCGATCAGGCCGAAGGCGACGATCGGCAGGTTGATCGTGAAGACCGAACCCCACCAGAAGTGATCGATCAGCACCCCGCCGAGCACCGGCCCGACGGCGACGCCGACACCGGCCGACGACGACCAGACCGCGATCGCACCGGCCCGGCGCTCCGGCGGGAAGGTCCAGCCGATGATCGCCATCGACGTGGGCATGATCAGCGCGCCGCCGAGGCCCATGGTGGCGCGGGCGAGGATCAGGCCGACCGGATCGGCGGCCCACGCGGCCCAGGCGGAGGCGATGCCGAAGATCAGCAGGCCGAGCATCAGGACGGTTCGGTGGCCGTAGCGGTCGCCGAGGGCGCCGGCCAGGAACAGGGCGGTGGCGAACAACAGCGAGTAGATGCCGACGGCCCACTGGAGCTGGCCGGGCGTGGCGCCGAGACCCTCGACGGGATCGGCGAGGCGTTCGAGAGCGATGCCGAGAACGGTCGAGTCGATCCAGATCAGGACGGCCGAGACGACCAGGACGGCGAGAATGCGGCGCTGGTGGATTGGACCTTGCGGGGGGTCGATCACAGACACGAGGTCTCCTATAATTGACAGGACCCTGACGAGGTTTTCCATAGTCCTCGATTGACAGGAACCTGTCAATCTCCTTTACGGTCAGAATGTGTGCATGGATCCCAATGACGAGACCGGCTGCGTGACGTTTCTGGTGCGGCACGCCTGGCTGAGCATGCGATCCGCGCTCGCGGTCGCGCTCGACGAGCACGGGCTGTCCGTCCAGCAGTACGGCACGTTGCTGTGCGTCCGCGAGGCGCCGGGGCTCACCGTGGCCGAGGTCGGCCGCGTGGTCGGTACGACCCGGCAGTCCGCGAACGAGCTGATCACCGGGATGGAGCGGGCCGGCCTGGTCGAACGGCGGCCGAACCCGAAGGACCGCCGTACCCAGCAGGTGCACCTCACCCCCGGCGGCGAACGCCGGCTGGCCGAGGCGGCCCCGGCGATCCGCAAGGTCGAGAACGACCTCGAGGCCGCCTTCAGCGCGACCGACCGCGCCACCGCGCGCGCCTGGCTTGCGCACATGGTCACGGCCGTCGAGGGTTGAGGGATGCGCGCACACGCTGAGCGGTTGAACGGCCTGGGTACGACGATCTTCGCGGAGATGTCCGCGCTGGCGGTGGCGACCGGGTCGGTCAACCTCGGTCAGGGCTTCCCGGACCGCGACGGGCCGGACTCGCTGCTCGAGGACGCGATCGCGGCGATCCGGGCCGGCGCGAACCAGTACCCGCCGGGGCGCGGGGTGCCCGCGCTGCGGCAGGCGATCGTCGACCACCAGAAGCGGTTCTACGACCTCTCGTACGACCCCGACACGCAGGTCCTGGTCACCACCGGCGCGACCGAGGCGATCGCGGCCGCGCTGCTGGCGTTCGTCGAGCCCGGAGACGAGGTGATCGCGCTGGAGCCGTACTACGACTCGTACGCGGCCGGCATCGCCTTCGCCGGCGGCCGGCGCGTACCCGTGACGCTGCGCGCACCGTCGTACCGCCTGGACCTCGACGAACTGCGCGCCGCGGTCACGCCGCGGACGAAGGTGCTGCTGATCAACTCACCGCACAACCCGACCGGGACCGTCCTCACCGACGAGGAACTGCGCGGCATCCGCGACGTCGCCCTCGAACACGACCTGATCGTCATCACCGACGAGGTCTACGAACACCTGGTGTACGACGGGACTCACCGGCCGCTGGCGTCGTACGACGGGATGGCGGACCGGACCGTATCGATCAGCAGCGCCGGGAAGACGTTCGCGGTCACCGGATGGAAGATCGGGTGGGTCACCGGTTCACCTGAGGTGGTGACCGCGGTGACCACCGCCAAACAGTTCCTCACCTTCACCTCCGGCGCCCCTTTCCAGCCGGCCGTCGCGAACGCTCTTGCCCTGGGCAACGACTACTACGACGCCCTGCGCGCCGACCTCCGGTCCCGCCGGGACCTCCTGTCCGACGGCCTGGCCGACCTCGGCTTCGAGGTCCACCGGCCCGCAGGCACCTACTTCGTCACCACCGACATCCGCCCGCTCGGCCACACCGACGGCATCGAGTTCTGCCGCATGCTCCCCCAGCGCGCCGGCGTAGTAGCCATCCCCCACCAGGTCTTCTACGACAACACCCACTACGGCAAACCCCTGGTCCGCTGGGCCTTCTGCAAACAACCCGAGGTCCTCCAGGAAGCCCTCACCCGCCTGCAAAAAGTCAGGGGAGGAACTTCCTGAGCGTCTCGGGGTCGCGGGCGACGGCGGTCGTCCGGTCGTCGGCGGTGATGATGGGGCGTTGGATGAGGATGGGGTTGGTGGCCATCGCCTCGATCCATTCGCTGCGGTGATCGGCGTCGCGGGGCAGGGCTTTGAGAGGCTTCGCGGCGGATTCGTTGTGGCGGACGATGTCCCAGGGTTCGAGGTTGAGGCGGGTGAGGACGGCGGTCAGTTCTTCGGCGGTGGGTGGGTCGTCGAGGTAGCGCCGTACGGTGTAGTCGATGCCGGCCTCGTCGAACGCCGTGGTGGCGGCTCGGCATTTCGAGCAGGCGGGGTTGATCCAGATCTCCACAGGGTCTCCCGGAGTCAGCGGTGGTTGAACCAGAGTCTGGTGGGGCGTTGGAGCATGAGGGTCAGGAGGGTGACGTGGATGGCCAGGCCTAGGAGGCTTGCCGGCAGGGCCATGACGCCGCCTGCGATGCCGAGGGCTGCTACGGCGATCAGGACGTAGCGCGACCAGGGGCTGCCTTTGCGGAGGTAGAGGGCGGGGACGAGGTAGACGACAGCGCAGACCAGCGCGGCCGCGACCGCGACCGGGGTGTTGCCGCGGGACCCGGTGAGTACCTCGGAGATCTGGCCGCCCGCAGACGTCAGGGCGAGCGCCGCCAGCAGCAGGCACATCACGCCCAGCCCGGCGGAGATGACCGCGGCGACCGTCACCTGCTTGGGCGTCGTCGCCTGGTAGCTGTGCGTGTCCGGCACCGCACCGAACAGCCCGCTGTACGGTCCCGGCCCACCATCGACCGGCTCGTCGCCACGCCGCTCAGCCATCCGATTCCTTCCACGACCCCCGCCCCGATCCTCCCAGATCACCAAAACCGATTCCTTTCGCACTCGTGGCGGGTCTCTACACCAAAGACCGGAAGGAGCACCATGCGCAAAATCATCGCCTCGGCGCTGATGACTCTCGACGGAGTCGTAGAGGACCCAGGAGGCTACAGCGGTACGGCGTACGGCGGCTGGGCGCAGCCGTACTTCGGCGAGGAGTCGGTGCGCCGGTCGATCGAGAAGCTGGCGACCTGCGACTATTTCCTGTGCGGGCGGCGTACCTACGAGATGTTCGCCGCCGCCTGGGGAAACGCCGACGGGCCGTACGCCGATCGGCTGCGGAGCCTGCCCAAACTCGTTGCCTCCAGCACCTTGACCGGGAAGCTGACGTGGAACGCCACGCTGCTGGAAGGCGATGCGATCACCGCGTTGAAGCAGATCAAGCAGGAGGACGGCGGCGACATCATGATGTACGGCAATCCGGCGCTCCTGCACAGTCTGCTGGAGCACGGGCTGGTCGACGAGCTGGAGATCATGCTGCACCCGCTGGCGCTGGGCACGGGCCAGGTGCTGTTCGCGGAACGCACCGAACTGAAGCTGGTGCGGCAGAAGACGCTGCGATCAGGCGTTGTGGTGTTGACCTACGAGCCTGCATAGACGAAAGGGGCCCGGCCGGATCGACCGGGCCCCGACCCCTC
Source organism: Kribbella sp. VKM Ac-2571 (assembly GCF_004362255.1). NCBI lineage: Bacteria > Bacillati > Actinomycetota > Actinomycetes > Propionibacteriales > Kribbellaceae > Kribbella > Kribbella sp. VKM Ac-2571. The sequence continues at coordinate 366,874 of NZ_SNWS01000006.1, forward strand.
AGGAGGTGGTGCGCCTGCGGAGGAGGCTGGTGGCGCCGATGGCGACACCGAAGAGCGCGAGTCCGGCGAGAAGGCGGATCCAGCTGCGGTCGCCTTCACCGGTGGCTCCGGCCAGCTTCAGCGAGTACGCCGTTGCGCCGGTCGCACCCTCGGGAGCACCGAACGGCATCGACTCGGTCTTGGCGCGGTCGGCGGCGGCGGAAAGCAGGCTGTAGCGGCGGCCGAAGTCGCGCGCGGTGTCGGCGCCGTTCTTGGCCAGCACCTTCGCACCTTCCTTCGAGAGCCGGCTCGCGCCGTCGGGGATCGCGGGCGCTTGTTCCGTGGCGGTGTTGAGACCGTCCGCCAACTTGCCCGAACCCTCGGCCGCGGAGCCGATGCCGCTCGCCAGGTCCTTGGAACCCTGCGCCAGCTGGTCCGAGCCGGTCTTGGCCTGGCCGACGCCGTCGGCCAGTTTGCCCGTACCGCCGGCCAGCAACCCGAGCCCAGTGCCGAGCTGCCCGGTGCCGTTCGCCAGCACGCCGGCGCCCGCCTTGAGCTTGCCAGTGCCGGCAGACAGCGCACCCGCACCCGTGTCGAGCTGGTCAGCACCGTCCGACAGCTGAGTGAGGCCCGCCAGCAGCGTTTTACCACCTGCCTGGATCTGTCCGACGCCACTCTGCAGCCCGTTGACCCCACCACGGAGGGTTTTGCTGGCCGGAGTGTCCTTGGAGGTGCCGATGCCGCCCTGGACGCCGGCAACCACGCCGGAGACCAGCTGAGTCACGCCGGCATCAACCGCCGCGAGGCCTTGCATCAGACCGGGCTCCGAGTCCGGGCAGCCCGGGACCCGGTTGTCCAGCCCGCACTGGAGCTGCGCGACACCTGGTACGGCGCGTTGGGTCAGCCGGCCCTTCAGGTACGCAAGCGCAGCCTGCAGTCGGGCGGAATCCGGCAGCGGCTTGTCCAGATCGGGTACCGGGTCACCCATCGAACCCATCTGGGCGATCACCGAGTCGAGGATCATCTTCTTGACCGGATTGGTCTCCGGCCCGACGTTCAACGCCCCGGCCGGCCCGTTCAGCTGCGCGGCAGCGGCGCCGTAGCAAGCCTCGTCGTACGTTCCGGCCGGCTTGCCCTTGCTGACCGCGGTGAGCGCGTCTGCCGCGCAGTTCACGCCACCGCGCATCTCGTCGATGCCCGGACCGGAGGCCGCAAGCTGCTTCTTCAGGCTCTCCAGTCCGCCGAGCAGCGTTCCCTCGGCTCCGACCGAGCCGATCCCCGCGCGGAGCTGCGCCACCCCGTCGTGCAGGGCTTTCGCTTTGGAGGGCAGTTGGCCGATGCCGCCGTACATCTGACCGAGCCCGTCCTCGACGCTCTTCAGCCCGCCGCTGACCTGGTTCAGTCCGTCGATCAGGGCGGGAGCCTTGCCGGTGGCCTTGTCGAGACCGGAGGCGAGTTTGCCGGTGCCGGTCTTCAGCCGACCGGCACCTGCGGCGAGATCCTTCGCGCCTTTCTGCAGCTCACCCGCGCCCTTCTCCAGCTTGTCCGCGCCCTTGGCGGCCTCTCCGGTCTTCGTGCGGAGCAGGGATGCACCTGACTCGAGCTCACCCAGGCCGTCGGCCAGCCGCGCCGCACCGCCGGAGAGCTTCGTGGCACCAGGTGCGGCCTGGTTGGCGAGGCCTTCGTTCAGGGTCTTCGCACCGGCGTTCAGCTGGAGCAGGCCGGAGAGCAGCTTCTGGGCGCCGTCCCGCAGCCGGATCAGGTTCGAGTCGAGCGTCGTGCCGCCCTCGACCAGGTCGGCGCCCTTCTCTGCTCCGCTCTGATACCCGGAGACCGCGGTCTTGAACGTCGGGCTTTCCAGCGGGCTGACCGGCAACGCGGTCAGCTCGGCCTCGGGGACGATCGCGTCCTTGACCTCGGCCGCCCAGCCGAACTCCGCCGTCGCGGCACCGACGGGCGGGAACAAGGTAGCGGTGAAGCTCAGCTTCGTACCGCCCTTGCCGTCGCCGGCCTTGTTCGCCTCGGCCGAGGTGACGTCGGCGAATTCGGGCGGCAGCACGGTCGTCAGCTGACCGACCATCGGTATGACGACCTCGGCGTCCTCCACGACCTGCTTGCCGTACCCATCGGTGATCGTCACCGACTCGGTCTTGGCCGAGGTGTTCTGCACGACATAGTGCGCCTCCAGCCGACCCTTCTTGCCGACGACGTCACTGGGCTTGGACAGCTTCTTGCCATTCAGGGTGTAGGTGACGGCGACCTTGATCGGCAGCTTCTTCTTGTCGAAGTCGCTGACGGTGCGAATCCGCTGCTCGCCGTCCACCGACAGGTCCACAGCCATCTTGCCGTCCTTGACCGAGAAGCCGCCGAAGCCGTCCAGGTTGCGCAGACTGTCGGTCGACACCGGATTGGCGAGCTTCACCTTTCCCGTGCCGGTGAAGGCGAGTTGCTCGTAGATGCGGGCGCCTTCGACCTTGCCGCTTGGGTCGAGTCTGGCTTGAACAGTCTCGGTGTTGGTGACCGTGACGGGTCCGGCGGAGAGTGCGCTCGACGTGGCCAGCGCCTGGGACGTCGACAGGACGAACGCGGAGGGGACGGCGATGGCGACAGCCACTCCGCGGGTGATGCGTCGGGCGGTCACGCACGGTCTCCTTCGGTCGAGGCAAGCTCACGGGTGTCGTCGGCGGGAACCCAGGCATCTTCTTCGGTCGGCTCGTCGGGTGGAACCTCGGAACGCTCAGCGGCCGGCGCCGTTCGCGGCCGCTGGAGGGAGGTCGCCAGGAACCCGAGCCCGGCCGCCAGCAGTACGCCGGTGGCCGCCGACGGAGACTGCGCCAGGAAGGATGGGCTGTCCGCGGTATAGGTCTCCTCGTACACCGCAACCATCGCGGCCGCGCCGAGAAGCAAGGTCCACAAGGGAATCCGATCGGCCGAGCCGGCCGTGAACGTCACGCACACGGCCACCACTGCGACAGCCGCGACGGCCCGGCCGGACGCCGAGTCCGGCAGATAGAGCGCCCGTACGGCGAATCCGAGCCAGGCGACGAACAGCCCGATCAGGAAGCCGGTCGCGCGCATCGCCGGTGTGCGGTCCTGCACCAGCCCCACCACACCGCCCAGTGCCCCGCCGACCAGCGCCACGTGTTGCGTATCCAGACCGAGAGCTTCCCCGACCAGACACAACAGACCCGCGACGACGGCCAGCAGCGCACCGGATACCAGGGTGCTCCGCTGCATTGAGTCCTCCACTCACTGTGGGACTCCGGGGACCCCCCGCCGGAAAATCCAAGTTTCAGGTACTTGAACTACTGTTCAGTACTTTGCTGACGGACGTTCCTACCAAGCAGTAACCACTGGTTTCAAGAGCGGAGAGATACCGACTCCCAACTGCCGGAAGTTCAAGTGTTTGAAGGCAATCCGGCCAAAAGCAAAAGCCGGGCCCGTCGGGGAGACGGGCCCGGCTTCGGCAGTGATCGTCAGGCAGCGACTTCCAGCGCGTCCTTCGACTCGTTGAGGGTTACCTTGACGGTTTCGCCGTCGCGGATGGTGCCGTTGAGGAGGCCGCGGGCGAGTTCGTCGCCGATCGCGGACTGGACCAGGCGGCGGAGCGGGCGGGCGCCGTACACCGGGTCGTACCCGGTCAGTGCCAGCCACTCCATCGCGCTCTCGTCGACGTCCAAGGTGATCCGCCGATCGGTCAGCCGCCGCTGCAGTGCGGCGATCTGCAGGCCGACGATCTTCGTCAGCTCCTCGGTGCCGAGCGCGTCGAACAGCACGATCTCGTCCAGCCGGTTGATGAACTCCGGCTTGAACGACTGCCGCACCACGGCCATCACCTGGTCGCGCTTGGCCTTGTCGTCGAGCGTCAGGTCGGCCAGGTACGCCGAACCCAGGTTGCTCGTGAGGATCAGGATCACGTTCCGGAAGTCGACCGTACGACCCTGGCCGTCGGTCAGCCGGCCGTCGTCCAGCACCTGCAGCAGGATGTCGAAGACCTCGGGATGCGCCTTCTCCACCTCGTCGAGCAGGATCACCGAGTACGGACGGCGGCGGACGGCCTCGGTCAGCTGGCCGCCCTCCTCGTACCCGACGTACCCGGGCGGTGCACCGACCAGCCGCGCGACGCTGTGCTTCTCGCCGTACTCCGACATGTCGATGCGGACCATCGCCCGCTCGTCGTCGAACAGGAAGTCCGCGAGCGCCTTCGCCAGCTCGGTCTTACCCACACCGGTCGGGCCGAGGAACAGGAACGAACCGGTCGGTCGGTCCGGGTCGGAGATGCCCGCGCGCGCCCGCCGTACGGCGTCGCTCACGGCCTTGACCGCCTCGCGCTGACCGATCAGCCGGCGCCCGAGCTCGTCCTCCATCCGGAGCAGCTTGCCGGTCTCGCCCTCGAGCAGCCGGCCGGTCGGGATGCCGGTCCACATCGCGATCACCTCGGCGATCTCGGTCGGCCCCACCTCCTCGTTGACCATCGCTTCGGGGCCCTCGGCGACCTCTTCCTCGGCGTCGGCCTCCTCGAGCTCCTTGGTGAGCTGCGGGATCTCGCCGTACAGCAGCCGGGACGCGGTCTCCAGATCCCCGTCGCGCTGGGCGCGCTCGGCCTGGCCGCGCAGCTCGTCGATGCGCTCCTTGATCTCGCCGACCCGGTTCAGGCCGGTCTTCTCGCGCTCCCAGCGGGCCTCCAGCGCGCGCAGCTCCTCCTCGCGGTCGGCGAGGTCGGCGCGCAGCCGCTCCAGCCGTTCCTGCGACGAGGCGTCGTCCTCGCGGGACAACGCGAGCTCCTCCATCTTCAGCCGGTCGACGGTACGGCGCAGCGAGTCGATCTCGACCGGGGACGAGTCGATCTCCATCCGCAGCCGGGACGCGGCCTCGTCGACCAGGTCGATCGCCTTGTCGGGCAGCTGCCGACCCGAGATGTACCGGTTGGACAGCGTCGCCGCGGCGACCAGCGCGGAGTCGGAGATCGCGACCTTGTGGTGCGCCTCGTAGCGCTCCTTCAGGCCACGCAGGATCGCGATCGAGTCCTCGACCGACGGCTCACCGACGAACACCTGCTGGAAGCGGCGCTCCAGCGCGGGGTCCTTCTCGATCCGCGTCCGGTACTCGTCCAGGGTGGTCGCACCGATCATCCGCAGCTCACCGCGCGCCAGCATCGGCTTCAGCATGTTGCCGGCGTCCATCGCGCCCTCGCCGGACGCACCGGCGCCGACGACGGTGTGCAACTCGTCGATGAACGTGATGATCTGACCGTCGGACTCCTTGATCTCGGTCAGCACGGCCTTCAGCCGCTCCTCGAACTCACCGCGGTACTTCGCACCGGCGACCATCGCGCCGAGGTCCAGGCTGATCAGCCGGCGGCCACGCAGCGACTCGGGCACGTCACCGGCCACGATCCGCTGGGCCAGCCCCTCGACGACGGCGGTCTTGCCGACGCCGGGCTCACCGATCAGGACCGGGTTGTTCTTGGTACGGCGGGACAGCACCTGGACGACCCGCCGGATCTCGGTGTCCCGGCCGATGACCGGGTCGAGCTTGCCGTCCTTCGCGCCCTGTGTCAGGTCGACGCCGTACTTCTCCAGGCTCTTGGTGGTGCCCTCGGCCTCCGGCGAGGTGATCCGGCGGTTGCCGCGCATCTCGTCGAACGCCTTCAGCAACGCGTCCGGCGTCACGCCGAGCGCACTCTGTGCGGCTCCCTCGACGGTCGCGAGCGCGATCAGCAGGTGCTCGGTGGAGACGTACTCGTCCCCGAGCCCGAGGGCCCGCTGCTCCGCCTGGTTCAGCACGTCACCTGTCTTCGGCGACAGGCTCGGCGCCTGCACACTGCCACCGCTCGCCTTCGGGAGCCGGCTCAGCTGCTCGGCGGTCTTCCGGCGTACGGCGTCCACGTCGCCGCCGGCCGCTTCGAGCAGGCCGATCGTGGTGCCCTCGGGCTGCGCGAGCAGTCCGGACAGCAGGTGAATCGGTTCCACGGTCGGGTTGCCCGCCGCGGAGGTCTGACGGATCGCGACCGACAGGGTTTCCCGGGCCAGCGTCGTCAACCGCTGAACGTCCATCTGGTTTCCAGCCTTTCAGTTCCAGCAACAACAGTCACTGAGTACAACTTATCCAAACTTGAGTCCATTCCACTCAACTCTGAAAAATCCCAGGGACAAGTCAGGGTCTGAAGGCTTCAGCGGCGACCGGCTGTCACCAGTCCTGCGTCGTACGCGAGGATGACGGCCTGGACGCGGTCCCGGAGGCCGGTCTTGGCGAGCATCCGGCTGACGTGGGTCTTCACGGTGTGCTCGGTGAGGTGCAGTTCGGCGGCGATCTCCGCGTTGGAGTTGCCCTTGGCCACCAGGATCAGGACCTCCCGCTCCCGCGCGGTGAGTACGTCGAGCTGCTTGGAGACGTCCGGGTCCACACGAGTCTCCGCGAACCGGTCGATCAGCCGGCGCGTCACCGGCGGCGCGAGCAGCGCTTCACCGGCCGCGATCACCCGGACCGCGTTGATCAGCTCGTCCCGCGACGACCGCTTCAGCAGGAACCCGCTCGCCCCGGCCCGCAAGGCGTCGTACACGTACTCGTCCAGGTCGAACGTGGTCAGGATCAGCACCTTCGGCCCGCCGGCCAGCCGCCGCGTGGCCTCGATCCCGTCCATCACGGGCATCCGGACATCCATCAGTACGACGGCCAGATCGAGGATCGCGGTCGACTGCCGGATCGCGTCCGCGCCGTCGTCCACGATCTCGACGGCGATCCACTGCTCGCCGACGTTCACCGTCACCCGCACCCCAGTCGCCTTCGCGTGCCGCACAGCGTTGGTCAGCGCTTCCTGGACCAGACGGTACGCCGTGAGTTGCTGACCCTCCGGCGGCACGCTCACGTCGTGCAGATCCCGGGCGATGATCGAGCGCTCCGTCAGCACCACCTGCTCGGCCTCGCGCTCCACCGCTTCCCGTTCGAGCTCCTGCTCGCGGCGGGCCCCCGCCCGGTTGCGCCGGTACAACCGGACCGCGATCCCCGCGCACAGCGGGACGAGCAGGATCAGCGACAGGCTGACCGGCCACTGACGATCGACCATCTCGTCGTAGATCGTGTTCCGCAGCCGGCCGTCGGGGTCCAGGTCGAACGGCTGCCGCCCGACCGTGGGGAACAGCAGGATCATCTGGCGGTACCTGATCAACTCCGCGATCGTCGGCAACGCCGCGAGTACGACGAGCGCGGGCGGCACCGACCAGGCCGGCGAGCGCGGCGCCGTACGCCGCCTTCGAGATGCCGCCGTTAGTCTCGGTCGTGCCGTCGGGCAGGCGGATGTGGCTGTAGATCCACGGATAGACCTTCACGGACAGCAGGCCGCGTTTGAGGTCGACGAGGACCGGTGCGGCCGCCAGTACGGCAGTCAGCACGAGGCCGGTGCCGGTGCCCCAGCGGGTCGGGACGACCCACGCCGCGAGCAGGCATCCGGCCACGACAGGCCAGGCGATTCCGCCGGAGAGCAGCGTCACCACATAGGTGCCGGCCAGCAGCCCGCCCAACGCCAGCGCAGGGTCGATCCGGCGGATCGCGATCAGCAACGGCGTCCACGCAACGAAAACGGCCAGCCAGTCCGGTCCCCAGAACCAGTAGTCGGCCCGCTGGACCAGCCAGTACTCGACCGCCGCCCACGCAAGCAGCGCAAGCCCGGTGTCCTGCCAGCCGATCCGCGAGTCGGTCCTCGTCACACGACCATTCTGGTGGCAGCTCGGCTCGCAGCCGTCACTCTCAGGAGTGACACCCCGGTGAGCCGAAAGTGCTGCTTCTTGCCAAGGGCAACGGGATCAGGCGGTGAACTCCGAGGCGCGGATCCGGTACACCTGCAGATTCAGGTCGTAGTACTTGTCGGTCTCGCCGACCCACTCCATGCCGAGCCGTCTCGCGGTCGCGATCGCGCGCTTGTTGGCCGGTCGCGCGACGGCGAACAGTTCGTCGACCTCGCCGTCGTCGAACGCCCAGCCCATCAACGCACGGCTGGCCTCGGTCGCGTACCCGAAACCCCAGGCGCTCGGTCGCAACTGCCAGCCGATCTCGAGATCCTCCTCGTACGGCGGGAGCAGGCGGATCAGCAACGCGCCGACGACCTCGCCGTCGTCCCGGCGCGTGATCGCCCAGCGGCCCGCGGGGACGACGAAGTTGGGTTGGGCCTCGATCCACGACTGCAGGATCAGCCGCATGGTCGCGGCATCCGGCACCTTGTCGATGGCCGGCGACAGCCAGGGCGCCACGTCGGCGGAGCCAAAGATCTCCAGCGCGGCGTCGGCGTCGTCTTCCTCCCAGTCCCGGATGAGCAGCCGGTCGGTCTCCAGCTTCAGGTTCACCTCGCCAGCGTACGCGCCGGCACACAACAGAAAGTGAACCGCAGGGCGGTCCTGGAACGGACCACCCTGCGGTGGCCGAAGGGCGCTGGGGGGATAGCGCACCTTCGACTTGCGGAGGCGTCGTGGGGGAACGACGGCCTCCGCCGAACCGGAGGCCCCGAGGGGGATCAGAACACTCCGGTGCCTTGGAGATGTATGGCGGAGGATCAGCGAGGACCGAGTTCCAGGGGCTGGGTGCGGATCCATCGCGTCGTGGTCTGCTGCCGGCCCATGGCGATCACGTCGCCGGCTGGACCGGCCGAGAAGACCCGGCTGGCGGCGGGGCGCCGGGAGACGCCGACACCGCGTTGGACCTCGGCCAGGAGCTGGTTGACCCGCTGACGCAGGTCCTCCACCTCTGACTGTAGCGCGAGAATGTGCCGAATTCCCGCGAGGTTGACGCCCTCTTCCTGGGACAGGTGCTGCACGTAACGCAGCCGCGCCACGTCGTACGCCGAGTACCGCCGGCCGCGGCCGGACGCCCGGCTCGGCACCACCAGGCCGAGCCGGTCGTACTGGCGCAACGTCTGCGGATGCATGCCGGCCAGCTGGGCCGCAACCGAGATCACGTAGATCGGGGTGCGGTCGTCCCAGGTCGGCACCTGGCTGAACGGGATGCCCATCACGAACTCCCGAACAACCCGGCCCGCAGATCAGGCTGATCCGACGCGGAGCTGAACTCCTGCAGCTTCTCTTTCTGCTCGTCGGTCAGCTCGTGCGGGACCTGCACTTCGAGCGTGAGCATCAGGTCGCCCTTGGTCCCGTCCCGCCGGACCGAACCCTTACCGCGGACGCGCAGCTTGCTCCCGTTCGCCGTACCTGCTGGGATCCGGACCGTGACGGGCAAGCCGTCCAGGGTCGGAACCTTGATCTCGGCACCCAGCGCCGCCTCGGTGAAGCTGACCGGGACGCTCAGCGTCAGGTGCTCGCCCTGCCGGCCGAAGATCCGGTGCGGCTTGACGTGCACGGTGACGTAGAGGTCGCCCGCGGGGCCACCCCGTTCGCCGGCCGCGCCCTTGCCCTTCAGCCGGATCCGCTGACCGTCCTGCACGCCCGCGGGGATGCGGACCTGCATGGTCTTGCTCGACTGGCCGCGGCCGGAGCCGTGGCAGGTCTCGCACGGCTGGTCGACGACCAGACCGCGACCCTTGCACTCGGTGCACGGCTCGGTCATCGCGAACACACCGCCCTGCACCGAGGTCTGCATACCCGTGCCTTCGCACTTCAGGCAGACCTTCGGCACCGTGCCGTACTTCGCGCCGGTCCCGCGACACGTCGGGCACGGGGCGTCGCTGGTCATCCGGAGCCCGACCGTGACACCGTTCACGGCCTCGGCGAACTCGATCGTCGCCTCGGTCTCGATGTCCTGGCCGCGCCGCGGGCGGGCCGTGGTGGTGGTCGTGGTCCGGCCGCCACCGCCGAACATGCCGCCCAGGATGTCGCCGAGCCCGCTGCCGCCGCCTTGGCCGCCGCGGTTGAACAGGTCACCGACGTTGAAGTCGAAGCCACCGCCCTGACCGCTGCCGCTCGGCATCCGGAAGCCGCCGCTGCCGAACAGCCGGCGTGCCTCGTCGTACTCCTTGCGCTTCTTCGGGTCGCCGACGACGTCGTACGCCTCGGAGACCTCCTTGAACTTGGCCTCCGCCTTGGTGTCCCCGGAGTTGGAGTCCGGGTGGTACTGCCGGGCGAGCTTGCGGTAGGCCTTCTTGATCTCGTCGGCCTCGGCGGTCTTGGAGACGCCGAGAACCTTGTAGAAGTCCTTCTCGATCCAGTCCTTCGTACTCATCTGGCGCCTCCCCTCCCGTCGTACCGATTACTCCGCGGACTCGTCCGCGGCCTTGTCGTCATCAGTGCTCTCCACCGGCGCGTCGGCCTTCGCAGGCTCGCCCGGTAGTTGTTCGGTCGGCTCCGACACGGCCACGCGCGCCGCCCGCAGGATCCGCTCGCCGTGGCGGTAGCCCGGCTGCATGATCATCGTCGCGGTCGGACCGTCGACCTCGTCGGAGTAGTTGTGCAGCAAGGCCTCGTGGATCCGCGGGTCGAAGGGGTCGCCCTTCTCGCCGAACTTCACCAGGCCGAGCTTCTCGGTGACCCGCTCCAGCGACTCGGCGACGGCCTTGAACGCACCCTCGAGCTCACCGGCTTCGCGGGCCCGGCCGACGTCGTCCAGAATTCCGAGCAGCTCGGAGAGCACCGTGCCGATCACCAGCTCGCGGGACGCTTCCCGCTCCCGGTCCACGCGGCGCTTGTAGTTCACGTACTCGGCCTGCAGGCGCTGCAGGTCCGCCGTACGCTCCGCGAGCGCCTCGGTCAGCAGGGCCTCCTGGGCGGACGGACCGATCAGGTCGGACGGGTCCCGCGGCGGCTGTCCGCTCGGGGCCTGCGCCGCGGGGGCCGCGGACTGGTCCGCAGGCTCCCGCAGCTTGCCGGTTTCCGGGTCGATCCGGCGCTTGTCGCGGATGACGGGCTCGCCGTCACCGAACTCGCTGCCAGTCGGTCGATCCGTCACTTGTCCTCCGTCTTGTCCTGCGGCCGGTCCTCGTCCACGATCTCGGCGTCGACGACGTCGTCGTCGTTGCTGCTGCTACCGGTCGTGTCCTCGGAGGTGGCGCCGTCGGTGGAACCGCCGGCGGCCTGGGCGTTCGCGTACATCGCGGCGCCCATCTTCTGGCTGGACTGGGCGAGCTTCTCCGAGGCGGCCTTGACCGCGTCGGCGTCGTCACCCTCGAGGGCCTTCTTCAGCTCGGCGACGCCGTCCTTGACCTCGGTCTTGACGTCGTCCGGAACCTTGTCCTCGTTCTCCTGCAGGAACTTCTCGGTCTGGTAGACGAGGCTCTCCGCCTGGTTGCGGTTCTCCACCGCCTCGCGGCGCTTGCGGTCCTCCTCGGCGTACTGCTCGGCGTCGCGGACCATCTGGTCGATGTCGGTCTTCGGCAGCGCGGAGCCACCCGTGACCGTCATCCGCTGCTCCTTGCCGGTGGCCAGGTCCTTGGCGTTCACGTGCACGATGCCGTTCGCGTCGATGTCGAAAGTGACCTCGATCTGCGGCACGTTCCGCGGCGCCGGCGGCAGGCCGGTCAGCTCGAAGTTGCCGAGCGACTTGTTGTCGCGGGCCATCTCGCGCTCGCCCTGGTAGACCTGGATCATCACCGACGGCTGGTTGTCCTCGGCCGTGGTGAAGATCTCCGAGCCCTTGGTCGGGATCGTGGTGTTGCGCTCGATGATCTTGGTGAACACGCCGCCCTTGGTCTCGATACCGAGGCTCAGCGGGGTCACGTCGAGCAGCAGGACGTCCTTGACCTCACCCTTCAGCACACCGGCCTGCAGGGAGGCGCCGACCGCGACGACCTCGTCCGGGTTCACGCCCTTGTTCGGGTCCTTGCCACCGGTGAGCTCCTTGACCAGGTCGGCAACCGCGGGCATCCGGGTCGAACCGCCGACCAGGATCACGTGGTCGATCTTCGACACGTCGATCCCGGCGTCCTTGATGACGGCCTTGAACGGGGCGCGGGCGCGCTCGAGCAGGTCGTTGGTCATCTTCTGGAACTCTGCCCGGGAGAGCTTCTCCTCCAGGTGCAGCGGGCCGGACTCGGTCAGGCTCAGGTACGGCAGGTGGATCGTGGTCTCGGCCGCGGCGGACAGCTCGATCTTGGCCTTCTCGGCGGCCTCGGTGAGGCGCTGCATGGCCATCTTGTCGCCGGACAGGTCGGTGCCGTTCTTGTTCTTGAACTGGGTCACCAGCCACTGGACGATCCGGTTGTCCCAGTCGTCACCGCCGAGGTGGTTGTCACCGCTGGTCGCCTTCACCTCGAAGACACCGTCGCCGATCTCCAGCAGCGAGACGTCGAACGTTCCGCCGCCGAGGTCGAAGACCAGGATGGTCTGCTCGGTGCCCTTGTCCAGTCCGTAGGCGAGCGCGGCCGCGGTCGGCTCGTTGACGATCCGGTGCACCTTCAGGCCCGCGATCTCGCCGGCCTCCTTGGTCGCCTGGCGCTGCGCGTCGGAGAAGTACGCCGGCACGGTGATGACCGCGTCGGTGACCTGCTCCCCGAGGTACGCCTCGGCGTCCCGCTTCAGCTTCTGCAGCACGAACGCACTGATCTGCTGCGGCGTGAACTTCTTGCCGTCGATGTCGACGTTCCAGCTCTCGCCCATGTGACGCTTGACGGAGCGGATGGTGCGGTCGACGTTCGTGGTGGCCTGGCGCTTCGCCACCTCGCCGACCAGGACCTCGCCGTTCTTGGCGAAAGCCACCACCGAGGGCGTCGTGCGCGCTCCCTCGGCGTTGGGGATGACGGTGGGCTCGCCACCTTCCAGTACGGCGATGACGGAGTTCGTCGTACCGAGATCGATTCCGACCGCGCGGGCCATGCTTTACCTCCACGAAGTTGAGTGATGCAGACTCAATGTTGCCGTTCGTCCGCCTCGGTTTCAAATCCGTGACTGAACAAACTTGAGTTCACTAGGCTCAACATTGCACGACGGCCAGGTCATTCCCAAGGGCAGCCCCCGATTTCGGGGTCCCGGCCAGGGTGCGGCCAGGGTCCTGCCTGGTGATCCAGCGCCGTAGCGAGGAGGTGCTCGGTGCGGTGCATCGGCGTGCGGGGGCGAAGGTCTCGTGGCCTTTGCACCCGTGCGGCGAGGTGCCGTGCCGAGTGCCCCGCAGTAGGCGATGGATCACCAGGCAGGACCCCAGGGACACCCCTCCCGATGCAAACGTTTACCGTGCGATCCTGACACGGTGAAACTCCGCCCGATGACCGCAGCCGACTTCGGCGCGGTCCTCGCGCTGAACGGCACCGCGGAAGGTCTTGTCGAACCCCTGAACCCCGACCGCCTGGACTGGCTCCGGCTGATCGCCGCCCACGCCGTCGTCGTCGACCTGGACGGCGCACCCGCCGGGTTCGTGCTCACCTTCACCCCGGGCTCGGCGTACGACGGGCTGGCGTTCGAGGCGTTCACCCGGACCTACGCCGACCGTTTCCTGCTCGTCGAGCGGATCGTGATCGCCGCCGAGCACCGGCGTACCGGCATCGCGACCCAGGTCTACCGCGCCATCGAACGAGCCGCCAAACCCTTCGACCGCGCCGTCGCCTCCGTCCCCAGCGACACCCCGGCCCTCACCTTCCACAAGACCCGCGGCTACGAAGAGGTAGCCCAACAACACCACCCCAACGGCACCACAACCACCCTCGTCTCCAAGGAACTCTCGGGCTAGCGCTGCCCCCGGTGGTAGGTACACGTGGTGGGGCGGACCGCCAGGCCATCACAATTGAAGGTCCCTCGCCTGGTCACGCCTGCACTGCCAGCCGGCCGTCAATTGTGATGGCCTGGGGATCCGCCTGTGGACAACGGCCGACGCGATCTGCGCCAGGTGCGCCACCATGAGGACGTGCCCGAGGTCATCGATGTGCTGCTGCGACGCGACGGCGTGGCGACATATGGAGAGCTGCGGACGATCGTGTCCGGGCGCGCGATTCGCGCCGCCTTGGTCGACGGCTCGATCCGCAGGATCGCGAAGGGCGTCTACGCGCTGCCGATCGCGCCCGACCCGATCGCGGCCGCCCGTGCCCAGGGCGGGCTGGTGTCGCATCTCAGCGCGGCTGTGCTGCACGGATTCGACGTACTGGAACTTCCGGACAAGCCCCAGGTCACCGTGCCACGCGGGCAGCACCGACGGCTGAGCCCGGTGAAGTGCGAGCTGCACTGGGCCGACAACGTGCCGTCCGAAGGCCCGTGCACCACCCGACTCCAGACGGTCCTGGACTGTGCGCGGACCTTGCCCTTCGCGGCCGGCCTCTCGATTGCAGACTCCGCGCTCCGCGGTCGTGTCCTGGACCGCTCCCAGCTCATGGTTGCCGCCGGAGAGCTGAGCGGACCGGGCTGTCGACGTGCGCGGCGGGTGGCGGCCGCTGCGGACGGACGGGCCGAGTCGCCGCTCGAATCGGTGCTTCGCGCGATCCTGATCGAGGCGGGCATCATCGGGTTCGAGCCGCAGGTCGTGGTGCGGGACGGTACCTTCTCGGCCCGGATCGACCTGGCCAACTCGGCGCTGATGATCGCGCTCGAGGCCGACAGCTTCGCGCACCACGGGACTCGTACGGCGCTCACGCGTGATTGCCGCCGGCATGTCGGGCTGACGGTTCGCGGCTGGCGGCTGCTGCGGTTCTCCTGGGAGGACGTGATGTTCGACCGGGAGTGGGTGGTCGCCGCGATCCGCGCGGCGATGGCCGGATCTCCAGGCCATCACAATGCTCGGGAATCGCGCCTGGCCACGCTTGGAGCGGTTGGCCAAGGGCAATTGTGATGGTGTGGGGGTCCGCCCTACACCGGTCGCCCCGCGACGAACGTTTGCGTCACCAAAGGGACCGCTGGGCGGTAGGCGAGGTGTAGGTAGGAGGGGGCGTCGAGGACGGCTAGGTTGGCTTGGGTGCCGGGGGTTAGGTGGCCCAGGTCGGGGCGGCGGAGGGAGGCGGCTCCGCCGGCGGTGGCGGACCAGAGGGCTTCGGCCGGGGTCATGTGCATTTCGCGGACCGCGAGGGCGATGCAGAAGGGCATGGAGGACGAGTAGCCGGAGCCGGGGTTGCAGTCGGTGGCTAGGGCGACGGTGACGCCGGCGTCGAGGAGGCGGCGGGCGTCGGGGTACGGCGATCTTGTGGAGAACTCGATCGCAGGCAAGAGCCCGGCGACGACTCCACTGGAGGCGAGGGCGTCGACGTCGGCATCGGTGAGATAGGTGCAGTGGTCCGCAGACGCGGCGCCGACCTCGGCGGCGAGTTGGACGCCAGGCCCCTCGCCGAGTTGGTTGGCGTGCACTCGCGCCTGCAGGCCGCGCGCGATTCCGGCCTGGAGGATCGTCCGTCCTTGGTCCGCGTCGAACGCGCCACGCTCCACGAAAACGTCGATCCACTTCGAGTGCTTGGCCGCGGCGTCGAGCATCGGCCCGGTCACGAGCGCCACGTACCCCGCCGGGTCGTCGGCGTAGTCGGCCGGTACGACGTGCGCGCCGAGGTACGTCGTCTCCTCGGTGAACTGCCGCGCGATCTGCAGCCCCCGCGCCTCGTCCGCAACCGTCAGCCCGTACCCGGACTTGATCTCGACGGTCGTCGTCCCCTGCCGGCGCATCTCCGCGACCAGCCGGGAGACGTTCGCGGTCAACTGTTCGTCGGTGGCCTCGCGGGTCGCCGCCACCGTGGTGCGGATGCCGCCGGCGGAGTACGGCGTACCGGTCATGCGGGCCGCGAACTCCTCGGCCCGATCGCCCGCGAACACCAGGTGGGAGTGCGAGTCGACGAACCCCGGGATCACCGCCCGCCCGCCGAGGTCGATCGCACTGTCGGCCGCCGGCGCCTCGCGTCGCGATCCGACCCAGGCGACCGTGCTGCCGTCGATCACGAGCGCCGCGTCGTGGAGCTCGCCGAGCAACCCGCCGTGGGAGGGGTCGTTGGTCACCAGGGACCCGATACCGGTCAGCAGAAGCGAGCTCACGAGGCCACCGCCGCGATCGAGGTGGACAGGGCGGACGGTACGTCGATCGTCGAATGCTTGCCCGCAGCAACCACACGCCGGCCGGAGGCGATGACATCAGTGACGTCCGCGGCCGTTGCGGCGAATACTGCGGTCTCCACAGTGCCACCGGTCCCCGCCGTACGGGCGCTGTCCAGGCGGATCGCGACGAGGTCGGCGCGGGCGCCGGGCGCGATCACCCCTGCGTCCTCGAAGCCGATCGAGCGGTGGCCGTCGACCGTTGCCGCCTTGAGGAGCTCCGCCGCGGACCAGTGCCCGCGCTCCTGGGACGCCAGCCGTTCGTCCAGCTCGACGGCGCGCATCTCCTCGAACAAATCGATCACGGCGTGACTGTCCGAGCCCAGCGTCAACGGCGACCCCGCGTCCCGCAGCTGCACCGACGGACCGATCCCGTCCGCGAGATCGCGCTCGGTGGTCGGGCAGAAGCAGGAGTACGTCGCGGAGCTCCCGAGCAGCCCGATGTCGACCGAGGTCAGATGCGTCGCATGGACCGCGCTGGTCCGCCCGGACAGGAAACCGGACTCGTCGAGGATCTGCGTCGGAGTCCGGCCGTACGCCTCCAAACACGCCTCGTTCTCGGCGACCTGCTCGGACAGATGGATATGAAGCGGTACGTCGGGAAACGCCGAAGCGACCGCGCCGAGTTGATCCTGTGGAACGCCTCGCACCGAATGCGCGGCCGCACCGATCACGACATCGTCCGCACCAGCGACATCGTCCGCGCCGGCGAGCTGCGCGACCCGGGAGGCCCACGCGGTGGCATCGCCGTCGCTGAAGCGTTGCTGGACTTCGTTGAGCGGCTGGTCGATCCCGCCGGCGAGGTAGCAGGTGTCGAGCAGCGCGATCCGGAGACCAGCATCACGGGCGGCCGCGATCAGCGCCGTCCCCATGGCGTTCGCGTCGTCGTACCGTCGGCCGCCGGGCGCGTGATGCAAGTAGTGGAATTCGCCGACCGCGGTGATCCCGGCGAGCAGCATCTCGGCGTACACGGCCTTCGCGAGCTCGTAGTACATGTCGGGGGTGAGCGCGGCGGCGACGGCGTACATCTGCTCGCGCCAGGTCCAGAACGTGCCGCGCTCGGTCTGCGTGCGGCCGCGGAGCGCGCGGTGGAACGCGTGGCTGTGACAGTTCGCGAGGCCGGGCACGACGAGGCCGTTCAGGATCTGGGCGTCGCCGGGGTCGACACCGGATTGCACCGAGGCGAAGCGACCGTCGATCACAGACACCAGAACTCGTCCGGTGAGACCGTCCGGGAGGAGAGCGGTCTCGCACCAGTACGACGTCACTTCGCAAGATCCTTCAGTACGGCGGCCAGCGCGTCGACGCCGGCGAGGCAGTCGTCCAGCTCGGCGTACTCGGCCGGGGAATGCGAAACGCCCGTCGGGTTGCGGACGAACAGCATCGCGGTCGGGATCCCGGCGTCCGAGAACACGCCCGCGTCGTGCCCCGCGCCGGTCGGCAGCACCGGTGCGCCGTCGAGCACGTTCACCAACCGGTCCCGCAGCCCGGCCGGGAAGTCGACGATCGGCGACACCGACTCCGGTGTCACCTCGAGCGTCGTACCGTCCCGCTCGGCCCGTTCCGTCGCCTGCTTGGTGATTGCTGCGAGCAACGATTCGAGGGTGGCGGTGTCGGCGGCCCGGGCGTCGAGCCAGGCGGTGACCTGGGACGGTACGGCGTTGGTCCCGTTGGGCTCCACTGAGAGCCGGCCGAACGTTGCGCGGGCGCCGGCGAGCCGGGCCTGTTTGTTGGCGGCGAGGGCGGTCATCGCGTACGTGAGCATCGGGTCGTGCCGGTCCTCCATCAGCGTGGTGCCGGCATGGTTGGCCTCACCGCCGAACGTGAACCGGAACCGCCCGTGCGGCCAGATCGAGCTGGCCACGCCAACCGGCGCGGTCAGACCGCGGCCCTGCTCCACGTGCAACTCGATGAACGTCCCCATCCGTCGCAGCAGCGGCGACGGGCCGACTGCGGCGGGGTCGAGACCGGCCTTCTCCAGGGCCTCCCCCAGCCCGACGCCGGCCCGATCCTTCAACTGCAGAGCCTTCTCGGCGGACAACACCCCGGCCGCGATCCGGGACCCCAGACAGGGCATCCCGAACCGCGCCCCTTCTTCTTCCACGAAGGCCCCGATGCCGATCGGCACCCCAGGCTCGAACCCCTCCGCCCGCAACTGATCAACGGCTGCGAGCGCCGACACCACCCCGAGCGGCCCGTCGAAGGCGCCTCCGTCAATCACCGAGTCGAGATGACTACCCGTGACCACACCAGGGAGAGGCGCCTCGAGTCCGCCGGAGGGCCCACCAGGATCCTCGCGTGGTTCCCACCAGGCGATCAAGTTGCCGATGCCGTCGGATTCGACGGTCAGGCCGCGGGCGGCGCACTGATCCAGGAACCAGTGCGTCGCCTCGCGTTCGGTGGGGGACCAGCCGCCGCGGGTGTAGCCGCCGGTGTCGGGACTACGGCCGATGGCGGACTCGTCCGCCCAGAGGGATTCGAAGCTCAAGACAGGCTCACGACAGGGGGTTCTTCGACAGCCAGTCCTTGGCGACAGCGTCCGCGCTCTCCTTGCCGACGTCGATCCGCTTGACCAGGTCGGTCAGCGCGTCCGTGGTGAGCTTGGCGTCCACCGCGTTGAGCGTCGCGCTGACGTCGTCGGACTTGTGGTCGGTCCGGATCAGCGGAACGATGTTGTTCGGCGGCAGGATCTTCTCCGGGTCGTCGAGCTGCACCAGGCCCTGGTCCTTGATGACCGACTGGGTGGTGAACAGGTTCGTCACCTGGATCTGGTTGTCGGTCAGCGCCTTGATGCTCAGCGGACCGCCCGCGTCCAGCGTCTTGTACTCCTTGAACTCGACGCCGTACTTCTCCTTCAGGCCCTTCAGCCCCGCCGACCGGACCTTGAACTCCGAGCTACCGCCCGCGACCAGGTTCTTGCCCTTGAGGTCGCCCAGCGACTTCAGGCTGTACTTGTCCGCGGTCGCCTTGGTGACGACGATCGTGTCCTCGTCGGTGGCCGGCGACTTGTCCAGCACCTCGAGCCCGGAGGGCAGCGCCTTCTTCAGCGCGTCGTACGCCTTGTCGGGGTCGGTCTCGGTGGAGCTCTTGTCGAAGTACGCCAGCGCGGCGCCGGTGTACTCCGGCACCAGGTCGACGGACCCGTCCTTGATCGCGGCCATGTAGGTCTCGCGGTTGCCGATGTTCGGCTTCTTCTTGACCTCGATGCCCTTGGCCGCCAGCGCCTGCCCGTAGATCTCCGCCAGCAGCTGGCTCTCGGAGAAGTCGGCCGAGCCGACGGTGATGCTCGAAACCTTGGACGGTGCGGGCGAGGACCCCGCGTCCTTGTCGCCGAGTTGGTCGCCCCCACCCCCACAGCCGGCCAGGCCGAGCACCGCCACCCCGGCGATCGCAGTACGGATGAGTGTGGATCTCAACACGAGAGCCTCCAGTGTTCTCGTTCAGCCATCGGCCGGTGCCGATGGATGGTGCAGCAAGTTCATCAGGTACAACCGACAGTTCAGCCGATTTTCAGCCCGGGCGACACGGTGATCCGGCCGATCAGTGCGAACACCGCGTCGAGCAGCAGGGCGAGCAGCGCCACCAGCAGCGCACCGGTGAACATCTGCGGGAAGTCGCGGAGCTTCAGCCCGTCGACCACGTAACGGCCCAGACCGCCGAGCGACACCAGCGCGGCGATCGTCGCCGTGGACACGATCTGCAGGGTCGCGCTCCGGACGCCGGAGATGATCAGCGGCAGCCCGATCGGGATCTCCACCTTGGTCAGGATCTCGCGGCCCGTCATCCCCATCCCCCGCGCGGCGTCGATCGTGGCCGGATCGACACCCGACAGACCGGCGTACGTCGAGGCCAGGATCGGCGGGATGCCCAGGGCGACCAGCGCGATCAGCACCGGCAGGAAGCCGATCTGGTCGGTCAGCAGCACCGCGATCATCAGCAGGCCGAGGCTCGGCAGGGCGCGCGCGGCGTTGCCCAGGTTGATGGCCAGGAACGCGCCGCGCCGCGTGTGCCCGATCCGCAGACCGATCGGCAAGGCGATCACGACGGACAGGCCGAGCGCGGCGAACGTGTACCAGAGGTGCTCGACGATCCGCGCCCAGATCCCCTCGTTGCCGGACCAGTTGAACGAGTCGGTCAGGTATTCCCACATGTCAGGCCACCTCCGCCACGGGCGTCGCGACCCGAGCCCAAGGAGTCAGGATCCGCTGCAAGGTGACCAGGATGAGGTCCGCGATCAGCGCCAGGGCCAGCGACAGCACCACGCCGACCACGACCGGGGTGAGGAAGTCCTTCTGGAAGCCCAGCGTGAACAGCTCCCCCAGCCCGCCGATGCCGATCACCGCGCCGACGCTCACCATCGAGATGTTCGCGACGGTGACGACCCGCAGACCGGTGAAGATGACCGGTACGGCGATCGGCAGATCCACCGCGACCACCCGGTGCAAGGCGCCGTACCCGACCGCGATCGCCGACTGCCGGACGTCGGGGGGCACGGAGCGAAGTCCGTCGATCACGTTGCGGATCAGCAGCGACACCGTATAGATGGTCAGCGCCACGATGATGTTGACCGTGGACAGCACCTTGGTGCCGAGCACCGCCGGGATCACGATGAACAACGCGATCGACGGCAGCGAGTACAGGATGCCGCCGAACGCGATCAGCGGGTTCGCCAACCAGGCGTAGCGCGTCGCGACGTACCCCAACGGCACCGAGATGATCAGCCCGAGGATGACCGGAAGAATCGCCAGATACAGGTGCTCGCGCAACTGTTCCCAGATCAGACCAAGGTTGTCGCCGATCCAGCTCATGAGCGTAAGGCCTCTGCGACTGTGGCTTGGTCGATGACGCCGACGGCCTTGCCGTCGTCGTCGACGCAGACCCCGGAGCCGGTCGGTGAGGTGAGTACGGCGTCCAAGGCGGCGCGCAGCGAATCACCGCGCTTGAAGACGGCGCCGAGCGGCAGCAGCTCCTCGGACCCGTTGCGCCATCCGACCGGTACGCCGTCCTGCAACGCCAACTCGTCCGGCAACGGCTTCACCGGCAGCTCTTCAGGGTGCACGAACGTAAGAGCCCGATAGCCCCTGTCCTGCCCCACGAACCCACGGACGAAATCGTCAGCCGGATTGGCGAGCAGCTCGGCCGGCGGCGCGAACTGGGCGAGCTTGCCGCCGACCCGCAGTACGGCGACGTTGTCCCCGAGCTTGATCGCCTCGTCGATGTCGTGGGTGACGAAGACGATCGTCTTGCCGATGTCGCGCTGCAGCCGGAGCAGCTCCTCCTGCAGCTGGTGGCGGACGATCGGGTCGACCGCGCTGAACGGCTCGTCCATCAGCATGATCGCCGGATCGGCCGCCAGCGCACGGGCCACGCCGACTCGTTGCTGCTGGCCCCCGGACAGCTGGGCCGGGTACCGCTCGGCCAGCTTGACGTCGAGGCCGACCCGCTCGAGCAGCTCCATCGCCGTACTGTGCGCCTTGCGCTTGTCCCAGCCGATCAGCTTCGGCACGGTGGCGACGTTCTCCACGACCGTCTTGTGCGGGAACAGGCCGGCGTTCTGGATCACGTACCCGATCCCGCGGCGCAGCGTCACGGGATCGTGGGAGTTGATGTCGTCGCCGTCGATCGAGATGGTCCCGCTGGTCCGTTCGATCGTGCGGTTGATCATCCGCAGCGACGTGGTCTTGCCGCAGCCGGACGGGCCGACGAACACGGTGATCTGGTTGCTCGGGATCCGCAGGGACAGCTTGTCGACGGCCACGGTGCCGTCCGGATACCGCTTGGTGACGTCCTCGAACTCGATCATGGCGCCCCTTCGCGCTTGTCGTCGGTCGCCCGAAAGACCCTAGCGGACCGCGAGACCGAAGCCACGCGATCGGACGGTTTCTCGGTTCGTGGGAAAGTGCACTGTAACGATAGAGATACTGAGGGTGGTCAGCTCTCCCGCATCGGGATCCGGACGCCCTGTTCGTCGGCAGTCTCTACTGCCTTGTCGTAGCCGGCGTCGACGTGCCGGATGACACCCATCGCCGGGTCGT
Organism: Kribbella sp. VKM Ac-2571; assembly: GCF_004362255.1. Taxonomy (NCBI): domain Bacteria; kingdom Bacillati; phylum Actinomycetota; class Actinomycetes; order Propionibacteriales; family Kribbellaceae; genus Kribbella; species Kribbella sp. VKM Ac-2571. The sequence goes on from NZ_SNWS01000006.1 coordinate 388,811, forward strand.
TGGTGAGCACCCGCTCCAGCTTCTGCCGGGCCAGGTCGGTGCCGTCGGCAACCGACACCTGGCCGGCGTGGATGGACCGGCCGATGCCGACGCCGCCGCCGTGGTGGATGGACACCCAGGACGCGCCGCTGGCCACGTTCACCATCGCGTTCAGCAACGGCCAGTCCGCGATCGCGTCCGAGCCGTCCAGCATGCCTTCGGTCTCCCGGTACGGCGAGGCTACGCTGCCGGTGTCCAGGTGGTCGCGACCGATCACGATCGGCGCCTCGAGTTCACCGGAGGCCACCATCTCGTTGAACCGCAGCCCAGCCTTGTCGCGCTCGCCCTGGCCGAGCCAGCAGATCCGAGCCGGCAGCCCTTGGAACGCGACTCGCTCGCCGGCCATCTTGATCCACCGGCCGAGGTGCTCGTTGTCCGGGAACAGGTCCAGGATCGCCTGGTCCGTCTTCGCGATGTCCGCCGGGTTGCCGGACAGCGCCGCCCACCGGAACGGGCCCTTTCCTTCACAGAACAACGGCCGGATGTACGCCGGCACGAAGCCGGGGAACTCGAACGCGCGGCTGTACCCCGCCTTCCGCGCCTCGTCCCGGATCGAGTTGCCGTAGTCGAACACCTCGGCGCCCGCGTCCTGGAACCCGACCATCGCCTCGACGTGCCGGGCCATCGACTCCTGCGCCTGCTGGGTGAACCCGGCCGGGTCCTTCTCACGCGCGGTCGCCCAGTCCTCGAACTCAACGCCGACGGGCAGGTACATCAACGGGTCGTGCGCCGACGTCTGGTCGGTGACGATGTCGATCGGCGCACCGCGCTTCAGCAGATCGGGCACGATCGTCGCAGCGTTGCCGAGGACACCGATCGACAACGGCCGCCGCGCCGCCTTCGCCTCCTCCGCCAGCCGCAGCGCTTCGTCCACGGACGACGCCCGTACGTCGAGGTAGCGGTGCTCGATGCGCCGGTCGATCCGCGTGGAGTCGACGTCGATACAGATCGCGACGCCGTCGTTCATCGTGACCGCCAGCGGCTGCGCGCCGCCCATGCCGCCGAGGCCGGCAGTCAGCGTGATGGTTCCGGCGAGCGAGCCGCCCCCGCGGGCGCCAGCCCGCTCGAATTTGGCAGAGTTCTTCTCCGCCACCGCGCCGAACGTCTCGTAGGTGCCCTGCAGGATGCCCTGCGTGCCGATGTAGATCCACGACCCGGCCGTCATCTGGCCGTACATCGTGAGCCCCATCGCCTCGAGCTTGCGGAACTCCTCCCAGGTGGCCCAGTCGCCGACCAGGTTCGAGTTCGCGATCAGCACCCGCGGCGCCCACTCGTGCGTCTGCATCACGCCGACCGGCCGTCCGGACTGGACGAGCATCGTCTCGTCGTCCTTGAGCGTGGTCAGCGTGCGGACCATCGCGTCGAACGAGTTCCAGTCGCGGGCGGCCTTCCCGGAACCGCCGTACACGACGAGTTCGTCAGGGTGCTCCGCGACCTCCGGGTCGAGGTTGTTCTGCAGCATCCGCAGCGCGGCTTCCTGCTGCCAGCCGCGGGCGGTCAGGGTGGTTCCGCGAGGCGCGCGTACGGGACGGGGTCCGGACATGGGTGATCCAGCCTTTCTAGGGCAGTGCTTGTTCTATTGGAGGGGGCCGGTGACGGCCTCGGCGGCGGTGACATAGGTGCCGTCAGCAACAAGCTGGACGGAGTGCTCGATCTCGGGAGCGAGGTGCCGGTCGGTGCCCGGGCCCTCGACGTACTCCCGCAGGGCGGCCCGGACGGCGGCGATGGCCGGTGCCGGGTCCAGCGGCGCGCGCAGGTCGAGCGCCCGCGCGGCCGTGAGGATCTCGATCGCCAGCACCCGCTGCAGGCCGTCGACGGACTTGCGCAGCTTGCGGGCGGCGGACCAGCCCATCGAGACGTGGTCCTCCTGCATCGCGCTGCTCGGGATCGAGTCGACGCTGGCGGGGACGGCGAGACGCTTGAGCTCGGAGACGATCGCGGCCTGCGTGTACTGCGCGATCATGTGGCCGCTGTCCACGCCCGGATCGTCGGCCAGGAACGCGTTCAGGCCGTGGTTGCGGGCGACGTCGAGGAAACGGTCGGTACGTCGTTCGCTGATGCTGGCGAGGTCGGCGACGGCGATCGCGAGGAAGTCGAGCACGTACCCGACCGGGGCGCCGTGGAAGTTGCCGTTGGACTCGACGCGACCGTCCGGGAGGACGACCGGGTTGTCGATCGCGGCGGCGAGCTCGCGGCCGGCGACGCTCGCGGCGTGCGCGGCGGTGTCACGGGCGGCACCGTGGACCTGTGGCGAGCACCGGAGGGAGTAGGCGTCCTGCACCCGGTTGCAGTCCGGACCGCGGTGGCTGGCGACGATCGCACTGTCCTTGAGGATCGCGCGCAGATTGGCGGCGGACGCTGCCTGGCCCGGGTGCGGACGCAGAGCCTGCAGGTCCTCGGCGAACACCCGGTCGGTCCCGAGCTGGGCCTCGACGCTCATCGCCGCGGCGAGGTCGGCGGACTTGAACAGCCGGTCGAGGTCGGCCAGCGCGAGGAGCAGCATGCCGAGCATGCCGTCGGTCCCGTTGATCAGCGCGAGGCCTTCCTTCTCGGCCAGGACGACCGGCGTGAGGCCGTGTTGCTGGAGTGCTTCGCCGGCGTCGAGAAGGTTGCCGTCGGCATCGCGGACCTTGCCTTCGCCCAGGATCGCGAGGGCGACGTGGGACAGCGGGGCGAGGTCGCCCGAGCATCCGAGGCTGCCGTATTCATGGACCACAGGTGTCAGGTGCGCGTTGAGCAGACCGGCGTACGCCTGGGCCGTCTCGACCTTCACACCGGTGCGGCCGGTGGCGAGGGTCGACAGCCGGAGCAGGGCCAGCGCCCGGACGACCTCGGTCTCCACCTCGGGGCCGGAGCCGGCCGCGTGCGAGCGGATCAGGCTGCGCTGCAGCTGCGCCCGGAGGTCCGGTGCGATGTGCCGCGTGGCGAGCGCGCCGAACCCGGTCGAGACCCCGTAGTGCGGGGTGTCCGCGTGGGCCAGCGCCTCGATCGCGGCGCGCGACTTCGCGATCTCCTCGAGGGCCTGGTCGTCGATCCGTACCTTTGCGCCGTACCGCGCGACCGCGACCACTTCGGCCGGGGTCAGCGGTCCGGCGCCGACATCCACTGTGTGTTCCACCCGAACATTGCACCGCGCCGGATCGCTCCTGGACAGCAGCGCCGTACACTATCCGTCTCGGATCTGAGACAGCCCTCGCGACCCTCGGTAGCCGTAGAGTCCTGCCATGGTGTTCGAGATCCGGACGGGGCGTCCGGAGGATGCGGTGGGGATCGCCCGGGTCTGGGCCGCGGCGGTGCCGCACCTGGTGAAGACCGCGGGGGCCATCGAGCTGCAACTGAAGCACGCTCGCAGCCAGGAGGTGCTGATCGCCGTCGACGGACCGGAGGTGGTCGGGTACGCGAACATCTACCTGCCGCCGGCGGATGCCGAGGCGCCGCGGGTGCGGGTCACGATCCAGGTGCCGCCGGAGTACCGCGGGCGCGGGATCGGGAGTGCGTTGACGACCAGGGTCACGCAGCGGTGCGCGGAGCTCGGCGCCGGGCGGTTGCTGGTGGTCGTGGATGACGACTCGCGGGCCTTCGCGACGAAGCGCGGGTTCACGATCGGGCGGCGGATGTCGCACTCCGCGGCCGACCTGACCGCGGCGCGCGAGCCGGTCGCCCCACCGGACGGGTTGCGGGTGGCGACGTACGACGAACTGGATCCGCGGCAGTTGTTCGACGCCGAGGTCCAGGTGCGCGACGACGACCCGAGCGGGCTGTCGGGCGGGCCGGCGTACGAGGAATGGGTCCGTACGTCGTGGGAGAACCCGGACATCCGGTACGACCTGAGTGTCGCCGTACTGGACGGGAACCGGGTGCTGTCGTTCGTGACCACGACCGCTGATCCGGACCGGAAGCTGATCTGGTCGAACCTGACCGGGACGATCCCCTCGGCGCGTGGCCGCGGGCTGGCGAAGGTGGTGAAGTCCGTGGCGCTCGCCCGCTCCCGGGATGCCGGGTTCACGGTCGCGTCGACCGGGAACGACGCGGCGAACGAGCCGATGCTCGCGGTGAACCGGTGGCTCGGCTACCAGGAGACCGGGGGCGCGTGGACCGCGGAGAAGGCACTGTGAAGCGGCTCGCGATGTCGCTGACGTTCTTCCTGGTGCTGGCGCTCGTCATCGGGTACCTGCTGTCCGGGCCGTCGTTCATGGACTGGGGTGTGGCGGGCGGGCTGTTCGCGGTCGCGGTCGCGGGTGAGGGCTTTCGGTTCTGGCTGCGCCGAAGCCGCGCGAAGAATCGCCAATCCACCGGGATCTGAGGCAGAGCGGGGTTACGCTGCCGTTGTGAGCGGCAACGTTCCCGCCTCGACCCGAACCCTGCGGGTCCTGACGTTCCTGGCCACGCAGCCCGGTCCCGTGCCGATGGAGCGCATCGCCTCCGCGGTCGGGTTGCCGCGCTCGTCGACGTACCACTTGCTGCGGGCAATGATCGATGAGGGATTCGTCGTGCATCTACCCGAGGAGAAGCGGTACGGGCTCGGGGTGGCAGCGTTCGAGATCGGGTCCGCGTACCTGCGGCACGATCCGCTCGAGCGGTTGGCCCGGCCGTTGCTCGCGCAGTTGGTGCACGAGGTCGGGCAGACGGCGCATCTCGGCGTACTGCATGGTCGGGAGCTGGTGTATCTGCTGAAGGAGCAGCCGCCGCGACCTGTCACGTTGGTGACGGATGTCGGCGTACGGCTGCCTGCCACGCTCACCGCGTCAGGTCGCGCACTGCTGGCCGAGCTGCCGCCGGCTCAGGTACGGGCGTTGTTCCCGACGCCGGAGTCCTTCGTACGGCGCACCGATCTGGGACCGCAGACGCTGACCCAACTGCGCCGCCTCCTCGCCGACGAGAAACGCCAAGGCTTCGCCGTCGAGGACTCCTTCATCACCCCCGGCGTCGCCTCGGTGGCCAGCGCCGCCGTCGACCACGCCGGCCATCCGGTAGCCGCCATCAGCGTCACCTTCCGTACCGACGCGGTCCCCACCACCGACCGCCCCCACCTGGCCCACAAAATCCGCCAAGCCGCCAAAGCCCTGACCCGCCGCCTCCACGGCTAGAAGGAGTCACCGGCGGGCTGCCAGGGCGCTTACCGCTCTTCGCGGAAGTCGGTGTGCCGGCGGAGGTTGGGGTCGTACTTGCGGATAACGAGGCGGTCGGGATTGTTCCGGCGGTTCTTGCGGGTTACATAGGTGAAGCCGGTACCCGCCGTACTGCGGAGCTTGACGATGGGGCGGAGGTCGTTGCGCTTGGCCATGCTGTCCTTTCACTGACCGGTGACCCGTAGGGTACTTTGTATTGGTTATCGTTTTCAACAAGACAGGAGCGCAGATGATTCCGGTGACCTTGCTGACGGGGCTCGACGACGGGTTCCGCGGCGCCGTCGCGGGGCATCTGCTGGCCGCCGCCCCACGGGGTGTTCTCGTGGAGTACGACGTGAGCGCCCTGAGCGCCGGCTCCGTCGTACGGATCGCCCGCACCGCCACCGGCGTGATCGACCGTGAGGTGATCACGATGGACCACCCGTGCGTGTCCTGCGCGATGCGCGGATCGCTCGTCCAGCTGCTGGCGAGCATCGCCGCCGTCGAGCGGTACGACGTCGCGATCGTCAACGTCCCCACCGCCGGCGACACGCACGCGATCGCGAGCGAGATCGACCGCGACACCGACCTCCGCGTCGACGTGGTCATCACCACCGTCGACACGGCGACCGCGACCGCCGACCTGACCGGCGAAGAGCTGATCCGCGAGCGCGGCATCCCGACCGCTGCGGAGGACGGCCGCGCGATCGCCGAGGTCGTCGTACGGCAGCTCGAGTACGCCGACGCAGCCGTCCTCAGCACCGACGACGAGAACACCCGCGCGCTGATCCAGGCGATCAACCCGAGACTCCTGGTCAAGACCGGTCCGGCCGGCCTGCTCGGCGTACGGCTGCATGTTCCCGGCGCCACCGTCGAGCCCGGCTCGATCGCAGTACCTCTCGACGGAAGAACCTTCGTCTGGCAGTCCGCCCGCCCGTTCCACCCCGAACGGCTGTACGACGCCCTCGAGGACCTGGTCGCCGGCACGGCCCGCGGTCGCGGCACGCTCTGGATCGCGACCCAGCACCGCAACCGGCTCAGCTGGGACAGCTTCGGCACGAACGTCTCGATCGGCGTCCTCGGCCCCTGGCTGGCCGATCTCCCCGCCGATCGCTGGGCCGGCGTCGGGCAGCAGCACCAGGCGCGGTCGGCCCTCGAGTGGCACCCCGAGCACGGCGACCGTGCGTCGTACCTCTCACTGACCGGCCTCGACCTGGACGTCCGGGAATTACAGGAGCGCCTCGACGGTTGTGTCCTCCGTGCGGACGAAGCGGTCCACCCCCTGACCGATCCGTTCGCTCCCTACTTGGAAGGAAGTACCGCAGCATGAAGAAGGACATTCACCCCGACTACCGCCGGGTCGTCTTCCGGGACAAGTCCGGCGACTTCAGCTTCCTCACCGGTTCGACCCGCGAGAGCAACGAGACCATCGAGTGGCACGACGGGAACACCTACCCGGTCGTCGACGTCGAGATCTCGTCCGCGAGCCACCCGTTCTACACGGGCCAGCAGCGCGTGATGGACACCCAGGGCCGCGTGGAGAAGTTCCGCAAGCGCTACGGCCAGAAGTAACCCGCCGTACCCCGACGGCCCGCTCGATCTCCGAGCGGGCCGTTCGCATGCCCGCCCGATGCCAACTTTGAGAAGCCACCAACCATTCTGAGCCCTCGACGATGATCGGTGGCTTCTCAAAGTTGGATTGTCTCGGGTTCGAGACGAGAAGACGGCGGGGGTAGTGGGAGTTCGCGGGTGGGGCGGATCACACTGTGCCCATGGAGCCGGTTGAACTCACGGGCGCGGGGCTGTCGCCGTTGGACGCGGTGGCGCTCGGGCAACGGCGTACGGCGGTGCGGTTGAGTGACGACGCCCGCAAGCGGATGTACGAGTCGGCGCAGGTGGTCGCCGAGGTCGCGCGGCGGCGGCCGGTGTACGGGCGGACCACGGGCGTCGGAGCGAACCGGGACGTGCTGACGTCCGACCCGGAGCACGGCGCGCGGTTGCTCGGATCGCATTCCACCACCGGTACGACGTCGTACCCGAAGGACGTCGTACGACTCGGGCTCCTCATCCGGGTCAACCAGCTCGCGGCAGGCGGGTCCGGGCTCGACCCGGCGGTGGCCGACGCGATCGTTGGCCTGCTCAACGACGACAACCTGCCCGACCTGCACCGCGGCGGCGCGATCGGCACCGGCGACCTCGGCCCGCTCGCCGAACTCGGGCTCGCGCTCGGTGACGTCATCGACGGCACCAGCGCGCTCCCGCTGCTCTCCAGCAACGCGCTCACGCTCGCGGAGTGCTGCCTCGCGTACGTCGAGGCCGCCACGCTGATCAACGTCGTACCGCTGGTCGGCGCCCTCTCCCACGTCGCGCTCCGCGGCAACGCCGAGGTGTACGACGTCCGCGTCCACGAGGCCCGCCCGCAGCCGGGTCAGATCCGGGTCGCGCGCCGGATGCGTGAACTGCTCGAAGGGCTCCCGCTGAAGCCGGCCCGGGTCCAGGATCCCTTCGGATTACGGGCTTTCGCCCAGGTCCTCGGCCCGGCCGTCGACCATGCCGATGCCTTGGGCAACAGTGTGCGGATCGACATCAACGCGGCGGCGGAGAATCCGCTGGTGGCCGGCGACACCGTGCTGCACAACGGCAACTGGCACGCGATGCCGATCGCCATCGCCCTCGACTCGCTCCGGCTCAGCCTGCACAGTGTCGCCACCTTGTCGACGACCCGGGTGGCGAACCTCGTCGACCCGGAGTACACCGGCCTCAGCGCGTTCCTGGCCAGCGGCGCCGAGGCGAGCTCGGGCGTGATGATGATCGAGTACGTCGCCCACGACGCCCTCGCCGCGGTTCGCTCGGCCGCGCAACCCGCGACTCTCGGTACGGCGACACTGTCCCGCGGCGCCGAGTTGCACGCCAGCTTCGCGCCGCAAGCCGCCGTACTGACCAAGCAACTCCTCGACGCGCTCCGCGAAGTCCTCGCCAGCGAACTCGTTACCGCCGTCCGCGCGATCCGCCTGGCCCGCCTGACGCCGGACGACCTCGCCCCGGCTGCCGCCGGCCCATGGCTGACCGACGCCCTCGCGGCCCTGCCGGACGACCTGGCCGACCGATCCCTCCGGGAAGACCTGGAAATCGCCCGCGGCCTTCTCACCCAGTGGGGCGACCGCCAGGTCGAGCATCCGGCTGAATCAGGCTAGAGGCGGTTGTACGCCTTCAGGGTGCGGAGGGCGCCGACCGTGACGATGCCGCGGTACTCGAGGGTGGCGGCAGGTCCCGGCGGTTCCCAGGTGATGGCCCAGCCGCCGTCGTCCTGCTGGTCCTCGATCAGGCGGTCCAGGTGGGCGTCGAGCTGAGCGTCGGTGAAGAGCGGGCGCCAGAAACTGTCCGGACTCGGTGCGAACTGCAGCGGAGTCACGCCGTACGTCGGGTCCGCGGCGTCAGTGCGGAAGTACCCGACCTTGGGCAGCCAATCGCGGATGCGATCGAAGTCGACGTCGCCGGTGTGCTCCAGGAATTCGAGCGCCTCGTGCAGGCCGTGGGCGTCCTCCGGCAAACCCTTGGCCAACTCGGCGGCGCACCAGACGGCGGCCCGGTCGCGCCACGGGTGCTCGATGTCGAGCTTGTGCAGCCGGCCGACCAGGCCCGCGGTGGGGTTGATGTCGGGTCGGTAGGTCCACTCGGTGATGTGCTCGGCGCGCGGATACGCCTCCACCGCCGGGCCGCACAAGGGCACAGCGCCGTCGGCCGTCGCAGTCCGGTCGAGCCAGTCAGCCGCTCGCCGAACCATCTCCTCGTCCCGGGCACCCGCCGCGAGCATTGTGTCGAACGCGACCTCGACGTCCAGCGCCAGGCTGTCCGGACACCGCTTGTCCGGCTCCAGTCCATGCCCGAACCCACCGTCGGCGTTCTGGAACCCGCGGAGCGCGTCGACCACCCCCTGCGGATCAGCCCCCTCGAAAACCGCCGCGAAGAGCCGTCGCTCGAGCACCCGAGCATCCCGCCGTACAAAGTCCCGACCTGCCGTGAAGATGTCCATACCCGTACCCTTACCCATCCCCACCGACAGGTCTTGAACGAATCGGACAGACCTCACGGCTCGAAGCGGTAGCCCATTCCTGGTTCGGTGAGGAGGTGTTTGGGGCGGGCGGGGTCGGGTTCCAGTTTGCGGCGGAGCTGGCCCATGTAGAAGCGGAGGTTGCCGCCGGCGGTCTCGTAGCCGGGGCCCCAGACCTCGGTGAGGAGCTGGCGCTGGGACATCAGCTTGCCGGGGTTGCGGACCAGGACCTCCAGCAGGTGCCACTCGGTCGGCGTGAGGCGGACGTCCTCGCCGTTCTCCAGGGTGACGCGCTTCGCGGCCAGGTCGACGACGGCACCGCCGACGGTCACGACCGGCTGGTCCTGGGCTACGCTGCTTCGGCGGAGTACGGCGCGCATCCGGGCCAGCAGCTCGTCGATCCCGAACGGCTTCGTCACGTAGTCGTCCGCGCCGGCGTCCAGCGCCTCCACCTTGTCGGTCTGGTCGGTCCGCCCGGACAGCACGAGGATCGGCGCGTCGGTCCAGCCGCGCAGTCCGCGGATCACGTCCACGCCGTCGAAGTCCGGCAGCCCGAGGTCGAGGATCACCAGCTCGGGCGGATGCTGCGCGGCGACCTTCAGCGCCGACGTACCGGTGCCGGCCAGGTGCACCTCGTACCCCCGCGCCTTCAGGTTGATCTGCAACGCCCGCACGATCTGCGGCTCGTCATCAACCACCAAGACCCTGGTCATGCGGCCTCCCGGCCTGGACTGAGGAGCGGAGGGAGCGCAGCGACCGGAGCGACGAGGGAAGGACGGGAGCTACAGCCGCATGGCCCGCCGCGACGGAGTCGCGGCATCAATACAGTCATTCGCTCTCCTGCTCCGATCGTTCGCGGGCGCCTGGCACCGGTGTGTCGGGGCGGAGGGTGGCGGTCGGGATGGCGACCACCATGGTCAGTCCGCCACCTGGGGTGTCCTCGGGCTGCAACGTGCCGCGCATCGCCTCCGTGAGTCCTCGGGCCAGCGCCAGCCCGAGTCCGACGCCGACGGTGTTGTCGGTATCGCCGAGCCGCTGGAACGGCGCGAACACCCGGTCCCGCTCCTGCCGCGGGATCCCCGGTCCGCGGTCGATCACCCGGATCTCCACGGTGTCGCCGAGTGCGCTGCCGGTGACCAGCGGCGCCCGTCCGGCCGGTGAGTAGCGGATCGCGTTCGCCACGATGTTCGCGACCACGCGCTCCAGCAGCGCCGGATCCGCCTCGACCAGCGGCAGCGTATCCGGGATGTCGACCGTCACCCGATCGGCGTCGTCGCCCAGCTCGGCCAGTACGCCGGGGAGGATCTCGTCGAGTGCCGTCGGACGGGTGAAGACCGGGAGTACGCCGGCCTGCAGACGACTGAGATCGAGCAGGTTGTCCACCAGCCGCGACAACCGGTCGAGCGACTCGTCCGCGGTCTCCAGCAGCTCGGCCCGCTCGGACTCGCTCCACTCCACATCATCGCTGCGCAACGAAGTCACCGACGCCTTCGCGGACGCCAACGGGGATCTCAGGTCATGGCCGACAGCGCGAAGCAACGCCGTACGCAGCTTGTCGGCCTCGGCAAGCGGCTTCGCCTCCGCGGCTGCCTCGCTCAACCGGGCCCGATCGACCAGCGCCGCCGCATGCGCCGCGAACGCCCCGACCAGCCGACGCTCGTCCGCCTCCAGCTGATGCCCTTGCAGCACCAGAACCAGGTCGTCGCGAGCAGGGATCTCCGCGTCGGCCTCCTCAGGTCGGGTACATGTGAGCGATCCAGCCGAGGCCACGGGTCGCCAGAGCTCGGTCAGCTCGTCGTCGTCCACACGCTCCATCAGGCACGCCCCGGTCATCCCGAACGCCTCGCGGACCCGCTCCAGCAGAGCGGGCAGCGCTGTCTCGCCACGCAGTACCGATCCGGCCAACGTCGCCAGCGTCTCCGATTCCGCGGCCGCCCGCGCCGCTTGTCTGGTACGGCGTGCCGCGCGGTCGACGACCGTACTGACCATGGCCGCGACCAGGACGAAGATCAGCAGCGCCAATGCGTTGTTCAGCTCGGCGATCGTGAACGTCCGCTTCGGCGGGGTGAAGAAGTAGTTCAGCACCAGCGAGCCGGCGATCGCGGTCACCATCGCCGGCCACATCCCGCCGACCAGCGCCACCACGATGACGGCGAACAGGAACGCCAGCACGTTGCTGGTCAGGTTGAGCGTGTCGCCGCCGAGTCCGAGGATCAGTGCCAGCAGCGGCGGCAGTACGACGGCCAGCACGAAGCCCTGGATCTTCCGTTTCCGGGACAGGCTGCCCCGCAACCTCGGCAACCTGCCGCGGCCCATCAGCGAATGCGTGACGAGGTGTACGTCGATGTCGCCGGAGTCGCGGATCGTCGTCGACCCGATGCCCGGGCCGGTGAGCAACGTCGACAGCCGGCTCCGGCGCGAGCCGCCGAGGACGAGCTGCGTGGCGTTCTCCGCCCGCGCGAAGGTCAGTAGCGCGGTGGGGATGTCGTCGCCGACCACCTGGTGATAGGTACCACCGAGCTGCTCGACCAGGTTCCGCTGCTCGGCGAGCTTGCTCGGGTTCGCGCCGGTCAGCCCGTCGGACCGCGCGACATGGACCGCGAGCAGATCGCCGCCGGACGACCGCGCCGCGATCCGCGCGGCCCGCCGGATCAGCGTCTCGCCCTCGGGACCGCCGGTCAGCGCGACCACCACGCGCTCCCGGGCCTCCCAGGTGGAGTCGATGTCGTGCTCCGCGCGGTACTGCTGCAGACCGGCGTCCACTCGATCCGCCAGCCAGAGCAGCGCGAGCTCCCGCAGTGCGGACAGGTTGCCGACCCGGAAATAGTTGCCCAGGGCAGCATCGATCTTGTCGGCGGCGTACACGTTCCCGTGGGCCATCCGCCGGCGGAGCGCCTCGGGCGTCATGTCGACGAGCTCGATCTGGTCCGCGGCCCGCACCACCCGGTCCGGGACCGTCTCCTGCTGCGGTACGCCGGTGATCTTCTCGACCACGTCGTTGATCGACTCGAGGTGCTGGATGTTCAGCGTCGAGATCACGTCGATCCCGGCGTTCAGCAGCTGCTCGACGTCCTGCCAGCGCTTCTCGTGCCGGCTGCCCGGCACGTTGGTGTGCGCCAGCTCGTCGATCAGAGCGACGTCCGGCCGCCGGGCCAGGACCGCGTCGAGGTCCATCTCGGTGAAGCTGGCGCCGCGGTAGTCGATGATCCGCCGCGGCACCGTCTCCAGGCCGTCCAGCATCTCGTCGGTGTACTTGCGGCCATGGGTCTCCACGAAACCGACCGCCACGTCGGTTCCCCGGGCGCGCCGGCGTCGGCCCTCGCCCAGCATCTTGTAGGTCTTCCCAACGCCGGGCGCGGCCCCCAGGTAGATCCGCAGATGCCCGCGGCCGCTCGTTCTCACGTCTCCACTCTCTCAGAGTCGCGCCAGCGCGGCGTTGAGCTTCACCACATTGACGGCCGGCTCTCCGAGAAAGCCTAGGACCCGACCGTCGGTGTTCTCCTTGACCAGCTGCTGCACCTGTTCGACACTGAGCCCCCGCTCGCGGGCGACCCGGTTGACCTGCAGAGCGGCGTACGCCGGGCTGATACTCGGATCGAGACCGCTTGCGCTCGCCGTGACCGCGTCCGGCGGGACCTGGGACGGGTCGACGCCCTCCAGCGCCGCGACCGCCTTGCGCCGCTCGTCGATCGCGGCGAGCAGGTCGGCGTTGTTCGGCCCGAGATTCGAGCCGCCGCTGGCCTTCGCGTCGTAGTCGCTCGCCGAGGGTCGGGTCTGGAACCACTTCGGGTCGGCGACCATGATCGCCTTGCCGTCGGAGTCCAACCTGTCACTGTCCATGGTGTACGCCTGGCCGATCAGGTCGGACGCGACCTCCTTGCCGTCCACCTTGACGATCGACCCGTTCGCGTTGCCGTGGAACAGCGCCTGCGCGACACCGGTCATCACCAGCGGGTAGACGATCCCGAGGACCGCCGTGAAGACGAGCAGCGCCCTGAGCGCCACTCCGAACTGCCGGACCGAGCCGGGCAGATTGCTTGCCATCAACAACTACCTTTCAGCGCAATCCTGGGATCAGTGAGATCACCAGGTCCAGGAGCTTGATTCCGACGAACGGGGTGATGAGACCACCGACGCCGTAGATGAGCAGATTGCGCCACAACATCGCCGAGGCCGACGACGGCTTGTACCGAACACCGCGCAGCGCCAGCGGTACGAGGGCCACGATGACGAGCGCGTTGAACACGATGGCGGACACGATCGCCGACTCCGGCGAGTGCAGCCTCATGATGTTCAACTTGTCCAGACCCGGGTACACGGGAGCGAACAACGCCGGCAGGATCGCGAAGTACTTCGCCACGTCGTTCGCGATCGAGAACGTCGTCAGCGAACCGCGGGTGATCAGCAACTGCTTGCCGATCTCGACGATCTCGATCAGCTTGGTCGGGTTGGAATCCAGGTCGACCATGTTGCCGGCCTCTTTCGCGGCCGACGTACCGCTGTTCATCGCCACGCCGACATCGGCCTGCGCTAGCGCCGGGGCGTCGTTGGTGCCGTCGCCGGTCATCGCGACCAGCCTGCCGCCCTCCTGCTCCTGCTTGATCAACGCCATCTTGTCCTCGGGCGTCGCCTCGGCCAGGAAGTCGTCGACCCCGGCCTCCTCCGCGATCGCCTTCGCGGTCAGCGCGTTGTCGCCGGTGATCATCACGGTCCGGATGCCCATAGCGCGCATCTGGTCGAACCGCTCCCGCATCCCCGCCTTGACCACGTCCTTGAGATGGATCACTCCAAGTGCGCGCGCCGTACCATCGATGCTCTCAGCAACAACCAGGGGTGTTCCGCCCGAAGCCGAGATCCCGTCGACGATCTCACCGAGCCGCGCGTCCGTCGTACCGCCGTGCTCACGGATCCACGCGTTCACCGCACCCGCGGCACCCTTGCGGACCTGCCGGTTGTCGACGTCCACGCCACTCATCCGGGTCTGCGCGGTGAACTCCACGAACGTTGCGTGCGGCAACTCTCCGGTGTGCCGCTCGCGCAGCCCGTAGCCGGTCTTCGCCAGTACGACGATCGATCGGCCCTCCGGCGTCTCGTCGGCGAGGCTGGACAGCTGCGCCGCGTCGGCCAACTCGGTATCGGTCACGCCCTGGACCGGGATGAACTCCGACGCCTGCCGGTTGCCCAGCGTGATGGTCCCGGTCTTGTCCAGCAGCAGGGTGTTCACGTCGCCGGCGGCCTCGACGGCGCGGCCGGACATCGCCAGCACGTTGCGCTGGACCAGCCGGTCCATGCCGGCGATACCGATCGCGGACAGCAGTGCGCCGATCGTGGTCGGGATCAGGCAGACCAGCAGAGCCACCAGGATCACCAGACTCAGGTTCGTGTGCGCATACGTCGCGAATGTCGGCAGGGTGGCCGTCGCGATCAGGAACACGATCGACAGGCTCGCCAGCAGGATGTTCAGCGCGATCTCGTTCGGTGTCTTCTGCCGCGAGGCGCCCTCGACCAGCGCGATCATCCGGTCGATGAAGCTCTCACCGGGCTTGGTGGTGATCTTCACGACGATCCGGTCCGACAGCACCTTCGTACCGCCGGTCACCGCACTGCGGTCGCCACCGGACTCGCGGATCACCGGCGCCGACTCCCCGGTGATCGCCGACTCGTCGACACTCGCCACGCCCTCGACGACGTCACCGTCGCCGGGGATGATCTGGCCGGCCTCGACCACGACCAGGTCGCCGATCCGCAACTGGGCGGCCGGAACCTCTTCCTCGTCGCCGCTCGCGGTCAGCCGGCGCGCGGTGGTCTCGGTCTTGGCCCGGCGCAGCGTCTCGGCCTGGGCCTTGCCCCGGCCCTCGGCGACAGCCTCCGCGAGGTTCGCGAAGATCACCGTCAGCCAGAGCCAGACCACGATCCACCAGACGAACACGCTGGAGTCGGTGAAGGCCAAGATCGTCGATCCGGCAGCGCCCACCTCGACCACGAACATGACCGGGTTCTTCCACATCACCCGCGGATCGAGCTTGCGCAGCGCTTCCGGCAGCGACGTGAGCAACGTCTTGGGCTTGAACGTGGTCACAGTCCCTCCGCGAGGGGTCCGAGGGTCATGGCGGGGAAGTAGGTCAGGCCGGTCACGATCAGGACGACACCGACGAGCATCGTGACGAACAGCGCCTTGTGGGTGGGCAGCGTGCCCTGGGTCACCGGGACCGGATGCTGCCGCGCCAGCGAGCCGGCCAGGGCGAGCGCGAACACGATCGGCACGAACCGGCCGAGGAGCATCACCAGCCCGAGAGCCGTGTTGTAGAACGGGATGTTCGCGCTGAGACCGGCGAACGCGCTCCCGTTGTTGTTACCGGCCGACGTGAAGGCGTACAGCACCTCCGAGAACCCGTGCGGGCTGTCGGTGTTGAGGATCGAGGCGCGCGCCGTCGCCAGGCCCATCGCGATCGAGGTCCCGACGAGGACCAGGGTCGGCGTGGTGAGGATGTAGAGCGAGACCAGTTTCATCTCGCGCGCGGTGATCTTCTTCTTCAGGTACTCCGGCGTACGGCCGACCATCAGGCCCGCGACGAACACCGCGAGTACGGCCAGGATCAACATGCCGTACAGGCCTGTCCCGGTACCGCCGGGCGTCACTTCGCCGAGCATCATGTGGAACAGCGGGACGCCGCCGCCGAGCGGCGTGAACGAGTCGTGCATCGAGTTGACCGCGCCGGTCGACGTACCCGTTGTGGAAACCGCGAACAGAGTCGACGCCCACTCACCGAAGCGGGTCTCCTTGCCCTCCATCGCGGCCCCGGCGGCCTGGGTCGCGGAACCCGCGCCCTGAACCTCGAAGAGCGTCGCGAGGACGACGAAGGCCGACCAGATGGTCGCCATCACGCCGAGGATCGCGTAGCCCTGCCGCTTGTCCTTCACCATCAGGCCGAAGGTCCGGGTCAGGCAGACCGGGATGACGAGCAGCAGGAAGATCTCGAACAGGTTCGACAACGGGTTCGGGTTCTCGAACGGGTGCGCGGAGTTGGCGTTGTAGTAACCGCCGCCGTTGGTGCCCAGCTCCTTGATGACCTCCTGGCTGGCGACCGTGCCGCCCGGGAGGGTCTGCGTCTGGCCGACCACCGAGGTGACCTCGTGACCGCCGGAGAAGTTCTGTACGACCCCCATCGCGACCAGCGCCACGGTCCCGATCACCGCGATCGGCAGCAGTACCCGCAGTACGGTCCGGGTCAGGTCGACCCAGAAGTTGCCGAGCCGATCCGTCGTCGACCGGGAGAAGCCGCGGATCAGGGCGATCGCGACCACGATGCCGACGGCCGCGGACAGGAAGTTCTGCACCGCGAGACCGGCGAACTGGACGAGGTGGCCCATGACCGCCTCGGGCACGTAGCTCTGCCAGTTCGTGTTCGACACGAACGACGCGGCGGTGTTGAAGGCCAGCCCAGACTTGACGTTCGGCAGGCCGAACGACAACGGCAGCCAGTGCTGCAGTCGCTGGAGCAGGTACAGCAGGACGACGCTGAGTGCGGAGAATGCAATCAGCGAACGGGCATAGACTGCCCACGTCTGATCGGTCTTCGACTCGACGCCGAGGAGTTTGTACGTCGCGCGCTCGATCCGCAGGTCCTTGTCGGACGTGTAGACCCGGGCCAGATACCCGCCGAACGGGCGGTAAACGGCCGCCAGGCACGCGAGGAGAAGGCCGACCTGCAACAGGCCGGCCGCGGTGTCGGTCATCAGAACCTCTCGGGGAAGACCAGGGCGGCGATCAGATAGAGGACCAGACCAGCGGCCACCACCAGGCCGGCGATGTTCTCGGCGTTCATGCCTTCACTGCACACCGCTTACTGCCCCGTCAGGAGGGTTCTCGCAGGGCTCTCACACCCGCCGACGCAGCTCTCACAGGCTTCTCACATACTTACGCCTGGCATTCCCACCGACAGATGAGGGAAGTACACGTACGTGACTGAACTGGACACCACCGCCCCCGCCGAGCAGTTCTTCTCCGCGGAGACCCGAGCAGCCCTCGCCGAGGCGAGCCGCAAGCTCGCCGAACGGCTCCAGGCGCACACCGACGCCTTGCTCGCGATGACGGGCGACGAGGATCACACCACGCTGTTCGAGCACAACGCGGCGCTCGAGGGCGTGGTCGAGGACTGGAACGACGCGGTCTTCGAGCACACCGGTACGTCGCCGTTGCTGCTGGACGACGCGGCCGACGACGAGGAGGACGAAGAAGCCGAGCAGGACCAGGTGATCAGCGTGGTGTCGCGGTTCGACCTGCGCGTGTTCGACCTGGACGCGCTGCTCGAGGCCGGACGCGCCGCGCAGGAGCGGCACCCGGCCGAACTGGACGAGTCCGGCGACCGCGAGCCGGTCGACTCCGCCGAGCAGGCGATCTACGAGATCAGCCGTGAGGTCGGCGAAGCGTGGTTCGAACTGCCCGGTATCGAGATGGTGGCCGGCGCCCGCGCGTACGTCGTACCCGAGCCGCCCTTCGAGCCGCTGGACGCGGACGCCGAGGACGTCGTCACCGAACTCATCGCCCCGAACGGCGTCGCCACCCACGCCGAGACCTGGGCCTAGACGAGTAGTTCACCGTCCAGCACCGTGATCGCCTGGCCCTTCAGGTAGACGCGGTCGCCGGCCGGCACGACCTGGACGACACCGCCTCGGGCGGACGCCTGGTAACCCACCAGTTCGTCCCGCCCGAGGCGCTCGGCCCAGTACGGCGCGAGGCTCGTGTGCGCGCTTCCCGTCACCGGATCCTCCGGGATCCCGCTCGCCAGCGCGAAGAACCGCGAGACGAAGTCGTACGTCGTACCTTGCGCCGTCACGATCACGCCGCGAAGCTTCTCCCGCTGCGTGATCGCGGCGACCGCGTCGTAGTCCGGCGCCACCGCGCGCACCGTCGCCTCGTCGCGGACGACGACCAGCAGGTCGCGGAGTTCGCCGGTGACATAGACCTCCGCAGGCTCCACCGCCAGCGCGCCGCCGAGCCCCTCCGGCACCGGCACCTCGATCGGCCGGTTGACCGGAAAGTCCAGCGTGATCCCGTCGTCGGCAACGTCGGCCACCAGCACCCCGCTCAGAGTCGCGAACGACGCCTTCCCGGACACCTTTCCGTCCGCCGCGAGCACATGGGCAGTCGCCAGCGTCGCGTGCCCGCAGAGCACCACTTCCTTCGTCGGCGTGAACCACCGCAGGTCCCACTCGGCCTCGGCGCTCGCCGACGGCCGGACGAACGCGGTCTCCGCGTGCTTCATCTCGGCTGCCACCGCTCGCATCCAGCCCTCGTCCGGCCAGTCCCCGGCCTCGAGCACACAGACGCCCGCCGGATTCCCGGCGAAGGGTCGGTCAGCGAACGCATCAACCACGCGGATCCTCATGCACCTGACGCTAATCAGTGCGCCCACCCGCGTTCCATAACCACTTTCCGTCCGAGTGGCCATTGAACCGCTCCGCGGAACGGGCCGTATCGAGGGTGTCCGCCATACCTATCGAGGGGGAAGTGTCATGTCACTGCGCTCGAAAGGCCGTCCGCTCGCAGTCGCGACCGCGCTGGTCAGCGGTCTCGCCCTGATCGCACCCGCCACCGCCGACGCACACCGGTCCCATCCAGCACTCGCCGTACAGCAGGTGAACCTGGTCTCCGACCAGGCAGGCAAGGCCGCACTTCAGGACGCCGACCTCGTGAACCCGTGGGGTCTGTCGCTCGGCGCCACCACCCCGCTGTGGTCGTCGAACAACGGTACGTCGTCATCCACGCTGTACTCGTCCGCACCGGGTTCCACGACCGCGACCAAGGTGCCCACCGTGCGCGTCACGCTGCCGGCGCCGACCGGGCAGGTGTCGAACCCGGGCACCGGCTTCGTGCTCAGCAACGGGACCACCAGTGCACCGGCCCGCTTCATCTTCGCCACCGAGACCGGTCAGATCGCCGCCTGGAGTCCGCAGGTCGACGCGTTGATCGGGCCGGCCGAGATCAAGGCCACCACACCAGGCGCGGTCTACAAGGGGCTGGCGTTCGCGACCACCGGATCAGGGGACCGGTTGTACGCCGCCAACTTCGCACAGAAGCGGATCGACGTGTTCGACAGCTCGTTCCACCCGGTGCGGCTGTCGCGCCGGGCGTTCCGGGACTTCCGGCTGCCGGCGGGGTACGCGCCCTTCAACGTGCAGACCCTCAACGGACGGATCTTCGTCGCCTACGCCCTGCGCGACCCGAAGACGAACGACGAAGTCGCCGGCCCAGGTCGCGGGTTCGTCGACGAGTACACCGTGGACGGCAAGCTGATCACCCGGGTCGCCTCCCGCGGCACCCTGAACGCACCTTGGGGTCTGGCACTCGCCCCGACCGCCTGGGGTTTGCCGACCGGCACACTGTTCGCCGGCAACTTCGGTGACGGCCACATCAACGTCTTCCGTCCCTCGTCGTACGGCGGCTACCGCTTCGTCGGCCAACTCCGCGACAAGGCCGGCAAGACGCTGGTCATCGACGGTCTCTGGGCCCTCCTCCAAGGCACCGCCACCACCGGCGGCACCGATGCCCTCTGGTTCTCCGCAGGCCCCGACGACGAGTCCCACGGCCTCCTCGGCCAACTCCGCAAGCCATAACGGCCCAGCCGAGGTTGGGGAGGGTTTCGTGCCGTTCCGGGCGCAAAACCCTCCCCAAGCAGCCTTTGGCGTCAGTCGATGGGGCGGAGTTCGTCGGCGTACGAGACGGAGACCCGGCGGAGTACGCCGTCCTTGACCGAGTACTGGCCCATCCGCCACAGGGGCGGGCTGTAGGCGTGGACGGTGACGCTGCCCTTGTCGAGGCCGGTGAGACGGTGGATGTGGTCGGGGCCGAAGCCGTAGACGTCACCCGCCTCCACCTCGGTCTCGACGGACTCGGTGCCGATCGCGAGGTTGTGTTCGACAAGCTTGCCGCGGGCAACGGCCACCGCGCCGGACGAGACGTCGTGATCGTGCCAGCCGGTGTCGTTCACGGGCGTCCAGCAGATCAGCCAGACGTCGACGTTCGCGTCGCGGTGCAGCGAGGCGAAGACGCGCTCCTCGTCGCTGTACGCGACTTTGTCCTCCCACAGGTGCGGCTGCGCCGCGATCGACGCGGCCAGCTCGGACAGCTCCGCGGGTGTCAGGTCGCGGCCCGGAAGGTCGTCCAGCGACAGACAGTTGTTGAGCTCCACGAGCCGGCTGGCCTGGCGCGCCGGGACGTTGGGTACGTCGATTGGCTGAGCAGTCACTGCACTCCCCTCTCAGGAGTAGTTCCACCGGTGCCGAACAGCAGCCGGTGTGGATTGTCGTGGCGGATCACCGCGGTCGCGGCGTCGCCCTGGCGGAGTTCGATGGAGTCGGCGTACGGCCGGTCGGTGCCGTGCACGACCTGGTCGATGCCGAGGATCCGCGCGACCGCGTCGATCCCTTGCGGGCCGTAGCTCGACGTGTCGACGTACAGGTTCGGGTCGATGGTGCCGAGCCGGCCGCCGCGCGCTGCCAATCGCTCGTGGTGCACGGGCGCAAGACCGGCGGCAGCGACGAAGCACAGGCGGAGATCAGGGTACGAGCGTCGCCCGCCGAAGGCATGCCACGCCCACCAGGCCGCCTGCAACTGGGTCGTGTAGTCGACGACCGGCGCCCACCACCCGGGCGCCTCGGTCGGTCGCGCCGTACCGGGGTGCACCAGGATCGGCCTGCCCGCCCGCTCGGCGACGCGCAGCAACTCCCCCTGCGTCTCCCAGCCTTTCGGCGTAGCGAGGACATGGGCCGGCAGTTGCAGTCCCAGGAATCCCTTGTCCAGAAGGGTTTCCAGCCCCGCAACATCAGGATCGAGCAGATCAACGGAAGCCCACGCGCGGAACGGCTTCGGGAACTCCGCTGCCCCGTCGTGCCAGGCGGCGAGCAGCTCCGCGTCCCCGAGTTCCTCGACACCGAGCGGACTCGACAGCGACACCGCGGCCAGCGTCGTACCGGAATCCTGCTCCAGCGCGACGCGCTTGCCGAGCTCGTGCGCCGCCGGATCCACGTCGTACGGCGCTTCGCACGTGGTGTGCAGCGTCCAGCCGTCGAGGTACGGCGGCTCGCGGCGGGCTCGGAGCCGGTCGACGAACGCTTCCGGCCAGAGGTGCTGGTGGACGTCGATCATTGGCCCCTCCCCTCGCGAGTTTGATCAGATTGAAGCGCTTCAGGATGATTAGAGTGAAGCGCTTCAAAGGGCGGTCTGTCAAGTTTCTGTCCGAGGCGCGGGCTAGTACGACAGCCGTAGTTCGTGATGTTCATGCTGGGAGGGCTTGTCGGCGCTGGTAGTGGCTGGTTCGGGCTCGGTGTTGGTGTCGGCGTCTC
>NZ_SNWS01000007.1:0-394904 GCF_004362255.1 Kribbella sp. VKM Ac-2571
ATCCACATCGCCACAACGCACGTTCACAGCCACACCCGAGTATTTCGCACCACCCCAGCCCCACCCGCCCGACACGCGATTCATGCGACAGCCTCAAGAGCACGAGGTTGGAGGTCTTCGTCTCGCCACCGTCGATCCAGGAGCGCAGATGATGCGCGTCGCACATGATCGGCGGGGCGCCACAGATGACGCAGCCCTGGTCCCGGGCGTTCAGTGCGCGACGCATGGCCCGGGTGACCAGGCGTTCGCTGCGGCCCACGTCCAAGGGCGCGGAGTTCGTGCCGAGGACGAGCGGGATGATCCGTGCGTCGCAGGCCAGCCGTCGGACGGTGGCGGCCGACAACCCGTCACCGTACACCAGTTGTCCGCTCGCGTTCGCGCTGGCCGCCTTCAGGTCCTCGAAGTCGATGGTGACGGTCAACTGCGCCTTCGCTCCGAACCCGGGCACCCCGTCCGGCGCGGAGCCTGCGGTGGTTGAGGCGAGGTCCGTCTTCTGCGCGGTGTCGGTCGCTGCGGCGGCGATGCTGAGGGTGGCAGACAGAGCGTCGGCCTGGCGCTTCTCACGGGAGCGCGGGTCGTGTTCGCCGTCGGCGGTCTTGTGGGGGCGGGCGCCGGCGTGGATCAGGGCACGGAAGAGTTCGGCGTTCTCGTTGGCGAGGTAGCCGCGGAACTTCACTCCGCGATCCGCGGCGGTGAAGGTCAGCGACTCGCGGCCGTAGGCCTTGTCTTCTTCCGGCTCGGGACCGTCGGTGTCCAGGATGTCCCGCATCTGCTTGCCGGCCTGGCGAAGCTCGCTCGGTGAGAGGTGGGCGGCGAGCTTCACCAGCTGACGCTCAGCGGTGTCGCGATCAGCGACCGGCACGTGCGACGGAACCCGTTCGAGCGCAGCGACGATCGCATCCGCTTGCGCCGGCCGCAGCAACCACTCACTCTCATCGTCCTCAGGGCTGTCGTCGAGGGCGCTGGAGACGGCGGGGTACTTCGGCAGCGCCTGGGCGAGCCGGAGCGCTCGGCGGGCCACCGGTGCGTCCTGGCGGTACCGGAACTGCAGGAGCTCCGCGGTGTCACGAGCGCCGAGCTCGGCGGCGTACCCGGTGCTCTCGATCGCCGCGATCACCTTCAACCGGTACGTCTCCCGGCGGGCGGCCTCGGCTTCCAGCGCGTCGAGAGTCGACAGCAGTTCGCTGCCGCTCATCGACCACACCGGCCGCTCGCCCAGGAGTTCCATGGCATCGACCCTAGAACCCCCGAGCGTCGACCGGCGAGCCAGAATCCCCTTATCTTGCGGGCAATTCGTGGGCCCACACAGCCCACACCTCGTCCGCATGGAGGGACGGGAGGGAGTGGTGGGTTGCGGTTTCGAGTTGTACGACGGTTGCGGCGGGGGAGAGGGCGGTGATTCGCCGGGTCAGGTGGGCTGCGTTGTGGCTCTTGCTGCGGCCCGCGACGAAGACCAGGGGAGCGAGGTCGCGCAACTGGTCGTCCGTGGGGCGTTTGGTGCGGACGAACGGGGTTGAGGGCTGCTCTGCGGCCAGTCCGGCCAGTTCCAGGACCTGGGGATCGATCGGAAGCCCCTGCGTCTCCCAGCGCAGGAACGACACCGTGCGCTTCCGGGACGGCCGCAGTAGGCCCGGCAGAGCTCTGAGGATGTAGGGCACACGGAGGCCGACGTAGCAGTCCGTCGGGTCGAGCAGGGCCAGGCGCTCCACGCGCTCCGGATGCTCGATCGCGTACGTGAGTGCGATCCAGGCGCCGTACGAATGACCGCACAGCACTGCCCTGCTGATGCCGAGTCCGTCGAAGGTGTTCGTCAGCCACGTGTGCAGGTCGGACGGCGTCTTCGGCGTCCGGCCGCTGTTCGTACTGCGGCCCGCATCGACGATCAGGTCGATCGCGTAGACGCGGTGCCGCTCAGCAAGCAGCGGCGCGAGCGCGAACCACACCGGTGACGTCGCGCCGTGCCCCGGAAGCAGTACTACGGGTGGCCCGTCAGCGGGACCGCACGCGTTGACATGGGTCGTACCGAACTCGTCGGTCAGTGCGAGTTGCTCGACCGGCACGTCCCACCGGGCGAGGAGAGCGTCGTACGCGTCCTGAAAGCTCATGCTCCCGAGAATAACTCACTCAGTGAGGTAAATTGTCGGGCATGCGTGAAGGAGTGACACCAGCCGACCCGGAACGGGCCGCCGCACTGGACGTGGTGCACCTGCTGCGGGAGGTCGCCTTGCGGTACGACCGAGCGGTCGGGGAGTTCGCCCGTACGGCGGGCTTGCACGGGACCGACGTACGCGCGCTGGTGAGCCTCCTGGACGCCGAACGCGCTGGAGTGGAGGCCACGCCTACATGGCTCGCTCAGCAGCTTGGAATGACGTCTCAGGCGACGACAGCGGTCATCCACCGCCTGGAGGCCGCCGGGCACGTCGAACGCCTCAGAAGCCGCACAGACGGTCGCAGCGCCCGCCTCCAGGTCTCCGACACCGCTGTAGCCCTCGGCTGGCAGTTCTTCGGCCCGCTCCTGGACCGGCTGATCATCACCACCCAGGCACTCGACCCTGGTCAGCAGACGCTGGTGAAGGACTATCTCACTGCGGTCACCGACGCGCTCGGATAAACGAAAGAGCCCCGGCCGATCGGCCGGGGCACTTCAGTACGACGTCAGGAGCGGTCGCTGGTGACCTCTCGATAGGTCTCCGTGTCCTCCGTCAGCTCGTGGATCTCGTCGGCGTCGTGCGCGTGCTCGTGCGCCGCCTCGAGCTCCTGAGTGGTCGGCTTCTGTACGGCGTCGGCGTAGTAGAAGCGGGAGAGTGCGGCACGGGCCTTGTGCAGCGCCCGACGCGGGGCGCGAACGCCGTTCTCGTCGGTCTCCGGGCCGATCTCGTGTGGCACCAGCCGGTCCCGCGCGGTGATCGAGTACGCCTCGTACGTCGAGATCGGCTGGTGCTTCTCGGTGTACTTGCCCTCGGGGGAGCGCATGATCACACCGGTCTCCAGACCGTGCATCAACCGGTCGTGGTCGGCCCGCTGCAGCGAGATCGCCCAACGGCGCGCGACCCAGAAGCCCAGGATCGGACCGAGGATCACCGCGAACCGCAGGAACCAGGTCACGTGGTTCAGCGACAGGTTGAAGTGGGTGGCGATCAGGTCGTTACCGCCGCCGATCCACAGCATCGCGTAGAAGACGATGAACGCGACGCCGATACCGGTCCGGGTCGGCACGTCCCGCGGCCGGTCCAGCAGGTGGTGCTCGCGCTTGTCACCGCTGATCCAGCCCTCGATGAACGGATAGAGCGCGACCAGCGTGACGAACGCCGGTGGCACGATCAGCGCCGGGATGATCAGGTTCCAGCTGAGGGTGATGCCCCAGAAGTGCGACTCGAAGCCCGGGAATATTCGTACCGAGCCTTCCAGCCAGCCCATGTACCAGTCAGGTTGCGCACCCGCGGTCACCTCGGCCGGGTTGTACGGCCCGTACAGCCAGACCGGGTTGATCTGCATCAACGCGCCCATCAGCGCCGTGATACCGAAGACCACGAAGAAGAAGCCGCCGGCCTTGGCCGTGTACACCGGGAACAGCGGGTAGCCGACCACGTTCTTCTGCGTCCGGCCGGGACCGGCGTACTGCGTGTGCTTGTGGTACACCACCAGGAACAGGTGGGCCGTGACGAGCGCCAGGATGATGCCCGGGATCAGCAGCACGTGGACGATGAAGAATCTGGCGACGAAGTCGTCGCCGGGGAACTCACCGCCGAAGATGAAGAAGTTCATGTACGTGCCGACCACGGGTGACGCCTGGATCATGCCGTTGGTGATCCGCAGACCGGTACCGGACAGCAGGTCGTCGGGGAGGCCGTAGCCGATGAAGCCCTCGACGATGCCCAGGAACAGCATCCCGAAGCCGATCAGCCAGTTCAGCTCCCGCGGCTTGCGGAACGCGCCGGTGAAGAACATCCGCAGCAGGTGCACCATCATCGCGGCGATGAACAGCACGGCCGCCCAGTGGTGGATCTGCCGGACCAGCAGACCGCCGCGGACGTCGAACGTGATGTCCAGCGTGGAGGAGTACGCCTCCGACATGTGCAGACCCTTGAGCAGGCTGTACGAGCCCTGGTACTCGACCTCGGCCATCGACGGCTTGAACCAGAACGTCAGGAAGATCCCGGTCAGGATCAGGATGATGAAGCTGTAGAGCGCGATCTCGCCCAGCATGAAGGACCAGTGGTCCGGGAAGATCTTCCGCAGGTTCTTCTTCCCGATCTTCGCGATGCCGAGGCGATCGTCGACCCACTTGACCGGTCCAGGGAACTCTGTGCTTGTTGACACTGTTGTCACCCTCGTTCGAAGAAGCTCGGGCCGACCGGCTCGGTGAAGCCGCTCTGCGCAACCAGGTAGCCCTCACTGTCCACTGCCAACGGTAGCTGAGGCAGCGGCCGAGCAGCAGGGCCGAACACGACCTTGGCGCTGTCGGCCAGGTCGAACGTGGACTGGTGGCACGGGCAGAGCACGTGGTGCGTGGTCTGCTCGTACAGCGAGATCGGGCAGCCGACGTGGGTGCAGATCTTCGAGTAGCACAGGATGCCGTCGACGCCCCAGTTCTCCCGGCCCGGCTTGGTGCGGATCTCGCTCGGCTTGATCCGGACCACGATCACCGCGGCCTTCGCCTTGGCGTTCTGGTACTCGACCGCGCTCTGCTCCTGCAGCGGAGCCAGGTTGGCCGGCGCCGCGTTGACCAGCTGACCGACGATCAGGTCGGACGGCTTGATCGGGCGGTCGGTGACGTCGTTGACGACCCGGATGCCCTTCGCCCAGATCGTGTTGTAGAGCGCCCGGCCCGGCAGCGGGCCGAGGTCGCGGAGCAGGATGACGGCGGGCAGGCCGAGGACGCCGAGCGCGCCGATCAGCGAGTTGCGGATCATCTTGCGGCGGCCGAAGCCGGACTCCACCGTCCCTTCTTTGAAGGCCTCGGTGATCTCGGCGATCTGCTGCGGCGAGGAGTGCGCGGGGTGCCGCTCCTCGGAGATCTCCTCGTCGACCATCAGCTTCTTGGCCCACTGGATCGCGCCGGCCCCGATCAGGAACAGCGCGAGCCCGATGCACAGGCCGATGATCATGTTGTTCGCGTTGCCGGACAGCGGGCCGAACTCGAGGATCGAGTCCCGCGGTACGGCGAAGTACGCCACGCAGGCGCCCAGCACCAGCAGCGTCGCCAGGCCGAACATCCCCGACACCTGGCGCTCGACGCGGTCGGCGGCCTTCGGGTCGATGTCGGTGATCCGCGGCTCGTGCGGCTCCAGACCCGGGTCCGGGATCGGTTCGGCCACCTCGACGGCGCCGTGCTCGTCCTCCGGCTTCACCGGCAGATTCTTGTCGCTCATTCGGCCTTCGCTCCCTTGGCCTTGACGCCCTTGGCGCCGATCCAGACCGCTACCCCTACCAGCAGGCCGATGCCGACGAACCAGCCCCACAGGCCCTCGGACACCGGGCCGAGCCGGCCGAGTCCGAAGCCGCCCGGGTCCTTCTGGGTCTGCAGCGCCTTCAGGTACGCGATGATGTCGCGCTTGTCCTCCGGCTGCATGACCTGGTCGGAGAAGACCGGCATCTGCTGCGGGCCGGTCAGCATGGCCTCGTAGATGTGCTTCTCGCTGACGCCCATCAGCGACGGCGCGTACTTGCCGTTCGGCAGCGCGCCACCACGACCGGCGAAGTTGTGGCAGGCCGTGCAGTTGGTGCGGAACAGCTCGCCGCCGCGGGTGACCTGCTCGTCGGTGGCCTTGCTCACGTCGTACGACTCCGAGCCCGGGACCGAGGGGCCGGGGGCCAGCGAGGCGACGTACGCGGCCAGGGCCTCGATCTCCTCCTGCGAGTAGGCCGGGGCCTTGCGCGGGATCTGCGCGCCCGGCTGCATCGCCGGCATCCGGCCGGTGCCGACCTGGAAGTCGACCGCGGCCGCGCCGACGCCGATCAGCGACGGGCCGGCCATCTTGCCCTCGCCGTTCCCGCCGCCCTCGGCGTTCAGGCCGTGGCAGCTGGAGCAGCCGACCGCGAAGAGCTTCTTGCCCTCCTCGATCTGCTGCGACTGGGCCGAGTTGTCCGCCACCGCGTTGTCAGGGGCGAAGGCGGCGTACGCCGACCCCACTGCCAGGAGGCCGAACAGGAGCACGACGAGGCCGGCGGACCGGTGCCGTCGTCGCGCGGAGAGAAAGCGCGCCGGTGACAAGGAAGGTCTCTTCTCACTCATTTGAGCAGGTAGATGGTCGCGAACAGGGCGATCCAGACCACGTCGACGAAGTGCCAGTAGTACGACACGACGATCGCCGTCACGGCCTGTTCGTGGGTGAACTTACGAGCCATGTACGTCCTGGCCAGGACGAACACGAAAGCGATGAGGCCGCCGGTGACGTGCAGCGCGTGGAACCCGGTGGCCAGGTAGAACACCGAGCCGTAGGCGGTGGACGAGATCGTCAGGCCCTCGTGCACCAGCCCGGTGTACTCGGTCACCTGGCCGGCGACGAAGACGGCGCCCATCAGGTACGTGAGGATGAACCACTCACGCATGCCCCAGTTCCGCGGGTTCGCCAGCGAGCCGACCCGGCCCACCTTGCCGTGCTCGGCGGCGAACACACCGGCCTGGCAGGTGAACGACGACGCGACCAGGATGAACGTGTTCACCGAGGCGAACGGGACATCCAGGAGCTCCGTCGAGACCTGCCACAACGTCTCCGTGCCCGGAGCGGCTGCGGCGGTCGTCACCGACCGGATCGTGAAGTACGCCGCGAACAGGGCGGCGAAGAACATCAGTTCGCTCGAGAGCCAGACGATCGTGCCGACACTGACCATGCTGGGACGGTCGTGGTGTCCGTGTTCACGAGACGCTGGGAGCGCGGTTGCAGTGGCCACGCGGTCATTATGTCGGTCCTCGTATCAACTGACACGACCACCCCCATGCATGTCGGCAACTAATGGTTTCTACTGTGGAAGCGTGCTTCCCCTTCACGCCACGCCCGGCGACCGGATCGAGCCGCTGACGCCGGTCCGGTTGCTGACGGCATGGACGTTCGAACCGGTGTTACTCGCCGTGATCGTGGTCCTCGCCGCGGTCTATCTGTACGGCGTCCACAAGCTGCGCAAACGCGGTGACAAGTGGTCCCGCGGCCGGACGTTCACGTTCGTCGGCGTCGGGCTGGGAAGCGCCGTGATCGCCACCCAGTCGGCGATCGGCACCTACGACACGGTCCTGATCAGCGTGCACATGGTGCAGCACATGATCCTGTCGATGCTGACGCCGCTCGCGATAGCGCTCGGCGCGCCGGTCACGCTGGCGCTCCGGACGCTGCCGCGGCAGCCGCGGAAATGGTTGCTCTCCGTGTTGCACTCGCGGTTCGCGAAGGTGATCTGCTTCCCGATGATCGGCTTCACGCTGTTCGTCCTGAGCCCCTGGGTGCTCTATTTCAGCGGCTGGTACGACGCCACGCTCCGGTCGACCGTGCTCCACGACCTGCTCCACGTGCACTTCATCCTGGTCGGATCGCTGTTCTTCTGGCCGCTGCTCGGGCTCGACCCGGTGCCCGGCCGGGTGATCTACCCGTTCCGGCTGATCCTGACGTTCCTCACACTGCCGTTCCACGCGTTCCTCGGCATCACGATCATGTCCGCGGACAAGCTGATCGCCGAGGACTGGTACACCAGCTTCGGTCGCGCCTGGTCGCCGTCGCCGCTGCGTGACCAGTACATCGCGGGCGGTCTGCTGTGGGGCTCCGGCGACATCGTGGGCGTGGTGTTCTTCGCCGTACTGTTCGTCCAATGGGTGCGTGAGTCACAGCGTGAGGCGCGCCGTGAGGACCGCCGCCTGGACCGGTTGGAGGAACAGGCTCGCCGGACCGGACAGGCGCCCCGGTAGCATTCCGGGTGTCCAGTCGTCTTTTGAACAAGCTTGGGATGGATCGATGAGTTCAGAGCGTCCGCTGAAGGTCCTGGTCTACAGCGACGACCGTACGACGCGGGAGTCCGTCCGGCTGGCCCTCGGCAAGCGGCCGACGGCCGATCTGCCCGAGCTCGAGTACGTCGAGTGCGCCACCGAGCCGGCCGTCATCAAGACCATGGACAAGGGCGGGATCGACCTGGCCATCCTGGACGGCGAGGCCGTCCCGGCCGGTGGCATGGGGATCGCCCGGCAGCTGAAGGACGAGATCTTCCAGTGCCCGCCGGTGCTCGTCATCACCGGCCGTCCGCAGGACGCCTGGCTGGCGACCTGGTCGCGGGCCGAGGGCGCGGTGTCGCACCCGATCGACCCGCTCAAGCTGGCCGAGGTCACCGCGGACCTGCTCCGCCAGCGGCTTGCCAAGCTGCCTGCCACCACCGCCTGACGCGCCATGTCCGATCCAGGGGCCGCCTACAGCTGGCCCCAGGTGCTCAATCCGCTGCTGCGGCACGAGGACCTGGAGGCGTCCGCCACCGCGTGGGCGATGGAGCAGATCCTGTCCGGCGCGGCCTCGCCCGCGCAGCTCGCCGGGTTCGTGATCGCGCTGCGCTCCAAGGGCGAGACGGTGACCGAGGTCGAGGGACTGGTCGCGACGATGCGCGACTTCGCCACCCGGATCTCGGTGCCCGGCCGGACGCTCGACGTCGTCGGCACCGGCGGTGACCAAGCCCACACCGTGAACATCAGCACGATGTCCGCGATCGTCGCCGCGGGCGCCGGCGCGAAGGTGCTGAAGCACGGCAACCGCGCGGCGTCGTCGGCCTGCGGTGCGGCCGACGTGCTCGAGGAACTGGGCGTCCCGCTCGACCTGACCGCGGAACAGGTGGCCGAGGTGGGGGAGCGGGCCGGGATCACGTTCTGCTTCGCTCCGGCGTTCCACCCCGCGCTGCGGCATGCCGCCGTACCGCGCCGTGAGCTCGGGGTGCCGACCACGTTCAACTTCCTCGGTCCGCTGGCGAATCCCGGCAACCCGTCGGCGCAGGCGGTCGGCGTCGGCGACAGCCGGATCGCCGGGCTGATGGCCGGCGTACTGGCGCGGCGCGGGATCGACGCGCTGGTGTTCCACGGCGACGACGGGCTGGACGAGCTGACCACGCGTACGACGTCGCAGGTGTGGGTCGTCGGCGACGGCAAGGTCGAGGGACCGGTCACGCTGGACCCGCGGGAGCTGGGCATCGAGCCGGTCTCCGCGGACGCGTTGAAGGGCGCGGACGCGGCGTACAACGCGAAGGTCGTGCGCGCACTTGTCGACGGCGAGCCGGGGGCGGTGCGGGACGTCGTACTGCTGAATGCCGGCGCGGCGCTGGCGGCGTACACGCCGGAGGCAGGCAGTGTGACGGAGCGGATCCGGACCGGGATGGACCGTGCGGCCGCGGCGATCGACTCCGGGGCGGCGAAGGACGTGCTGGACCGGTGGATCGCTGCTTGCGCCGAGGTTCGCGGCTGAGGTTGCTACAGCAGAAGGGCCGGCGGATGATTTCTCCGCCGGCCCGTTCTACTTGCTCACCTTGATCTGGGAGACCTTGTAGCGCCAGACGTTCTGCCAGGCCGGGGTGGAGCCGGCGATGTCGGCGATCGACACCGCGGCCGTACCGTCACCGCGGTCGACCACCGCGATCATGATCGTGGAGAACGTCTCCGGCAGCTTCGGCACCTTGACGGCGACCTTCGCGACGAGCTCGTGGCCCGGGTGGCCGTTGACCGTGATCGGCTTGTGCGTGGCGCTGCCCTTGATGACCTGCGTGTCCTTGTCGTACAGGTTGTAGATCGCGCGGCCGCCGACCTGGATCGCCGCCTGCTTGAGGCCGGCCGGGGTGTTCGTGTACGTGATGTCCGGCGGGAGTTGGCCGAAGGCGACGTAGTTGCCCCAGCTCTTGCCCTTGTCGTAGTTGCTGTGCACCGTCAGCCAGATCGCGGCTCCGCCCCACAGGCCGGCGCGTTCGTAGTTGTTGCCCCAGGCCGAACTCATGATCGGCATCGTGTCGTTGTTCGCAGCAACAATTTCGGTCCCGAGGACCTTGCCGAACGGCGTCGGCGTCTTCGTCGGCTTCGCCGATGGGTCGACCGTCTCCATCGGCTTCCCCACGGTGGGCAACGGTACCGGGGAAACGGCCTCGGCCTTGGTCCAGACCCATCCCACACTCAAGCCGGTCGCAGCCAACGCCGCCACCACCAGAACCACAGCCCCAATAGCCCGAGCCCGCCCATTACCCCCCAGGGCAACCGCTCCAGCAGCAGGCCCGGCCGCGTGCGCCCCGGCCGTCCCCGCACCGTGACCACCGGCCGTACTTGCGCGGTGTCCAGCTGAATGCGCTCCTGCACCCTGTCCACTTGCTTGCCCGCCCGCCGACCAGAGCCCCTGCCCGCCGGACTGACCGGCACCGTGCACACCGGCCTGCCCACCGACCGCCCCAGCACCTTGGCCAGTGCCATGCCGGCCCGCGGAAGCACCTTGCCCACTGGGCGTTCCAGCACCTTGTCCGGCCGTTCCCGCACCCTGCCCGGCAGCTCCGGCACCCTGCCCGGCCGTTCCCGCGGCGTACGGTCCAGCCGCCCGTGAGATCACCTCGGTGAACGCCACCGGCCCACGCTGCTGAGGACCCTGTGGCCCAGCCTGCTGACCGCCCTGTGGCCCGCGCTGCTGAGGAGCCTGCGGTCCGCCTTGTGGTGGGTTCTGCTGACCGAACTGCGGCCGACCAGGCTGAGGCCCGGTCGCCTGCACCTGCCAACCACCCGGCTGCTGACCTTGCTGCTGCACACCCCACATCGGCCCCGGTTGTGCAGGACCCGGCTGACCCGGAGGTGACTGCGGTTGCTGCGGCTGCCCGGCCTGCGGTTGACCTGTCTGTGCCTGTGAGGGCGGACCCGGCTGACCCGGAGGTGACTGCGGTTGCCCGGGCTGTGGCTGCCCGGGCTGTGGTTGTCCGGCTTGCGGTTGACCTGGCTGTGCCTGTGACGGCCGAGGCGGTTGACCCGGTTGACCCGGCACCGGTCGCTGGCCGCCGTACTGCGGAGCAGCCGGAGGAGCCGCGTGCTGCGGCCGTACGTGCTGCCCACCAGCCTGCTGCGGGCCTGGCTGCTGGCCACCGGATTGCGGTGCGCCCGGCCGCGGTGCGCCGAACGGTTGCGTGCCCGGCTGCTGTGGCTGCTGGGGGTTCGCCGGTTGCGGCGGTTGGCTGGTCCAGTGCTGTTGCGGCGGGGCTGCGTGCTGCGGCCGGACCGGTGGCGGGGGAGGCGGCGCCGGGGCAGGCGACTGCCCGAACAGCGCATCCGACGAACCATCCTGTCCCGCGCGTGCGGAGCTGTCCGGCGTACCCTCCGGGGTGTCGGGGCGCGCGGAGTTCTGGTCTTCGTTCTCAGCCAACGTTGATTCCTAGGTAGGCCTGGTCCGCGGCCTTCTTCAGGTCCGGGCGGTTGTTCGGGATGCCGCTGATGTACGCGACCGCGGTCCCGTCACCGAGGTCGAAGACGGCCACCGTCAGGGTAAGCACCCGATCGGTCACCGCGGCCGTCGTCGCGGTCACGGTCTGCTGGAAGACCCAGCCCGACTTCTCCGTCCGCTTCACGGGGCCGTTGGCGATCGTCTTGAAGGTCACCGGGATGTTCCCGTACATGTTTTCGCGCAGCTTGATCGACAGCGACGCAGCGGTCGCCTTCGGGTCGCCGTTGAACCCCGACCCGGTGCCGAGCCCGCCGACGAAGATGTCCGCGCTCCAGTCGTCCCCTTCGACGACATCTTCCTTCAGCACGATGCGCTGGCCGTTCGAGTTGATCAGCTGCTCGACAAGGCGCTTGCGGTCCGACCACGGCGGGTTGCGGCGCGGGAACGAGATCGCGTCCGACGCGATCCGCCCGGCGCCTTCGTGCAGCTTCGGATCCTTCGACTGGCCGGGCTTGGTGCTGGACTGGTTCGTCGGAGAGGGCGAGCCGCTCTGCGTCGTCGTACCGGTCGGATCGGGGTTCGCCGTCGTGTCGTCGCCCTTGGTGAGCACTACGACCGCGGCGACGATCAGCAGCACGACCGCGACGCCGCCGGCGACGATCAACGGCATCTTCCCGCCGAACGGACCGCCACCGCCCGAGCTCTTGGACTTCTTCTTGCTCTTACCGTCCCGTTTGCCGACACCGGAACTCAGGTCGGTCTGGCCGCCCCAAGCCTCGCTCCCGTCGTCACCCCAAGCACGCTGCGTCTGCTGATCGCCCCACGCCTGCTGACCACCCTGCTGAACACCAGCACCCTGCTGATCGCCCCACGGCTGCTGACCGACCTGCTGCACACTGGCACCCTGCTGGGCGCCCCACTGCGGCTGGCCGGTCTGCTGCACGTTCTGCTGGATGCTGGGCTGTTCTACAGGCCAGGACTGCCCGCCCCACGACTGATCGCCGCCCTGCTGGCCCGTCTGGGCACCTGCGGTTGCTTGCGAGCCCCAAACCTGTCCCGGCTGCGCGGCGGGTGCTGCGCCGGTGCCCTGGCTGCCGGACTGCTGTCCGTTCCAGTTCTGGTCCTGAGCAGGCGTCGGCTGCTGCGGCTGGTCGCCCCAGAGCTGCACCGGCTGGTCCGGAGCAGTGTCCGGCGCTCCTGGCACGGTCCAGAGAGGAGCGGCCTGCTTCGACGTCTTCGCGTCCTCTTCGTCCGCAGTCTCGACACCCCACGAGGGGATGTCACTAGCCGCTTGGTCCTGCTCGTCGCCGGACTGGCTTCCCCAGTTCGGCTGCAGCTGACCGGCCACCTCAGCCTCGTCCGCCGCCTCCTCCGCAGCCTGCTCGTCCGCGGCCCGCTCCTCAGCCACCCGCGCCACTTGCGCATCCGCGACCTGTGCCACTTGCGCGTCTGCGGCTTGCGCGTCCGCGACCTGGGCGGCTTGCTCGTCCGCGACCTGCGCCGCTCGCTGGTCCGTTGTCTGAGCTGCTCGGTCGTCCGCGGTCTGTGCTGCTTGTGCGTTGGCCGTCTGCTGACCGGCTGCCGGTTCCGGGGCGAGCTTGAGGGTCCGGCCGCTGGACTGTTCCTCCGGCTGTACGTCGGCGTCCGCCGCGGCCTGTGCAGCTTCGAACTCCGAGATCTCGCGCTGCGTCCAGTGTTCCGGCGGCGCGGGAGCCAACTCCGGCGCACCCCAGGTCGCGCGGGCACGATCCGCCGCGCTCATTTCCTCAACAGATGCCGAGGACGCAGCCCCAGCAACAGATGCCGAGGACGCAGCCTCAGGAGCAGCCGCCGAGGGCGCAGGGTCACCAGTAGGAGCCGTGGGCGCAGCCTCAGTCTGCGTGGACGCGTCCGGCTGCGGCTGTGAGACCGCGCGCAGGCGTGGGCCGCCGGATGCGGGTGCGTCGTTGCCGGTGGAAGGTGAGTTCCACAGTTGCGGCGTGGGGGCAGGCTGCCACCATCCGCCTCCGCTCGCTTGGTCGGCCTGAGCCGCGTCGCCGGCGCCGGTCTCCTGCACCGCCCGCAACCCGGGCACCTGCGACTCACTCTGCACAGGCTCGACAGGCTGCACGGGCTGCTGCTCGGCACCCCAGTTCTGAGGGGTCGCTTGCTGCGGAGTTTGGTCCGGCGTGGGCTGGTCGTACGACGTGAACTGGTCGGCCGACCACGGCTGCTGGTCGGCTGACCACGGCTGCTGGTTCGCGGACCAGGGCTGCTGTGACTGGTCGGCGGGGGTGGACTGTTGCTCAGGCCATGGTTGTTGCGCGGACCACGGTTGCTGTTGGGTCTGCTCGTGGTCGGGCGCGCTCGGGTTGCCCTGCTGGGGCGAGGGCTGCGGCGTCGGCTCCGGTTGAGTAGGCCAGGACTGTTGCTGGGTTTGCTCGGTGTCTGGGTTGGGCTGGTCGTACGACGTGAACTGGTCGGCTGACCACGGCTGCTGGTTCGCGGACCACGGCTGCTGTGACTGGTCGGCCGGGGTGGACTGTTGCTCAGGCCATGGTTGTTGCGCGGACCACGGTTGCTGTTGGGTCTGCTCGTGGTCGGGCGCGCTCGGGTTGCCCTGGTCGTGGGGAGTGGCCGGCCACTGCTGGGTCTGCTCGGTGTCCGGGTCAGCCTGCTCGTAGGAGCTGAACTGGTCCGCCGACCACGGCTGCTGATCCGCCGACCACGGCTGCTGATCCGCCGACCAGGGCTGCTGGTTACCAGACCACGGCTGCTGCTGGGTCTGCTCGGTGTCCGGGTTGGGCTGGTCGTAGGAGCTGAACTGGTCGGCGGACCACGGCTGCTGGTTCGCGGACCACGGCTGCTGCGACTGGTCGGCAGGCCCAGACTGCTGCTCCGGCCACTGCTGTTGCCCAGACCACGACTGCTGAGCGGACTCAGGCAGCGCGTTCTGCTCCGCAGGCCAGAACTGCTGCTGGGCGGGCTCGGGGTCCGGCTGAGTCGGCCAGGACTGTTGCTGAACTGGCTCCGGCTCTGGCTGGGTTGGCCAGGACTGTTGCTGGGCCGGTTCGGGGTCTGGCTGGGTTGGCCAGGGCTGTTGTTGGGTGGGCTCGGTCGGCTGCGGAGAGGTGGGTTCCGCTGGGGGTGGGGTTGGTGTGGGGTCGGCCTTGGTCGTGGACTCTTCGGCTTCGGCGGCCAGGGCCGCGGCCTGGTCCTCCGGTGCGGTTTTGTTGGTCCACTTCTCCCCGTTCCAGAAGCGGATCGTGTGCGGCTGGCCGGTGGGGTCGGGGTACCAGCCGGCGGGCGGGTTGCTCATCCGCGTCCTCGCTTCGGCACCGGCGCGAAGGCGCGGACCTGCTCGGCAAGAAACTGACCCCGGACGTTCATGTGTTCACCGTAACTTCAGCTCGTGTCAGTCGGATCGGAAGTCCAGTCCCGGAGGACCTAGATCCCGTCCTCCTGGCCCAGGCTGAACGCGGCTTCCAGGTCGTGGCTCGAGTAGGCGCGGAACGCGATGTGCGTCTCGGTGCTCAGCACCCCCGGGACCCGGTTGACGTGCTCGGGGATGACAGTGGCCAGGTCGTCGTGCCGTGCGACCCGGACGAGGGCGATCAGGTCGAGCCCGCCGGTCACGGAGTACACCTCGCTGACGCCGTCGATGGCCGCCACCTGCTCGGCGACCTCAGGGATCCGTGCGACGTCGGCCTTGATGAACACGATCGCGGTGACCATGCCGTCCTCTCCTAACAACCCGTTCAGAACTCACACCTCAACGGCCTGAAGCATAGTGTGGCCGAGACGCCGCACCGCCCGCGCCTAACCAACTCGAGCAGGGCCCAGCGGGCGGAGGTTGCGACGGCGTTCGGTGGGGTGTTTGTGGTTGTCGGTGTGCGAGTTGTCGAGGCGCGTGAGGTGCCGCCCGGCGCCGCCGACCGGGCAGGTCCAGGTGCCGTCCATCTCGACCAGGCGGATGCCCGGGAGTTCGAGCCAGCGCAGGATCAGCTCGATCTCCTCCGGTGACGCCGCCGCGACCGGTCCGATCCCGGGCAGCACCGTCTCGGCCGAGGCGCGCAGCATCTCCAGGTGCGGCCGCGGGTCGGTCCCACGCGGGCTGAACCCGGCCGCCGCGAGTCGCCCGCGCCGGATCACGTGCAACTCCCAGCCGCCGTCGTCGGTCCGCCTGGCGGCACAGATCTCGGCGCATCCGGTGAGCGACGCCATCCGCTGCATCCGCGCCGAGCTCCGCACGAACGCGCTCAGCCGGTCCCGATGAACCGCGGCGTCCTCGAACCGCTCGTCGGCGGACAGTACGTCGATCCGCCGGTCGAGCGCGTCCACCACGGGTGTCGGGTCCACGGTCAGCGCCGACCGCAGCGCCTCGACGAACTCGCCGTACGAATCCATCGAGATCCGTCCGTCGCACGGCGCCACGCACCGCCCCATTTCCGCCAGCACACACGGCGACAACGAAGGGTGTTTCGACATCCGGGCGGTGCACTGCCGGATCGGGAACGCCTCGTGCAGTGCGGCCATCGCCCGCTCGGCCGTTTTCCGTGAGCTGAACGGCCCGAGGTACCCGGCGTCGTCGTCGCGCACCTGTTTGACCAGCGACAACCGCGGAAACGGTTCGACCGTGACCTTCAGCCAGTGCTGCCGCTCCGGGAACTTGGACCGCCTGTTGTACCGCGGTTTGTGTTCCGCGATCAGCCGCAGCTCCCGGACCTCGGCCTCCAGCGGCGTCCCGCACTCAATCCCGCGGACGGCCGTCGCGATGCCGACCA
This sequence comes from Kribbella sp. VKM Ac-2571, assembly GCF_004362255.1. Classification (NCBI taxonomy): domain Bacteria; kingdom Bacillati; phylum Actinomycetota; class Actinomycetes; order Propionibacteriales; family Kribbellaceae; genus Kribbella; species Kribbella sp. VKM Ac-2571. The sequence continues at coordinate 16,121 of NZ_SNWS01000007.1, forward strand.
TCTCGCCGATCCGGTTCCTGGTCTCGGAGGCGGTGAAGTACGAGCGGACCCGGGTGCGCAGGTCCTTGGACTTCCCGACGTACAGCACCTCGCCGCGGTCGTCGGTGAACAGGTACACACCCGGTGCGTGCGGCAACGACTCGGCCAGGTGGCGCTTGGCCCGGACAGCCGGCGCGACCCGGGACGAGAACGTCTGCAGGTCCTCCACCGTTTGCACGCCCAACGATCCGACCCGCTCGAACAGCCCGTGCAGCACGTCGACGGTGGCGCGGGCGTCGGACAGCGCGCGGTGGTTCGGCGTGGTCGTGGTCCGGAAGAGCTTGGCCAGCGTGCCGAGTTTGCAGTTGGGCGCCTCGTCCGGGGTGATCACGCGACGCGCCAGCAGTGCGGTGTCGACGACCGCGAAGTCGGGCCAGTCGTACCCGTGCACCAGACTCTCGTGTTTCAGGAAGCCCATGTCGAACGGCGCGTTGTGCGCGACCATCACGCAGCCTCGCGCGAACTCCAGGAACGCGGGCAGCACCGACTCGATCCGGGGGGACGTGGCAACCATCCCGTTGGTGATGCCGGTCAGTACGGCGATGAACGGCGGGATCGACTCCGACGGGTTCACCAGCGTCTGGAACTCGCCGATCACCTCACCGGCCCGCACCTTGACCGCGCCGATCTCGGTGATACCGCCCTCGCCGGGCGGATTGCCCGTCGTCTCCAGGTCGACGACGCAGAACGTGACGTCCCGCAACGGCGTACCCAGGTCGTCGAAGCTGTGCTGCACACCGCGGATCGGCAGCAACGGATGCTCTACGGAATCCTGGGCCGGCGCATGCCCTGGGTTGGTCATGGCCACGACGCTAAGAGCCGCCACCGACAATTCCGCAGGTGACACGCCTGCGAGTCGACTAGGCTCTCTGTATGCGTACACAGGCGATCACCGCGATTCCGGGCCGGATGCCCGTTCGCTGTGGTCTGCGTCACTGGCCCAGCAGCTGCTGCCAGCTCCTCGTTCCGGCCGGACTGCGGACCGGTGACTGAGGCCGGCACCGCCGCGAGCTCCGCCGCTACGACTTTGCCTGAACCGGTCCGGCAACGCGTCCTGACCCTCGCCGCGCACGCACTCGGCCAGCTGCCCGCGTCCGACATCCCCGCGCCGCTGCGCCGGTTCGCCAGTTTCGCGCCGGCGAAGCGGGCGAAACTGTCCGCCTCGGTGCTCGGGCCGATCCTGGAGACCGACGACCATTTCCGCCGGCTCACCGCCTTCGAGGTACGGCGGGAGCACCCGGAGCTCGGCGATGCGGTGGCAGACGGTGTCGCCGTACCGGCCGCGGATCCGGTGGAGGTCGCCGCGCTCGCGTACCTGTTGCGCCCGGACGACTGGGAGCAGCGCGTCGCCGCGGCCGCCCAGGTCCCGGTGGAGAATCCGCGCGCCGACTCCGAAACCGTCAACCGGCTCGCCGACCAGCTCGACCAGGCACGCACCGAGGCCCGGCAGGTCCGCGAACGGCTTCGTGAACAGGTCAACGAGCTCAAGGCCGAGAACGTCACGCTCCGGCGCAAGCTCAACGAGGCGCGGCAGCGGATCACCGGCCTGCAGACCGAGGTCGAGCAACGCACCAAGGAGGCCGAGAGCGCCGACGAACGTGTCGACGCGGCACGTGCCGAAGTCGAGCGTGAGCTGCGCAAGCTCCGCACACGGATCACCGAACTGGAAGCGGTCGAGCACGCGGCCCGGCGTACGGCGGGACAGGAGCGGGAGCTCGCGTCGACGCGCACCCGGCTGTTGCTCGACACGGTGCTCGAGGCAGCGAGCGGCCTGCGCCGTGAACTGGCGTTGCCGCCCGGGGGAGAGCTCCGTCCCGCGGACACCGTGGCCGGCTCCGAGCCCGACGCGGCCCCGGTCGGACGTACGGCGCCTGAGGACGACCCGGCGTTGTTCGACGAGCTGCTGGCGTTGCCGCAGGTGCACCTGATCATCGACGGCTACAACGTGACGAAGACCGCCTGGCCGAATTCACCGTTGCACTCGCAGCGTCAGCGACTCGTCACAGCTCTGGGCGCACTGGTCGCGCAACGCCGCGTCGAGGTCACTGTGGTGTTCGACGGCGCCGAATTGTCGGGGCCGGTGCAGCTGAATCCACCGCGTGGGGTGCGTGTGCGGTTCAGTCCGGCCGGGGTGATCGCCGACGAGGTGATTCGGCAACTGGTCCGCGCCGAGCCTCCCGGTCGCCCGGTGGTGGTCGTCTCCACCGACCGTGAGGTTGCCGAAAGCATCATCAAACTCGGCGCCCGCGCACTGTCCGCGAGCAGCCTGACCGCACGCATCGCACGCACGTAGGTCCTGTCCGGCAACAAAAACTGTCGGCGGGGTTCTCTAGCGTCCTTCTCAGCCGGATGCAAGTCCGGGTGCTTCCCCACTTGGAGGATGTTGTGCTGATCGACTGCGACGCTTGTGTGATGAAGGGCCCGGGCTGCCAGGACTGCGTCGTCACGGTGGTACTCGGATTCTCGGAGGAACGGTCCGGCAGCCTGCGCATCGACGACGACGAGAAGGCCGCCCTCGACGCGCTCGCGGACTCGGGCCTGGTCCCGCCGCTGCGCCTCGTGCACGCGGTCAGTAGTGTCGAGCCGGACATTGCTGCCGAATCGCCTGCCGGAGAAGACGAAACGGCCGTTGGGTCGGGGTGATCCTTCGTTAATTTTGGATCAAACCCGAGGGGCGAATTGCACTGGTCACGAAACGGTCACTACTGTTACCTCTCGTTGCCTCAGGGCGTCGGCCGCTCCGGCCGACCGGGCAGCAGCAAGCCGAGGGAGTGATCCGGCGGATCCGTGGACAGCTGTCCGCGGCAGGCCAGGTCAACGGGGACGGCGCGAGCAGAGGAAGGGACCGACCGGGCTGTGTCCATCGGACGCATCAACCGCACCAAGGGAATCGCCCTCGCCGCCATCACCAGCACCGCTGTCGTCGCGGGAGTGATCTTCATCCAGGGAGCGGCGGACGCCGACCCGAAGCCCACTCTGGAGCAGGCGAAGCAGCAGATCGCCACGCTCCAGCACCAGGCCGAAGAGGCAGGTGAGTCGGCGAACGACCTGCGCGGGCAGATCACCGCGTCGTCCGCCCGGGTGAAGGCCCTGCAGGCCGGTATCGCCAAGCAGCAGGCCCAGGTGGACGCGGTGAAGCGGCAGATCGGCTCCCTCGCGGTGGCGGGCTACCAGACCTCGGGCATCTCCACGACGGCGCAGCTGCTGCTGTCGAGCAACCCCGACCAGTTCCTCAGCCAGGCGTCCACCGCGCAGGCCTTCGCCGGCCAGCAGAACTCGGCGCTGCGTCGCTACCAGGTTGCGCAGGGCAAGCTGACCGACCTCCAGGCGAGCGCACAGACCGAGCTGGCCGCATTGCAGGCCGTGCAGGCGAAGCAGGACGCGCTCAAGGGTCAGCTCCAGTCCAAGCTCGACGCCGCCCAGAAGGTGCTCGACAAGCTCAGCGACGCCGAGCGCCAGCGGATCGAGCAAGAGAACGCCAAGGAGGCGGAGGAGGCGCGCAAGCAGCGCCCGACCCGTGACGGCGCCCGGACCGGCGACGACAAGAACCTCCCGAACGTTCCGGCCAGCGGCCGCGCGAAGATCGCGATCAACGCCGCCCTGTCCCAGCTCGGTGACTCCTACGTCTGGGGCGCCGCAGGTCCCAACTCGTACGACTGCTCGGGCCTGACCATGTACGCCTGGGGCAAGGCCGGCGTTTCCCTCTCGCACTCGTCGAAGGCGCAGGCCAGCGAGGGCCGCCGGGTCAGCAAGTCCGAGCTCATGCCGGGCGACCTGGTCTTCTTCTTCAGCCCGATCAGCCACGTCGGCATCTACCTCGGCAACGGCCGGATCGTGCACGCTCCCCGTCCGGGTAAGAGCGTGGAGATCGCCCCGCTCGACGAGAACCCGTACAACACCGCGGTCCGTCCGGGCTGACCTGCGACATTGACATACTCATCGGCTCCGGGGTTCTCCCCGGAGCCGATCCGTTTCACGGTGATGCCGTAATGTCGGAGGAGGCCGGGTGTCCCGCCTGACTGGGGCAGGTGAGCAGCGAGGGGCCGAGGTGATCGACGAGCACGGCGATACGGTTCCGCTGCCCGTGATCCCGTCGGCCAGTGACGCTGAGGAGCCGCTCGATCACCTGTCGGAGTCCTACGCCGACGGTCCGCAGCGCCCGCCGTTCCCGCCGATCCTGAAGAAGGTCGCGCTCGGTGTCGCCGTCTGCCTGGTCGCCGGTGCCGGGTACGCCGGGCTCCAGCGCATCGCCAACGCCCCGGCCGACCCGAACGGCGTCGCAGCGCACCAGCCGTCGCAGTCCTCGCCGAGCACGCCCGATCAGGCCCAGGCCGGCGTACAGCGGGCGGTCGCCGGCGAAGCGGTGCTGCAGAAAATGACCGACGCGGTCGAGAACGAGGACCGCACCGAGTTCCTGAACACCATCGACCCGAAGGCCACGGCGTTCCGGGCCAGCGCGCGGACGATCTTCGGCAACCTCAGCATGCTCCCGCTCGGCACCTTCCAGCTACGCTACGTGAGCGACGACAGCGCCGCCCTGACCCCGGACCGGCAGGCCGAGCTCGGCGGGACACAGTCCTGGCTGGCGCAGGTCGAGGTCTCCTGGCAGCTCTCCGGGTACGACGTGAAGCCCGCGCGCGAGACCCTCCCGGTGACGTTCGTCACCCGCGACGGGAAGACGTACGCCGCCTCGTTCTCGGAGCGGTTCGCGGCGGGGCAGCGTCGGCCGGTCTGGGCGCTCGGCCCGATCGCCCTGGCCAAGGGCAAGCACAGCCTGGTGATCAGCCTCGACTCGGAATCGGAGGCGAGAAGCTACGTTTCGGTCGCCGACAAGGCCGTCGAGTCGGTGACGAAGGTGTGGGGCAAGGGCTGGCGTCAGAAGGTGGTCGTCTACCTGCCCGCGAAACAGACCCAGATGGAAGGTGTCCTCGGCGCGCAGCCGAACACGTACACCCAGATCGCCGCCGTCACGATGGCCGAGCTGGACACGCCGGCCCTCGGCGCGCCGGTGCGGATCGTCGCGAACCCGAAGCTGTTCCAGGAGCTCGGCAAGCAGGGCCGGCGGATCGTGCTGACCCACGAGACCACCCATGTCGCGTCGACCGCGACCGCTTCACCGGTGCCGTTGTGGCTCGCCGAAGGCTTCGCGGATTATGTCGCGTTCACCGCCGTACCCGTGCAGGACGAGTCGGCGGCGAAGGAGTTGTTCAAGGCAGTGCGTGCCGGGAAGGTGCCGTCCACCTTGCCGACGCCGGAGGCGTTCGCGGCGTCGGCGACCGAGCTGCCGCAGGCGTACGAGTCGGCGTGGCTGGCCTGCAGGCTGATCGCTGAGCGCGAGGGACAGGACAAGTTGGTGAGGTTCTACCGGGCGGTGCACGCGTCGAAGACCTCGGCCGGGCTGCCGGACGCGTTCAAGTCGGTGCTCGGGATGACCGAGGCCGAGTTCGTCGCGGAGTGGCAGAAGTACCTCGAGCGGCTCGCCGGTGCCTGACAAAGCATCCAGTCCGTGGGCGCCGCGCGCCACGGGTGGACTGCTGGCGCTCGCGCTGGTCTTCACGATCGCGGTCACCACGCCGTGGCACCTGATCGATCTGCCGAAGCCGGACGCCGCGCTGGACTTCACGGCCGCGGAGATCGCCCGCCAGAACGCGTTCCGGCACGAGATCCTCCGCTGGTCGACGGCGTCCTGGATCATCTCGGTCGCGGTCCCGCTGGTGATCGGCTTCAGCCCGCTGGGCCGCCGGTTGTACGACGGTCTGCGCATCCGCTGGTGGTTCCTCGCCGTACCGGTCACGGTGGCCGGGATCGCCCTGATCACCAACCTGCTCACCGTCCCGACCGACGTACTCGCCCAGCGGGTCAGCCTGAAGTACGGGCTGTCCGTGGAGAACTGGCGGTTGTGGGTCTGGGACCGCGGCGTGAACTGGGCGATCACCTCGCTCGGGGTCGCGGTGCTCGCGATTGTCCTGGTGGCGTTGGCGAAACGCCTGCGCCAGCGCTGGTGGTTGCCCGGGGCAATCGCCGGAGCGCTGCTCGTGCTGGGCGTGTCGTTCGCCTACCCGGTCCTGATCGAGCCGCGGTTCAACGACTTCACGTCGATGCCGGCCGGTGCCCTGCGCAACGACTTCCTGAAGCTCGCGGTCGAGGACGGCGTACCGGTGAAGGACGTGCTGGTCGCGGACGCGTCGAAGCGGACCACCGCCCTGAATGCCTATGTGTCAGGCTTCGGCTCGACCCGTCGGCTGGTCGTCTACGACACGCTCCTGAAGGACACGCCGCCCGCGCAGGTCCGGCTCGTGGTCGCGCACGAGCTCGGTCACGCCGCCGAGGACGACGTACTGCACGGCACGTTGATCGGCGTGCTCGGTACGGCGTTCGGCATCACGGTGCTGTACTTGTTGCTCGGGGCCCGGATCGCGGACCCACGGCGTACGGCGGTCCTGGTCGCGCTGATCGTGGCCGGTACGACGCTGGCGAGCCCCGTCGAGAAACTGGTGAGCCGCAAGATCGAGGCGCGTGCCGACTACCACTCGCTCCGCCTCACGAACGACCCGCAGGACTTCGTCGCGATGCAGCACGACCTCGCCGTCCGGAACATCTCGGGACTCGACCCGAGCGCCTGGCGGTACTGGATGTTCGCCAGCCACCCGACCGCGCCGGAGCGGATCGCGATGGGCCGCGCCTGGGCCGCCGAGAACGGCGGCACGGTCCCACCCCTGGCCCGACGATGACCGTCCTGGTCGTCACCAACGACTTCCCGCCACGCCAGGGCGGGATCGAGACGTTCGTCCGCTCGTTGTGCGACGAACTGCCCGACGTCGTCGTCTACACCTCCCGCGAGCCCGGCGACGCCCAAGACATTGTGTACGACGCGACGCTGCCGTTCCCCGTGATCCGGGACCGGACGTCGATGTTGTTGCCGACGGCCCGCGTCACGAAGCGGGTCGTCGAGCTGATGCGCGAGTACGGCGCCGACCGGATCCTGTTCGGGGCGGCCGCTCCGCTCGGGTTGATGGGTCCGGCGCTGCGGCGGGCCGGTGCGCGGCGGATCGTCGCGATGACGCACGGGCATGAGACGTGGTGGGCCGGCGTACCCGGGGCCCGGCAGGCGTTGCGTCGGATCGGCGATGCGGCTGACACGGTGACGACGGTGTCGTCGTGGTGTGCCGAACGGATCGCTCCGGCGTTGTCGCCGGCGGCAGCGCAGCGGATGCGGAGGTTGACGCCAGGGGTCGACACGAGCCGGTTCGCTCCGGGCTGTGGGGGAGAGCAGATCCGCAAGGGGCTCGGGCTGGACGGTGTTCCGGTGGTTGCCTGCGTGTCGCGGCTGATTCGCCGGAAGGGGCAGGACACGCTGATCCGCGCGTGGTCGCGGGTCCAGCGGTCGGTGCCTGACGCGCGGCTGCTGCTGGTGGGCGGTGGGCCGGACCGCGAATACCTCGAGGAGCTGGCGGTGCGCGCCGGCGTGGCGGACGCGATGGTGTTCACGGGGCCGGTTCCGTGGGCCGAGATTCCGCCGTACGTCGATGCTGCCGATGTGTTCGCGATGCCGTGCCGGACGCGGCGGTTCGGGCTGGAACCGGAGGCGCTCGGCATCGTCACGCTGGAGGCGTCCGCGACCGGCAAGCCCGTGGTGGTAGGGGATTCCGGTGGCGCGGCTGACACGGTGGTGCACGGTACGACGGGGTTCCTGGTCGACCCCTACAACCCAGCTGCGGTAGGTGTCCGCCTGGTCGAACTGCTGACGAATGCCCAGGACCGTGCCGCGATGGGGGCCGCTGGGCGGAAGTGGATCGAGGACGAGTGGACCTGGGGGAGGTCGGGCGCCGTCCTGCGGGAACTGCTGGACGCCTGACCCGGGGGTGTCGGGAAAGGGTGGACAGCGGGTGGTGGAAATCGTGTACTCTGGCCGGCATGCACCGAATGTTCCGACTTGCCGCAGCCGTACGAGCTTCACGCTCTCCGGCTGCCGCGGCCTGACATTCTGAATCTTCCACCGGCGACCGGAAACGGTTCGCCGGTGTTTTGTTTGAGGTAGCCCGGTGGTCTGGTTCCGGTCCTGAATTCGACAAGGACGAGAACCATGAGCATCAGCAGGACTTTCATCGACTACTTCATCGACCGCGACCACGTCCCGACGACAGGGTCCACGCTCATTCCGCGGCTCGGCGATCCCGTGCTCTTCACGACCTCGGGGATGCATCCGCTCACGCCGTACCTGGAGGGCGAACCACATCCACTGGGACGCAGACTCGTGGGTATCCAGCGATGCCTGCGAACCACCGATCTCGACGAGGTGGGGGATCCGACCCACCTGACGGTGTTCGAGATGCTGGGCTCGTGGTCGCTGGGAGACTACGGCAGCAGCGAGACTCTCCGCTGGGGGTACGAGCTGCTCACCACCCGCTTCGGCCTGGACCCGCGGCGGATGTACGTGACCGTCTTCGGCGGCGACGATCAGGTGCCGCTCGACCAGGAGTCGCTCCGCACCTGGCAGGAGCTCGGGCTACCGATCGAGCTGACCACCGACGACAACTGGTGGTCGAACGGCCCGACCGGCCCGTGCGGTCCGGACTCGGAGATCTTCCTCTGGACCGGCGACGGTGAGCCGGAGGGTACGCCGACCACCGACGAGCGATGGGTCGAGGTCTGGAATCACGTGATGATGCGGTACCGCCGCCACGACGACGGCTCGCTCGAGGAGCTCAAGCAGCAGAACATCGACACCGGTCTCGGCCTGGAGCGGCTGACGATGCTCCTGGAGGGCCGACAGTCGGTGTTCGAGACCTCGCTGTTCGAGCCGTGGATGCGGATCATCCCGAAGCTGTGGACGCTGGACGAGCGCTCGCAGCGGATCGTCATCGATCATCTGCGGTCCAGCATCGTGATCATCGGCGACGGCGTGCACCCGTCGAACACCGGTCGCGGGTACGTGCTGCGCCGGCTGATCCGCCGATTGTTGACAATCCTCTGGCAGACCGACGAGTCGCGGTCGCTGTCGGACCTGCCGATCGAACTGTTCGAGCACACGCTCGGCCATTTCCACCAGGGCGAGACGGTGACGCTGATCCGGCGGATCCTCATCGACGAGGAGATCCGGTTCAGCAACCTGCTCGACCGCGGCCGCAAGGTGCTCAGCCACGAGCGGTTCCACAAGTCCCTCGACGACACCGACTACGAGTACCTGCACGAAACCCACGGCCTGCCGCGGGAACTCGTGGACTCGCTCAGATGACCCGATCCAGTACGTCGGTGGGGGAAGCGTCGGGAATCTCCGGAGCCGCGACCTTCCCCACCGACGACTGGGCCACGAACGCGCCGGCCAGCACGATCACGCCGCCGATGATCTGGTTGGTGCGCAGCGTCTCGCCGAGCAGGATCAGCGCGAACACGCAGGCCGCGACCACCTCGACGTACGCGACCGCACCCGCGATCGGCGCCGAGAGCCGCTGCACGGCGGCAGCGCCTGCCAGGTAGGCGACGACCGTGCTCACCAGGATCAGCCACGCGGCCATCACCCAACCGGGAGCGTGCCGCTGGCCGATCGCGATCGAGTCGACCAGCACGTGCCACGGCGTACCCCACGGAGCCGCGATCAGGGTCAGCACGACGGCGCCGACCACGCTGCCCGCCGCCGTCATCACGAGCGGATCCGCGGCGCCGGTCAGCTTGTCGATCAGGATGAAGTACGTCGCCTGGCACGCGGCGGCGCCGAGGCCGGCGAGCAGACCGATGAGGTCGATCCGCAACCCGGACCAGATCTGCGCCACCGTCGCGAGACCGACGACCGCGATACTCACCCCGATCGCGGCCGACCGCGGTACGGCGACCTTCTGGCCGAACTTCAGCCACGCGACGACCAGCACCGGCCCGGAGAACTCGAGCATCAGTGCCACGCCGACCGGCAACCGGCTGGCCGCGATGAAGAACAGCGTCTGGCAGCCGGCGATCCCGGTCAGGCCGTAGAGCACCAGCGCCTTCCAGGACGCCCGGGCCGAGCGCAGCCCGGCGCGGCCGCGGAAGACCAGCACGAGCGGAACCAGCACCGCGGCGGCGCCGAGGATCCGTAACCAGGCCGCCTGCTGCGGTGTGAAACCGGCGCCGATCAGGGCCTTCGCGAACGGGCCCGATCCGCCGAACGTGACCGCGGAGAAGACCGCGAACCCCAACCCCACCGACTTCGAGCTGTACATGGGCATAACGCTCTCATGCCCATTACACCGCTGTCGAGGGTGATCTCAGAGAACGTTCACCGCGCGGGCCGCGACGATCGCGACGGTGAGCAGCGCGATCGCCGACTGGATACCCATCAGCATCTTCGTCCGGGCCGTCAGCGGCATCGTGTCGGTCGGGCTGAACGCGGTCGCGGCGGTGAACGAGACGAACAGGTAGTCGGTGAACCCGGGCAGCCAGCCCTTCCACCCCGGCAGGTCGACGGTCATCTGCGGGAACAGCAGATCCGCGCGCTCGGTCTCACGCTCGTGCTCAGGTGCCCGGGCGAACGGGCCGCCGCGGTCGATCTCCCAGTACCAGACCGCGAACGCGACCACGTTCGTCACCCAGATCAGCAGAGCGCTCTTGACGAGGACCTTGCCGTCTCCTGCCTCTCCGTTGTTCAGGAAGAAGATCATTCCGGCGAGGTAGTACGCGTTCACCGCGACCAGGACCGCGAGGAGGACGACCTCCACCGACCGCAGCCAGGGCTCGTCGCGGCGCAGGTGGAACGGGTTCATCCACACCAGCGGCAGCAGCAGAAGTCCACCGAGCGCGGGCATGAGCCACCGCGGCAGCGCGTTGATCTGCGTCGGCACGAGCACCTGCAGCGCCAGAACCGCGACCACCGCCAGCGAGGCCGGCCAGCGCCGCGTGTGGCGGGTGCTGGGCGAAGGCACCTTCGTCGGCTTGTTCATCTCAGCATTCTCGCGCCGCGTGCCGGTTATCCGACGGAAGCGTCGATGACGGCCTGTCCCACTTCGGTACGGCGGTAGTGGACCTGGTGACCGGTACGTCGACGTGTCGCGAGACCCGCGTCGTACAACGCCGACAGGTGTTCGGCGACCGTGGCGAGGGCGAGGTTGTATTGGGCGGCGAGCGCGCTGGTCGTGGCGGGTGGGTCGAGCGCGACGAGGAGGGTCGCGCGAGTGCGGCCGAGGAGGCGGGCCAGCGGGTCCGGTGGAGCAGGAGCGTCGGACCACAGGCGGGCCGCGCCGCGGGCCGGATAGACGAGGGTCGGGTGGTACGCCGGGTCGACGACGATCACGAGGTGCGGCCAGGCGAAGACCCCGGGAACCAGGAGCAGGCCCTGTCCGGCGAGATCGCGGTCCTCGGAGCGGTACCGGGCGGCGATCAGGCGGTCGTCCTCCCAGTCCAGGGTCGGGTGCAGATCGTCGAACAGTCCGGCCAGGCCGCCCTCGGTCAGCTGCTGACCGCGGTAGGCGATGTCGTCCTCGAGAACGCGGCTGATCAACGGCCAGTCCGGCTTGATCAGGGTCTCCCAGGCAGCCTCGATCTCGTCGGCGAGTCGCGCGCGGGTGCCGGCCAGGTCGTCCAGCATCTTGTCGATCTCCGGCGCTCCGGGGTTCTTCAATTCGTCCCGAGACCGGATCAGTTCGGTGCGAACCTTCTCGAGCGGGGTACTACGGACGCGAGCGATCTCGGTGGCGAACTTCGCCCGGGAGGCCTTCGGCGGCGGGGTCAGGAAGTCCGGCGTGAACCCTACGCGGGGCTGCACCGCCTTCAGCCCGCGCAGGTCGAGTCGCGCTGCCGATTGCCGCTTCGCCGCGATCCAATCGGCGTACAACGGCCGGTGCTTCGATCCGTTCAGCACCCGCACCGCGGACATCGTCTCCCACAACGGCGACGCCCCGAACCGGCACCGCAGCGCGTCCGCCTGCGTGAACCGCAGTACCGTCACGAACCTGAACTTTCGGCCACAACCAAAACTCTACGCCGCCCGCCCCGGACGCGTGCACTCTCGCCGCGTGAGGTCCTACCGAGCTGTACTCAGCCTTCCCGGCCTGCCCGCCGTGTACGCCGCCCACACCGTCTCGATGCTGGGGACCGTGGCGGCGCAGGTCGCGTTGTCCATCCTGATCTTCGAGCGGACCGGATCGCCGTTGCTGTCGGCCCTCGTCCTGGCGTGCTCGTTCCTGCCGTACGCCGTGAGCGGCGTGCTGTTCTCGTCGATCGCGGACCGATTCCCGGCGCGCCGCGTCCTGGTCGCGTGCGACGTGGTCAGCGCTGCGGCCATTGGACTGATGCTGATACCGGGAATGCCGGTGGGCGGCCTGCTCGGACTGTTGCTGGTGACCGGGATCGTCGCGCCGATCTTCGCGGGCGCACGGGCCGCCAGTCTCGCGCAGCTGTTGCCGGCCGATCTCTTCCCGGTCGGCAGGTCCTTGCTGAGGGCAATCAGTCAGGTCGCGGTGCTGACCGGATTCGCACTCGGCGGGATCGCGGTCGCGATGGTCGGGGCGAACTGGCTGCTGGCGCTCGACGCGGTGAGTTTCGTCGCGTCGGCGGTGCTGATCGCGACGGGTACGCCGTACACGCCGCCGGGGGAGCGCACCAGCAACACGGTCCGCGACTCGTGGTCCGGGCTGCAGCTGCTGTTCGCCAACGCCAAACTCCGCAACCTGATCCTGCTGACCTGGGTGGCGCCGGCGTTCTCGTCCGTCCCGGACGGACTGGCCGTCGCGTACACCGCTCAGGTCGGCGTCGCAGCCGCTGCCGCCGGTGCGTTGTTCACCGGGTACGCCGTCGGCAGCGTGCTCGGCGAGCTCGTCGTCGCGCGGTTCACCCCTTCCGCGCGGCGACGGCTCGTCGTCCCGTTCCTGCTGACCAGCCAGCTGCCCGCGATCGCGTTCCTGACCGCACCGCCGATCCCGGTCGCCGCGGTACTCCTCGCGATCTCGGGCACCGGCTACGCCTTCAACCAGGGCATCGACCCGCTGATCCTGCAGCACGCCGAACCGTCGTACCGCGGCCGCCTGTTCACCGTCCAAACCAGCGGCCTGATGGCGATCCAGGGCGTCAGCATCGCCCTCGGCGGCGTCGTCGGCTCCTTCGTCGCCCCAAACCTCACCATGGCAGCAGCAGGCATCCTCGGCACCACGATCACCTTGCTGATCGCCCGTCAGGCGCTCACCACGGAGCCACGTCGGACAGCGACTCAGGTCCTCTGAAGGCGCCCGTCGGGCCGTCTGCTGGGAGTGTCGCGAGGGCGACCGGGACGGCTGCTCCGTCGGCCACGGTTCGCTCGCCGCGTGGTACCGATGCCTGCGAGTTCAGGTCGGTCGGCACGAGACCCGGTGTCGCGGCGTTCACCTTGATGTTGTCTGCGCGCAGGGCGCTTGCGTAGACCAGAGTCAGTGCGTTGAGTGCTGCCTTCGACGAGCTGTACGCGAGCAACCCTTGCGTCGCGAGGCGGCCGTCGAGTTCTGAGAGGAGGTTGACCGAGCCGAGTCCGCTCGACATGTTCACGATCCGCGCGTTCGGCGATTGCCGCAGCAGCGGTAAGAAGGCGTTGATCACTGCGACTACACCGAACACATTCACGTCGTACGCCGTTCGCACCTGTTCGGCCGTGATGTCTGCGACCGCCGTACCCCACTCGGACACGATGCCCGCGTTGTTCACCAGCGCATCGAGCCGGCCGGAGTCCGCCTCGACCTGCTTGGCGGCTGCCGCGACCGACTCCACGTCGGTCACGTCCAGCTGCACGAGCCGCACGTCTCCGGCCAGCTCCTCCGCTGCGCGAGCACCCAGGGCCGGGTTCCGCGCCCCCAGATACACAGTCAGGCCACGTGCCGCGAGTTGGCGCACGATCTCGTGGCCGATGCCTTTGTTCCCGCCCGTCACCAGGGCGACTTCGTTCTGATTCATGCCTCCAGTCCAGCGCGGACCCGCCCCCGCGGACCAACACCGGTCAGGTGGTCCGCCATACCCTGGAGGTATGCCGGAACCCGAGATCCGCGAACTGCGATACTTCCGCGCCGTCGCCGAGGACCTGAACATCACTCGTGCCGCCGAGCGTCTGGGTATCGCCCAGCCGCCGCTGTCCCGCGCGATGCGCCAGCTCGAGCACCGTCTCGGCGTCGACCTGTTCGACCGCACCGGCCAACGGCTCGCGTTGACGTCCGCGGGCGAGACCCTGCTCAAAGAGTCCGGGCCGGTCCTCGACGCCCTCGATTCCGCGGTACGTCGTACGCAGCGGGCCGGACTGTCGGCACGCGGGCTGATCGTGACCGCTAAGCCCGGTGTCGCGACGGAGTTGCTGCACCGGATCGTCACCGAGCTGCGGGACGAGCTGCCGGGCGTCGAGGTGGTGGTGAGCGGGTTCGGGGAGCAGGCCGACATGGTTCGGGACGGGCGGGCGGATGTTGCGCTCGTCAGTCGGCCGTTCGACGACCACGGACTGGAAACCGAGTTGCTGTACCGGGAGCCGCGGGTTGCCGCGCTTCCGGCGCGGCACGAGCTCGCGGCGCGGGAGGTGCTGGCGGCCGACGATCTGGCCGGGATTCCGGCGCCACGGTGGAGCCGGGCCAACGTTGCTGAGCGCAACTACTGGTCTGCGCGGCCGGACGATCCGGTGGACGGACCGATCGTCCAGGACTCGTCGCAGCTGCTGGAGGTGGTCGCGTTCGGGCAGGCGGTCGCGCTCGTGCCGCGGTCGATGGCCGAGCGCAACATCCGGCCGGACGTCGTCTACCGACCGGTGACCGACGTCGAGCCGTACCAGATGCTGGTGGTGTGGCCGGCCGGCAGCCGCTCCGCCGACCTCGCCAAGTTCGTCGAGGCGGCAGTCAGGCACTCAGTTGCTCCCTAGTGCTGCGGCACCTCCGCGGTGGCGGCCCAGCTGGCGAGGAGCTTGAGGCTGTCGGCGGTGGGAGTGCCGGCGGGTGCGACGTAGACCAGGAGAGTGAGCCCTGGGTGCGCGGGGAATTCCATCGCCTCGAAGGTGAGCTCCAGGTCACCGACGACCGGGTGGTGGAATTTCTTCAGGCCGGTGCGGTGGAAGCGGACGTTGTGGGCAGCCCAGCGGGTACGGAAGTCCTCGCTGCGGGTGGACAGCTCTCCGATGAGTTCGATCAGCAACTTGTCGTGCGGATTGCGCCCGGCCTCGGAGCGCAGCATCGCGGCGATGTCGTCGGCGGCGCGTTCCCAGTCCTGGTAGAAGTCGTGTGACGCCGGGTCGAGGTAGACGAGCGGGCGCTGTTCGCGGGACGCCGCGGATCCGCGAGCAGCGGAGCGTGCAGTGCGCGGGCCATCCGGTTGGCCGCGAGCATGTCGTGGCGGGCGTTACGGACCCAGGCCGGCGTATCGGTCACGGCGTCGAGCACGAGCTGGACGCTGGCCGGAATGGTCGCCGGCGCGGTCTTACGACTGCGCGCGGGAGTCGGTTCGGCGGCGCGGGCGAGATCGAACAGGTGAGCGCGCTCGGCGTCGTCCAGTTGCAGCGCGCGGGCAAGTCCTTCCAGGACGGTGTCGGAGGCCCCGGCCAGGTTCCCGCGCTCCAGCCGCACGTAGTAGTCGATGCTCATTCCCGCCAGCATGGCGACCTCTTCGCGGCGCAGCCCCTTGACCCGGCGGTTGCCGCCGTACGCCGGCAGTCCCGCCTGCTCGGGGGTGATCCGCGCTCGCCTCGAGGCGAGAAACTCGCGGATCGCAGCTCGGTTGTCCATGCCTCCACCGTAGACGGGCACCCGGACCTGAAGGAGGTACTGGCATTACCTGTAACGACAGTGACTCCCGCGGGCACGCGGCAGCCCGTTCACTGGCACACATGGAGAAACTGACGAAACCCGCGACCGCGAAAGGACCGGGGGACTGGTTCACCGGGGAGGTCTGGTTCGACCAGATCTAGCGGAGAGGAACCGTCTCGCGCCCGGGTGAACGCAGTGCACTTCGCACCCGGCGCCCACACGGCCTGGCACACCCACGCGATGGGCCAGACCCTGCACGTCACCGAGGGCGTCGGCCTGGTCGGCACCCGGGACGGCCAGGTGATCGTGATGCGTCCCGGCGACACCGTGCACACCCCACCAGGGGAGTGGCACTGGCACGGCGCGACCGCCGACAGCTTCATGACCCACCTCGCCATCTGGGACGGCACCGGCAACCCCGACGTACCGGAAACGACCTGGGCCGAGCACGTCACTGACACCGACTACGAACAGGCCCAGACCTCCTGAGTCAGAAGGATTCTGATGCGAGCCACTTACATGTACGGCGCGGGCGACGTTCGTGTTGTTGATGTGCCTGAGCCGATCATCAAGGAACCGACCGACGCGATCGTGCGCGTTGTGCGGGCCTGTGTCTGCGGGTCCGACCTGCATCCGTACCACTCGATGGCGGCGGACCCGGACGGCAGGTCCATGGGGCACGAGTTCGTCGGTGTCGTCGAAGACACCGGTAGCGATGTGACCAGCATCAAGACTGGTGACTTCGTGATCGCCCCGTTCGCCTGGTCCGACGGTACCTGCGACTTCTGCCGCGAGGGCGTGCAGACCTCCTGTCGGCACGGCGGTTTCTGGAACGCCGGCGACGTCGGCGGCGGTCAGGCCGAGGCTGTCAGGGTTCCGCTCGCGGACGGCACCCTCGTCGCCGTACCGGTCGAGGAGACCTCACCGCTGATCCCCTCGCTGCTCACGCTGTCCGACGTGTACGGAACCGGCTATCACGCGGCAATCAAGGCGAACGTCGGCCCGCGCACAAGCGTGACGGTCATCGGCGACGGAGCCGTCGGCCTACTGGCTGTCCTGTCCGCGAAGCGCCTCGGCGCCGAGCAGATCATCCTCATGGGCCGCCACACGGCCCGCACCGACCTCGGCCGCGAGTACGGCGCGACCGATGTCGTAGCCGAGCGCGGCGAAGAGGGCATCGCCCGCGTACGGGACCTCACCGGCGGCGACGGTACGCACGTCGTACTCGAAGCGGTCGGCCACCGGCCCGCCTATGACCAGGCGGTCGGCGTCGTTCGGCCCGGCGGCGTCATCAGCCGCGTCGGGGTACCGCAGTACACCGATGCTCCGGTCGGGTTCTCCAGCCTCTTCCGCCCCAACATCACCCTTACCGGCGGCCCCGCGCCTGCCCGCGCCTACATCGAAACCCTGCTCCCGGACGTCCTCGCGGGCACCGTCGACCCCGGCAAGGTCTTCGACAGCGAGGTCGCCCTCGCCGACGTGGCGGACGGATACCACGCGATGGACGAACGCACCGCGCTCAAGGTGCTCGTCAAGCCTTAGGCGCTCGAACGGATGACGAGCGGCGCCGTGACGAGCCTGCCCGGCTCGTCCGGCTCGCCGCTGATTTCGTGCAGGGCGCGGTCGAACAGGCAGGCGGCGATGTCCCGCAGCGGGATCCGGGCGGTCGTCAGCGGCGTGTCGAGCATGCTCGCGAACGGGAAGTCGTTGAATCCGGTCACGGCGACGTCCTGACCGACCGTGATCCCCCGTCGCTGCAGTGCCCGCATCGCGACCACCGCGAACGCGTCGTTGTCCGCAACGAAAACGTCCGGCGGGTCCAGCTCTTCGACGTACGCCGCTACCGCCTCGAGCGAACCGAACGACCGCGCCACCGTCGACGGGAACTCCCGGACGAACCCGTCCCGCCGCTGATGCACCCACGGCAGCGGACTGTCCGTCGCCAGGTACACCGCCCGCTCCCGGCCGGTAGCCCGCAGATGCGCGGCGACCCCGGCCATCGACGACTCGTTGTCCACGTCGACCCAGCACTGCCGATGCTCAGGCCCCGTCCGCCCGAACGCCACGAACGGGAACCGCCGGCGGCTGAGGAACTCGATCCGCTCGTCGTGCGGCATCGTCTCCGAGACGACGATCGCGTCCACCTGCCGCGCCGCGATCAGCTTGTCGTACAGCACGATCTCGGTCGCGTGGTCGACCGGGGTCTCGACAACATGGACGCCGTACCCTGAGACCGCGGCCGCCTTGACCAGACCGCCGAGCAGGCTGTGCAGGAACCCGCCCAGGGCCGGGTTGTCGTCGTCCACGAGGTCGTCCTCGAAGGACATCGGCAGGCCGATCACCTGGCTGCGTCCGGACGACAACGCGCGGGCAGCGTGGTTCGGGATGTACCCGAGTTCCTGGATCGCGGCGCGCACGGTCCGGACGGTCGGTGCCGCTACGCGGTGTGGCGCGTTGAGCACGTTCGACACCGTCATCGCCGACACCCCGGCCAATCGGGCGACGTCCGCGACAGTCGTACGCCGCGGCTTCTCGTCAGCCAACCGTTCCCCCTTAGTCCCACACGATCCGGGCCGACCCGCCCACCGGAACGTCGATCGTCCACACCTCAGGCGGAGTTGTCGTCTCTCGGTGCACCTCGCGGCCCGAACAGTCCGACACTACGAGGTCGACAAGCCGGTCGCACGCACCTTCGACGTACAGTCGCCGCTCGGCGCCACCGTTCACCACGACGGTGCACGACTCCTGTACCCGCACGACAGGATTCGTGTACACGGCAACCACCGTTTCCGTCGCACCGACCGCACGAACCTGCGTGTACCGCGCATCCGGTCGCGACGGCAGCAGTACGCCGTGCAGCAGCGCGTCGGCGTGATCGCGCAGGAACCCGAGCCAGTACCGGACCACCTGCTCGTGCCCGGGCGGCAGCGCGTCCAACTCCATCGACACCTGCGGCGTACTGAACAAGGCACCGATGAAATGCTGCGCGACGTTCTCCGCCGACGCCGACGAGTGCCACATCAGCATGTCGGAGTGCACCGCGCGGTCACCGGCGAGGAGACGGCAGTCGATCGTGCGGACACGGTTCTCCACCGCGTCGAGCGCGCAGTCGCCGGCGCGCAGGAACGTGCCGAACCGCCAGAGCCTCGGGTGCACGTAGTCCTGCCGGAACTCGATCAGCACGTCGGGCCGCAGCTTCCGCAGCTCGTCGGTGACGGCCTGCAAGAACCGCTCGACGCCTTCGTCGACTGACGAGCAGTCACCGCCCGGTGCCGGAGGGACGCCGGTCCGCGCCCAGGAATCGATGAAGTCGATTTTCAGGCCGTCGACGCCCCAGTCCCGCACTGGACGAACGCAGCACTCCAGGAGGTGTTCGCGGACCTCGGGACAGCGGGGGTCGAGGACGGCGGTCACCTCGCCGTCGGCAAAGCCGAGGGTGCGGTCCTTCAGCTTGTCCCAGGCTTTCGAGTGCACACCGATCAGCGGCGGCGCGATCCACAGCACGTACTGCTGCCCGAGCGCGTGCACGCGACGTACATGCTCGGCCATGTCGGGGAACTTGTGGCTGGTCGGCTCCCAATCGCCGCAGTACGCGTACCCGCGCCGCGTGTCGTCGGTCTGCCAGCCGTCGTCCACGATGACCGCCTGGGTGCCGTACGCCGAACCCGCGCGAGCGTGCCGCTCGACGGACCCGGCCGAGACGTGCTGGTGGTCGCTGTACCAGGTCGAATACATCGCCTGTAGCGCGACCGCCGGTACGTCGGCGATCCGGTCACCCAGCTCGGCCGCCCACTCCGCTGTCACGGCACGCAACGCCTCGGCGAAGTGCTGGGCCCGCACATCGATCCGCAGAGCGAAGCCTTCGCCCTCGAGATCCGTCACGGTCAGCTCGATCAGCTGCTCCGCGATCTCCTCGCTCACCCCGACGGCGAAGTCACACCCACGGACGTTCGACGACAAAGAGACTGTGGCGATCGCCCGGTCCTGTCCGTTGACGAGGGACGCGACCGGGGCCGAGCGGACGGAGCGGACCTCGCGGTGCGAGCCCCAGTCGGTGGGGAGGTTGCGCCGGGAATCCTGCAGCGGCCGCCAGAGCGTCACGGCGTCGTCGGCCGGCCAGGTCCAGCGCAACGTCACGGGCCCACCGGCAGCTGCGCCGGAAGTCACGTCGTACCGGAGCACACCGGGCTCGGCCGCCGGACGCGGCGTGATCGTGCCGGGGCCGGCCAGGCTCCCGGTCCGTACGGTGCGACCGTCGGGGGATTGGATCTCAAATGTCGTCACGGGCCGGACTATAGCGGTAAAACTGAATGCTCCGAAGTATTGACGGAATTGCCTGACGTCCCTAGGTTTTACCGCTAAATCCGCCTACTTCGAGGAGCCGCCGGGCCGGCTCTCAGCTCCGACCTCGCCGGTGTGGCCGTCTGCCGAAAACCGAACCAAGAGAAGGAGAACTGTCATGCCGATAAATGAAAGGCCCTTCGGGCGACCGATCACACGTCGTGGTTTCCTGGCCAGTGCGGCCCTCGCCGGAGCGGGGTCGAGCGCACTGCTCACCGCCTGCGCCGGCGGTAGCGCGGGCGGCACCTCGGCTTCGGCCGGCAAGGGCGGCGCCGGCGGTGCGGGAGGCACCGGCGGCAGCGTGACGTGGGCCTCCTGGGCGAACCCGGGCGAGGCCGAACGGTTCCGGCAGATCTCGAAGGACTACGAGGCCGCGCACGGGACCAAGGTCACCTTCCAGGTGGTCGTCGGCGACTACGGCGCCAAGCTGCTCACGCAGCTCGCCGGCAGCAGCGCTCCGGACGTCTTCTACGTGCAGGACTCCGGCATGCAACGGCTCATCCAGTCCAAGAAGGTCGCCGATTTCACCGAGTTCACGTCGAAGCCGGACTCGCCCGTCAAGATCGACGACCTGTACCCGAACCTCATGGGCTGGTGCAAACCTGCCGACGGCAGCCCGGGCACCTACGGCCTGGTCGTCGACTGCAACCCGATCGTGTTCTGGTTCAACAAGGACATGTGCGAGGCCGCCGGCATCACCAAGAACCCCGCGCAGCTGCACGAATCCGGCGGCTGGAACCGGGACGCCGTAGACGACTTCCTGACCAAGATCAAGGCCACCGGCAAGCGGGGCATGGTGCTGGAAGGCGGCTTCGGCCCCATGCTCAGCTGGATGACCGCGTTCGGAGGCAAGGTCGTCGAGGGCAACAAGATGATCTTCAACGAGGACGCGAAGTCGATGGAGACCCTCGAGTGGCTCTGGGAGGGAATGGCCAGCGGCAACATCACCTACGGCGGGTCGCTGCCGAAGGGGCAGGCCATCGACGCCCTGTTCTACAGCCAGCAACTGGCCAGCTGCCAGGTGGGACGCTGGATCCTCCCGAACCTCAAGAAGCTGAAGTTCGGCTACGACATCGCACCGTTCGCGTCCGCCGACGGGAAGACCGTGCCCCCGGCGATCGTCTACACCGCCGCCATGGCCGTGAACGCCAAGGCCAAGGATCCCGAAGCCGCGATGTACTTCGCCACCCGCTTCGTCTCCAAGGACGGCCAGAAGGCCCGGCTCTCCGGCGGAGGCAACGCCGTACCGGCCGTCGCCGGACTGGACGAGGTCGTGATGGAGAACAAGCAGCCCGAGCACTGTGCCTATTTCACGGAAGCCGCCAAGAAGGGGTACGCCATCCCGTCGGCCATCGCGTCCAAGGCCGAGGTCGGAGCCAACCTCGGCACCGAGATGGACAAGTCGATCAAGGCCGGCGACAGCGCGAAGGTGTGGGCCGACAAGATCTGCAAGTTCATCAACAACGGGAGCTGAGCCATGGCGCTCGCGCCCGATGTGAAGCGCAGACGGCGGACCGAAGCACTGTGGGGCTACGCCTTTCTCACACCTCAGCTCATCGGTCTGATCGCCTTCATGGTGGGGCCCCTGATCTTCGCCATCGTTCTGTCGTTCTCGAGCTGGGACGGCCTGGGCTCGCGCACGTTCGTCGGACTGCAGAACTTCACCGGTGTCTGGCAGAACGCCCAGCTGCGGCAGTCCTGGCTGAACACCGCGTGGTTCACCGCTCTCCAGGTCCCCGGACTGCTGATCACCGGCTTCTTCTTCGCGTTCTTCATCCAGAAGGCGGGGCGGTTGACGCCTTTCTACCGGATCTTCTTCTTCGCGCCGCAGGTCACGTCGACCGTCGCGGTGGGCGCCGTCTGGCTCTGGCTGCTGAACCCCGAGATCAGTCCCATCAACTCCCTGCTGAAGTCACTCGGGGTGCCCAACCCACCCGACTGGCTGCAGGACCCGGGGACCGCGATCCCCGCGATCGCCCTGGTGTCGATCTGGCAGGGCCTCGGCTACATGATCGTGATGTTCGTCGCCGGTCTGCAGAACATCTCGCCCACCCTGATGGAGGCCGCCGACATCGACGGCGCCTCGGAATGGCAGAAGCTGCGCAAGATCACCGTGCCGCTGCTGTCGCCGACCATCCTGTTCCTGTCGATCACCTCGATCATCGGGTCCTTCCAGGTGTTCGACTACATCTACTTCTTCTTCGACACCTCAGCACCTGCGAACGCCCACACGATCGTGTACGACATCGTGAACATCGCCTTCCGTGAGTTCAAGTTCGGGTTCGCCGCGGCCATCGCGGTTTACCTGTTCCTCGTCCTGCTGGCCCTGACCGGCCTCCAGTTTCTTGCTCAGAAGAGATGGGTGCATTACACCGAATGACTTCCTCATCAAGCGAGATCGCCGCCCGGGACCTCGAGGCGGCGCGTCGAAAGAATGCTTCTCATGGCCTGGGCGGGGGGCGGTTCAAGCCGTCCTGGATTCCGCTGCACCTGCTGCTGGTCGCGGGCTCGCTGGTGATGTTCGTGCCGTTCCTGTGGATGTTGTTCTCGGCCATGAAGCCGCTGGACGAGATCTTCGCCCAGCCGCCGAAACTGCTGCCGAAGCTCTGGCAGCCGCAGAACTTCGTCACGGCTTGGCAGGGCGCGGACTTCGCGCGCGCGTACTTCAACAGTGCCTATATCGCCGCCCTGGTCACGCTCTTCACCCTGATCACCTGCTCGATGGCGGCCTACGCCTTCGCGCGGATCCGTTTTCCGGGGCGGAAAGTGATCTTCGGCATCTTCCTGGCCACCATGATGGTTCCGTTCCAGCTGACCGTGATCCCGCTGTACGTCATCATGGGGCAGCTGCGCTGGATCGACACCCACCTGGCGCTGATCGTCCCGCCGGCGTTGTTCAACGCCTTCGGCGTCTTCCTGCTCCGCCAATATGTCCGTGGCATTCCGCTGGAGCTGGAGGAAGCCGCCTCGATCGACGGCGCGGGGCGGGTCCGGATCTTCACGACCATCATCCTGCCGCTGCTGCGTACGCCACTCGTGGCCCTCGGCATCTTCGTGTTCCTCGGGCAGTGGAACTCGTTCTTCTCTCCGCTGATCTTCCTGAACAGCGATCGGAACTTCACCATTCCGCTCGTGGTCAACCAGTTCAAGGGCGCCTACTCCTCCGACTGGACGAGCCTGATGGCGGCCACGACCATGGCGGCGCTGCCGATGCTGCTGATCTTCATCATCGCCCAGCGCCAGATCGTGCAAGGTATCGCTCTGTCCGGCTCCAAGACCTGACAGCTGTCGCACGTCCGGCATCAGCCCATCGGGCGATGCCGGACGTGCGAACTACGTGGCGGGGGAGGTGAGCCCGCTGATCGCCGGTCGGTACGCCGGGAGTGCTTCCGCCAAGGTGGGATAGTGATCGAGCGGACGGCTGGCGCCGGTGGCCCGGGTGAGGTCGGCCAGCCACTGGCCGGCTCCGGAGACGCGCAACCAGCCGCCGTGCCGGGCCGCGAGTTCGTGCGCGTCGGCGAGAACGTCGAGGCCGGTGGCCTCCATCGCCGTGACGCGCCGCAGGTCGACGACGAGGCGCGGCAGCTTGGTGGTGATGACGTGCTGGAGTTCGTGCGCGAAGGTGGGGGCGGTCCGGACGTCGACGGTGCCCGCCGCCCGGACGACCGCACAGCCGCCGACAGCACTCCAGCTACAGACGAATGGCGCGCTCACCTCTGCCGGTCGGTGGGCGGACCTGATCGCACGGGGTGGATTCATGCGTCCCAGTACCCCGCGGCTAACCTGCGCCGCGGGCACGGTGAAGTTCAAACGTTCGTCAGTCGCGACCGAGGATTCCCTGTTCGTAGCCTTTGGCAACGGCTGCGGCGCGATCGGTGACACCGAGTTTGGTGAAGACGTGGCTGAGATGGGTCTTCACCGTGGCCTCGCTGATGAACAGTTCGCGGGCGATGTCGCGGTTCGACGTACCCTTCGCGACCAGCTCCAGGACTTGCCGTTCGCGCGCGGCCAACGGGCTCGGCGCCGGCGAGCGGACTGCCGACACCAGCCGCGATGCGACCGCGGGGGAGAGCACCGTACGACCGGCAGCGGCCTGCCGGACGGCGTTGAACAACTCGTCCTGCGGCGCGTCCTTGAGCAGGTAGCCCGTGGCGCCCGCCTCGATCGCCGGCAGTGTGTCGGTGTCGGTGTCCCAGGTCGTCAGGACCAGCACCTTCGAGCGGATGCCGCGGCGGGTCAGTTCGGTGATCGCGTCGAGCCCGCCGCCGCCCGGCATCCGGAGGTCCATCAGGATCACGTCCGGGGTCAGGTCCGCGGCCAGCTCGACCGCCTCGACGCCGTTGGACGCCTCCGCGAGCACGGTGAATCCGGGCGTGGACTCGAACATGCCACGCAGACCGTTGCGAACGACAGGGTGGTCGTCGACGAGAAGGAGTGAGATCCCAGATGAATCAGCCATTGAGAACCAACGGTATGCGAGCAGACACCGCCGTACCGAACCCTGGCTCGGACTCGACCGTCAGGGAGCCGGCGATGCGTTCGGCGCGGGCCCGCATCCCGTCGAGGCCGAAGCCGCCGGTGCCGGTCCGGGCAGACAGCGCCAGCGGATCGAAACCCTTGCCGTCGTCGCGAATGTCCACCGTCACCTCGTCGTCCATGAAGCTGAGGGTCACGCCGGCGCGGGTCGCGGCGGCGTGCTTCGACACGTTCGCCAGCGCCTCCTGCGTGATCCGCAGGACGGTCGCCGAGAACTCACCGTGCAGGTGCTGCGCCGTACCGGTCAGGGTGAACTCGGCAGGTACGCCGGTCCGCTCGGACCACTGGTCGACGGTCTTGCGGAGTGCCTCGGGGAGACCGTCGGACGACAGGCCGGCCGGAGCGAGGTTCTGCACCGAGCGGCGCGCCTCGCCCAGGCTGTGCCGGGCGAGATCGGTCGCACGGCCGACATGCTCCTTGACGGTTTCCGGGTCGGACGAGTTCGCGACGACCTGGAGCTGCGCGATGATGCCGGTCAGCCCCTGCGCGATGGTGTCGTGGATCTCCGCGGCCAGCCGGCGCCGCTCGTCCGCGATGCCCGCTTCCCTTGCCTGCACAAGGAGCTGGGCCTGCAACGCGGCGTTCTCCTCGTGCGCCTGCTCGAGCTCGGCGATCGTCACGGCCCGCGCCGTCGACCGTGCCTCCTGCTGGTCGGCGAGGTGTTTCGCGACGGTCACCAAAGCGTTGTTCGCGACCAGCAGACCGGCGAAGGCCAGCCAGCCTGTGCGTCCCTCGGGAGGGAAGCTTCCGGTCTGCGCGCTGGCGATCGGGATCGAGCTGGCGAAGAATGCGAGTCGCCGCGCCTTCCGGCCGGGGATCACCTCGTCGGCGTCGTAGTATCCCGCCGCCACGTAGAACGCGAAGAAGCCGCTCAGCATCGTCAGCACGGCCGCGATCGCCCAGCGGATCACGTAGTACGTCACGGACACGGCATTCGGCCCGCGGTACAGGCGGCCGCTCCGGCTCCACCACAGCTGCAGGAGCAGAGCGGCGCCGACCAGAACGTACGCCGTGATCTGCTCCCGGCTCGACGGCATGATCTGGTCCGCGGTCGCCAGGGCCAGCAAGGAGCCGAGGCCCAGCAGGAAGTACGGAGCCCAACGATGGAACGCCGCCTCGTGCCGGTCGAGGTCGCTGTCCGCCGTTGTCACTTCTCCAGTGTGCACGAACGGGGCCTACTCCCACCGGAACCATCGTGCGGCCGCCGCCGTCAGGACTACCGCCCACGCGGTCAGCACGCCCAGATGGGACCAGTCGGGCCAGTGCCCGGCCGCGGCCTGCTCGAGCGCCTGCGAGGCGGCCCCGAAGGGCAGGAGTACGACGATCTCCCGGAGTGTGTGCGGCATCGACTGAACTGGAGCCCACAGGCCGGCGGAGAACAGGCTCGGGAAGAACACCACCATGCCGATGCCGGCGGCGAGCCGTGCGGTCGGAGCGAGCGCCGAGATCAGAGCGCCGAGGGCCAGCGCGGCGGTGACCGTGAGCAGGAACGCCAGCGCGTAGCCGACGGCCTGCTTCGGCAGCTGTACGTCGAACGCGAGCCGCCCGATCGTCAGGCAGACCAGCGCGGACAGCACGCCCGCGGCGCCGTTCAGTCCCATCTGCGCGGTGAGCAGCGCGGACGGCCGGACCGGGGTCAAGGACATCCGGCGCAGGATGCCGCGTTCGCGATAGCCGGTGATCACCGGCGGCATCGCCTGCAGGCCGGTGACGATCAGCGCGACCAGGACGAGGGTCGGAACGTACACGTCGATGACCCGCATCCCGAGCCCCTCGTCGAACTTCCGGAAGCTGCGGATCGACCCGAGGATCACCAGCAGCAGCGGCGGGAAGCCGAGCGTCCAGAACAGGCTGCCGGCCTCCCGGCGGAACAGTCGCGCCTCGGACCGCAGTACGGCGGTTCTCGGCGAAGGACGGCGTACCGCCGTGATCGTGCTCATTTGGTGGCTCCCGTGAGGTCGAGGAAGGCGTCGTCGAGGGTGGCGTCGGTGACGCGGAGCTGGTGCGCGGTGATGCGGTGCCGGGCGAGCAGCGACAGCAGCGCGGTGACGGTCTCGTCGGATCCGCCGAGGGTGATCCGGCCGTCCTTGTCCTCGACCGACGCGAGCGCCGGCAGCGCGGCCAGGTCCGCGTCGTCGAGCGGCGCCGACGGGGTGAACGAGATGATCGTGGAGCCCGCGGTCCGGCTGATCAGTCCCTGCGGCGTGTCGAGTGCGGTGATCCGGCCCTTGTCGATCAAGGCGATCCGGTCGCACAGCCGCTGCGCTTCCTCCATGAAGTGCGTGACCAGCAGGACGGTTACGCCGCCTGCGCGGACGTCCTCGACGATCTCCCAGGTGTCCCGGCGGGCACGCGGGTCGAGACCGGTGGTCAGCTCGTCCAGTACGACGACACGCGGGTTGCCGATCAGCGCGAGCGCGATGAACAGTCGTTGCTTCTGGCCACCACTGAGGGCACCGAACCGGGTGTTCAGCTTGCCGGTCAGACCGAGTCGCTCGGCGAGCGGCCGCCAGTCGGCCGGGTTCGGATACAGGGCGGCGTACAGCTCGAGCGCTTCGCGGACGGTGAGCTTGGCCTGCAGTTCGCTCTCCTGCAGCTGCGCGCCGAGCACCTGCGTGACCGCGGCATGATCGGCGACCGGGTCGAGCCCGGCGACGCGGATCCGCCCGCCGTCCGGGATGCGCAGCCCCTCGACGCACTCGACAGTGGTGGTCTTACCGGCGCCGTTCGGCCCGAGGATCCCGAAGATCTCGCCCTCGTCGACAGTGAACGACACGTCGTCGACGACAGCGCGCCCGCCGTACGCCTTGCGCAGGCTGCTGACTTCGACGATGGGAGAAGTACTGGTCATACGCCGAGCTTCGCGGACGGCGTACCGTCCGCACATCGCCCGACGAGCTGGTCCCGGCATCAGCCATTCGGGTGATGCCGGGCTACACCTACCTACTTCGCGTAGAGCGCCTCGACGTCGGCGCCGTGCTTCTCCATCACGATGTGGCGGCGCAGGGAGAGCTTCAAAGAGAGCTCGCCCGACTCCTGGGTCCAGTCGATCGGGAGGATCGAGAACTTCTTGATCGCCTCGGCGTGCGAGACCGAGGCGTTCGCGTCATCGACCGCCTTCTGCACCTCGGCGATCAGGTCGGCGTCCTGGGTCAGGGCCGCCGGGTCGGTCGGCTTCCCGCGCTCGGTCGCCCACGGAACGATGTTCTCCGGGTCGATCGTGATCAGCGCGGCGATGAACGGCTTGCCGTCGCCGACGACCATGCACTGGCTGACCAGCGGGTGCAGCCGGATCTGGTCCTCGAGCATCGTCGGCGCGACGTTCTTCCCGCCGGCGGTCACCAGGATCTCCTTCTTCCGGCCGGTGATCTTGATGAACCCGTCGACGTCGAACTCGCCCAGATCGCCGGTGTGGAACCAGCCGTCCGCGTCGATCGCGTTCGCGGTCGCCTCGTCGTTCTTCCAGTAGCCCTGCATCACCTGGCCGCCCTTGAAGAGCAGCTCACCGTCGTCCGCGACACCGACGGTCACACCAGGAAGCGGCCGGCCGACGGTGCCGATGCGGAGGTCGTCGGGCAGGTTCACCGATACGGCGGCGGTGGTCTCGGTCAGGCCGTAGCCCTCCAGGACCGGTACGCCGATACCGCGGAAGAAATGCCCTAGCCGGTCCCCGAGCGGGGCGCCGCCCGACACGGCGTACTGCACCTGGCCGCCGAGCACCGCCCGCAGCTTGCCGAAGACGAGCCGGTCGAAGAGCAGATGCTTCGCCTTCAGCCCGAACGACGCGCCGCCCTTGTCCTGTGCCTGCGAGTACGCGATCGCGGTCTCCGCGGCAGCGTCGAAGATCTTGCCCTTGCCGTCGGCGTGCGCCTTCTGGCTGGCCGAGTTGAACACCTTCTCGAACACCCGCGGCACGCTCAGGATGAACGTCGGCCGGAACGCCCCGAGGTCCTCGACCAGGTTCTTCACGTCGGCGGTGTGCCCGACCTTGACCCGCTTCATCACGCAGCCGACCTGGATGATCCGGGCGAACACGTGCGCGAGCGGCAGGAACAGCAAGGTGCTCGCGCCCGTGGTGTCGAACAGGTCGTCGAGGATCTTCACCGCGGGACCGAGCTCGTCGAGGAAGTTCGAGTGGCTGATCTTGCAGCCCTTCGGGCGTCCCGTCGTACCGGAGGTGTAGATCAGGGTCGCGAGGTCGGACGGCGCGACCGCGGAGCGGCGCTTGTCGAACTCGGCGTCCGTGACGTCCAGACCCAGCGCGGTGAGCTGGTCGACGGCGCCGGCCTCGATCTGCCAGACCTCCTGCAGCGCGGGCGCCTCGGCCCGGGACGACTCGACGACCGCGCCGTGGGTCCCGTTCTCGACGACGGCGACGACCGCCTCGGAGTCGGTCAGGATCCACTGGATCTGCGAGGTCGAGGAGGTCTCGTAGATCGGCACGGTGACCGCGCCGATGCTCCAGATCGCGTAGTCGATCAGGGTCCACTCGTACCGCGTCGCGCTCAGCAGAGCGACCCGCTCGCCGTGCTTCACGCCGGCCGCGATCAGGCCCTTCGCGACGCCCGTGACCTGCTGCGCGAACTCCGCCGCGGTGACATCGGTCCAGTCTGAATTTGCACCAGCCCCTGTACGGCGGCTGAACACCGCGGTGTCAGGATGAGAGGACGCGTTCGCCCACACCGGGTCGCTCAGGCTCCCGGTGGGCGGTTCTGTCACAGCAGGAACGGTGTACTCACGCATCCGCGTCTCCTCAGTCGGTCCCGAATTGTCGACTTCCGGCGCACGCTACAGTCACCTACCCACAAGTAGCCAGGTTTATGTGACCCACGGAACTAGGAACTAGGCATGCCATTGCTCGACATCAGTTGCGACGACCTGGTCGTTGCTGATCCAGCCTACGTCGCCGAGCGACTCGGTTCGGACACCCTGTGGCGTGAGTGGTGGCCGGACCTCACGCTGACGCCGTCCGAGCGGCGCGGTCGCGAGGGGGTCCGCTGGGTGGTCACCGGTGCCGCCATCGGTACGGCGGAATGGTGGCTGGAAGCGGTCCGGGACGGGGTCGTCGTGCACTGGTACCTGCGGGCCGATCCCGCGAAGCCGGTCCGCGGCCGCGGGGCCGAGCGCTTGAAGGAGCGGTACGTCGCGACGTACCGGGAGCGCCTGTGGGCGTTCAAGGACGAACTCGAAGCGGGCCGCGCGGCGGGCGAACGCCGTACCGGATCCGATCCCGCGATAGTCTCCGGGGAGGACACGGACCCATCGGGGGGTCCGGTCGTCCCGCAGACCCCGGGCAAAGCGAAGAGGTGAATCGATGGCGGAACAGACCACCTCGACCATCCAGGTGAACGCGACCCCCAAAGAGATCATGGCGGTGATCGCGGACTTCGCGGCCTACCCGGAATGGGCCGACTCGATGCGGGAGACCGAGGTGCTGTCCACCGACGAGGCCGGCCGGCCGAACAAGGTGCGGTTCAAGGTGGACGCCGGCGCGATCTCCGACGAGTACACGCTGGCCTACGTCTGGTCCCGCAACGAGGTGACCTGGACGCTGGTCGAGGCGAAGATGGTGAAGGGGATGGACGGCGCGTACGTCCTGAAGGATCTGGGCCCGGAAGGTGGAGTGGGGACCGAGGTGACGTACCGGCTGGCTGTGGATGTGGCGATCCCGATGATCGGCATGCTCAAGCGCAAGGCCGAGAAGGTCATCATCGACACGGCCCTCAAGGGCCTCAAGAAGCGCGTCGAGTCCTGATCCAGTGACTCGGGTACTGCTGTACACAGGTAAGGGCGGCGTCGGCAAGACGACCTCCGCCGCGGGGACGGCCACGCTCGCGGCACTGCGCGGGCTG
This sequence comes from Kribbella sp. VKM Ac-2571, assembly GCF_004362255.1. NCBI lineage: Bacteria > Bacillati > Actinomycetota > Actinomycetes > Propionibacteriales > Kribbellaceae > Kribbella > Kribbella sp. VKM Ac-2571. The sequence goes on from NZ_SNWS01000007.1 coordinate 46,593, forward strand.
CGGACGCTGGTGCTGTCGACGGACGCCGCGCACTCACTGTCGGACGCGTTCGACTCCGAGGTCGGACCGGAGCCGACCGAGATCGACGACCTGCTGTTCGTCCAGCAGATCAACGCACAGCGCAAGTTCGAGCGGTCCTGGGGCGACATCCAGGCGTATCTGCGGTCGGTGCTGCACATGGTCGGGGTCGACCCGGTCGAGGCCGAGGAGCTGACCGTGCTGCCCGGCGCCGAGGAAGTGCTCGCGCTGCTGGAGGTCCGCGACCACGTCCGTTCCGGCCGCTGGGACGTGATCGTCGTCGACTGCGCCCCGACCGCGGAGACGCTCCGGCTGCTGGCGCTGCCCGAGGCGCTGAACTGGTACCTCGAACGGATCTTCAACGCCGAGCGCAAGATGATGCGGACGTTCCGGCCGTTCTTGAGCCGCGGGTCGAGCATCCCGATGCCGGACGACACGGTCTTCGACGCGCTGCGGCGCCTGCAGGCCGATCTGTCCGACATCCGCACGTTGCTGGCCGGCCCGGACGCCTCGGTGCGGCTGGTGCTGACGCCGGAGGCGGTCGTGGTCGCCGAGGCGCGGCGGTCGCTCACCCGGCTGTCGCTGTACGGGTACCGCGTGGACGGTGTCGTGGCGAACCGGGTCTTCCCGGCCGCCGGGGCCGACACGTGGCGCCGGCAGTGGGTCGCGGCGCAGCGCGGGATTCTCGAGGAGGTCGCGGACTCGTTCCGGCCGTTGCCGATCTGGGAGTCGCCGTACCGCGTCTGTGAGCCGGTCGGCGTCGAGGAACTGGCCGCGTTCGCGGTGGAGATGTACGGCGGGGACGACCCGTTCGCGCGCGCCACGGACGACACGTCGCTCTGGGTGGATCGCCACATCGACACCGACGGGCGGACGTACACGCTGACGATGCCGTTGCCGTTGGCATCCGCCGACGAGCTGGAGCTGGCGCGGCACGGGGACGAGCTGATCATCACCGTCGGGTCGTACCGCCGGGTGCTGCCGCTGCCGGCCGCCCTGGCTCGTGGCGTGGTCGCGGGCGCCCGGCTGGACGAAGGCCGGTTGCAGGTGCGCTTCTCGCCGCGGGAGGTCGCGCGACCGGTCACTACCGAGGTCCCGAGCGGGTCAGGGCCGCTCGAGTCGGCCCAGGAGCTGGCACAGGGCCTCACCGCCGAGTACCACGAGCAACTCACCCGCCGCGAGGCCGCAAGGTGAGCAAGGAACCTGTCGGCTCGGTCGCTGAGGAGGCGGCGAAGCTGTTCGCCGTACTGCAGAACGCTGCCCGTGACGCGCCGCCTGCCGACGAGGCCGAGCACGACCCTGGAGAGCACGACCCTGGAGAGCACGGCACTGCAGAGCACGAGCACAAGTTGGGGCCCGACTGTGTGTGGTGTCCGGTCTGTCAGCTGATCCACCGGGTGCGGAACACCAGCCCGGAGACGATCGAGCAGCTGTCGACGGCCGCCGCGCTCGTGCTCGGCTCACTGAGATCTCTGCTGGAGGCCGCCGCGGACGCGGCCCGGCAGACGCGGGAGGACGCAGCGTCGCGCTCCTCGCCAACGGAGGAGGAAGCGGCCCAAGAATCGACCCGGTCCCGGGTGGACCGGATCGACGTGAGTGAGGACCCCGAACCATGGGACTGACGATCGGCATCGACGTCGGCGGTACGAAGATCGCGGCCGGCGTGGTCGACGAGCACGGCGCGATCATCGCCCGCACGCATCGCGACACCCCGGCCGACTCGGTCGACGCCACCGCGGCGGCGATCTGCGACGCGGCCGCCGAGCTGATCGCGAACCATGCCGTGGAAGCGGTCGGGATCGGCGCGGCCGGGTTCGTCTCCTCGGACCGGTCGACGGTGCTGTTCGCGCCGAACCTGGCCTGGCGGGACGAGCCGCTCGGTGCACGCGTCGCGGAGCAGCTGAAGGTCCCGGTCGTGGTCGAGAACGACGCGAACGCGGCGGCTTGGGGCGAGTTCGCGTTCGGCGCGGCCAAGGACGTCCAGGACATGGTCTGCATCACGGTCGGCACCGGGATCGGCGGCGGCGTGGTGATCGACGGCGAGATGCTGCGCGGTGCCCACGGAGTGGCGGCCGAGCTCGGCCACATGCGCGTCGTACCCGGTGGACACCGGTGCGGCTGCGGTTCTCGCGGCTGCCTCGAGCAGTACGCCTCCGGCAAGGCGCTGGTGCGCGAGGGCAGGGCGCAGGCCGAGTCGGGTTCGCTGGCGGCGGTGCAGATGCTGAGCGTGTGCGGGATCACCGACCCCGCCGAGCTGACCGGCCCGATGATCACCGACGCGGCGGTACAGGGGGACCCGTGCGCGGTCGAGTTGCTCGACGACCTGGGCCGTTGGCTGGGTGAGGGCGTCGCGAGCCTGGCGACGATCTTCGACCCGTCGCTGGTCGTGATCGGCGGCGGTGTGAGCGCGGCGAAGGATCTGATCATGAAGTCCGCGGTGCACGCGTTCGAGAAGGTGCTGCCCGCCAAGGCCAACCGCCCGCACGCGCCGTTCACGCTCGCCGAGCTGGGCAACGACGCCGGCCTGATCGGCGCCGCCGACCTGGCCCGCCGGCCCGTCCCGACGCTGTAGCCGTCGATGACGGTCATCACCTGGGATACTGGACCCGGGACACATCCTGGCCCGGCGGGGGTCGCGAGGAAGGTCGAACCTTGGCTCTGACGCAGGCACTGACAATCGGGATCGACATCGGCGGGACCAAGGTCGCCGCCGGAGTGGTCGACCCGGAGGCCAACATCCTCGACCGGCTGCGGCGGGACACGCCGACCACGGACCCGAAGGAGACCGAGGACGCGATCGCGGAGATCGTGCGCGACCTGGAGTCGCGGCACGACGTGATCGCGGTCGGCATCGGCGCCGCCGGGTTCGTCGACGGCACCCGGTCGTCGGTGCTGTTCGCACCGCATCTCGCCTGGCGGCACGAGCCGCTGCGGGACGCGGTCGAGCGCCGGCTCGGCCTGCCGGTCGTGGTCGAGAACGACGCGAACGCGGCCGCCTGGTCGGAGTGGCGGTTCGGCGGCGGTCAGGGCGAGAGCCACCTGGTGTGCGTCACCCTCGGCACCGGCATCGGCGGCGCGATCCTGAACGACGGCGCGTTGCAGCGCGGGAAGTTCGGGATCGCGGGCGAGTTCGGGCACATGCAGGTCGTGCCGGGCGGTCACCGCTGCGAGTGCGGGAACCGCGGCTGCTGGGAGCAGTACGCCTCCGGCAACGCGCTGACCCGCGAGGCCCGTGAGCTGGCGCTGTCCGGTTCGCCGGTCGCACACAACCTGCTGCGGGCGGCCGAGGGCGATCCGCGCAAGATCAACGGCCCGATGGTGACCGCGCTGGCCAAGGACGGCGACCCGGTCGCGGTCGAGCTGCTCGAGGACGTCGGCCGCTGGCTCGGCATCGGCCTCGCGAACCTGGCCGCCGCACTCGACCCGGGCACCTTCGTGATCGGCGGCGGCGTGTCCGACGCGGGCGAGCTGCTACTGGCGCCGGCGCGGGAGGCGTTCAAGCGGACGCTGACCGGTCGCGGGTTCCGCCCGGAGGCGCGGATCGTCCGCGCGGTGCTCGGGCCGGAGGCGGGCCTGGTCGGTGCGGCCGACCTCGCGCGTGAAGAGGCGACGTGGCTGCGCCGGGTCCGGGTGAAGACCACTGCCGTGACCGCGAAGACGGCTGCGGCGCGCGGACGGTCGACACGCCTCGAGCGGGCGGCCCGGAAGACCGCGGGACGGCGTACCGGGATGCGCGCCGCGGCGCAGGACGCCGACCTGCACCCGGCTGACCTGAACGGCGACCCTGAGGCATGAGTGACGGCGCCCTGCGGGTGCTGTCGTACAACGTGCACCGGTGGGGAGACGACCGCACGGCGCTCGCTCGCGTGGTGCGGGCGTGCGCGCCGGACGTGATGCTCGTGCAGGAGGCACCTACCTGGTTCGGCACCCGTCGCAAGCGCCGGGCCATGGCCGCCACCTTCGGCCTGCGGTACGCCGCAGGCTCCGCCCGCAACGCAATCCTGGTTGCCGAAGGCATCGACCTCGGCGAGCCCGTGCGCTGGCGCATCTGGCGGCCCTTCGTCCGCCGCAGGCTGAACTTCATCGCGACGCAGCTGCCCGGTGGAGCCGTCGGCGGTCACGTCCTCGTCGGTACCACCCGACTCGCGGTCGTCTGCTGCCACCTCGGGCTCCACATCCTCGGCCGTCAGCACGAACTCGAACAGATCCTGAACCGCTGCCGCACCTTCGGTACGCCGTACCTCCTGGCCGGCGACCTCAACGAAGAACCCGACGGACCCGTCTGGAAACGCCTGGCCGAGGAAGGCCTCGTCGACCTGGGCGCCGACACCGGCCCCACCTTCAGCTCCACCGACCCCCACAAACGGATCGACGGCGCCCTACTCTCCCCGACGGTCAACGCTCGGCTCCGCCACGTCCCCGCCACCCGCGACGACCTGGCCGCCGCCTCCGACCACCTACCGCTCCTCATCGAGCTCCAAGCCTGACCGCAGCCCGCCGCGAGGCTCCACTTTGTGCACCAGATCCGCGTGACGCGACCACCGGCGTACGGATCTCATGCACAAGGTGGAGCTCAGGCCCTGAACTCGAGGAGGGGCGTGGTGACGGCTTCACGCCAGTTCGCGCGATGCGTCGTGGTCCGGAGCCGGTAGTACAGGGTTTCCCGGCGTACGTCGTCCGCGCTGCCGGAGTGGCCGCCGATGTTGTGCGCCAGCAGATAGTGCGCGAAGAGGACGCTGCCGGCCGCTCCGGTGGTCTGGATCGGATCGCCGAGCGGGATGTCGGGGTAGGGGCCCGGATTCATCTCGTCGACCCGGGACAGCGCGTCGGCGCCACGGTCGGCAAGGTACTCGCCGAAGCGAAGGTGCGTCCCCGGCCAGAGGTAGAGATTGCCCCGGTCCAGCTCCTCGTGAGAGGTCAGCCACAATCCGGCGAGCATCGTGAACGTCCCCGGCGTGCCGTCCTCCAGGCACGGCGTGATCCCGTCGACGTGCGGTCCGCCCGGCCGGTGGGGCCACGGCGGGATCGTCGTCGCGACCTGGGCCTGGTCCGGCTCGAGAAGCTCCAGTTCCGGCCGCAGCAACTGGGCGGCCAGCTCTGCGATCCCAGCTGCGCGGTACAACGCCAGCAGCGGGTGTCCGTCGTCGAGGGCGGGCCACAGGAAGTGCGCGCCGACACCCTCCGGCGGCTGGCGTTCGAGCATCTCGCCGACAACGCGGCGAGCGGCGGCAATCTGGTCGGTGAGTACGCCGGGCACGACGACGTACCCATGGTTCCGGAACTGCGTGCGCTGTGCCTCGGTGAGCTGCCGCATGCCGCCAGTCCATCAGCGGCATGGATGTGCGGCAAACGAATTAGCTCTTCTTGCGGTTCAGGAACGCGAGCATGGCTTCTTGGGCGGCGGGGGACCCGAACAGGGATGCGGACAGCTCGGCGAGGTCTTTGCCGCGGGCATCTATGTCGGCGAGCAACTCGCGGTTGAGGAGCTTCTTGGTCTCGCGCAGGCCCTGTGGTGCGCCCTTCAGCAGCGACGTGAGCACCGTGTCGACGGCAGCGTCCAGGTCGGCGTCCGGCACCGTCAGCGTCAGCAGGCCGAGGCGTGCGGCCTCGAGGGCGTCGAAGGCGTTGCCGGTCAGGAAGGTGTACGCCGCCGCGCGGTCCGTGAGGCGGGGGAGGACCGTGAGCGAGATCGTCGCTGCCGCGAGCCCCAGCCGGACCTCGGTCAACGCGAACGTCGCGCTCTCCCCGGCGACGCTGATGTCGGCCGCCGCCACGATCCCGATGCCGCCCGCTCGCGCCGGGCCCGCGACGCGCACGACGACCGGCTTCGGGTTCGCCACGATCGCCCGCTGTACGTCGACCATCCGCTGCGCGCCGACGCCCATCCCGACGGTGGTCGCCTCGGACAGATCGGCCCCCGAGCAGAACACGTCCAGCGCCGACCGAATCACGATCACCCGCACCGCATCGTCCCCACCCGCCGCATCGAGCCGCGCCAGCAACTCGCCGGTCAACTGCTGCGACAACGCATTCTTGTTGTGCGGCGAATCGAGCGTGATCGTGGCAACGCCGCCATCGGTGTCCAGGTGCACGAGTTCCGTCATACGGCCATCCAACACGCTTCCGGTCCGGCCGTCATGTCCAGGGAAGCGGGACAGTGCGGACAGGTCGGCCCGATGACGTGAAAAGGTGCCGGGATGACGATTGACATCAGTGGCTCGAACGTCCGGCAGACGGTCCGGTTCGATCGGCCGATCAAAGGCAAGGATCTGATCGACGCGGTGCGGGCCACCTGCGCGGCGAAGGGTTCCGATTTCTCCGAGACCAAGCGGTACGACGACGGCTGGCTGCATGCCGTCGGTCAGAGCTCGCATGCGGAGCAGCAGCAGTTGCTGGTGGCACCGGATCGCGACAACGCGTTCATCAAGCCGGACAAGACCTACACGGAGGCTGTGGTCCTGCGGCACAACTTTCCGCGGGCGGGCACGAGGACCCTGGCCCGCAACGACTTCGACGTCGAGGACGAGGTCCGAGAGGTGATCGAGTTCGCCGACGCGTTGCAGCGGACGGTTCAGCACGGTCCCGACGCCGGCAAGGCAATGTCGCGCGGCCTGGACGCCGGCGGACCGGAAGTGCGGGCCGGCAACAGCCCGGAGTGGGGCCGCCGGGAGGGCAGCGGCTATCGCCCCGGCGGGCACCGCGACCTGGGCCGTTAAGGCCCCGACGGGGACGATGTCGGGTTGAGGGGGTCGGCGTGGCGGTGGGTGATCTTCCACGCGCGGTCCTCGGCCCGGAACACCATCGTCGTGCGCAGGAGGTGCGGCACCGGGGCCGGCTGGGTGACGTGCTGGACGGTGCCGCGCTCGATCGCGACCGTGTACGCCGTGTCCGCGCCGACGTGCTTGACGAGGTACTCGAACTCGATCTTCGCGCCGCTGGGGACGAACTGCGAGGACGCCCACTCGTACCGCGGCCCGATCTCGGACCAGCCGACCTCCTGCCCGCCGAACCCGCCGAAGATCGAGGTCTGTTCGCTGCGCGACACCAACGGCAACCACAACGACGGATCGCCGTTGACGAACGCGGTGTTGGCCTCCTCGAAACGCCGCAGAAACGACTCGAAGTTTTCAGTCACCAAACCAGTCTCTATGCCGACTGGGTCACTTGATGTCGGCGTACGACGGAGAGAGTTCGCGGGCCAGGTGCTCGATGAACAGGCCGACGTCGGTGACGATCCCGCGGGCCTGGGACGAGCCGCGGTCCGCGAGCTTGGTCACCGTCGCCGGGTTGATGTCCACGCAGGTCAGCGGGATCGACGCCGGCAGGATGTTGCCGGTGGCAACCGAGTGCAGCATGGTCGCGGCCATCAGGCAGTACCCGACGCCGTCCAGTTCGGCCCGCATCGCGCGCTGGCCCTCGAGGACGTCGGTGTAGACGTCCGGCAGCGGCCCGTCGTCACGCACCGACCCGACCAGCACGAAACTCTTCCCTTGCCGAACCAGCGCGTGCATCACGCCGGAGGTCAGCACGCCCTGCTCGACCGCCGCCGTGATCGACCCGGCCTTGCGGATCGTGTTGATCGCCCGGATGTGGTGCTCGTGCCCGTGCTCGACGCCCCGCCCGCGGGCGAGATCCACGCCGAGCGAGGTCCCGTACAGCGACGACTCGATGTCGTGCGTCGCGAGCGCATTGCCGGCGAACAGTACGTCGACGTACCCGGCCTCCACGATCGCCACCATCGCGGGCGCGGCGCCGGTGTGCACGATGCCGGGCCCGCCGACCCAGAGCACCTTCTGCCCGTTCGCCTTGGCCTCGCGCATCCCGTCCGCGACCTGCTTGACCAGCACCCGCTGCGGCTTCTCCGACGACACGTCCGACTCCATGAAGCCGAATCCGTCCGCGGTGCTCGTCACGATCGGGGGCGTGACCCGCACGCCCTGCGCGCTCGTGATGATCCTCATCCCGGCGCGGACCTCCGACATCGGGATGGTCCGTACGGTGCCGGATTCTGGGTCACCCTCGACGAGCAGGCCGCAGTCCATCTCCGGGTTCTGGACGGTGACCCAGTGGCCGCCGAGCCGGACGCTCGTCGGCAGGTTCGTGGTCGAGTAGAACCCGTCCGGGAACACCCCGTCCTGGCTGACCTCGGTGATCTCCGGCGTACCGGGATCGACCAGGTTCGCGCCCTTGGTCTGGATCCGCATCAGCAGCCGCTGCAGCGCCTCCTCGTCCTCCGCGCCGACCGTCATCCGGACCGTGGACGGGTCGTCCTTGTCGTAGCCGAGATCGAACTTGTCCAGCGTGTACTCGCCGCCGTACCCGCGAATGTCGTCGAGCACCCGGGACAGCAGCCCGGAGTCCATCAGGTGGCCGGTGATCTCGACAGTCTCGGTGACCTGCACGGGTGCCCTCCCAAACGAGTGATGTCGTCAGATTGTCCGACGATCCGCACTCTAACGCAGACGAAGAACCTCAGACGACCGCTCCGTCGTCACCGCCGTCGCCCGGAGGGAGCCGGTCCTTCATCCGGAAGACCAGCGTGAGGAAGCCGCCGATGAATCCGGTGACCGCGAGCGTGGTGATCCGGCCGGTGCCGAAGTCGAGCAGGGCGGCCAGGATGAGCAGCAGCGGGCCGCCCAGCAGCCCGAGCCAGGCGAGCCGGCTGATCCAGTCCAGGCGCGGGCCGCGCGGGGGCTCCGGCGGGACGTAGTGGTCGTGCGGGTCGTCGGCCTTCCTGGCGGGCGGCTCCGCGTCCTCGGTCTTCTTCTCCTCGACGGTGAGCCCGGCCGGTACGTCGATCAGCGGCTCGTACTTGTCGTCTATGTCCTCGCTCGCCGGCCAGCGCGCGACCGTCTCCTCGCCGCCGTCGTGCCCCGGCGCGGACGGCTGGTTGAACTGCTCCACCAGCGACTGCCACTCGGCGTCCTCGGTACTGCGGTCGATCACCGGGCGAGCCCGCTCCACCGCCTCGGCGTCGACGAAGATCTCGTCGTACCCGACCGGGATCCGGACCGGCTCCTCGGCCTCCTCCGGCGCCGCGACCTCACGCAGGGCCTCGCTCTGGTTCTCGCAGTACGCCGCGATACCGGCCGCCTTGAGCGCGTCGAGCACCGGCTCCGCGACCAGCGGATCGATGCCCCCGAGCGACGTGTACGACGTCGCGGTCAGTCCGTTGTCACGCATGGGTGTGCTCGCTCAGCCGGCTGATGAAGGCTGTCGAGTCCGCGAAGATCCGCGGTGCGTCGTTGTCCAGGGTTGCCACGTGGTAGCTGTCCTCGAGCAGGGTCTCGGTCACGTCGCGGGACGAGATCGAGGACAGCACTGCCCGCCCCGAGCTCGGCTCCACCACATGATCGACAGTACTGCGGAACAACAGCACCGGCTGCGTGATCTTCGCCAGATCGTCCCGGGTGATCCTCCACAGCTGCGAGAGCGAGTGCAGCGCCCGCAGCGGCATCCGGTCGTACGCGCCCTCGTCGACGCCGGGCTTCTTGATGTCGTTCGAGATGCCCGGGAACGACGGCACCAGCCTGGACAGCACCGGCAGCAGCGCGAGCCGCTTGTCGTCGGTGCGCACCGACGGGTTGATCAGGACCAGACCGGATACGTCCGCTCCGTGCTGCTCGGCAAGCCGCAGTACCAGGCAGCCGCCCATCGACAGCCCCACCAGGAAGACCCGGTCGTGCTCCTTGCGCAGCCGCTCGAACTCGTTGTCGAGTACGGCGTACCAGTCCGGCCAGCCGGTCTTGTTCATCTCCTGCCAGCTGGTCCCGTGACCGGGCAGCCGCGGTACCGCGACGCCGTACCCCTCGGCGGCCAGGTGCTCACCGAACGGCCGCATCGACTTCGGCGAGCCGGTGAATCCGTGGCTCAGCAGTACGCCGACGGCGGCGTTCTCCCCGGTGCCGGGACTGCGAAACTCCTCCGCGTGGGCTTGCACTGGCACGCTCGACTCCTCGCCGTTCACTGTCCTCACAACCGCGCTGTGAAGCGCGTGACAATCGTCGCATCTGGGCTGCGTCCAGTCTGCATCCAGGTGACAACACGGTGAGCGACACCCGCATTCCTGGCGGTGACATTGCCTGAGGGGGAAGCTGGAACGTAGTGTCCGCACCGGAGGGTGGCGCGCCGGAGTTGTCGCGTGACCGCCACCGGCGGGCACTGGTGCCGGACGCAGGTACGGGCCGACGATGGTGACGTGGGCTCTCGGTGAGTGCTGGTGAGTGTCGGGCGAGTGACGGAGGTCGAGGCGGATGCTGTACCTGTTCCTCAGACGGTTCTTGGTCGCACCACTGGTCAGGCTGTTCTTCCGGCCCAAGGTGACCGGGACGGAGCACGTGCCCACCGAGGGCCCGGCGCTGCTGGTCAGCAACCACCTCGCGTTCTGCGACTCGATCTTCCTGCCGGTCTCGATTCCGCGGCAGATCGTCTTCCCGGCCAAATCGGAGTACTTCACCGGTCCCGGCCTGAAGGGGAAGCTGGTCGCCACGTTCTTCCGGTCCGTGGGCCAGATCCCGATCGACCGCTCCGGCGGCCGCGCCTCGCTGGCCGCGCTGAACACCGGCCTGGGGATCCTGGAGAAGGGCGGCCTGTTCGGGATCTACCCCGAGGGCACCCGCTCGCCCGACGGCCGGCTGTACAAGGGCAAGACCGGCGTCGCCCGGATGGCGATCGTGGCCGGCGTCCCGGTGATCCCGGTCGCGATGATCGACACCGAGAAGCTGCAGCCGCCGGGCTCGATCCGGCCGAAGATGTTCTACCGCGAGAAGGGCCGGCTGCTGCCGCGGCTGGTGCGCCCGGGCGTGGCGTTCGGCAAGCCGCTGGACTTCTCCCGCTACGAGGGCATGGAGCGCGACCGCTTCGTCCTGCGCTCGGTCACCGACGAGATCATGTACGCCCTGATGGACCTGTCCGGTCAGGAGTACGTCGACATGTACGCCGACAAGGCCAAGGAACTGCTCAAGGCCGGCGAGTCGATCGACGAGCACGTCCGCCTCGGCGACACCAAGGCCAGCTGACCGCTTTCCGGCCGTCGTGCGGCGAGGATGGCCGTTATGGACAACGACCTGAACGTGCTCGGTGAGCCGCTCGAGGAGTGCGGCACCGATCCGGTGACCGGGTTCTACCGTGACGGCTGCTGCACGAGCGGTCCGGAGGATCTCGGCAGCCACACCGTGTGCGCGGTGATGACGTCGGAGTTCCTGGCCCACCAGGCCTCGATCGGCAACGACCTGATCACCCCGCGCCCTGAGTGGCAGTTCCCCGGACTGAACCCGGGCGACCGCTGGTGCGTCGTAGCGGCCCGCTGGCTCCAGTCGTACCACGCCGGCGCCCCAGCTCCCGTCGTACTCGCATCGACCCACGTCCGCGCGCTGGACACCATTCCGCTGACCGTCCTCCGCGCCCAAGCCGTAGACGTCCCCCAGGACCCCAGCTCCCTCACCTGAGACGCGCACGCAGCGTGCGCAGGGGGTCAACTAGGCTGAGGGCATGCAATTTGCGACGTTGACGGCGGGTGAGGTTCCCGGGGTTCCTACGCTGGACGAGTTGCGGGGGCTGAAGCCGCTGCAGCAGCCGGAGTGGCCGGATCAGGGTGTCCTCGAGCAGGTGATCAGGGAACTCCGGACGCTGCCGCCGCTGGTGTTCGCCGGTGAGTGCGACGACCTGACGACGAAGATCGGCGCGGTCGCCCGCGGTGAGGCGTTCATCCTCCAGGGCGGCGACTGCGCGGAAACGTTCGCGGGCGTGACCGCGGAGAACATCCGGGCCAAGCTGCGGGTGCTGCTGCAGATGTCCGTCGTACTGCAGTACGCCGCCAGCGTGCCGGTCGTGAAGATCGGCCGGATCGCGGGGCAGTACGCCAAGCCGCGCTCCTCCGGCGAGGAGACCCGGGAGGGCGTGGCACTGCCGTCGTACCGCGGTGACGCCGTGAACGGCTTCGACTTCACCCCCGAGTCGCGGATCCCGGATCCGCAGCGCCTGCGCGGCGTTTACAACGCGGCCGCGGCGACGCTCAACCTGACCCGCGCGTTCACCACCGGCGGGTACGCCGACCTGCACCAGGTGCACGCCTGGAACACCGACTTCGTGAAGTCTTCCCCGGTCGGCCGCCGCTACGAGCAGCTGGCCTCGGAGATCGAGCGCGCGCTCGCCTTCATGCGCGCGTGCGGCGCGACGTCGGACGAGTTCCGGACCGTCGACTTCTACGCGTCGCACGAGGCGCTCATCCTCGAGTACGAGCATGCTCTGACCCGGATCGACTCGCGGACCGAGCAGCCGTACGACGTGTCCGGCCACCTGCTGTGGGTGGGGGAGCGGACCCGGCAGCTGGACGGCGCGCACGTCGAGTTCCTCGCCTCGCTGTCGAACCCGCTCGGCGTGAAGATCGGTCCGACCACGACGCCGGAGTACATCCGGGCCCTCATCGACAAGCTGAACCCGAAGGGCATCGAGGGCCGGCTCACGTTCATCACCCGGATGGGCGCGGGCAAGATCCGCGAGGCGCTGCCGCCGCTGCTGGAGGCGGTCCGCGACCACGGCTCGCCGATCGCGTGGGTGTGCGACCCGATGCACGGGAACACCTACGAGACGCCGAACGGGTACAAGACCCGCAACTTCGACGACGTGATGGACGAGGTGCAGGGCTTCTTCGACGCCCACGAGCAGGTCGGGACCTGGCCGGGCGGAGTCCACATGGAGCTCACCGGCGACGACGTCACCGAGTGCCTCGGCGGCGGTGAGGAGCTGGTCGCGGAGGACCTCGTGAACCGGTACGAGACCGCCTGCGACCCGCGGCTGAACCGCCACCAGTCCCTCGAGCTGGCCTTCCTCGTCGCCGAACGCCTGCGCGGCGCACAGGCATGATCGATCTCCGCTCGGACACCGTCACCCGCCCGTCCGCGGACATGCTGGCCGCGATGACGTCGGCCCCGCTCGGCGACGACGTGTACGGCGAGGACCCGACCGTCAACGCCCTGGAGGAGCGGGTCGCCGGCCTGCTCGGGCACGAGGCCGGCCTGTTTACCGTCACGGGCTCGCTCGCGAACATCCTCGGCGTACGTTCCTTGGTGCCGCCCGGCGGTGAGGTGCTCTGTGAGGCGAGTGCGCACATCGCACGGGCCGAGCTCGGCGCACACGCGGCCGTGAGCGGTGTCACCACCCGTACGTGGAGCGCGCCGTCCGGGCAGATCGACCTCGAGCAGATCCGCGCGCTGATCGCGCCCGACCTCGGTCCGTACTTCGTCGTCACGTCGGCCGTCTCGGTCGAGAACACGCACAACTTCGGCGGCGGGTCGATCCAGCACGGGTACGACGTACTCGCGGACGAACTCGATGCCCGCGGTATCCCGCTGCACCTGGACGGCGCCCGACTGTGGAACGCTGCTGTCGCCACTGGACGGCCCGTCGCGTCTTTTGCCTCGCGAGCGGCCGCGGCGAGCGTTTGCCTGTCCAAGGGCCTCGGCGCGCCGGTCGGCTCCGTTCTCGTGGGCTCTGCGGAGCTGATCCGCGAGGCACGGATCTGGAGGAAGCGTCTCGGCGCCGGCTGGCGGCAGGCCGGCGTACTGGCCGCAGCCGGTCTGTACGCCGTTGAGCACAACGTCGAGCGGCTGGCCGAGGACCACGCGAACGCTCGCGCGATCGCCGAGGTGCTCGCCGACGCGGCACCCGGCTCGGTGAAGCCCGACCAGGTCGAGACCAACATCGTCGTCGCCGACCTGGCCGCGACTGGCCGCACGGTCGCCGAGGTGGTGGCCGGCGCTCGCGACGCCGGCGTACTGGTCGGTGGTGTCGGAGCGACGCAGCTGCGGGTCGTCACGCATCTCGACGCGTCGGCAGCCGACTGCCGTACGGCCGCGGAAAATCTCGCGCGGCTGATCGGTTAGGGTTCAGCTGTCGGGGTCGCAGCGTTCGGGGAGAGCCGTGCGAGAGATCGTCGTGTTCAGCGGAAGTGCCCACACCGAGTTGGCGGAGCAGATCTGCAAGGATCTCGGCGTACCGCTGTCTCCGGTCGAGATCCATCGTTTCAGCAACGACTGCCTGCAGGTCCAATTGCAGGCGAACTGCCGGCAACGAGACGTGTACATCGTGCAACCGCTGGTACCGCCGACGCAGGATCATCTGATGGAGCTACTGCTGATGATCGACGCCGCTCGCGGCGCCTCGGCGCAGCAGATCACCGCCGTCATCCCGCACTACGCGTATGCACGGTCCGACAAGAAGGACGCGTCCCGGATCTCGATCGGCGGCCGGCTCGTAGCCGACATGCTGACCACGGCCGGAGCCAACCGGGTCCTGACGATGTCCCTGCACGCGCCCCAGGTCCACGGCTTCTTCTCGGTCCCGGTCGACCACCTGACCGCGATCGGCATCCTCGCCGACCACTTCCGCGGACGCGACCTGTCCGACACCGTCGTGGTCAGCCCCGACCTCGGCAACGCGAAGACCGCAACGCAGTTCGCCCGGCTGCTGGGCCTCCCGGTCGCGGCCGGCAGCAAGCAACGGCTCGCCGACGACCGCGTGGTCATCGACACGATCGTCGGCGACGTCGCCGGCAAACGCGCGATCGTCCTCGACGACGAGATCGCCACCGGCGGCTCCATCATCGAACTCCTGGACCGCCTGAAGGACCGCGGCTGCACGTCAGCCGCCGTCGCTTGCACCCACGGCCTCTTCGCCGGCCCCGCAGTCGAGCGGTTGAAGTCGCATCCGTCCATCACCGAAGTCATCAGCACCGACACCGTCCCCCGCCCCACGGGCTTCCCCGACCTCCAGGTCACCTCAGTAGCCGGCCTCTTCGCCGAAGCCATCAAACGAATCCACGACGGCGAATCCGTCAGCAGCCTCTTCGACGGCGTAGACCCCACCCACGCCCCACCCCAACCCAAACTCCCCTTCTAGAAGTAACGAACCCCGCACGCCACGCAGGCGCCTACTTCATCGCTCCGCTCCTCAGCGCACCGGCTCCGCCCACCGCCGGCTTAGCGCCGTATTTCTGCTCGCTACCGCTCGCATGCGACTACCAATCCAACGCCCGCGACCAATCAACCCGGCCCGCCAGAGGAGCAAAGCTGGTGTCGAACGAACAAGGCCGGATCTTCCGCGAGGCGTGGATCGCAGGGGTGACGAAGCATTACCCCGGTGAACCAAAGCCCGGATACGTTGCGCCCTGGGAAGACACTCCCGACTGGGAGCGGGAGAGCGCCGCAGCCGTCTACGACCAGGTACGGGCGTTCGTCGAGATCTCCGAAGGAAACACAAGCAAGCTCACCCGAGTGCAAAAGGGCCGATTCGTCGCGCTGTGCTGGATCGCGCAGATCTACCGCCACCTCCCCGACCCCAAACCCAGCTACGTAGCCGACTGGAAAGACCTACCAGCCTGGCAACAAGAAACCGACGCGGACATCTTCGAGCGAATCGAAAGCGCGAGCTGACACCGACCAGGTCGAGCATGATGTCGTCCCCATCGGGTGGTGTGGCCACCGCCTTCACCAGCCAGTCGGCCCGCGATTCACCCAGCTCGAATGCGTCCCACTCATACTCGCCCACCACCTCTAGGCGTCCAGTCACCGTCACCCGAGACCCGGTCGGCACGTCACGGGCCCAGCCGTCGGATTGCGCCTGGTAACGGTCAGAACCGACGGTGAGGACGAACTCGGCGCCTGCGTGCCGCCCGCCCGCTCCGGTGTCCACGTCAAAGTCCTTCGGCTCACTCGCTCGGCCCGTCAGCCGGTAAATGACCTCATGTGGTTGCCCGCCCTGGGCCTCGACGATTCCATCTGGCGAGTCGGGTGTTGCAGCCGTCACGTCGCCGCGCGCTCGTAGACCAACACCGGTGAGCAGGGAGTCGACGTTTGGCAACCCAGGCTCCCCGTCGGCGATCATCCAGTGCATCAACCGAACCCACATAAGCCCATCATCGTGCGTACTGCGGATCGCCCGCACGTTGGCCGCGTGCATTGGTGGTCCTGCTCAGGTGGTCGCGAGGCTTGTAGCCCCTCGTACATCAGGTGACGGACATGTGTCGCAGATCAGTTGGCGGACCTCATGGATAGCGCACCGTTCCGGAGCACGCGGTGGCGGCCCTTGCCCACGAGACATCCCACGGTCGGGCTGCGCGCCGGAACGGCACAGATCGGTGGGGGCTGGCGTTGAGCGTCGAACGCTTTCGGCGGTGTGCCCGTGCCTCAGGGGTCACGTCGTACCAAGCTCTGCGACATTCGACGGAGGAGCGCGGGCCAGGGCTCTGTCGCCGTACTGGACGTGAACGCGAGGATGTCGAGGAGTGTCGCACTGCGCGGCGCCGCCCAGTTTCGATCCTCCGACGTGGACGGCTCCTTCAGGAGTCTGGCCAACGCCAGGTAGAGGTGGTACCAGAGCGCGTCGCGCTCGAGGGCGAGGTCACCGTCTCGGTCGTCGCCCGAGGGAGCGACCGCTTTTCGGTACCCGGACAGCAGGTCGGGCAGTTCCCGGATCGGCAGGCCGACGAGATCACGAGCCGGAGAACCCCATTCGGCACAGCCCCAGTCCAGCAGCGCCGTGACGCGCCCTTTGCGGTCGACCATCACATTGGACGGGATAACGTCGCGGTGGAGTAGCGCCGGATCCGCCTGCGACGGACCTTCGGGATGCAGGAGGGCGAATCGTTCGAGGAGCCAGTCGTGCTGGGTACTGCCGATCTCTCCCGCCTCCATGAGCCGGCCAAGCAACGCGGGTGGTGAGAACGTGAAGGGCGCCGGGATCGCGCTGACGGGCCCGACCTTGCTGAGCCGGACCTGGTGGAGTGTCACCAGGATTTCGCCGAGGGGTCCGAGCACGCGCCGTCGCCCGCTCGGATCGGGCGCCTGATACGCCAGGGTCGCGCCATGCACTCGCTGCAGGACCATGTACGGCACGCTCGCGACACGCAGGGTCGAGTCGTAGCTGACGAGTTCCGGAGTCGGCACGCCCGCGTCCTGGACCAGCGGAATGACCTCAGCCTCCTTCGAGAGCGACTCCGCTGCTCTGGTGGTGCGAGGGATGCGCAGGACGAGCTCACTGCCGAGGAAGATCGTCAGGTTCACCTGGCCCTGAGTGGGAGCCGGCACCACGTCCTTCTCCGTCACGCCATAGTGCGCAGCCACAGCGCGCACATCGTCAGCGAATGGACCTTCATTGATCACGTTCGTCGAGCTCCTCGTGGTCCGCGGGATCCTCGAGTCCCTGTACGGCGCCTGGCCGCCGTCGCGTTGTGGTCCGGTGGGTGTGTCGCGACTGAGCACGGCGATCGCGGGGCGCGCCCGACGTCGCAGCCTAATGCACGCGGCGCCACCGCCCCGACCGTCATCCAGCGTTTGCCTTCGGCAACCAATCCAGCAGCTGGCAGGAGAACTGCAGGTGAGCGGACGCTGGGGGTGGCTAGCGGGCCAGGTTGTCGACATTGATGCCGTTGGCGCTGAGGGTGGCTGTGATCCATTTGCGTTGGAGTGGGCTTGCTGTGGCTAGCAGGTATTGCATGGCGTCGGTTGCTCGGTGTTTACGGCCGTTGGCGACTGATGGGCGTAGGGAGGGTGGCAGGTTGTGGCAGGCGTCTGCGAGGGATCGGATCCATTCGGTGACGTCGACATCGATGGGGCCGATGTCTGTCGCTGACCGGACTTCGCCGAGGTAGGCGCTGCCTCGGATGGAGACGAAGGCCTCGTAGCAGAGCACGGTTACGGCTTCGGTCGCTTGGCGTTCGCGGCGGCGTCGACGGGAGAGCAGGAGCATGGCTGACATTGTGCATGGCACCGCTGCGGCGTCTTTGGCTGTAGGTGAAGGAGTTATTGTCGGGTTGTGGGTGGTTGGGACAGCTTGCGGGTGGAGTTGCGGCGGTTGCTGGCGGAAGCGCCAGGAGCGCTGGTGGAGTGGCCTGACCCGGATAGTGAGCAGCGGTACGAGAAGCGGATTTGGATTGGGCTGGCTGCTTGGGCGACGGAGATTGCGGCTTCGTTGCACGCGACGTACGGGGAACTCGTCGAGTTGCATGTTGGGGCGATGCGGTTTCCTGAGCGGGAGCTGTTGGGGAATGCGCACCTGCTCCAGGTGCACGGCGAGCCAGCTGAAGGCGCTGGGCTCGGCGTCGAACCGCTCGCTCCATTGACTGTCCGAAGTGGACGACACGCGCGCCGGGACCTGCTGATCACGAATCGCACCGAGCGCACGGAGGTGTTGATCACCAATGGCGAGTTGTCCTCCGCAGTGACCAACAGCTCTGGCGCCGTGGTCGGCCGCTTCGCCGGCCCGCACACCCTGGCACGGGTGGGCTTCGAGATCGCACCTCAGGAGACTCGTCCGGTCCCTGTCCTGATTGGGACGGCCTCGATAGTTCCTGAGCTGGGGTACGCCGTCCCGCCGGGCCAGTGGACGCTGGTCGTCGTACTGCAAACCGAGACCGGCAGCATGCTGCTGGCGCCACTGGACCTCACGGTCAGCGAATAGCCGGCTCTCTTGACGCACGGGTGGGTGATTGGGTTGCTTCGCCGCCCTTCGACCGCCGTACCGCAGTCACCCCAGCCCCTCGAGTCGTGGGTTTCGGTGGACAAACCGCAGCCGCGATCCACGACTCGCGGTTCCGGAGGCTAACCAAACGCCACGACTCGGTCAGTTCCTCCGGAAAAGGCAGTCGTTCCGAGCCGACACCCGGTCGGCCGTGCCGACGCTTGACCGCGTAGGCGTTCTGCGCGACCGCGGTTGGAGGAGCGCCGTCATAAGAGCTGGGTTATCCCTTCGGGTGCAGGGTTCTCCACTCGTGTATCAGTAGAGAACCCCCAATGAGAAGGGTTAACCCATCGTCTGCGCGCCGCGGGGGCGGGGCCGGGGTGATCGGGCGGGACGACGGTGGCGGGGCGACGGTTGGCGGGGCGACGGTGGCGGCGGTGGCGGCGGTGGCGGCGGTGGCGGCGGGGACGGCGGGGACGGCGGGGACGGCGGGGACGGGTGGAGAGTGGGGACAGGTGCTGGTGGCTGGGGACAGGCAATAGCAGGTGCCGACCCACCATTGCCTGTCCCGTGACCTCGGCTTGGGCTGATCTCCACCCACATCTCGGACAGCAGGGCCCAATAACCGGTTGCCTGGGCCCGGGTGGTCGCGCAGAGTGCGGTGGCGTGGACGATGCTGAGCTTGATGTGCTGCTGAGGAATGAGCGGTATCCGCGGGCTGCGGCGTACTCGGGGCGGTGGATGGTTGATGGGGCTATGGGGCCGAACCCGGTGTGGCAGGCGGAGGCGTTGACCGAGCTCATGCCGCTTGAGCCTGGGATGCGGGTGTTGGACTTGGGGTGTGGCACTGCGTTGAGTTCGGTCTTTTTGGCCAAGGAGTTTGGGATTGAGGTTTGGGCTGCCGATCTGTGGGTGCAGCCCGATGAGAACTTGCGGCGGGTGGTGGAGGCGGGGCTGGAGGGGCGGGTGTATCCGGTTCAGGCCGAGGCTCATGCGTTGCCATTCGCTGAGGGGTTCTTTGATGCGCTCGTCAGCATCGGCGCTTATCACTACTTCGGCACCGACGATCTTTACGTCGGTTACTTCTCACGGTTCGCGAAGCCCGGTGGGCGGATCGGCATCATTCAGCCTGGTCTCGCGGAGGAGTACGAGACGCTTCCGCCACCACACCTCGAGCCCTACTGGCAATGGGACTTCTGTGCCTGGCACAGTCCGGGCTGGTGGCGGCGCCATTGGGAGAAGACCGGTCTGGTCGCTGTCGAGGTCGCCGATCGCCTGCCCGATGGGTGGCGAGACTGGCTGCAGTGGAACGAAGCGTGCGACCTCGATAGCGGTACGCCGGGACGCGAAGAAGCCCAGATGCTCCACGCCGACGCGGGCCGGACCCTCGGCCTCACTCGAGTCATCGCCCGCCGCAACAGCTAGCTGGTAGCTTCAGCATCGTGTTGGAGGGGGCTGTTGAGCGCACTGGGTTTTCGGGTGTGGTTCGCGTGGATCGGGCGGGTGTGACTGAGTTCTGCTCGGCTTATGGGTGCGCCGACCGGGCGCATGGGATCCTCAACACGGTTGAGACGCAGTTTGCGACCGCGAGTGGGACGAAGAGCCTGACGGCGTTGGCTGTGATGAGTCTCGTCGAGCGCGGGACGTTCGGGCTCAAGACCACGGCCCGTTCGTTGCTCGGCAAGGATCTGCCGAGCATCGCCGATGACGTCACGATCGAGCAGTTGCTGGCGCACCGGTCCGGGATCGGCGACTACTTCCCTGAAGACGGCGACATCACCGACTACGTGATGCCGGTGCCGGTGCACGAGCTTGCGACGACCGAGCAGTATTTGCCCGTGCTGGACGGGCACAAGACCGTGTCCCGGGCCGGCGAGCGGTTCGCATACAACAACGGCGGCTACGTCGTCCTCGCCCTGCTGGCCGAACGGGCGAGCGGCGTCGACTTCCACCAGTTGGTTCGTACGCTGGTCTGCGAGCCGGCAGGCATGGTCGACACCGAGTTCCTGCGCTCCGACGAACTCCCGGGCCGCGCCGCCCTCGGCTATCTGTCCGTCGACGGCCTGCGAACGAACGTGTTCCACCTCCCTGTCATCGGCAGCGGCGACGGCGGCATCTACTCGACCGCTGCCGACCTCAGCGCCTTCTGGGACGCGTTGTTCGCTGGAAGGATCGTTTCCCCGGAGCACGTCGCCGAGATGGTGCGGCCGCGCAGCGACTGGCCGGAGGAGTCCAGGCGCTACGGCCTCGGGTTCCACCTCCACGCGACGGGCGACGCCGTCTGGCTGGAGGGGTACGACGCCGGCGTGTCCTTCGCCAGCCTGCACAAGCCTTCGTCATCGATCACCTACACGGTCATCTCGAACTGGTCCGACGGCGCCTGGCCGATCATCAAGATCCTCAACGACCAGCTCGGGATCACGCGCACGGCCGCGGGATCCGAGGATGACCAATAGCATTGCCGGTATGGCGGATTCTGTGCGGATCGGTGTTGTCGGCGCGGGGAGCATCTCGGTTCGCGGGCTCCTTCCGCACCTGAGCCAGCCGGATCTGGTCGGCCGGGTGTCGTTGGCAGCGGTGTGTGACCCGGTGCCGGGGCGAGCGGAGGCGGCGGCCGAGAAGTTCGGCGTCGAGCGGGCGTTCGTCGAGTACGAGGAGTTGCTGGCGCGCGGCGACCTCGACGCCGTGACAATCGCTTCTCCGATCGGATTGCACTACGAGCAGGGCAAGCTCGCGTTGCAGGCCGGGAAGCACGTGCACTTCAACAAGACGATGACGCTGACCGTCGCGGAGGCGACCGAGTTGATCGAGCTCGCGGCGGAGAACGATCTGCGAATCGTCGCGTCACCGGGGGAGATGCTGCGGCCGCATCATGTGCGGACGCGGGAGCTGATCGCCGAGGGCGCGATCGGGACGTTGTCGTGGGTGAGCTGCGGTGCGGCGTTCGGCACCTACCACGAGGACGAGTCCGTCCGCGGCGGGAACGACGTACTCACGAACATCGATCCGTCGTGGTACTTCCGCAAGCCCGGCGGCGGACCGTTGTACGACATGACGGTCTACGCGCTGCATTCCGTGACCGGGATCCTCGGCCCGGCGCAGCGGGTCGCGGCGATGTCCGGCGTACGCGTGCCTGTCCGCACGAGCGGAGGCGTCGACGTACAGACGGATGCCGACGACAACACCGTCATCCTGATCGACTTCGGCGACAACCTGTTCTGCGTTGCGACCGGGACCGCCGCGGGCGGGATGCGCGGAGGGTTCGGCGGCGCCTATTACGGTACGGCGGGAACGATCGACGGACTGCTGCTCAACGGCGAACCGTTCGACTTCCCCAACCGCGACCCGTCCGAACAGTCGCCCCGTGGGCCTGGGAACCAGGCGCTGCTTCCGCACGTGACCGGCGTACACCGGGAGATCGAGGAGCAGCACGTGTACGAGGACGTGATGCAGCTGGTCGACTGGGTGCGCGACGGCAAGCCCTCGATCGTCACCGCCGAACACGCGCGCCACGTCATCGACATCATCGAGTCCGCGTACCGCGCGGCAGCAACCGGCCAGACCCAAGACCTCACAACAACCTTCTGAGCAACCATCACCGCCCGAACCGTCACCGCAAGCCGCACAATGGCGTCCATGGGGAAATGGCACGCAGGTCTCGGCCGGCCGTCCGGCGAAGCGCTGCGTTGGGCGCTCGTCGCCATGGTGATGCTGCCGTTGGGCCTGCTGATCACCTCCCTCGATCGGGACGAGGATCGACTGCTCGCCGATGCTCCCGTCGTGAGCGGTGTCGTCGTCGCGGAGCCGGTGCCAGTGGTCGATCGCGGGCAACCACTTACGGTCTCGTTCACCACGCAACGCGGCGAACGAGTCGAGCTGAACATCGAGAAGTATTTCGAGCCGCGCCGTACCAAGGGGCAGAGCATCGCGATCCAGTACGCGTACGACGGCGACGAGGTCGTCGCACGCGAGGCAGGTTGGCGCCCGGACTTCTGGAGCCGGTACCTCTACCTGTGCATGGGCATCGTCGGTGCTCTGACCGGTACGACGATCCTGCTGGTCAGCTCGCGCCGCCGACGGGTTTGACCCCTCGCGCCTTCAGCTTTCGCAGCAGGCTCGGTGGAGCCATTCGGGTTCGTGCCACCAGTAGTCGGCGTCGTGAGCGTGGGCCTGGGAGCGGGTCAGGGGCTGCGGGGCGTTGGCGCTGTGGACGGTCGGCTGAAGGTTGTGCGTGGACGTGTACGGCGCCAGTAGGTCGTCGACGGTGTAGTGGTTGCCGGCGATCATCACCTGTTGTACGGCGGCGGCCGCGCGGATGTCGGCCAACGGATCTCCGCTGACGAAGGACAGGTCCGCTTGGGCGCCAGGTTTTACGACACCGAGCTTGTCCTCGAGGTTGAGCCACTTCGCCGGGTTGCGCGTCGCCGTCGTGAGTGCCTCGTACGGCGTGAAGCCGCCCGCGACCATCGAACGGAGGTTGGCGTGCAGCGACACGGCCATGTTGTCGAGCGGAGTGTCGGTGCCGGAGATGACCAGCCCGCCGCCGCGATGGATGCGGAGCACCATGTCGACGTTGCCGCGCAGCAGTTGGCGGGTGGTGACCCCGGCAGGCCCGCGAGCGGTGTTCACCTCGGCGATCAACGCGTTGTATTCCCAGGACGGGTACAGCGTCGTCGTACGTCGGTCCGTGAGCAGGGACGGATCGTCGACATGCGCCATGGTCGAGTTGAAGAGCGTCGGCGTGACGGACAGGCCGGCGTGCGTGAACAGCGTCACCACGTCGGCGTACGCGCGTCCCAGCCGGCTGACCGTGTGCGAGTACCCGAGCCGGTTCGTCGCGCCGGTGTGCTCCATCCCGTCCATCCCGAGATGCTCCGCGGGGTAGAGGTAATGCGACGACAGCTGCAGCCCGAGTTGGTGCACGTAAGCGATCGCCCGCCGCTGGTACTCGATCGGCAACCGCACGTACGTCTTCACCAGGTCGTACGCGAGCCCCTCGACCCGATCGAGCTCCAGACCGAGCTGCCGCAACGACAACGTCGGCCGCATGAAGTTGTAGTACACGCGCGACCCGTCGATCGCCTCACCGGTCGCGAAGTACCGCGGTCCGCGCAAGGACCCGCTGACGAGCGCCTCCCGGGTCTCCTGCATCTGGTACGCCGGATCGCCCGGAGAGCGCGTACTCGTGATCCCGTACGCGAGCCACAGGTTCCCCTGCCGCGCGCCCCACGCCCGTCCGCGCAGATGCCAGTGGTTGTGGGCGTCGATCAGCCCGGGCATCACGGTCAACGCCGACGCGTCGATGTCGGCGCGGCCGCTGTGCGGTCGTACGGCGGCGATGCGGGCCCCGTCGACGATCACGTCGACGTTCCGGCGGAGCGTGGTCGCACGTCCGTCCCACAATGCACCGGCGTGGATGGTGACGTGCTGGTTGACGGTCGCGCGCCGATACTGCAGATCGAGCTTGATCGTCTCACCAGTTGTCGTGCGCAACCGTCCGTTGTTCAGGTAGGCCAAGGTGTCGTTGTTCAGCCACACGGGGGAGTCCGTGACTTCGTTGGTCACTGCGCGCGGCTGGCCGGTGAAGCGGCCTCGTGCATCGACCGGTACGACGTACAGCAGGCTCTCCACGACGAAGGCCAACTGCTTGCCGTCGGGTGAGAACACTGGGCCGTCATCGCCGCGGGTGGCGAGCGAGCGGAACGGCATCGGCTCGACGTACTCGAGTGCGGTCGACGCGACATCGACGTACAGCAGTTGGCTGGTGCCTTCGCGGAAACGTTTGGAGAATGGCTTCACCGCGGCCAGGACGAGCGTCTTGCCGTCGCGTGACCAGCTGACCCGCCCCGGCTGGAACAGTGTCGGCGTCAGCTGCCGGACCTCGCCCGAGGTTAGGTCGAGCACCCAGGCGATGCCGTCCTGGTCCTGGTAGGCGATCCGCTGGCCGTCGGGTGCGAAACGCGGCGCGGTCTGGGCGCCCGGGAGACCCGACAGCTTGGTGTCGGTGCCGGTCGCCAGGTCGTGCAGCCACAGGTCCGCCGTGCCGTCGCGATCGCTTGCGTAGAGCAACTTCTTGCCGTCCGGCGAGAAGTCCGGGTCCGAATTGAAGTAGCCGTCGGCAACCACCTTGCGGGGTTGCGTCCTGCCGTCGGTCGACGCCACCCAAAGTGCGTTCAACGCACGGAACGCGAGCCACTTCCCGTCCGGCGATGCGGTCGGGCTCGCGATCCCGCGTACCGCCCGCTTGCTCGTCGACTCGAGATCAGGAGCCTTCGGCCGCGGCCGCCGTGACGTCACGGGGACGGTGGCGGCAAACGGTACGACGCTGTGCCCGTCAGTGTCGGCGCTGTACCGATGGACCGTGCCGTCGGCTGTGTAGAAGAGGTTCGTCGATGCCCACGACGGCGGGACCGCGAAGACATCCTGTCCATTGGTGACCTGCTGATTGTCGACAATCAGATCGCAGGCCGGACCGGACAGGCGAACGTACGCGAGCTGGCCCGCCGGCGAGTACGACGGCCCGAACAGGCTGATCCCGGTCTGATTGTTGACAATCGTCGTGCGGACACCGGAGGCGAGGTCGAGTTCGACGATCGAACTCGTGTCGACGGTGAAGGCGATCTTCCGGCCGTCGGCGGAGACGGTCGGCTCGGCCTCCTCGCTCGTGGTGTCGGTCAGTGCGACAATCGCGCCGCTTGCGAGGTCGAGCCGGTGGATGCCGTAGCTGCCCGCGGTGTTGCCCCCGTTGCCGAAGCCGCCGCGGTCGGAGGAGAAGACGATCGATCGGCCGTCGGGTGTGAAGTGCGGCTCGCGATGGTCGTACCGCCCGCTGGTCAGCTGCCGCAGACCGCTGCCATCGGGCCGGATCGACCAGAGGTGGAAGTTCCCGTCGCGGTACGACTGGAACACGATCGACCGCCCGTCCGGCGACCAGCGCGGGCGGGTCGCGTCCTGCAGGTCGTCGGTGAGCCGGCGCGACGTACCGCCTGCGGCCGGGGTGACCCAGATCGCCGTCACCAGGTCGAACGCCAGCCACTTCCCGTCCGGCGACACGGACGCCATGAGGTTGGTGCCTTCACTCAGCACGGCCTGTCGGCCAGTTGAGGCGTCGGCGGCCTCGGTCGGCAGGGCCGGAAGTTGTACGGCGCCGACGGCGGCGGCACCTCCGCCGAGCTGCAGCGCGCGCCGCCGCGAAATGCTCCAGGAACCAGGGTTCTCGGTCACGTCATCGGATCCAATCCCTCGGGGGCGGTGGGACTCCTCCGAATCTGCCAGCACCGTCGACGTCACATGACCCTGACCGGCGCGCCCCGCGCCCAACGGCCCGGAAAGTGCGACAAGCGGCAAGGCAGGCCCTGATCCGCGCCGTCGGGGCAGCCAGGGCTCGTGACTGGGAACAAGCCCCGGTATGTGGAGACAGGCAATAGCCTGTTCCCAGTCACCGTAGGTTGTCCCCAGTCGCAGCGGGCGGTGCCTTGCGGCGAGCGACCGCCGTCTATCGTCGCGTCATGCAATCTGTGTCTCCGCCGGCTCGGTCTCCGTGGGCGGCAATGTCTCCGCGGGCTCGGGCGCTGGGTGTGGCCGGGCTCTGTTTGTTGATCGCCGTCGTGGCCGGGCTCGCGGTCGACAGCAGGCTCGATCGGCACTGGATCCTCCGCGGCCTCACCGCCCTGCTGGCGGTCTGTTGCGCCGCGCTACTGCTCACCGATCAGACCCGGCGGCTGCGGCAGATCGTGACGGGTGTCGGGCTGGGGATGTTCGGGCTGATCATCCCGGTATCACAGACAATCTGGTCGAAGCCGCCGGAGATCGACTTCGCGCTCCAGGTCGCCACCGACGCGAAGAACGCGGCACAGAAGGACGCCCGGAGCACGGTGTCAGTCGCAGACGTGAAGGCCGCGGCCGAAGCACGCGGGGGAGCGGTCGGCTCACTCCCGACCGAGAAGACCCCGAGGGTCCGCGGTGCGGACGCCTACCCCCTCATCGTCCGCGCCAAGCGCGACCAGGGCCGCCCCTGGGCCTGCCTCTCCTTCCCTCACGGCCTCGACGCAAGGGTCCGCCCCTGCTGAACCGCCCGACTCGGACTGCCCGGGCTCGGATCGCTCCGGACACAGATCGCGCGGTTACTCGTAGCTGGCGGCCAGTTCCTCGGCCCGGTTCAGCGGGTCCCACGTGATGGGCGTGCCATCGAGTTGAGCCTCGACAACCTCCAGCCCTGCCTCCCAGCCCGCCGTGGCCGGCCCGGCGGCGTCCGGCTCGGTGAGGACGTTGGTGAACACCAGCAGACTGCCGGTCGCAGTACGAGTGATCTCCCAGGTGAGGACCTCACCGGACCACTCGTACTCGAGCATTTCCGGCGGCTCGCTCCGCAGCAGCCGCCCGTTCGGCGTGCGGTCCGGGTCGTCCGCCATCCCGTACCGCCGCTGCTGCTCCTCCGTCACCGCGAAGAACAGCTCACTCCCGACCGGACGATCCAGATCCACCACGGCGGGAAACCACGCGGACAGCCGCGCAGGATCCGTGATCGCCCGCCAAACCTCCTCCGGCGGATGCGGCAGCACCCGCTCGAACCGGATCGCCGTCCGTCCGTCGTCCGTTGTGAACACCGTCCCACGCCGCCTGTCCATGCCGACAATATAACCGATCATGAATATAAGCGCTCACGGAATCGAGGTCGCGGCGTCGAACCAGTTGGCCGGGTTGTTCGGGCTGTTGGTGAGCTCCATCGAGCTCGCGATTCGGATCAGCTCATCCTTGGTCGGGTGTGCGGTGTAGCTGACGATCACGACTGCGACCCCGTTCGCTTCGAGGCGAAGGGTGTTCAGCGGTCCCGACAGCGTCACCTTCGACGGGTCCTTCTTCGAGTACGTGATCGTCTGATCGGTGAAGTAGGCCTTCATGCCGTGGATGACGGCGTCCGGTTTGTTTCCGCGGATCCGGGTCAGCTGGTCCCAGGACTTGCTGGTGTCGTACCTGATCGACAGGTCGTCGCCATGGTCCGGTTCCCAGAGAGTGCTCCTGACGACCTGGCTCGGCTTCGGCGGCAGATAGCCCGTGCCCGGGTTGGCGTCGCCCAGCAGCACGGTGAAGCCCGGCCCGGGCCCCTGGATTCCTTCAGGCCCTGGCTGGTACCTGACCTCTCGTGGTGTGAGTCCCTCGGGGAGATAGCCCAGCTTGAGCGGAGACCGGAGGCTGCCGGCCACCGGTGAAATGGGACTGGCGAGCCTGGTCTCCAGCCCGAGGTCAGCCTCGATGGGAGCTGCTCCCGGGGGCCGCGCCGCCTCGCAGGCGAGCAGCGCCCACATCCCGTCGACCGGCTCCCACACCAAGGTCTTGCTGACCTTGGCGGTCAAGGAGAAGAAGGAGGTTCGCGGCTCCGGCAGGAACGGCTTCGCAGCGGTTGACGTGACCACGCGCGCCTGGTGCCCGGAGATGTCGATCGTCGGGCTGCCGGCGGGGATCGTCGCCGGATCGAAGTCGCCGTTGCGGTGCAGCTGAAGCTGGCAGTACGTCGGATAGAGCCGCTCGCCGGCGTCGAAAAGTTCGTAGTCCTGGCGGTTCGCGCTGAACTTCTGCCCGACCGCATGGAAGTCGTTCGGCAGATTCAGGTCGACCCAGTGCGACCATGCCGAGCCCGCCGTCCGCCGGTCGGCCACGGAGCTGTCCGACGAGATGACGTGCGGTACGACGACGGCGGCGACCGCTGCGGTCGCGGTGGCGAGCGCGGTGCCGGCGATCAGCGCCGTACGGCGGGATGCCGGAGGTCCGTCCTCGAGCGCCGCGCGAACGGTGCCGGGGTGGGGTGCATGGTCGGCCAGTTGCTGGAAGGCTTCGTGGAGATCTTGCTCAGTACGCATGGCGGACGTCCTCCGTGAGGCGGTTGCTGGTGGATTCGATGCGTAAGGTGGCCAGAGCCCGGGACGCGTGGGCGCGCACGGTGCCTGACGAGCAGCCGATGGTCTGCGCGATCTCGTTGTCGGTGAGGCCACCGAAGTACCGCAGTACCAAAACGGCTCGTTGCCGCCGGGGGAGTTTTTCCAGCTCGCCGAGCAACTGGGAGCGGTCGGCGATCCGGTCGGCGTGGTCGGCGACGGTTTCGTCGGGGACGATCTCCGCGCGCGGCACGTACCGGGACCACTTGCGGCGCCAGGACAGGTACTCGTTGACGACCATCCGGCGCAGGTACGCCTCCGGGTGGTCCAGTCCGCCGATCCGGTCCCATCTGCGCTGGGCCTTGATCGCCACGTCCTGTACGACGTCCTCGCCAGGTGCGGCGTACCGCACAGGACGGTCGCAAAGCGCAGCAGCGGCGGCAGACCGGACTGGAGCCATTCGTCGAACGTCACTATGTCCCTCCCCTCGGTAGCGGCCTACACCAGTACAAACGACATCCAGGGCCGATCTGCTGAGTCCACGGCGTGGGCAATCGATTTCTCGGAAGCTTGTGGACCGCTAGGGTCGCGGGTATGACTCTTGGGAACCTCAGCGGCATCAGCGCGCTCGCCGACGTCGAGTCGCGCTCTATCAGTGCGGAGAACCCCACCGGCGAGCCCGGTCAGGGTGGACGGCGGACCGAGGGGACCGGCGCGCACGCGGCGCGGGACCTCGGCCAGGGGTGGAAGGTCTCGCCGTCGATCGAGATCGGGCCTGGGGAGACCGTGACGCTGGCCGACATTGCCGGGTCCGGCTGCATCACGCACATCTGGCTGACCACGCACGTCGACCACTGGCGCCGGTTGGTACTGCGGGCGTTCTGGGACGGCGACGCCGCGCCCGCGATCGAGACGCCGGTCGGCGACTTCTTCTGCTCCGGCTGGGGCAAGTTCGCGCAGGTGAGCTCGCTGCCGGTCGCGGTGAACCCCAATGGCGGGTTCAACTGCTACTGGGAAATGCCGTTCCAGTCCCAGGCGCAGCTGACCATCGAGAACACGCACGACGAGGCAGTGGTCGTGTACTTCCAGGTGGACTACTGGCTGGGCGCTGTGCCGGACAAGTCGGCGTACCTGCACGCGCAGTGGCGCCGGAGCAACCCGCTGCCTTCCAAGACCGTGCACACGTTGCTGGACGGTGTGGAAGGGCCCGGGCACTACGTCGGCACCTACCTGGCCTGGGGCGTCAACAGCACCGGCTGGTGGGGTGAGGGCGAGGTGAAGTTCTACCTGGACGGTGACGACGAGTTCCCGACCATCTGCGGCACAGGTACCGAGGACTACTTCGGTGGCGCGTGGAACTTCGACGTCCCCCACCTGGGCGGCTACACCGAGTTCAGTACGCCGTACCTCGGTATGCCGCAGGTGATCCGGCCGGACGGGCAGTACCAGAGCCAGCAGCGCTTCGGGATGTACCGCTTCCACCTGCCAGACCCGATCCGCTTCAAGGAGCGGCTGCGCGTCGACGTACAGGCGCTCGGCTGGCGCTCCGGTGGACGGTACCTGCCGCTGCAGGACGACATCTCGTCCACGGCGTTCTTCTACTCGGGCAAGACGAGTACGGCGCGTCCGGACGCGCCAACGCACGACGTGATGGAGATCTGCTAGCCAAAAGAACTACGGGACCGGCAGCGGGTTCTGGAGAGCTGTGTCGGCGAGAACCACTAGTGCGGCAGTCCACGCCAGTGGGGCCTCGCCGGCCGGCTCCAGGTCCCGGTTGACCTTCTCGGGCAGCGCACCGGTGCTGGTCCGGTGCTGGTCGAGCCAGGAGAGCAGTGCCTCGGCTCCGGAGCGATCCCCGCGCGCTGCGGCGCTCAACGCGAACAACGCGGTCTGAGGCGTCCAGGACACACCATCAGCACGCCACGACTCGCCAGGCGTCACGCCACCGTTGGGCTGCGTGAGTGCGGCGTGCGCCTGGTCGATCGCCGTGGACACGACGGGCCGATCGGGAGCGAACGGCGGCCCCAGTACGGCAACGAATGCGTCGGCACCGCCGCCGAGGCTGATCGGTTCGACACCTGGCTCGACGAAGCTCGTGGCTCGGGCCGGTGTCCGCGGATAGTCCGGCCCAAAGCCCCGGTCGGTTGCCGCCGACAACTTGTCGAGGCCTTCCCGCCAACGTTTCGCCTCGGCCGGGCGCTCTTCCTCGGTGGCGATCCGCACGGCCGACCGCAGGCCCGTCAGCAAGGGGGCGACTGTTCCGAGCGTCAGCTCCTTCTCGGAGCGCTCCCAGTAGTCAGAGGAAGGCGCAGGCAGCCCGTCGGGCCCCAGTTCGCTGAGAATCTGGTCGGCCGACTCCTCGACGAGGTCCCAGTACCGCTTGCCGAAGCGGCAGAACCAGGTGGCCCACAGCACCCACCCGGAGGCGTCCAGCTGCGGCTCGCGACCGTCGTCGACGTGACGGCCGGCATCGGTGTAGCGGGCCTGCCAGCGACCGGTCGACGGCCGGACGCGGTCCAGGAACGACAGTACGTCGAGCGCCTCGTCGTACTGGCCGATCGCGCAGCGGGCGACGGCGACGAACGACGCGTCCCGCGGCCAGACGTACCGCCACGGGCCGTCCCAGCCGGCCAGGGTCGCGCCGTTCGGGAGGGTGAGCGCGTCGAGGTCGGCCAGCGCGTGCCGGACCAGCTCGTTGTACTTGTCGCTCGTGAGCGACGAACTGGTGTGTGCGGGCGCAGCGTCGCCGGGGACGCCGTCGGCGACCAGGCGGGGTTGCGGGTTGCGGACCAGGTTGGTGGCGGTCCCGGCGGCCAGTATCGCGAGCAGGAAGGCGATCACGACGTACGGGAACCACCGGTCCCGCCGACGACTCTCCCGCATGGTCCCCCCAATCTTTTGCGCCGAATCTACTGCGCCAGGTGCTGCACTTCCGCCTCGAACTTACGCCGTGGGGCCAGCTCGACCAGGTACATGGCCGACAGGACCAGTGCGCCGCCGACCAGCATCCGCCAGGTGAGGCTGTCGGAGCCGAACAGCACCGCGAACGCCGAGGCGAACACTGGCTCCATTGTCATCGCAATCGCCGCGCGAGTGGGAGTCAGGTGTGCCTGCGCCCAGGTTTGGACGATCAGCGCGAGGGCTCCGGCGACCAGCGCCATGTAGATCACGCTGACCCAGTCGCCGCCGGTGCTCGGCACCGAGAACCCGCCGGGCAGGGCGCCGATCGCGCAGACGCAGGTGATCACGATCATCTGCAGCGACGACAGACCGAACGCGTTCCTCGAGGTCGACCAGGCGCCGAGGCCGATGATGTGCAGCGCGTAGAGGCCCGCGGACGCCAGGGTCAGCAGCTCGCCCTGGCCCAGGCTGAATCCGCGCAGGGACAGTACGCCGAGACCGGTCGTGGCGAGGACCACCGCGACCCAGGCCCAGCGGCCGATCTTGTGCCGCAGGATCACGGCGCCGAGCAGCGGGGTGAAGACGACGTACATGCCGGTGACGAAGCCGGAGACGCTCGCCGAGGTGTGCCGCAGGCCCTCGGTCTGGAGGAGCTGGGCGATGCCGTACGTGATGCCGAGGGCAACGGCGCGACCGCGGTCCAGGCGGCTCAGCCGCGCGATCGCGGGCGGGTGGACCAGCACCAGCGCGACCGACGCGATCAGGAACCGCAACGCCAGGTAGTCGGCGACGTCCATCCTGGTGAGCAG
This sequence comes from Kribbella sp. VKM Ac-2571, assembly GCF_004362255.1. Classification (NCBI taxonomy): domain Bacteria; kingdom Bacillati; phylum Actinomycetota; class Actinomycetes; order Propionibacteriales; family Kribbellaceae; genus Kribbella; species Kribbella sp. VKM Ac-2571. The sequence goes on from NZ_SNWS01000007.1 coordinate 78,649, forward strand.
GTCCTTGGTCAGGAAGAACGTCGACCCCCACGCGGCCGCAACCGACAGCAGGGCCAGTACGGCGAGACGCGGGTGGTTCACGCCGGACATCAGATCAGATCGCTTGCGGATAGACCAAAATCAGAGCACGGTGATCACGATCGTGCTGCCGGGTTTGACTTTCCGGCCGGCGCCGGGGCTCTGGGCCGCGACGATGTTGAGGCCCAGGTTGAAGGGCGCCTTCTGCACCGTCACCTGGAAGCCCGCGTCGCCGAGGATCTTCTGCGCGTCGGCGGTGGTCTTCCGCTTCACGTCCGGGACCTCGACCAGCGGCGGGCCGAGCGATACGACCAGCGAGACCTTGTCCTTGGCGAACAGCGTGCCGTTGTTCGGGCTCTGGCTGATCACGCTGCCCTCGGCGACCTTCTCGTCGTACTGCGTGGTGCGCCCGACGACGAAGCCGAGCTTGGTCAGCGTCTTCTTCGCGTCCTTGTACGACTTGCCGGTCAGGTCCGGCACGGTGATCGGCCGTTTGCCCTTGCTGACCGCGAAGTTCACCGCCGTCCCCGGCTTCACGACCGTGTTGAACTTCGGGCTGATCGCGATCACCTTGCCCTGCGGCACGGTCTCGTTGTACTGCTCGATGATCTGCCCGGTGATCAGCTTGATCGGCGACAGCGCCTGCTGCGCCGCGTCCAGTTGCAGACCGACGAGCTGCGGCACCCGGTACCGCTCCGGTCCCTTGGAAACAGTGAGCCCGATGTCACCGTTCTTCCGGATCCGGTCACCTGCCTTCGGGTCGGTGCGGATGACCTCACCCTTCTTCACGTCCTCGGAGTAGTCCTGGTTGTCGAGGCTCGTCCGCAGGCCCGACTCCGCCGCCTTCGCGTTCGCGGCGGCGGGCTCCATGTTCACCAGGTCGGGCGTGGTGGTGTACCGGTGGATGCCGTAGTACCAGGCCGCCGTACCGATGCCGATCGCGGCCGCCAGGATCAGGATCAGTGCGATCGGCCCCCGTGACCTGCGCCGTCGCGGTGCCGCTAGAGGTGCCGGTGGAGGTGTGTTGGCCGGAGCGCCGGTCGGCCGACCGTGGTCCACCGGTACGACGATCGTGTCGTGGCGAATCGGCTGGCTGTCCGGGGGCGTTTGGCCGCGCGTGTAACCGTCGTCGTACCCGCTGTCCTGCCGGATCTGGTGAATCGGCACCGTCAGGTCACCGGTCAGCTCGGGGTCGTCCGGCAGCCCCTCGTCGAGCGCGATGCGCACCCGGTGCACCTGCCGACTGAACACCCGCGCATCGGTCGGTCGCAGGTCGCGGTCACGCGCGGTCGCGCGCTGCACGAGCGCATCGACGTACGGCGGGATGCTCGGCTGCTCCAGCGACGGTGGGGGTACGTCGGCGTGCACGTGGGCGTAGGCGACCTGGATGGGGGTGTCACCGGAGTGCGGCTTGTTGCCGGTGAGCATCTCGTAGAGGAGGATGCCGGCCGAGTACACGTCCGATCGGGCGTCCGCGCTACCGTCCGTGACCAACTCCGGCGCCAGGTACGACACCGTGCCCATCAGGAGCCCCTGGGTGGCGGTGTTGCCGCTGGCACTCACCGCGCGGGCCAGACCGAAGTCGGCGACCTTCACCGCGCCCTTGTCGGAGATCAGGACGTTCTCGGGCTTGATGTCGCGGTGCACGATGCCGGCGTCGTGCGCGGCCGACAGTGCGGACAGGATCGGTGTCAGCAGGTCCAGCGCACGGGCAGGGGACAGCGGCGCCTCCTCGCGGATGACGTCACGCAGGGTGCGGCCGCGCACGTACTCCATCGCCAGGAACAGCGTGCCGTTGTCGTCGCCCTGGTCGAAGACGGCAACCACGTTCGGGTTCGAGAGCCGGGCGGCGGCGCGGGCCTCGGCCACGAACCGGCGGGTGAACTGGGCGTCGTCACCGAGCCCGTCGTGCATCACCTTGAGCGCGACGGTCCGGTCCAGCCGCATGTCCAGCGCCTCGTAGACGGTGGCCATGCCGCCCTTCGCGACACGCGCGCCCACGCGGTACCGACCGTCGAGCACGCGCCCGACGAGGCGGTCGCTGACCTGCGTGTCCACGTCGTCCGTCACTTGCGGTGAGCCGCCTCTCCCCAAACCGTCTGCTCAGAGAGTGTAGATAACGTCTCAGCCTGACAGCGCCAGGCTCACCGCAGGGGGTCCCACCCGCGTTCCAGCTGGGCCTTGATGCGCAGGACGTTCGTCACGTACAGCTTCGTGTCGGCGTACATGCCGTTCTTCTTCACGCCGCCCAGGCCCTGGTAGTAGCCGGCGACCGCGATATCGAGCTTGGCGGCGGCTGTCAGGCGGCTCAGCAGAACGACGCCGGCGGTGACGTTGTCGCGTGGCTTCAGCAGGTCCAGTTCGCGACCGACGATCCGGGAGGCGAACCGGCCGGTCGACGGGATGACCTGCATCGCACCGATCGCGTTCGCCGGAGACACGACCCGCTGCTTCCAGCCGGACTCCTGCCAGCTGACCGCGAGCGCGAGCTCCGGGTCGACGCCGTACCGTTTCGCGGTGCTCACGATCAGTGAGCGCATCTGGGTCCGGGTCGGCAGCTTGCGCTTCTTCAGGGTGGCCCGGTTGCGGTTGGCCGCTGCGACGACGTGGTCGGCGTACGTGCGCCCCGCGAACGTGTTGTCGGTCCGGGCCGCGGAGCGTAGCTTCACCGGCACCTGCAGCGGCTTGCCGGCGTAGATGCGGGCGCCGGCCTTAAGTCCGTTCGCGGCGAGCAGGTTGGCCTGCGAGCACTTGAAGCGCTTGGCGATCCCGGAAACAGTGTCGCCGGGCTTCACGACGTACGTCACCCGTCCGAGCTTCGAGCGCGTCTTGGTCGTGGTGGTCGTTGCCCCCTTGCCGGGGACCTTGAGCACCTCGCCGGCGTAGATCGCGTTGCCGTTGCCGGGCAGCTTGTTGAGCGCGACCAGTGTCGAGACCGTCGTGCCGTAGCGGCCGGCGATGTGGCTGAGGGTGTCGCCCTCCTTGACCTTGTACGCGCCGAAGCCGGGCGAGCCGGCGGTGATCACCGCCGCGGTCAGCACCGGTACCGCCAGGCCGCTCAAGATCCGTATGACGTTGCGCATCGCAACCAACTCCCCGTGTGAACGTCACTTGACCGTATGTGCTGGTACTGATGTGACAACAGGGGCCACTGGGGTTGGTGTTACGCCTGTAACGCAAAGGTTACAATTCAAGGCTGAACTACATTGTTGTCGTTCACAATCTTTCCGGTTGCTGCGGGCAACGGTGAGTCAGTGCCCGAAGCGGCTCGCGAGGAAGGGTTTGCCGAGGTCGGGGAGCGTGCCGGTGCGCACGGTCTCCGCGAGGATCTGTGCGGTGACGGGCGTCAGCAGTACGCCGTTGCGGTAGTGGCCGGTTGCCCACAGCAACCGATCCAGGCCGGACGGGCCGAGGATCGGTGCGTTGTCCGGTGTCGCCGGGCGGAGGCCCGCGATCGACTCCACGAATTCGAGCTCGTCGATGACCGGGAGCACGGTGCGCGCGTCGCGGAGCAGGGCGAACACACCACCTGCCAGCACCCGGGTGTCGTAGCCGAGCTCGGTGCTGGTCGCGCCGACCACCAGCTCACCACCTGGTCGCGGGACGAGATAGACGGAGAAGCCACGGGCTGTGGCGCGCACAGTGTGCTGGAGCGCCGGGCGGTACGCCTCCGGGACCCGCAACCGCAGTACCTCACCCTTCACCGGACGCACCGGCGGACGAAGCTCCTCGGGTACGCCGTCCAGCTGCGACGACCAAGGCCCCGCTGCCGCGATCACATGACCTGCGTGCACCGTGTCGCCGTTCTCCAGCTGTACGCCGAGTGCCGTCGTACCGGATGTGATGACTCGGGTAACACGTTGGCGGATGAGCTGTACGCCGGAGAGCTCGAGGGCGCGGAGCAGAGTCGCTAACGCCTGCCTGTTGTCGACGGAATGGTCGCCTGGGACCCAGACGCCACCGGAGACACCTGTGGCGAGCATGGGCTCGCGGCGGCGGGCGTCGCGACCGGACAGCTCTTCTACCTCGAGGCCGAGGCGTCGCTGGTATTCGGCGAGCCTGCGGAGCGCTGCTGCGTCGTCCACGTCGTACGCGACGGACAGTGTGCCGGTCTGGTGGAGGCCTGCGGGCTGTCCGGTGAGTTCTTCGAGCTCGGCGGCGAAGGCGGGCCAGGCGTTCACGGAGGCCAGGTTGAGCGCCAGCAGGTCGTCCTCGCCGTACTCCACCTCGGTGACCGGGGCGAGCATGCCGGCCGCGACGTTCGACGTCTGTGCGCCGGGTGTGGGGTCACATACCGTCACCTGGATACCGTCTGCGGCCAGCCGCCACGCGGTCGCCAGACCGATGAGTCCGCCGCCGATAACAACCACGTCGGTCACGGGGCCTCCCGGTCTGGACTGAGGAGCGGCGGGAGCGAAGCGACCAGAGCGACGAGGGAAGACCGGGAGTCACAGCCCCGTGACCCGCCGCGCCGGAGGCGTGGCATCCAACACAGCATGCCCTCAACCCTACGTGGGGTGGGACATGGCAGGCTTTGGGGTGTGACTGACCACACCGACCGTCTCGCGGATGCCCGGCTCTACCTGTGCACGGATGCGCGCGAGAAGCAGGGCGACCTCGAACAGTTCCTGGACGCCGCGCTGGCCGGCGGCGTGGACATGGTGCAGCTCCGGCAGAAGGAGATGGAGGCCGCCGACGAGCTGGCCGCGCTGGAGGTGTTCGCGGACGCGTGCCGGCGGCACGGCAAGCTGCTGGCCGTCAACGACCGCGCTGACATCGCATTTGCCGCGGGTGCCGACGTACTGCATCTGGGACAGCGTGATCTGCCGGTGCATGCCGCTCGCGCGATCGTCGGGCCCGGTCCGGTCGTCGGGCGCTCGACGCACACGTTCAGCCAGGTGAACGCCGCGGCCGACGAGGTGGGCTCGGACTACTTCTGTGTCGGGCCGACCTGGGCGACGCCGACCAAGCCGGGGCGCCAGGCCGCCGGACTGGACCTGGTGTCGTACGCGGCAGGCCGTAAACAGTCGAAGCCGTGGTTCGCGATCGGTGGCATCGATCTGGAGCGGCTGGACGAGGTACTGGAAGCAGGAGCCACGCGAGTGGTCGTCGTACGGGCGATCACCGAGGCGGACGACCCGGGGGAGGCGGCCGCCGAGTTCAGTCGGAGGCTGCGGTGATCAACAACCCGAAGGCCGCACGGATCGTTGCGGTCGTGGTGATCGCCATGCTGGTGGTCACTCTGGCGGCGTCGCTGTTCGGCTGTTCGGCCGACAAGAAGGCCTCGTCAGGTGGAGTCGATCCGACGAGCGGTCTCAAGTACGTCGCAGTGGCGGACCTGCCGAAGGAGGGGCAGGACACGCTGAAGCTGATCGATCAGGGCGGGCCGTACCCGTACAGCCGCGACGGTGTGGTGTTCGGCAACCTGGAGAAGATCCTGCCGAAGCGCGACCGCGGCTACTACCACGAGTACACGGTGAAGACGCCGGGGGAGAACGACCGAGGCGCGCGCCGGATCGTGACCGGGAATGCCGGCGAGCGTTATTACACGGACGACCACTACAAGTCCTTCCGCCGAATCGCGGAAGACGGGGGAACTTCATGACCTCGCTGAGCACGCTGCTGGCCGAAGGGTTGCGGCCGGGTGTCTACCGTTGGCCGTCCGCTTCGGGTGTTGCCGACGTACGGCGGGATGCTGCCGCCGCCGGGTTCGGGTTCGTGCTCCTCGACACCGCCGAGATCCACGACAAGACCGGGTTCCTCGACCTGTGCGCGACCGCGTTCGACCTGCCGCGCTGGTTCGGCCGGAACTGGGACGCACTCGCCGACTCGCTGAGCGACCGGTCGACGGGCGCGCCCGAGGTCGTGCTGTGGACCGGGCTGCTGCACCTGCTCGAACACGACCACGACACGGTCGACGTCGCACTCCAGATCTTCGCCGAGGACACCACGAACTCCGGCCAGCTCCGGGTGCTCATCGCCGAGACGGAAACACCTGACCTGCTGAGCTCACTGCCGGTCCTGTAGCTGCTCCTCCAGTTCCCCGAGGTCCGCCGCGAACAGCAGATTGCGGCCGCGGTTGCTCTCCCGTACCCAGTCCGCGAGCGGCTTGCTCGCCGCGACCCGCTTCGAGATGTCACCGACGACCGCCAAGCCCATCCGGTACATCACGAACTTCTGCGTGATCGCGCCCGCGAGCCCGGTACTCAGCTCGAAGAACGCGTCGCCCAACTGCTCCGGCGTAAAGGCGATCCACTCGGCCTGATGCGCGTAATGCGCGTCGACGATCAGCTGTACGGCGTCGCTCTCGTTGTCGAGCGACGTGTCACTCACGTGGACCCGCACCCCAGCCAGTAACTCCATGTACCTCAAAATACCGTAAATGCCGGGAATCAGCTATTTATAGGGAATTCTAAGGAACGTGCCGTACGCTGAGAAGATGGCCCAGGAGCTGTATTCGGTGGAGCAGGTGGCGAACCAGCTGGGCCTGCACGTTCGGACCATCCGGAACTACGTCCGCGACGGGCGCCTGAAGGCGGTGCGGATCGGGAAGCAGTACCGCATCACCCGCGAGGACCTCGAGGAATTCACCGGTACGCCGGCTGCCGTGGTCGACGTCGACCGCTCCGCGCGGCACGTCGAGGCGTCCAGCATCGTCCACATCGACGCGGTCGACCGCGCCACCGCGGATCGACTCAGCACGCACATCCACGGCGCGCTCAACCAGCCCGAAGCGGTCAACCTCAAGGCCGAGACGATCTACGACGAGGAGCGCGCCGTCCTCAAGGTCATCATCCTCGGCAACCTCCCCGCCACCGCGGATCTCCTCCGCCTGATCAACATGCTGGCGGAGCAATAGGTAGGACCTAGACGACGCGTGAGGTCGCCGCGACGGCCAGGTCCGTGAGGGCCTTGCGGGCGATGTCGTCGGCCAGGGGAGCGCGATCGAGGGCGTCGAGGGCGTCCTCGGTGCGGTCGGTGATGAGGTCTTCGCAGGCCTGTACGGCGCGGGAGTCCTGGAGGATCTCGCGGAGCAGCTGGATCTCGTCGTCGTCGAGGTCCGGGCGCCCGAAGAGCCGGTCGAACTCGGTCAGCTGGATCTCCGACGCGTGGTCGACGGCGTACGCGATCAGGACCGTCCGCTTGCCCTCGCGCAGATCGTCCCCCGCCGGCTTGCCTGTCACGGCGGGATCGCCGAACACCCCGAGCAGGTCGTCCCGCAGCTGGAACGCCTCGCCCAGCGGCAGCCCGTACCCGGACAGCGACGAGATCAGTTGCGCGTCCCCGCCGGCCAACGCGGCACCGACGTGCAGCGGACGCTCGATCGTGTACGTCGCCGACTTGTACCGCAGCACGCGCAACGCCAGGTCCATGTCCGACTCGCCACTCGCCTGCGCGAGCAGATCGAGGTACTGCCCGGCCGTCACCTCGACCCGTACGGCGTCGAAGTACTGCTCCGCCCGGGCCAATGCCGACGCGTCGAATCCCGACGTGTGCAGCAGCTCGTCGGCCCAGATCAGGCACAGGTCGCCGAGCAGGATCGCGGCGCCGACGCCGAATCCGACCGGATCCGCACCGTGTCCGGACTTCGCGGACCGTGCCCGCTGCAGCGCCTCGAACCGGCGATGCGCGGCCGGCGCACTCCGTCGTACGTCGGAGGAATCCATCACGTCGTCGTGCACCAGCGCGCTGACGTGCAGCATCTCCAGGCTCGCCGCGGCGGTCAGGATCGGTTCGGCCGGATCGCCGCCCGCGGCCCGGAAACCCCAGTAGCAGAAGGACGGACGCAACCGCTTGCCGCCACTGGTCGCGTCCCGAGCGGCCTGCACCTGCTCGGCCAGCTCCGGGCCGATGGCCGTCAGCCGCTCCTCCTGACGGTCGAGGAACCCGCTCAGTGCACGCTGGATCTCGGCCGGGATGTCCACATCGCCATACACGTCTCGGAGCGTAGTCGGTGGGCAGACGCGACGGGCCACCGCGGGTAACCTGGCGTCATGGCGAACGGTCTTCCCTCGACGCGTCCCGGCGGTGCGCCGACGATTCGCGAGCTGCTGGCGTCCGGAGACCGGTCCTTCTCGTTCGAGTTCTTCCCACCGAAGACCCCTGAGGCGGAGGAGGTGCTGTGGCGGTCGATCCGCGAGATCGAGCAGCTGCGCCCGACCTTCGTCTCGATCACGTACGGCGCCGGCGGGACGACGCGTGACGGCACCATCCGGGTCACCGAGCGGGTCGCGCAGGACACGTCGCTGACGCCGCTCGGGCACCTGACCTGCGTCGCGCACTCCCGCGACGAGCTCCGCTCCGTGATCGGCGCGTACGCCGGATCCGGGGTCCGCAACATGCTCGCGCTCCGCGGCGACCCGCCGGGCGGACCGAACCAGCCGTGGGTCGCGCACCCCGAAGGCCTCAACCACGCCACCGAGCTGGTCGAGCTGATCCGTTCGCTGGGCGACTTCTGCGTCGGCGTCGCTGCCTTCCCGGACAAGCATCCGGAGGCGGCCTCGCTCGAGGCGGACGCGCAGGTGCTTGCCGCGAAGGCCCAGGCCGGTGCCGACTACGCCATCACCCAGATGTTCTTCGGCGCCGACGACTACTTCCGGCTCGTCGACCGGGCCGCCGCGCTCGGCTGTGAGATTCCGGTGCTGCCGGGCATCATGCCGGTCACCAACATCAAGCAGATCCAGCGGATGGCCGACCTGACCGGCATGGCGCTGCCGACCGCCGTCACCGACCGGCTGCTCGCCGTCGAGGACGACCCGGCCGCCGTGCGCGAGGTCGGTGTCGAGATCGCCACCGAGTTGTGCGAACGCTTGCTGGCCGGCGGCGCGCCAGGCATCCACTTCATCACCCTGAACAGGTCCACCGCAACGCGTCAGGTGTTCCGCAACCTCACGGCAGCCGTCGTATCCTGACCCAATGGCTGACCCGTCGGACCTGTTGATCGACCGCACTCTCGTCCTGCTCCGGCATGCCAAGGCGGTGCCGCCGGAGACCATGCCTGATCTCGAGCGCCCGCTGGCCGACCGCGGCCGCGCCGACGCGAGTGCCGCCGGGCGGCACCTCGTTGCCCAAGGCATCGAAGCGGACCTGGTCCTGTGCTCGCCGTCGAAGCGCACCCGCGAGACCTGGAAGTACGTCGCCGAGGCCGGCGTCGGCGCCAAGGACGTCTGGTACGACAAGCGCCTCTACAACGCCGACACCGACGGCATCCTGGACGTCGTCCACGAGACCCCGGCCGAGGCCCGCACCGTCATCGTCGTCGGCCACGCGCCGGGCATCCCGTGGCTGGCCGACGAGCTCGCACTCGACGGCACCAGCCCCGAGCGCGTCGAGCTCACCCAGAAGTACCCGACAACCGGCCTCGCGATCCTGCACCTCACCACCCGCTGGGCCGACCTCGCGGCCAACGACGCCGACCTCGTGTCGTACGTCGTACCGCGCGCCTGAAAGCGCCTGACAGAGCCTAGGAGGGCAGCCAGCGGGTCGTGTTGTTGACGGTGATGAGCCGTTGGGTGGCGCGGGTGAGGACCACGTAGAGAGCTCGTACGCCGCCCAGTGTGTCGCTGACGATCCGGTCCGGTTCGACGACGACCACGGCGTCGTACTCGAGACCCTTGGAATCCAGCGGGCTGACCGCGACCACCCGCGGGTCGTTCAGCTCCGCGAGGACCGGGTCGACGACCGGGCGGAGCGCCGGCGGCACGATGACGCCGACAGTGCCCTCGACCACCTGGAGCAGCTCGACCGCCGCGTCACCAGCGGCCTCGGCGACCTTGCCGGCGTCGAAGATCCGGTGCTCCGGCTCCACTCCGGTACTGCGGACCGCGTTCGGCAGGTCCGCATCCGGGATGGACTGCCGGATCACCTCACCGGCGAACGAGTAGATCTCGGCCGAGTTCCGGTAGTTGGTGGACAGCCGGAACGCGTGCCGCTGCAGGTGCGACAGCATCGAGTCCATCGCGGCCCGCGCCTCGTCCGGGTCGGGCCAGGAGCTCTGCGCCGGGTCGCCGACGATCGTCCAGCTGGCCTGCGGTCCGCGCCGCGTCACCATCCGCCACTGCATGGGGGAGAGGTCCTGCGCCTCGTCCACCAACACGTGCGCGTACTCGTCCGGCTCCTCGGCCTCCCGGGCCGCAGCAGCCCGGACGCGGCGCTCTGAGGTGGTGAGTACTTCGTTGACGCCGTCCGACAACCCTTCGAGCCAGTCGAACTCCTCGTCGTTGTTCTCCACGATCGGAGGACGTCCCAGGAACGTGCTCAGCTCGTCCAGCAACGCGACGTCGGCAATGGTGAACTCGTCGGTCGTACGGATCGCCGTAGCGAGTGCCTCCACCTCAGCGGGGGTCAGGTCGTTGCGGGCCCATCGCTGGAGGCGGCGGGGGTCACCGAGCCACCGCAGTACCGCTTCTGGGGTCAGCACCGGCCACCACTGGCTGAAGAACGTGCGGAACGCCGGGGTGTCGGCAACACGGTCGCCGAACGCCTCGCGGTCGCCGAGGGGCCCGTTGCGCAGGTCCTCCGGGAACCGCTGCCACAGCGCGGCGATCAGGCCCTTCCGTGCCTCGGCGGCGGCCCGGTTGCGGGCCGTGCGGCGCAGCGCGTTCCGTCGTACGTTGTCGAGCTGGTTGGCGTCCAGCTCGACGGTGGCGCCGCCGAGGAACACGCGCAGGTTAGTCGGCGCGTTCGGCACCCGGTCGCGGGCGGCACGTGCCAGCACCGCGCGCATCCGCAGCGAGCCCTTGACGGCGGCCGCTGCGGCGTCGTCGACCGCAGTGGCCTTCACACCGTCGACCAGCTCGCCGACGGCACGCAGCGAGACAGCGTTCTCGCCGAGGCTCGGCAGCACCCGCTCGATGTAGGCCATGAACGCGGCCGACGGTCCGACGACCAGTACGCCGCCACGCTCGAAACGCCGGCGGTCGCTGTACAGCAGGTACGCCGCGCGGTGCAGAGCGACCACCGTCTTGCCGGTGCCCGGCCCACCGCCGATGACAGTGACGCCGCGGGCTGGTGCCCGGATCGCCTCGTCCTGCTCGGCCTGGATGGTGGCGACGATGTCGCGCATGGTGTGCCCACGGGCCCGGGACAGCGACGCCATCAGCGCGCCCTCACCCATCACCGGCAGGTCCTCCGGCGCCCGCTCCGGCGCCAGCAGGTCGTCCTCGAGACCGACGATCCGCGCACCCTTGTTCCGCAGCACGCGGCGCCGGACGACCTTCTGCCGGTCCGTCGGGGTCGCGCGGTAGAACGGCTCGGCCGCGGGCGCGCGCCAGTCGATCACCAGCGGTTCGTACTCGGCGTCGCGGACACCGATGCGCCCGACGTACAGCTTGTCGAGCCCGTCCGCGGTCGTGGCGGCCGGCTCGTCGTCGCCGTTGTCGGAGTCCAGCCGGCCGAACACCAGGCCCTCGTGCTCGGCATCCAGCTCGGCGATCCGGCGCGCGGCGGCGAACACCAGCACGTCGCGCTCGTACAGACCGGTCTGCTCCTCGTCGCGGACACGCCCGACGTTCTGCGCCTGGCCGCGCTGGTGGCCGTCGACCGCGATCCGGGACGCCGACCGCGCGGCCTCCTCGACCCGGCCGTAGACCCGGTCGACATGCTGTTGCTCCGCCGCCAGCTCAGCACGCTCCACACCATCAGCGCCGTCAAGGCCGCCATGGTTGTCGTGATCGGCCGATGTGGGGGTTTGATCCACCGAGGTCCTCTCTACGGCCGGGACCCGCCCCGACTCAGAACACAGGAACAACCAATCTTAGTTGGCTTCCCTGTCCAACCACACAGCGGTCTCAGGCCTTCCCGATGGCGTCCGCCACGATGGCCGCGCCGAGTGTGGTGGCGGGCACACCGGAGCCTGGGTGCGCGCCCGCTCCGACGCAGTACAGGCCCTTCACCGGGGAGACGTTCGCGGCCCGGCGACGGGCGGTCTTGTAGCCCTCCCAGGCCACACCGGTCCACCAGGACGGCGAGGTCTGCCGCGACACCACGTTCTCCCGGACAGGCAGGCCCCGGGCGACCAAGAGGTCCAGTACGTCGTCCGTCGGGTAGCCGTGGACCAGCACGGACCAGGCCTGGTGCCCGGCGGGTGCTGTGCCACCTGTGCGGACGACTACGGTCGGCGTCCCGTGCAGCACGGTCTCGAACGGCAACTGCGGCACCGGGTCCTTCAGACCGAGATGTACGACGTACGCCGCCTGCGCCTGGTGTGTGGACAGGATTCGCTTGCGGGTCTTCTTGACGACCGGATCGTCGACTAGCGACTCGTACAGGATCCGCGGGTCGACGTCGCTCACCACGATGTCTGCGAGCAGCTCCTCGCCGTCAGCGAGCCGTACGCGGGTCACTGCGCCACCTGCCGTCGAGACAGCGACCACCTCTGCGCTGGTGCGCACAGTGATCTTCCGCTCGCTGGCGCGCTGCACCAGGGCATCGGCGAGTGCGCCGAACCCACCTGCGATCGTCCAACGGCCGAAGGTGCGCTCCAGGTAGGACCAGACGCCGACGTACCCCGGTGTGAGGCTGGCGTCCGATCCGCTCTGGGCTGCGAAGTGCCGTAGTACTGCACGGGCGCGGTCGTCGGTCAGCTCGCGCTGGGCGACCTTCTCCAGTGACTGCCAGGGCTTGAGGGCGCGAATGGTCTTGATCGGCAGCTTGTCCTCGAGCGGTGGCTCCAGGGAGGTCTTGCGGAGGATCTGCCACGTATCGCCGTACCCGTCGACCAGTGCGGTCCACTGCGCGGCCACAGGTGCACCCGCCAGGTCGGTCCACGCTTCTTCCTGTGCACCGCGGTCGCTGACGGGCAGGTCGAGTACGGAGCCGTCGGTGAACATGTGGCGACGTGGCTCGGACACAGGGTCCAGCTGCACCAGGCTCTCGATCGGACGGCCGCTCTTGCGGAACAGGTCGCGCAGTGCGGCCGGCAGCGTCGTACTGGCGGCTCCGGCATCCCAGGTGAACCCGTCCGCCTCCACCCGGCCGAGCGCGCCGCCCAGGTGCTCGTCGCGCTCGCAGATGGTCACCTGGTGGCCGAGCTTGGCCAGCCGCACAGCACTCGCGAGACCGGCCAGCCCGGCCCCCACGACAATCACCTTCGCCATCAGACAGCACTGCTCCCACTCGCAGGGGCACCACGTTTCTCGCGCCACGCCTTGAACCTGACATAACCGCGCCGGATGAACCTGAACGCGAAGTACACCCCGATCAGTCCGAGGATCAGCAGCACACCCGCGATGACGAGCGCGATCTCCGGATGAAACGCGGCCAACGACATCACACCGGCGACAGCGACGTCCTCACCGGATGACGCGGCGATGTTGGTGACCGGCTCGGGGGAGGTGTTGATCGCGAGCCGCAGACTCGACTTCACCGCGTGCGAGAGCAGCGCCACCACGCCACCGGTGGTCGCGATCAGGGCCTGCTGCAGCGTGCTGGCCTGACCGGACATCAGCGCGGCGAGGACCGCGCCGATCGCCGGCCGGACGACGGTCGAGATCGCGTCCCATGCGGAGTCGACGTACGGGATCTTGTCGGCGACGAACTCGACCGCGAAGAGGACACCCGCGACGATCAGGACCGGGGCCGTGGTCAGCGGGTGCGGTACGTCGTCCGCGCCCGCGAACCGGCCGAGCAGACCGAGAATCAGCACGCAGGCATAGGCGTTCACCCCACTGGCCCAGCCTGTCGTCACCGCCAACGGCAGCGCTTCCATCGTCGTACTCCGTAACCCTCGGCACCGGCATGATTTCGTCAGTATCGAACTCGACGACGTGAGTTTTGGTTAACCGTTGACATCCGCGTCGCCTCGACCCACAGTGACTAGGCTGCCAGTCTGAGTGACCGGCACCCGCCCACGGGTTCAGGAGAACATCATGCTGCGTCGTCCGAAGATTCTTGCCGCTCTCGCTGCGGTAGCGCTGCCGGCCGCTCTGGTCGGCGTGTCGTTGGGAGGTCCACCAGCCCAGGCGTCGACCCCGGCGCCCGCACCGTCCACTGTCGCCGCGTCGGCGTACAGCGCGGCCGCCGCTCAGTACGGCGTACCGGAGTCGGTCCTGCTGGCCGTGTCCTACGCCGAGTCCCGCTGGGACGACCATGCCGGCGCGCCCAGCACGTCCGGTGGCTACGGCCCGATGCACCTCACCGCACTCGGTGCGTCCGAGGTGGCGGACCTGTCCGGAAAGCAGAAGGTCGCCACGGCCGAGTCGCTGCAGACGCTGCAGAAGGCGTCGGAGCTGACGGGCCTCGACCAGAGCGCATTGCGCAATGACGTGACCGCCAACATCAACGGTGGCGCCGCCGTGCTGGCGTCGTACCAGAAGTCGCTCGGCCTGCCGGTCGGCGCGGAGACCTCCCCGGCGCAGTGGTACGGCGCGGTGGCGTCGTACGCCGAGGCAGGGGACAAGGTCGGCGCGGCCGGGTTCGCCGACGACGTCTACTCGATCATGGCCAAGGGCGCGGCCCGTACGACGAACACGGGCCAGCAGATCGTGATGCCGCCCGTCGCCGTGACACCGGACAAGTCGCAGATCGGCAAGCTGTCGCTGCCTGCTGGTGTGCAGCCGTCCACGTCCGACGTGGAGTGCCCGCCGTCGCTCGGTTGCGAGTGGCTGCCCGCGCCGTACTCGGAGTTCGGAGACGGCGACTACGGGAACCACGACCTCGCCAACCGGCCGAAGACCGGCAAGATCGACTACATCGTCATCCACGACACCGAGGGCGGCTGGCAGGGTGTGCTGAACCTGGTCCAGGACCCGACGTACGTGAGCTGGCAGTACACGATGCGCTCGTCGGACGGCCACATCTGGCAGCACGTGAAGGCCAAGGACGTCGCGTGGCACGCCGGCAACTGGTACGTGAACATGCACAGCATCGGCATCGAGCACGAGGGCTTCGCCGCCCAGGGCGCGACCTGGTACACCGAAGCGCTGTACCGCAACTCGGCCAAGCTCGTGACCTACCTGGCCGCCAAGAACAACATCCCGCTCGACCGCGCGCACATCATCGGCCACGACCAGGTGCCGGGCACCGTCCCGTCCACGGTCCGCGGCATGCACTGGGACCCGGGACCGTACTGGGACTGGGAGCACTACATGGACCTGATGGGCGCGCCGATCTGGGGCAAGTCGGTGTTCCCGGTGCGCGCGGGGTCGATCGTCACGATCAAGCCGGGCTTCGCGGACAACGTCCAGGTGATCACCAACTGCGACGCCCCCGGTACGACGTGCAAGCCGCAGGGCACCAACTTCGTCTACCTGCGCCAAGCGCCTGACGACAACGCTCCGCTGGTCAAGGACCTCGGTCTGCATCCTGACGGCTCCAACGGCACCACTGTCGTCTCCGACATGGGTTCCCGGGCCGCTGCGGGTTCCAAGTACGTCGTCGCACAGCGCCAGGGCGACTGGGTAGCCGTCTGGTACCTGGGTGCGCTGGCCTGGTTCAAGAGCCCGGCGTCGGCTCCGGACGCGTTCGCGAAGCCGGGTCTGGTCGTGAAGCCGAAGGCCGGTCTCACGTCGGTGCCGGTGTACGGGCGTGCCTATCCGGAGCAGTCGGCGTACCCGGCCGGGATTCCCTACCAGACGGTGACACCGCTGCAGTACTCGATCGGTGCGGGGCAGGCCTACCCGGTGGGTGACCTGGACATCGAGACCGACTACTACCGCGCGGTGACGTTCGCCGGGGAACCGCCGACGGACCACGTGCAGGTGCTCGGGAACGACGAGTACTACCAGATCTGGTTCGGCCACCGGATGGCCTACGTACGGGCCGCCGACGTGGACGTGCGACCAGCCGTCTAGTCTGTCTGCCGTGATCGACGAAGCCGTCCAGCCTTTGCTGGACGGCTTTGTCACGTCCGTCCGTGAAGTCGCTGCTGTAGAAGCGATCTGGCTGCACGGCTCACTGGCGCTGGGGGACTACCAGCCGGGGCGAAGCGACCTTGACGTGGTCGCCGTCGTCTCCTCGCCGCCGACCCAGGCTGTGGCCGACCTGCACCGGAAGCTGATCAGCTCGGACCCGCTGGCGGCCAAGCTGCACTGCTCCTACATGCTCAAGTCTCAGCTGGCCGACGCCTCGGTGCGGCATCCGACGTTTGCGCAGGGCCGGTACTTCGACCGCCCGGTCACGCCGGTGACCCGCCGGGAGCTTGCCATCGGCAACCGAACGCTCTACGGCCCGGCCCCGGCCGAGTTGCTGCCGGCGACCACCGACGAGGAACTGTTCGCGTTCATCCGCCGCGACCTGCGAGAGTTCTGGCTGCCGGCCACCCGGAAGCGGAGCAACTGGTACGCCGACATCTGGGTCGACCTCAGCCTGCTCACGATCGCCCGCGCGCACGTCACGCTGGCCACCGGCGATCTGATCACCAAGCGCGCCGCCTTCGACGTCCTACCGCGTCTCGGGGCGCCCGCGGACGTCGTCGAGGACATCAGGCGCCGCCGCTACGGGACGGATGTCCGGACCGGGCCGTGGTGGCGGCACACCCGCGCCGGGCTCGCCAGGCGCTTCGTGCGGACCGCTGTTCCCGCCGTACTCGGTCGGTAGTGCTCAGTTGACCGTTATCGGCGTGCCGTCGGTCAGCTCGAGGAGTTCGGCGTACGTCGTGGGGAACACCGAGTGCGGGATGCCCGCGGCGGCCCAGATCACCGGGTACTGCTCGAGCGCGGTGTCGACGTACGTCGGAACGCGGCCCGGGTGCCCGACCGGGGCGACGCCGCCGATCGACTGACCGGTGTGCTCCTTGACGAACTCCGGCGTGGCCCGCTTCAGCTTCGCGATCCCGAGCTCGGCCGCGACCTTGGCGGTGTCCACCCGGTGCGCGCCCGAGGTGAGGATCAGCACCGGGGCGCCGTCGCCGTCGAAGATCAGGCTGTTCGCGATCGCGCCGACCTCGCACCCGAGCTCCGCCGCCGCGGCCGCCGCGGTCGGCACCGCCTCGTCCAGGATCACGATCTCGCCCGTGGCCCCCGCCGCCGCCAGCGCGTCCGCCACCTTCTGCACATTCGGATGACTACTCACGCACCTGAGCTTATGCGGCACTTCTGCCCCCCGTGGTTCCGGGCCGTCCAAACGCCACGACTCGGCGCGATCCCGGGCAAGGCCGCGCCCACCCGTCAAGTTTCCGGGGTTCTGGACACCTAAGCCCGAGGAGCGCCGTCAGGACAGCCGGGGTTCTCCGGTTCTTGTGACTGATCCGCGGGTGGTGGTTTGCGGAACAAAAGTGCCAGCATGCGGCGAAAATGTTCCGGAGAGCGGCGAGTCCTTACGTCGCGGCGAGGCATGCGGCCAGCCGATCACGCCCTACCACGACCACCCACTGATCCACACACGAGCGGATAACCCCACGTGTGCGGGGTTCTCCCCTCGCGTACCAGCAGAGAACCCCACATCCGAGGGGATAACCCGTCGTTTGCTCAACGGGGCGGCGGCTGGCTGGCGGGGCCAGCGGGGACTGGGGAGTGGGAACAGGTGCTGGTGACGGAGGACAGGTGCTGGTGACGGAGGACAGGTGCTGGTGACGGAGGACAGGTGCTGGTGACGGAGGACAGGCAATAGCAGGTTCCGGGCCACGATTCCCTGTCGCACGATCCGGGATCGGGCCGAGCAGCCACCCAGACATCGGTCGGGGAGTTGCTTATGTGAGGGCGGCGGCGCCGAAGGAAACGTTGAAGCGGTCGCACCAGATTGCGACGCTGCGGTAGGTGTCCAGGTTCAGGTCGCGGGGGATCGCGTAGTTCTGGTTGCCGTGGTTGCCCTTGAGGCTGCCCAGACTGCGGTACTTGCCGTCGTCGAAGACATGCCAGCCTGCGCGGCCCGGGACGACCTGGGCGTCGCTCAGCCAGACCTTGAGGTCGGGGCCGTCGGAGGTGTCGAGGTTCTCGATCCGGAGGATGCGGCTGCCGTCGGGAAGCGCGAGCACGGAGACCGTGCCGGACGTCCGGTGTTCGTGCGTGATCAGCTTCCCGGTCAGGAGCAACCGCGGTTGCGGCGTCCGTTGCAGTGTCGGTTGTTTCGGCTCGACGGAAACTGTCGGTGGCGTCGTCGACGATGAAGTCGTGGAGATCGGAACAGCGCCGGGCACCGCCTCGTCGACGACCTTGTCGGTGGCGAGCCGCCACGGCTGGAAGAGCGGCAGCGCGACCGCTGCCACCACGACGGCGACCGCCGCCGCGGCGATTCCGGCTGTCCGTTTCCGCATCGTGCGTCCCTTCGCCTCGATGCGTCCAGTCTGGCGGCCGGATCCCGGCCGCGGCGACGCGCCGGGGTCGGGGCGTGTCGGTCCACGGACCGTTGACGACTGTCGGCGGGCGGCGTTACGCTTCCATTGTTCGAACAGATGTTCGATTGCCTCGATCCCGGTTTCGTCGGGAGGCCGGACCGAGGTGAGCCGGACAGCTGAACGGCTCCGGTGCGGAGTTGCGGCCGCATCGGAATCCGGTGGTCCCGGCGGGCCGGGCACCGGGGTGGTCCTCGACCCCCACCCCGTGTCCACCCGCCGGGCCGCCGGCTCGGGGCCCGGTCCTCGACGCAGAGCCAGATCTGAAGCAGCGCCGGGGATGAACAGGAGGCGATGGAGCATGTGGGAGTTCGACGACGCCGTCGAGGTGCACACGGTGCCCGTGGACGGTGTGCAGACCCCCGACCAGTTCCTCTGGCGCGGCCGGCTCTGGCGGGTCCGCACGCTCAGGTCCCAGTGGACCGAGACCGCCGCCTGGTGGGAGCGCGGCGTCATCGGCACCGGCCAGATTCACGACCCCCGCGCCCACGCCGGTTCGCTCGCGCGGATCGATGCGGCCACCGTCGCCGAAGCGTGCTCGGCGGCCCGTACGAGGTCTCGTCCGGCCCGGACGCACACAGCCGGCGTGGCAGCGGCGGCCAACCCCCGCTCGCGCCCCGCTGCCACGCTCCCCGCACCGGACGTCAGGACCCCGGCAGCGGTCGGAGTGCTGGACGCGGAGTGGGGACCGGAGCGAGCGGTCTTCCGCGTCGAGGCCGGCTGCGGAAGGTACGGACGGCAGGAGATGTTCGATCTCGCCCACGACCCGGTCTCGGGTCGTTGGCAACTGGAAAGGGTGACCGACCGATGACTGTTTCACCGGTATCGCCGGCCGCGGCCGGCGCGGCCAGCCGAGAGCTGTCCCGTGCCCGCGCCGCCCTGGCCGAGGCCACGGAAACCAGCGACCACCTGATCCGCTACTCGAGCGCGCATGTCGCGGCGCTCCGGGTCGCGGCCGCGGTGCTCGCCGTCCGCGCCCGTCCGGTCCGCTCGAGCAGCCGCCGCAGGATCCAGCGCAACGCCTGGGTGCTGCTGGCCGAGGTCGCGCCCGAGTTCGGCGAATGGGCCACGTTCTTCGCCGCCGGCGCCGCCCAGCGCGCCGCCGCCGAGGCCGGCCTGGTGCGCGCCGTCAGCACCCGCGAGGCGGACGACCTGGTGCGTGCCGTCGACACGTTCTACACCCAGGTGGAAGCCAGCCTGCGCCTGTCCACCACCCCGGTGCTCACCGCGACCACCGACCCCCAGTCCGTCCTGACCCAGCCCTGGATGCAAGCCAGCTAGATCCCACCCATGCTGTGAGGAGATCCCGACCGTGAGCGAACCATCGAGAGGTCTGGGCAAGGACCTGTGTGGTCGCGTCCACGCCCTCACCGGCGCCGAGTGCTACCTGCCGGACACGCACTACCCGCGACCTCACCAGGCGCTGTCCGGCGACTCCTGGCACGACGGCCTGTGCACGCAGTGCGCCGGCTCCGGCATCCAGTCCGAGGTTCGGTCCGGCATCCGATCGGACTTCCTGTGCCCCACCTGCAACGGCACCGCCTTCGAACCCCTGACCCTCCCCGAGACCTACCAACCCGGCTGAGTCACCCAGGCTGTTCAGCAAGGTGTTGAGAAAGGTGTTCAGAAAGGTGTTCAAAGGTCGGCCGGACAGCGTCTAAGGTCGGCGGGGTGAGCGGACTTCCGGTGTTGGACGTCGAGGAGCAGCGGGTTCTCGGGAGCTTGCTGGAGAAGCAGACCACGGTGCCGGCGTCGTACCCGTTGACGGCGAACGCGTTGCGGACGGCCTGCAATCAGACCAGCAACCGGGATCCGGTCGTCGACTACGACCAGGGCACCGTGGAGCGGACCGCGCGGGCGCTGCGCGATCGGGAGCTGTTGCGGATCGTCTGGGCCGACGTCGGCCGCCGGACCTTGAAGTACCACCAGATCCTCGACGAGAAGCTCGAACTCGAGGAGGACGAGCGGGCACTCATCACGGTGTTGCTGCTGCGCGGCGCCCAGGCGCCGGGCGAACTGCGGACGCGGACCGAGCGGCTGTACAAGTTCGAGGACCGGAGCGACGTCGAAGCGTGCCTGCGACGAATGGCAGCGCGCCCGGACCCGCTGGTACGCGAGCTGGAACGTCGCGTCGGGCAACACGATCGCCGCTGGATCCATCTCCTCGGCCCCGTTCCCGAGGCGGAGGCGGCCGCTGCTGTCGTGGAGAGCGTCGACCGGGACACGGTGATAGCCGACGGTGCGGACGAGCGTGACGCCCGCGTGCGTTCGGCGTACGACGCTGTTGCTACGACGTACGCCGACGAGCTGCTGGACGAGCTCGACGCGTTGCCGTTCGAACGCTGGCTGCTCGACCGGGTGATTGCCCACGCCAACGGTCGCCCGGTCGTCGAGGTCGGCTCGGGTCCGGGGCACGTCACGGCGTACCTCGCCGACCGGGACGCGGACGCCACTGGCGTCGACCTGTCGCCGGAGATGGTTGCCGAGGCTCGTCGGCGCTTTCCGCACCTGAGGTTCGAGGTCGGCGACCTGCGACGCCTCGGCCGTCCACCGGCGAGCTCCGGCTGGGCAGCGGTCCTCGGCTGGTACTCGCTCATCCACCTGGCCGCGTCCGAGCTCCCCGACGCGATCTCCGCGCTGACACGGCCGCTCGACCCGGGCGGCTGGCTGGTGCTCGCGCTGCATGCCGGCGACGAGATCAGTCACGTCGACGAGCTGCTCGGTCACGAGGTCAATCTCGACTACGTCCTGCACGACCCGGCGTACATCGTGAGTGTTGTCGAAGGCGCCGGGCTCATCGACACCGAGTGGTACCTGCGCGGCCCGATCACCACGCGCGCCGAAACCACCCGCCGCCTGTACGTCATCGCCCGCACCCCGTCCTGAGGCAGCAGCTCCCTCCCGTTGCTGCCTCAGCCGGATCGGGCCGGCGGGGTCAGGCCTTGGCGTACGTCTCCGCCGCGAGTGACTCGAACTCCAGGCTGACCGCCGGATCGTTGCCGACGACCCAGGCGTCGTGTCCTGGTTCGATCACGTAGGCGACGCCCGGTACCAGGTTCGCCTTGGTGCCGTCGTCGTGGACAACCTCCATCTCGCCCGATAGCAGGGTTCCGACGTGGCGGACCTGGCACGAGTCGCCGCCGATCACCGGACGGATGCACTCGGACCAGCGCCAGCCGGGCTGGAAGGTGAGCCGGGCGACACTCGCACCCGGCAGTTTCACGACGTCGACGCTCGTCTTGTCCGGTGAACGTTGCTCGTCCGGCTCGTCGAACGACTTGCTGAAGATGGCCATGATCCCTCCCTGGTGATCGGCTGTCCCCTTGAGCCGAGAGTGCGCCGATCGCGCCTCCGGGGACAGATCCCGGGACTTATGGACTGCTTACGACGGTCGGCGGGATGGGCCGGGTGGAAGGGAAGTAGGGTGTGGCGCGGTGGGTAGTGATGGGGGACCGGCTGGAGGGTTGATGGTGGATCGGCGGCGGCGCAGCGTGCGGACGGCGTTGGTGGGCGAGGCGCTGCGGGTCGCGCTGGCGGCACGCGAACGGACCGACCCTGCCGCCGGAGCAGACCGTGCCGGAGCAGACCGCCCTCGATCGGACCGCGTTGGATCGGACCGCGTTGGATCGGACCGCGTTGGATCGGACCGTGGTGGACTGGACATCGTCGACCTGGGTGGCGGCACCGGCGGGTTCGCGGTGCCGTTGGCGGTCGAGGGGCATCGGGTGACGGTGGTCGACCCGAGCCCGGACGCGCTGGCCTCACTGGAGCGCCGCGCCCGCGACGAAGGCGTTAGCGAGCTGGTCCGCGGCGTCCAGGGCGATGCGGCCGAGCTCCCCGGGCTGGCGGGGGAGTCGAGCGCGGACGCCGTCCTGTGCCATGGGGTGCTCGAGGTCGTCGACGACCCGGTCCAGGCGCTGCAGGCGATGGCGTCGGTGCTGCGCGAAGGCGGCGTACTGAGTCTGCTGGTTGCCCAGCGCAACGCGGTCGTCCTGGCCCGGGCGCTGGCCGGGCACCTGGCCGAGGCGCGGATCGCACTGCAGGATCCGGACGGGCGCTGGGGTGCGACCGACCCGATGCCGCGGCGGTTCGACGAGACCGGGATCACGGCGCAGTTGGCGGATGCCGGGTTCCTGGTCCATACCGTGCACGGCGTGCGGACCTTCGCCGATCTGGTGCCGTCCGCGTTCGTCGACTCCGAACCGGGGGCCGCCGATTCGCTGGCCGAGCTCGAGCGGGCCGCCAGCCGGCACCCGGCGTTCCGCGCGCTGGCAACGCAGCTGCACATTCTCGCGACGCGCTGAGCCGTCGGCCGTTGCGCCGACTGAGGCTTCGCGACGGAGGGTGACGAGCGGGCTACCTTCGGCACGGTCAGCGGGGTGGTTGCTGGCCACCGGCTGTGAGCGACACGCCGAAGGACACAGGTTTGGGACCGGTCTGGCCGGGGCAGTTGCCGGACCGTGACGCGCTGGACAGCCGGTCAGGGTTTCGTGTGACGCGGGCGCGGCCTAGACTGGAGGCGGCCTATCGAGATCGCGCTCATCATGGAGGGATCGACGGTGCCCCTCTCGGAAGAAGAGCAGCGCCAGTTCGAGCAGCTCGAACGTGCCCTTGCTGCGGAAGACCCGAAGTTCGTTTCCGCGATGCGTGGGACCAATGTGCGCTTGTACTACAAGCGCCGGGCAGTGCTTGCCGGCGTTGGATTCGTGCTGGGCATCGTGGTGCTGATGACCGGTGCGATCATCCCCAACACCATCATCGGGGTCATCGGCTTCGTGATGATGGTGGCTTGCCTGTACATCGCGGCGCTGAGCATGAAGCGGATCAGCAACGCGGGGGAGTCCGACGACATCCCGCCGCCTCCGCCGACCAAACGGCACCGGACGAAACACGACTCGTCCGGCAGCTTCATGGAGCGCATGGAAGACCGCTGGCGCCGCCGCCGCGACGAGGACCTCTGAGCGCGCGACCCTGATCTTCGACCACACCCGTGCCTGGTGGAGCGGGTGTGGTTCTTTTTGACTCATCGCCGCACCCCGGCCCGTGAGCGTGGCACTGTTCTCCCATGCTCACCATCGGACGCCTCGAGCAGGCTGACCGCGACGTCTGGCAGACCTTGTTCGCCGGCTACAACGAGTTCTACGGCCGCACGATGCCGGACGAGTTCTTCGAGCACGCGTGGACCAGGTTCGAGCGGGACGAGGAGGTGCACGCGCTCGGGGCACGCCTGGACGGAAAGCTGGTCGGGATCGCGCACTTCCTGACGCACGCGAGTACGACGGCGCCCGACTCCTGCTACCTGCAAGATCTGTTCACGGCGCCGGAGGCTCGCGGTCGCGGTGCGGCGCGAGCGCTCATCGAAGCCGTCACCGAGTGGGCCCGCGAGCGTGCGTGCGGACGCGTCTACTGGTCGACGCACGAGTCCAACGCCACGGCCCGCCGGCTCTACGACCAGGTGGCCGAGAACCGGGGGTTCATCCTCTACCAGATCCCGCTCGGCTAGTTGGTGCGCGCCCGCTTCGGGAGGAGTCCGGAGCGGATACGGGCCAGGAGCAGGTCGAACTCGTCCAGGAGATCGGACGCCTCGTTGGTGCCTCGGCTGAGGTACCAACGCCAGGACGGCGGCAGCAGCCGCGCCCGCCAGCGGCGACGGGCACGGGCCCGCGACCAGAGCGCTTGCCGTACGGCGGTTGCGTCGTCGCGAAGGTCCAGCTCGAGATCCGTGTCCCCGGCGTACCGCATCGCCTCGATCCCTCGGGCCAGGCGGCGCGCGGCCGGATGGGTCTCCTCGGGCAGCTGGGACATCAGCCACTGGCCGGTCTGCCGTGGCGTCGAGATGTCGGACCAGTCGAGGCCCAGATCCCGTGACGTGTCCCGGATCTCCGCCCACAACCCTTCGGCTCCGGTACGTCCCGGCGGCCGCAGGAAGCGCCGTCGGCGGGTCAGTGTGCGGACCAGCCAGGGGATGCACAGCAGCAGGACCACACCGAGCCCGGCGGCGATCGCCTTGCCGCCGCCGTTGGTGAACCAGTTGCCGGAGTCAACGATCGCGGTCCCGCTGTCGTTCGGCAGGTTCGGGTCGTTCTTCGGATGGTTGATCCCGGGGGTCTCCCGGTCGCCCGGCGTCGTCGGCACGTTGGTCGGCGCGGTCGTCGGGCTGGTCGGGTTCTCGGTCGAGGCGACCGTCCAGTTCGGTGTGGCCGCGACCCGCGCCGACGGCGTCGGCTCGAACCGGACCCAGCCGACGCCCTGGAAGTACAGCTCCGGCCAGGCGTGCATGTCGTGCATCTTGACCGTGAACTGACCGTCCTTGCCGGCCGTTCCGGGCAGGAAGCCGATACCGACCCGGGACGGGATCCCGATGATCCGCGCCATCAGCGCCATCCCGGTGGCGAACTGCTCGCAGTACCCCTGCTTGTTGTTCAGCAGGAAGTCCTCGAGCGCGGCCATCCCGCTGCCCTTGGAGTTCTGCGTGCTGTAGGTGAAGCCGCCGCCGCTGCGGAACCAGTTCTGGATCAGCACCGCCGCCTCGAACTTGTTGTCCTTGGCCGCGGCGGTGATCTCGGCCGTCTTCTGCTTGATGTCCAGCGGCGTCTTCTCCGGTACGACGCTCGTGTACTGGTCCGGGGCGCCGGTGGTGATCGCGTCGTGCAGCTGGTCCGGGGTCGGGGTCAGGTCGTACGACGTCAGCTTGTACTTCTTGCCGCCGACGATCGACCCGTTCGACGAGACGACGTCCAGCGCGCCGGCGTCGTACCGCCAGTCACGCTTCAGCGAGATCGAGTGCAGCGGGTACGGGACCGGGACGAACTGGGAGCGGAACGTCCGGGTGACGTCGATCTCCATCGTGGACTGCTGGACCTTCGTCAGGTCGCCGGTGTAGCCCGGCGGCGGTGTCAGTTCGCCGCCGTTCAGCTTGTGTCCGGGGGAACGTGGCGCGATCCGCCAGGTGTTGCCGTCGAACAGGTCGAGCGCGGTCAGGCGCAGGTACGAGCCGCCGGTCGGGCCGCCCTTGTAGGTCAGTGCGACGACGTTCTCGCCGCGTTTCAGGTTCTTGCCCATGTCCAGCATCGGGTCGGTCGACGAGATGCTCGCGCCGATCCCGCTGCCCGTCCCGCCGCCGGCCAGGCCGTTGCCGATGACACCTTCCGGCAGCGTCGGCAGCAACGCGGGCAGCAGCGCGGCGATCGCGACCACGGTCAGCCCGATCCGGCGGCCGGCCTGACCGAGCGCTGACGCCTCGACCGGCTCGGACGCGTCGAGGTGCGAGACGCCCGAGATCCGGCGGCCCCAGCGGCTGAGCCGGCTGCGGCCTTCCGCGGACAGCAGCACGATGTAGCCGATCGCCGGCGGGACGAACAGCAGCCACGGGAGTCCGCCGTGCACCGTCGCGGCCGGCACCGTGTACATGATCAGCAGCAGCAACCCGGACCATGCGGCCTGGCGCAGCTGTACGGCGATGATGTGGATCAGGAACCCGGTCGCCGAGATCACGGACACGGCGAACAGCGTGAGGTGCGAGTCCTGCGGCAGGGGCGCGCTGAACCGGTTGATCGAGTCCATCGCGTCGACCACCTGCGCGTTGAACTCGATCGCCGTCGCCTTCAGCGGGAACAGCCCGAACTTCATCGTGCTGTGCAGGAAGAACAGGGACAGCAGCTCGATCAGCACGAGCAGCTGGACGATCGGTACGACGATCCGTGGGGTCCGCAGGTTCTGCAACAGGACGCCTACACCGGTCACCAGCGCACACAGGAACGCGCTGATGAACAGGAACGGCCCGGAGAACACCGGCGTGAGCACGAGCGACCCGAGCACGGTCGCTCCCCAAGCAGCAATAGAAATCCGCGCGTGACCGGTCATGCGATCCTTCCGCTTCTGAGTCCGAGGCCGGACCAAACGGTCGGTAGGTGGTCGCCGCGGCGGACTCTGGCTACTCGCCAGCCGTTCCGGCGCAGCTCGTTCTCGGTGGCGTCCGTGGCGGCGGTCATGCGGGCCGCCTTCTCGGTCGCCTCGGCGCCGACCGCCCAGCTGGCAGCGTCCAGGACCAGCGCGACACCGGTCGCCTGGCTGGTTCGCCACCGGTTCAGGGCGGTGATGTCCTCGGTCCCGCAGGCGCCGACGATCGCGATCACGAGGCTCGGCTCCTGCGCGTGCCGGTCGACGGTCAGCAGCGGACCGAGCTCGGCGTACTTGTGCTCCTCGACAGTCGCGCACTCGGTCAGCAGTTGCTGCTGCGTGAGCGGCTGATGCACCGCCGCGGAAGTGCGGTGGGTGATCGCGGACAGCGTGGTCGGCCCGCCGAGCAGCGTCGTGACGTAGCCGCGCCGCATGCGGTCGATACCGATCGAGGCGGCCGCGCTGACCGCCCACTCCAGGCTCGACGACGGACCGTGCCCGTGATGCGAAATCGTCCGCGCGTCCAGGAACAGCGAGCACCGGCTCTGCCAGGGCTGCTCCTCGCGGCGGACCATCAGCTCGCCGCGGCGCGCGGTCGACCTCCAGTGCACCCTGCGCAGGTCGTCGCCGTCGCGGTACTCGCGGACCGTCGCGTCCTCTTCGCCGGCGGCCGCGATCGCCCGCGGCCGGTTCTCGCCCGATCCGGCCCGGTCAGCGCCCAGCCGGATCTCGGGAAGCTTGTAGACCCGCGGCGTGACCAGCAGGTGCTGGCTCCGCGTGAACGTCCGGCTGGTCTCCACCAGCCCGAACGGGTCGGCCACCGTCAGCATCAACGGCCCGACCTGGAACAATCCCCGTACGTCGGACTTGACCGGATAGGTGACCGTACGACGCCAGTTCGGGCTCACCCGGTCGACGACGAACCGCGGCCGATGACCCAGTACATAAGGAATACGGTCCTCGAGCAGCAGCAGCCCCGCGGGCATCCGGCCCTGGTTGCTCAGCGTCAGCTCCACGGTCGCCTGTGTCCCGACCGGCACCTGGTCCGGAGCGAGACTGCGCCGTACCTGGAGCCGCAGCCGGGTCCGGCCGACGACCAGCGCCGCCACGACCGGCAGCGCGGCCAGGAGAATGCCGACGCGCAGCAGGTCCTTCTGGCCGAGCAGCAGCGCGCACAGTGAAGCAGTGAGACCGGCCGCGACGAACGCTCGACCTCTGGTGGTCAGTCCGCGCAATGCCTGCCGCATGTCTCAGTCCCGGCGGGTGCGGGGGAGCGGCACGCTGGCGACCAGCCCGGAGATGATGTCGGCCGCACCGCGCCCACCGAGATGCGCTTCGGCCGCCGGCAGCACACGGTGCGCGAGCACCGGTACCGCGAGCTCCTGGATGTCGTCCGGCAGCACGAACTCCCGTGCGTCCAGAGCGGCGGCCGCACGGGCCGCCCGGATCAGGTGCAACGTCGACCGCGGGCTGGCGCCGAGCCGCAGCTCCTGCGAGCGGCGGGTCGCGCCGACCAGCGCAACGGCGTACTCCTTCACCGACTCGGACACGTGCACCGACTGCACCGTCTTCACCAGCCGGAGGATCTGCTGGCCGTCGGTGACCGGCTGGAGGTTCGCCAGCGGGTCGTCGGCCGCGTGCCCGTCCAGCATCCGCAGCTCGGCGGCCGGCTCCGGGTAGCCCATCGAGACGCGGGCCATGAAGCGGTCGCGCTGCGCCTCGGGCAGCGGGTACGTGCCTTCCATCTCGATCGGGTTCTGCGTCGCGATGACCATGAACGGCGACTCGAGGTGGTACGTCGTGGTGTCGACGGTGACCTGGCGCTCCTCCATGGACTCCAGCAGCGCGGCCTGGGTCTTCGGCGAGGCCCGGTTGATCTCGTCGCCGACGACGATGTTCGCGAACACGGCGCCGGGCTTGAACTCGAAGTCGCGGATCTCCTGGTTGAAGACCGAGACGCCGGTGATGTCCGACGGCAGCAGGTCCGGGGTGAACTGGATCCGGCGCACGGTGCAGTCGATCGACTTCGCCAGCGCCTTGGCCAGCATCGTCTTGCCGACGCCCGGCACGTCCTCGATCAGCAGATGCCCCTCGGCCAGCAGGACCGTGATGGCGACCTCGACGACGTCGGGTTTGCCCTCGATCACGGTCTCCATGGCCCGGCGGACACGGCCCGCCACCTCGGACAGCTCGTCGAAGTCCCCGGCTCCTGCCAGCGGCGAGCTGGTCGCGGTGGTGCTCACTCGGTGTCCTCCCCATTCGTTGGATGCCGACACATTCTCACCCGCTGTAGGGGTCGGGCCTAGAGCCGCGGGAGTTTCGTTACCTGGCGTTTCGGTGTTCATGTCGGGGTTCATCGGCGCACGCCCTCACGGCGGGGTCGGAAACAAGTTCCCTCCAAGCGTACGGGCGGCAAAAGCGGTGCGTGCGGCGTACGACGTTCCGACCGCCCGGAAGGTTCACGCAGATCTGCCCCGAGTGGTTCAGCCCGGTGGAGCGAAGTGGCGGAAACGCGGTGGAGCGAAGTGGAGGAACGCGGTGGAGGGAAGTGGAGGAGGCAACGGTTGAGGCGGCAGCGACACGCGGGATTTCAGCCTCGGATTCAGGCGGCGCGGGGGCGGAATGGGGCGGAAGTTGGTTGACGGTGGTGGAAAGTGGAGTAAGGTGGAGCGCAGTGGAACTGAAGTGGTGGAAGCACCCGCCTGAGTCGGAGAGTCCGCAACGGGGAGGTGGAGCGTGTTCCTCGGAACGCACTTCCCCAAGCTCGACGACAAGGGACGGCTGTTCCTGCCGGCGAAGTTCCGGGACGAGCTGGCCGACGGTCTGGTGATCACCCGTGGACAGGAGCGATCGCTGTCCGTGTGGCCGGAGCGCGAGTTCGTCCAGCTGACCGAGCAGTTGAAGCAGGCTCCGATCACCAACAAGGGTGCGCGGGACTACCTACGGATGTTGTTCGCCGGCGCCTCCAACGAGATGCCGGACAAGCAGGGCCGGGTCACCATTCCGCCGATGCTGCGCGACTACGCGTCACTGGATCGCGACTGCGTCGTCATCGGGGCGATGAACCGGGTGGAGATCTGGAACACGGAGAACTGGAACCGGTACTCGCAGGAGCAGGAGCAGGCGTTCGCCGACCTGTCCGAGGAAGTACTGCCCGGCATCTTCTGAACTTCAAGCTGAACAGTGTGCGAGGACCGCGAGACACCGACCGTCCGGTGAGATCACGGGTCCGACTTCCGACCTGGAGTGTTGGCGTCACTTCCCCGGCGCCAAGCCCAGCAGGTACTTCCCCGGAAGGCGTACCCGCGATCTGACCGGACGGTGCTGTCTATCGCCTGTCCGCGCACCACACATGACCTGCGGGGGCAGGGTCGCTCCCGCAGGGGCAGGGAAGTGACGGGAAGGGTCGAGATGGACGCTGCGGAGCGGCATGTGCCGGTGATGCTGGAGCGCGTGGTCGCGCTGCTGGCGCCGGCGCTCGCGCGTCCCGGTGCCGTCGTCGTCGACGCCACCCTCGGCCTCGGCGGTCATTCCGAGGCGTTCCTGCGGCAGTTCCCCGAGGTCCGGCTGATCGGCCTCGACCGGGACCCCGCTGCGCTGCGCCTGGCCGGCGACCGGCTCGCGCCGTACGCGGAGCGGATCACCCTCGTGCACGCGGTGTACGACGAGTTGCCGCGGGTGCTCGAGGACCTCGACGTACCGGCCGTCGACGGCATCCTGTTCGACCTGGGTGTCTCGTCGATGCAGCTGGACGAGGCCGACCGCGGTTTCGCCTACGCGCAGGACGCGCCACTGGACATGCGGATGGACCCGACCGGCCCGACCACGGCGGCCGACATCCTCAACACCTACAGCGCGGCCGACCTGGCCCGGATCCTGTTCCAGTACGGCGAGGAGAAGTTCGCCCGCCGGATCGCGGACCGGATCGTCCGCGAGCGCGAGACCGAGCCGTTCACGAACAGCGCGCGACTGTCCGAGCTGGTCCGCAACGCGATCCCGCAGGCGGCCCGCCGGACCGGGGGACACCCGGCCAAGCGGACCTTCCAGGCGTTGCGGATCGAGGTGAACGGCGAGCTCGACGTACTGCGTCGCGCGCTGCCGGCCGCGCTCGGGTCGCTGGCGTTGCACGGCCGGATCGTGGTGATGAGCTACCACTCCCTCGAGGACCGGATCACCAAGCAGGCGTTCGCGCCGGGCACCAAGTCCGACGTACCGGACGACCTGCCGGTGATCCCGGCCGGGCACGAACCGTATCTGAAGCTACTGACCCGGGGCGCCGAACGGCCGACCGAGGAAGAGGTCGCGGTGAACCCGCGCGCCGCCTCGGCTCGCGTGCGGGCGGCCGAGCGGATCCGGGAGAAGGGACTGGTCGCCTGATGAGTACTGTCTTCAGCCCGCAGAAGGCGCGGGTGACGCCGGTCGCCGGTAGCACAGGGAAGAAGCCGCAGCCGCGGCTGCGCGTGGTGTACGGCGCGCCGTTCCGGCCGCCCCGGATGCCGTTCGTCATCTTCGTGGTGTCGCTGCTGGCCGCCGGACTGGTCGGTCTGCTGCTGCTGAACACGGAGCTGCAGGGCGGCACGTTCAACATCACCAAGCTGAGCTCGCAGGCCGACCAGCTGCGGGACCAGCAGGAACAGCTGGAGAAGCAGGTCCGGACGCTGGAGTCGCCGCAGAACCTGTCCGACCGCGCGCTGCGGCTCGGCATGGTGCCGAATCCGAACCCGGTGTTCCTGCGGCTGTCCGACGGCCGTGTGCTCGGCGTACCGGCCGAAGGCAAGGCCGGGGCCGGTACGGCGATGTTCGGCCCGGGCACGCCGACCGGCAAGGCGACCACCAAGCCGGTGACGCCCGTGAAGCCGGTAACACCGGTCAAGCCGGTCACTCCGGTGAAGCCGCAGACCAGCACCAAGCCGCCCACGAGCACGACCAAGCCGCCGACCGGCACCACCAAGCCGCCGGCCACGACGAAGAAGCCCGCCACGACCACACGGGGATGATCGGATGACGGACCGACGGGGAAACGAGCCGCCACGCAAGCGTGGTGCCGCACCGGGCCGGGGGAACCCGCCCAGCAAGGCTCAGCCCCGTCGTCCATCCGCTACGGACAGTGGCCGCACCGCCCCGCAACGGCCCGAGTCCACCCGCGAACGCCTCCTCCGCAAAGCCCGCGAGGAGCAGGAGCGTGCACAGGCGGCGGCAGCACCACGCCCGGTCAGGAAGGCCGCCGCGAAACGGCCGCCGGCTCCTCGCAAGCAGGCACCCGCTGCCAAGAAGACTGCCGTCAAGAAGGCTGCCGCAAAGAAGACCGGTGAGCGGCCGGTCAAGAAGGTCGCGGCCAAGCGGCCGGTCAAGAAGACCTCCGGGAAGAAGCGGCCTCCGCAGAACAGGCCCGCGCCGCGGCCGAAGAAGCGGAAGGTGAAGAAGGCGCCGCGGATGCTGCGGCTCGGCCGGCCGGCGCTGCGGCTGCGGATGACGTTCGGAGTGATGGCGTTCGTCCTGTCGTTGTTCGCCGGGCGCCTCGTGCTGCTCCAGGGCGTTGACCCGGACAGCTACGCGCAGGCGGCGACCAAGGAGAACGCCCGGTCGTACATCCTGCACGCGAACCGCGGCACCATCGAGGACCGTAACGGCGTCGAGCTGGCGGTCACAGAGGACGCGGTCGCGATCACCGCGGACCCACAGCAGACCAAGCCCGTGGCGCAGCAGCTGGCCGCGATCCTGGCCCCGAAGCTGACCGGTACGACGACCGCGAAGCTGGTCGCCGCGATGTCGGGCCCCGGCCGCTTCACGTACCTCGCGCGTCAGGTGAGCCCGACGGTCTGGAGCACGATCCAGGCCGAGATCAAGGCCGCGAACGTGCCCATCGCCGAGCAGAACAAGGGCAAGCCCAAGGACCAGCAGGCCCCGATGTTGGCCGGGCTGTACACCGAGGAAGACCCGATCCGCAGCCACCCGAACGGCAGCATCGCCGCCACCCTGGTCGGCGTGACCGGCTCCGACGGCAAGGGCCAATCGGGTCTCGAGTACGGACTGAACGACAAGCTGTCCGGCAAGGACGGCCAGGCGATGTACGAGGTCGATGCCAAGGGCAACAAGATCCCGAACGCGAACCACACGGTGCAGGAGCCGAAGCCCGGTCTCGGTGTCCAGCTGACCCTGGACACCGACCTGCAGTACTTCGCGGAGAAGCGGATCCAGGAGGCGGTCGAGCAGTACAAGGCCAGCGCCGGCACGGTGGTCGTGATGGACGTGAAGTCCGGGGAGCTGATGGCGATGGCCAACTACCCCAGCTTCGATCCGAACAAGAAGTACACGTCGAGAGACCTGAACAACCCGGCCCTGGAGCGCAGCTACGAACCGGGCAGTGTGCAGAAGGTGGTCACGATGGCGGCCCTGGCCGACGCCGGGATCATCGACCTGAACACCAAGCTGCAGGTGCCCGGCAGCATCGAGGTGCAGCGCCGGATCATCAAGGACCACTGGTCGCACGACACGATGAACCTGACGATCTCCGGAGTGATCGCGAAGTCGTCGAACGTCGGCACGATCATGGCCGCGCAGAAGATGCCGATCGCGCAGTTCGTGAAGTACCTGCACGACTTCGGCTTCGGCGAGCCGACCGGGCTGAACTTCCCGGGCGAGACGAAGGGCCGGTTGGCGCCGGGCGACGAGTGGCCCGAGATCACCCGCTCGAACGTCGCGTTCGGCCAGGGGCTGTCGGTGAACGCCGTCCAGGAGGCCGCCGCGGTGAACGCGGTCGCGAACGGCGGTGTCTACGTGCCGCCCAAGGTGGTCCGCAACTACATCGACGCGAACGGCTCCCTGGTCCCGAACCAGACCGCGCCGGCCCGCCGCGTGGTCAGCGAGAAGGCCGCCAAGGAGGTCACGACGATGATGGAAGCGGTGACCGCGAAGAAGGGCACCGCTCCGCAGGCCGCGATCGACGGCTACCTGGTGGCCGGCAAGACCGGTACCGCGCAGCAGGTCGTTCCGGGGACCGGCAAGTACGGCGCCTGGGCGACTTCTTTCGCCGGATTCGCTCCTGCGGACAACCCACGGTTCGTGACGTACGTCGTACTGCACGATCCCCAGGGTGCCCGGGGTGGTGGTCTCCAAGGAGGACCGGTGTTCCGAGACGTGATGAGCTACGCGCTGCAGAAGTACGTCGTCCCGCCGACCGGGGCGCAGCAGCCGAACATCCCGCTGACGTGGACCTCATCGAAGCGGTGACGCCCAGCCTGGTGACGAAGGGTCAGATAGGAGTCACGGGGTCCGGAGCGGTAGCCTCAGGGCCCGTGTCCACCCCTACCGCCGCCGGCGGCGCGGTCGCAGCGATCAGGCCTCGGCACGTCGTGCCGGTCAGCCTCGCCGACCTCGCGAGCGTCGCCCATGTTCCGGTCCCGGCGCAGAGCTCGATTCTTGGGCTGCCGGCGACCGTGACCGGCGTTTCCCTCGACTCGCGTTCGATCCTTCCCGGCGACCTGTACGCCGCGCTGCCCGGTGCGGTCACGCACGGTGCGGAGTTCGTCGCGAAAGCCCAGCAGGCGGGTGCGGTCGCCGTACTGACCGACCCGGCCGGCGCGGACCGCGCTGCGGCAACAGGTCTTCCGGTGCTGGTCGCCGACCGGCCGCGGAGCGTGCTCGGCGCGATCGCGTCCCGCATCTACGGTGAGCCGACCAGTGCGCTCCGGCTGCTCGGCGTGACCGGCACGAACGGGAAGACCACCACCAGTTTCCTGCTGGACTCCGTACTGCGGGGGCTCGGTCCGACGGCGCTCATCGGCACGATCCAGACCCGCATCGGCGACGAGGTCGTGAAGAGCGTCCGGACCACTCCGGAGGCCACCGACCTGCAGGCGCTGTTCGCGGTAATGCGGGAACGGGCGGTGGCGTGGTGCTCGATGGAGGTGTCGAGCCACGCGCTGGCGCTGGGCCGCGTCGACGGGGCGCGGTTCGCGGTTGCCGGGTTCCTGAACCTCACGCAGGATCATCTGGATTTCCACAAGACGTTCGAGGACTACTTCCAGGCGAAGGCCTCGTTGTTCACCCCGGAGCGGTGCGATGTCGCGGTGGTGACGATCGACGACGAGTACGGGCGCCGGCTCGCCGCGCAGACCGTCGTACCGCTGGTCACGGTGTCGGCGAAGGGTGACGCCGACTGGACGGTCGCCAATCGGCACCGGTCCGAGCACGGTACGACGGTGCTCGACATCCGGGGGCCGAACGAGACGCTGACCGTGGAGATCGCGCTGCCGGGTGACTTCAATGTCGCCAATGCCCTGCTCGCCACGGCGATGCTGCGGCAGGTCGACGTACCCGCCGAGGCGATCGCGGCCGGGTTGCGGACCGCCGCCGTACCGGGGCGGATGGAGACGTTCACCCGTGCGGACGGGCTGGCGGTGATCGTGGACTACGCGCACACGCCGGACGCGGTCGGGCTGGCGTTGAGGGCCGCGCGGACTGCGACGAAGGGCCGGTTGTTCGCGGTCGTCGGCTGCGGTGGTGACCGGGACCCGGGGAAGCGGCCCGCGATGGGCGCCGAGGCGGCCAGGGCCGCGGACGTGGTGATCGTCACCGACGACAACCCGCGCAGCGAGGACCCGGCCGCGATCCGGGCCGCCGCGCTCGCGGGAGCCCGGGAGGCGGTTCCGGGCGCCGACCTGCACGAGATCGGCGACCGCCGGCAGGCGATCGCGTCCGCGATCGAGCTGGCCGGGCCGGGCGACACCGTCGTCGTCCTCGGGAAGGGTCATGAGACGGGCCAGGACGTCGGCGGTGTGATCCACCCGTTCGACGACCGTGAAACTGTGCGTGAGTTGTTGGAGGCAGACCGGTGATCCCTGTCAGTTGCGGCGAGATCGCCGACGCCGTCCGCGGTGAGCTCGTGGGCGTCGAGTCCGCGGCCCCAAGAAGTGTCATGGTGGACGGCGCGGTAACGATCGACTCACGAGCCGCTGGGCCGGGTGGACTGTTCGTCGCCCTGCCCGGCGAACGCGTGGACGGCCACGACTTCGTCGGTGCGGCGACCGCGGCCGGCGTCACCGTCTCGCTGACCACGCGGCCGATCGAGGGCAGCCCGTGCATCGTCGTCGACGACGCGCAGCGGGCGCTCGGCGACCTGGCGCGCCACGTCATCGGCAAGCTGCCCGATCTGACCGTGATCGCGCTGACCGGCTCGTCGGGCAAGACCAGCACCAAGGACCTGATCGGGCAGCTGATCCGCCCGTACGGCGAGACCGTGGTGCCGGAAGGCTCGTTCAACAACGAGATCGGGCACCCGCTGACCGCGCTGCAGGCGACCGCGACGACGAAGTACCTGATCGCCGAGATGGGTGTGCGGAGCCTGGGGGACATCACCTACCTGACCGGGATCACGCCGCCGCAGATCGGTCTGGTGCTGAACGTCGGCACCTCGCACATCGGCAAGCTCGGGTCCCAGGACAACATCGCGCTGGCGAAGGGCGAGCTGATCGAGGCCGTCAGGCCGGGCGGCACCGCGATCCTGAACGCCGACGACCACCGGGTCGCCGCGATGCGCGGCCGGACCCAGCAGCAGGTGCTGACGTTCGGCGAGGCGCCGGAGTCCGAGGTCCGGGCCACGGACGTGAAGATCGACGGCGAGGGACGGCCTGCGTTCACGCTGCAGATCGGCGATTTCAGCGCCCCGGTCCAGCTGCAGTTCATCGGTGAGCACTACGTCTCGAACGCGCTGGCCGCCGCGGCGGTCTGTGTCGCGATCGGCCTGACGCCGGAGCAGATCACCGACGGCCTGAACGCCGCGGAGCGGGTGTCCGCGGCGCGGATGGAGCTGACCGAGCGGCCGGACGGCGTCACGATCATCAACGACGCGTTCAACGCGAACCCGGAGTCGACCCGCGCGGCCCTGAAGTCCTTGGCCGCGATCGGCCGTTCTCGCGGTGCGCGGACCTGGGCGGTGCTCGGCGAGATGCTCGAGCTCGGCGACACCTCGGCCGACGAGCACGACGCGATCGGCCGGCTGGCCGTCCGGCTGGACGTGAACCGGCTGCTCGTGGTGGGCGAGGGCGCGAAACCGATCCACCTCGGCGCCTCGCTGGAAGGTTCGTGGGGCAAGGAGTCCGCGTTCGTCGAGACCATCCCCGAGGCGCTGGAGTTGCTGCGCCGAGAGCTCCGCGCGGGTGACGTCGTACTGGTGAAGTCCTCGAAGGCGGCGAAGCTGCGCAGCCTCGCCGACGCGCTGGTGGAGGACGCCCAGTGATCTCGATCCTGTTCGGCGGCGCCGTCGCGATGGTGCTGACACTGCTCGGCACCCGGTACGCGATCAAGTGGCTGGCCAGCCGCGGCTACGGCCAGGAGATCCGGGACGACGGGCTGAAGTCGCATCAGGTCAAGCGCGGTACGCCGACCATGGGCGGCACCGTGTTCATCGCCGCGACCATCGTCGGGTACTTCGCGGCGAAGTTGTTCACGATGACGCCGCCGAGCGCCTCGGCGATCCTGGTGCTGTTCCTGTTCGCCGGCATGGGCGCGGTCGGCTTCGTGGACGACTTCATCAAGATCTTCCGGCAGCGCAGCCTCGGCCTGCGCAGCAAGGCGAAACTGGCCGGCCAGACCATGGTCGCGGTGGTGTTCGCGGTGCTCGCGCTGCAGTTCCCCGACGACCGCGGGCAGCGGCCGGCGTCGCCGTTCATCTCGTTCATCCGCGACATCGGCTGGCTGGAACTGCCGGTGATCGTGGTGGTGATCTGGATCCTGCTGCTGATCGCCGGCATGTCGAACGGCGTCAACCTCGCCGACGGCCTGGACGGGCTGGCCACCGGCGCGTCGATGATGGTGTTCGGCGCCTACACGCTGATCTGCATCTGGCAGTTCGGCCAGAGCTGCCAGACCGCTCCGGGCACCAAGTGTTACGAGGTGCGAGATCCGCACGACCTCGCCGTGGTCGCCGCCTGTCTGACCGGAGCGCTGTTCGGGTTCCTGTGGTGGAACGCGTCACCGGCCAAGATTTTCATGGGCGACACCGGGTCGCTGTCCTTGGGCGGCGCGCTGGCCGGTATGGCCGTGATGACCCGGACCGAGCTGCTGGTGCTGTTGCTCGGCGGCCTGTTCGTCCTCATCACCGCGTCGGTGATCCTCCAGGTCGGCTACTTCAAGATCACCAAACGCACCGCCGGCGTCGGCAAACGGCTCTTCCGGATGGCGCCGTTGCAGCATCACTTCGAGATGCTCGGCTGGGAACAGGTGAACGTGGTGATCCGCTTCTGGATCATCCAAGGGCTGTTCGTGGTGATCGGCCTCGGGGTCTTCTACGCGGAATGGGTAACCGGATGAGCTGTGTTGAATTGCCGCGACTCCGTCGCGGCGGGTCACGGGGCTGTTGCTCCCGGTCTTCCCTCGTCGCTCTGGTCGCTTCGCTCCCGCCGCTCCTCAGTCCAGACCGGGAGGCCCCGTGACCATGGAGAACCGCACCGATGACGGCTGGGTGACGACCCGGTTCGTCGTGCTCGGCTTCGGTACGGCGGGCTACGCCTGCGCCGACTCCCTGATCCAGGCCGGCGCCGAGCACCTCGTCGTGCTCGACGACCGGGACACCGAGGCACTCCGCGAGAAGGCGCAGATCCTCGAGACGCTCGGCGCCACGATCACCCTCGGCCCGGGCAGTACGGCGGAACTCCCGAAGGACGTCGATGTCGTCGTCACGTCGCCCGGCGTACCGCCGCACGCACCGCTGCTCGCGCAGGCGGCCGAGCGGGATGTGCCGATCTGGAGCGAGATCGAGCTGGCCTGGCGACTGCGGGATCCGGCCAACGCCGCGCCGTGGCTGTGCATCACCGGCACCAACGGCAAGACCACGACCGTGCAGATGCTGACCGCGATCCTGCAGGCGGCCGGCCACCGTGCCGTTGCCGCGGGCAACGTCGGGCTTCCGTTGCTCGAGGTCGTGATGGATCCCGAGCCGTACGACGTGATCGCGGTCGAGCTCTCGTCGTACCAGCTGCACTTCACGCACTCGATGTCGGCGCACTCGGCCGCCGTGCTGAACATCGCGCCGGATCACGTCGACTGGCACGGTTCGCTCGAGGCGTACGCGCAGGACAAGGGCCGGATCTACGAGAACTGCCAGGTCGCGTGCGTGTACAACGTCGCTGATCCGGCCACCGAGCACCTGGTCGAGGAAGCCGATGTGATCGAGGGCTGCCGCGCGATCGGCTTCACCCTCGGTACGCCAGGCCTCTCGATGCTCGGCCTCGTCGACGACCTGCTCGTAGACCGCGCGTTCGTGGAGCAGCGCGCCACGTCGGCACTGGAGCTTGCGAGCTTGTCCGACATCACCCCGCCCGCGCCGCACAACGTGGCGAACGCGTTGGCGGCCGCGGCGCTCGCTCGCGCTTTCGGCGTTCCGGCGACCGCGATCCGCGACGGGCTGCGCGGGTTCCGGCCCGACAAGCACCGGATCGCGCACGTCGCGGAAGTTGCCGGGGTCAACTATGTCGACGACTCGAAGGCGACCAACCCGCATGCCGCGCAGGCGTCGTTGCTTGCCTACGAGCACGTAGTGTGGATCGCCGGCGGTCAGGCGAAGGGCGCGACGTTCGACGAGCTCGTCATCGCGGCACGCCAACGCCTGCGCGCCGTCGTACTGCTGGGACAGGACAAGGACGTGATCGCCGAAGCTCTGCAGCGACACGCACCGGATGTCCCGAGGATCGTCGTCGAGTCAACGGACACTGGAGCCATGGAGATCGTGGTGGGGGAGGCGGCGAAGCTCGCACAGGTGGGTGACACCGTGCTGCTCGCACCCGGCTGCGCATCCTGGGACATGTTCGCCAACTACGGAGCCCGCGGCGACGCCTTCGCCGAAGCAGTTCGCTCCCTGAGCAACTGATCCGGAGGTGATCGCGTGACGTCGATCGCAGATCAGCCGGACCAGAAGAAGCAGACCAGCGAGCGTGCCTGGATCGCCGCGATCAAGGACGTGCTCGATCGGCCGCTGACGTCGTACCACATCGTGCTCGGCGCGACCGGCCTGCTGCTGGTGCTCGGTCTGATGATGGTGCTGTCGGCGTCCAGCGTGCTGTCGCTGCGCGTCAACGGGAACAGCTACACGATCTTCGTCCGGCAGCTGATCTGGGTCGGTGTCGGCCTGCCGATGGCGTACGTCGCCTCGCGGATGACGCCGCGGCACTTCCGGATGCTCGCGTACGTCGCGCTGCTCGGGTCGATGTTCCTGCTGGTGCTGACCTACATCCCGGGCCTCGGTGTCGGCGTGAACGGCAACACCAACTGGCTCAACCTCGGCGGTCCGCTGCAGATCCAGCCGAGCGAGTTCGCCAAGTTGGCGATGGTGATGTGGTGCGCGGATCTCTATGCACGCAAGGAGAAGCTGCTCACCCAGTGGAAGCATCTGCTGGTCCCGATGGTGCCGGTCTGCGGTCTGGTGATCGCGCTGGTGGTCGGGCAGCACGACCTCGGTACGGCGCTGGTGCTGATGGCCGTGATGATCGGCATGATCTGGATCGTCGGGGCGCCGACCCGGCTGTTCGTCGCCACCATCGCGGTGGTCGGCACGGTCGCGGCGTACTTCGTGAACGCGGAGAAGTACCGCCTGGACCGGGTGACGTCGTTCCTGGACCCGTTCGCGAACCCGACCACCGTCGGCTGGCAGGCCTACCACTCGTTCTACGCGCTCTCGACCGGCGGCTGGTGGGGCGTCGGGATCGGCAACAGCCGGCAGAAGTGGAGCAACCTGCCGGAGGCGCACACCGACTTCATCTTCTCGGTGATCGGTGAGGAGCTCGGCCTGGTCGGGTCGCTCACCGTGCTCGCCCTGTTCCTCACCCTGGCCTACGCCGGGGTGCGGATCGCGACCCGCAACACCGAGCCGTTCGTCCGCTATGCGGCGGCCGGGATCACGATCTGGATCATGGCGCAGACGCTGGTCAACCTCGGCGCCGTGATCGGACTGCTACCCATCGTGGGTATCCCGCTCCCGCTTTTGTCGTACGGTGGTTCCGCACTGCTGCCGACGCTGATCGCGATCGGCATGCTGCTGTCCTTCGCGAAGGCCGAGCCCGGCGCGCAGGCCGCCCTGAAAGAGACCCGGCGACCTCGTTTCGGCTGGTTGCCTTCGCGGCGTACTGCGTACAAATGAAGTACAAATGAACCCGCGGGAGCGTTGAAAGCTGTGCCCAGCATTGTCCTGGCAGGTGGCGGTAGCGCCGGCCACACCTCACCCCTGATCGCCACCGCAGACGCCCTGCGCCGGATCGACCCGACGATCGAGATCATCGCCCTCGGGACCGAGCGCGGTCTCGAGACCCGCGTGATCCCCGAGGCCGGGTACCGGCTCGAGCTGATCCCGCCGGTGCCGCTGCCGCGCAAGCCCACGCCCGCGCTGTTGGCTGTTCCCGGAAAGCTGCTGTCCTCGGTGAGCGCGGCCCGGAAGGTGCTCGACGAGGCGAAGGCGGACGTGCTGGTCGGCTTCGGCGGCTACGTCTCCACCCCGGCGTACGTCGCTGCCTGGCGGCGGAAGACCCCGATCGTGGTGCACGAGGGGAACGCCGTCCCGGGAATCGCGAACAAGTTCGCCGCCCGGTACTGCACGCAGCACGTGAAGACGTCGTTCCCGGGCACCGACCTGCCGCATGCCGAGTACGTCGGCCTGCCGATCCGGCGGGCGATCTCCACGCTGGACCGGGCCGCGCTGCGCGCCGAGGCCAGGCAGTTCTTCGGCCTCGACCCGGACGCGCCGACACTGTTCGTGACCGGTGGCTCACAGGGCGCGCAGCGGATCAACGAGTCCGTCTCGGGCGCCGCCGCGGACCTGCAGGCGGCCGGTATCCAGGTGCTGCACGCGATCGGCCCGAAGAACACCCTCGAGGTGCCGCAGACCGGTCCGTTGCCGTACGTCGTACTGAACTACGTCGACCGGATGGATCTCGCGTACGCCGCCGCGGACCTGGTGGTCTGCCGCTCGGGCGCGAACACGGTCACCGAGGTGTCCGGTGTCGGCCTGCCCGCGATCTACGTCCCGCTGCCGATCGGTAACGGTGAGCAGCGGCTGAACGCGAAGCCGGTGGTCGACGTAGGTGGAGGTGTGCTGATCGACAACGCCGAGCTGACCGCGGACTGGGTGCGCGCGAACGTGCCGCAACTTCTGCTCGACCGCGAGCGTCTGACAGCCATGTCCACAGCTGCGACCGGTGTGATCCGGACCGACGCCGACGACCGATTGGCGCGGATCATCCTCGATGTGGTGAGGTCTGCGTCGTGATCGTCACCGCACCTGACACGCTGCAACCGGCCGAGAAGCTGGGCAGGGTGCACTTCGTGGGAATCGGCGGCGCCGGCATGTCCGGGATCGCCCGGATCATGGCGTCGCGCGGGATCGAGGTGTCCGGCTCGGACGCCAAGGACGGCAAGGTGCTGGGAGCGCTCCGGGCGCTCGGCGCGACCTGCTGGGTCGGCCACGCCGCCGAGCACGTGAAGGACGTCGACACCGTGGTGGTGTCGACCGCTATCCGCGAGACCAACCCAGAGGTCGTCGCCGCCCGCGCGGCCGGGATCCCGATCCTGCCGCGGGCCGCCGCGCTCGCGTCGGTGATGGTCGGCCGCCGGACGATCGCGGTCGCCGGCACGCACGGCAAGACCACGACCACCTCGATGCTGACCGTAGCGCTGCAGCACTGCGGCGCGGACCCGTCGTACGCGATCGGCGGCAACCTGAACGAGTCCGGGTCGAACGCCCACGACGGCACCGGCGACCTGTTCGTCGCCGAGGCGGACGAGTCGGACAAGTCGTTCCTGACCTACGCGCCCGAGGTGTCGATCGTCACGTCGGTCGAGCCGGACCACCTGGACAACTACGGCGACGAGGCCAGCTACCGGAAGGCGTTCGAGGAGTTCTGCGGCCGGGTGCTGCCCGGCGGGTTCATGGTGATCTGCCAGGACGACGCGGGCGCCCGCGCGCTGGCGTCGTACGCGCGGGACCGCGGGATCGACGTCCGGACGTACGGCGAGGCCCAGGACGCGGACCTGCGCGTCACCGAGATCACCGCGACCGGGGCGATTCAGTCGTTCGTGCCGGTGTACCGCGGACGCAAGCTGCCCGTCGTGAACCTGCAGCAGGCCGGTAAGCACAACGCGCTGAACGCGTCGGCGGCGTTGACCGTCGGCCTCGGGCTCGGGTTCTCCGCGGCCGACCTGGCCGAGGGACTGGCGTCGTTCACCGGCACCGGCCGGCGGTTCGAGTTCAAGGGTCTCGAGGACGGGGTGCGGGTGTTCGACTCGTACGCGCACCACCCGACCGAGCTCGCCGTCGACCTGACCGCGGCCCGCCAGGTGGCAGGGGAGGGGCGTGTGATCGCGTGTTTCCAGCCGCACCTGTTCAGCCGGACCCGGATCTTCGCCACCGAGTTCTCCGAGGCGCTGGCACTGGCCGACGAGGTCGTGGTGATGGACATCTTCGCGGCCCGCGAGGACCCGGAGCCCGGTGTCACCGGCGCCCTGATCGCGAACCATGTGCCGCTGAAGCCCGAGCAGGTGCGGTTCGAGCCGTCGTGGTCCGCCGTACCGCAACTGGTCGCGGACCTCGCCCAGGCGGGCGACCTGGTGGTGACGCTGGGCGCGGGCGACGTGACGCTGATCGGCCCGGAAGTCGTTGGTTTGCTGGCCGAACGCGCCAGTGCTCGTGAATCGGCCCGCGAGCCTTCCGAGGCAACGCCGGTACCTGTGGTGGAGTAAAAGGGTGGGGTTTGTTGAATGAGCCAGAGCGTCGATCTGGCTCGGGCACAGCAGAAGTTCGCGCGCCGGCAACGGCTGGTGCGGTGGCGGAGCTGGTTGCCCTGGGCCGTCGGCGGCGGACTGGTCGTGCTGGCCGGTCTGGTCGTCTGGCTGTTCTACTTCTCCTCCGCGTTCGCGGTCTCGGGGGTCCGGATCAGCGGTGCCGACACGGTGCCGGTGGCAACGATCGAGCAGGTCGCGGCCGCGCCGACGGGTACACCGCTGGCCAAGGTCGACCTGCGGTCGATCGCGGACCGGGTGCGGACGATCCCGGCGGTCGCGGACGCGCAGGTGACGCGGGCGTGGCCGCGCAAGATCGTGATCGTGGTCACCGAGCGGGTCCCGGTCGTGGTGGTGACCGACGGCTCGCGGTACGAGTTGGTGGACGCGACGGGTACGACGTACCGCACGGTCCCGGACCGGCCGGGCGGCCTGCCGGAGGCGAAGGTGACCGGGATCCGGCGCGACGTCACGATCCACTCGGTGGTGACGGTGTCGGCGGCCCTGCCGGACACGTTGCGGGCGCAGGTGGGCTCGATCTCGGCGGCGTCGCCGGACTCGATCACCCTCAACCTCAGCGCCGGGGTCAAGGTCGTTTGGGGTAGTTCCGATGACAGCGAGCGCAAGGCCGAGGTACTCAGCGTGCTGATGAAGCGGCAGGCGAAGGTGTACGACGTCTCGGCGCCCGATCTTCCTGTCACCAAAGGAGAAAAGCGGTGACTGATCACATCGCGGTATGGGCGGCGAGGCGCGTGGACATCGCCAGAAGCCGTCCCGTAGCGTGCGACGTAATCTAAAGTTGACATAAGTCTAAGCATCCACTTGAGGTTCAGTCTTTTCGCTGGACAACGGGAAACGAACGAGGCGAGAGGCGCGGACGTGGCGGCACCGCAGAACTACCTGGCACTCATCAAGGTCGTCGGCATCGGCGGCGGCGGCGTGAACGCCGTCAACCGGATGATCGAGCACGGGTTGAAAGGCGTGGAGTTCATCGCCATCAACACCGACGCCCAGGCGCTGCTGATGAGCGACGCGGACGTCAAGCTCGACATCGGCCGCGAGGAGACCCGCGGCCTGGGCGCCGGTGCGAACCCGGCGATCGGGCAGAAGGCCGCGGAGGACCACGCCGAGGAGATCGAGGAGGCGCTGAAGGGCGCCGACATGGTCTTCGTCACCGCCGGCGAGGGCGGCGGCACCGGCACCGGCGGCGCACCCGTGGTGGCGCGGATCGCCCGGTCGCTCGGCGCGTTGACCAT
Source organism: Kribbella sp. VKM Ac-2571 (assembly GCF_004362255.1). Lineage (NCBI taxonomy): Bacteria > Bacillati > Actinomycetota > Actinomycetes > Propionibacteriales > Kribbellaceae > Kribbella > Kribbella sp. VKM Ac-2571. Next base: position 122,851 of record NZ_SNWS01000007.1, read on the forward strand.
AGGTGTCGTCACGCGGCCGTTCTCCTTCGAAGGAAAGCGGCGCGCGACCCAGGCCGAGGACGGCATCGCCACCCTCCGCGAAGAAGTCGACACCCTGATCGTCATCCCGAACGACCGGCTGCTGACCATCTCCGACCGCGCCGTGTCCGTGCTGGACGCGTTCAAGCAGGCCGACCAGGTGCTGCTGCAGGGTGTTTCCGGTATCACCGACCTGATCACCACGCCCGGCCTGATCAACGTGGACTTCGCCGACGTCAAGGCGGTCATGTCGAACGCCGGCTCGGCGCTGATGGGCATCGGCTCGTCGCGCGGCGAGGACCGTGCGGTCGCGGCCGCCGAGGCGGCCATCTCGTCGCCGTTGCTGGAGGCAAGTATCGAGGGTGCGCACGGCGTGCTGCTGTCGATCGCGGGCGGGTCCGATCTCGGCCTGTTCGAGATCAACGAGGCGGCCCAGCTGGTCTCGGAGTCCGCGCACTCGGACGCGAACATCATCTTCGGCGCGGTCATCGACGACGCCCTCGGTGACGAGGTGCGGGTCACGGTGATCGCGGCCGGGTTCGACGGCGGGATGCCGAAACGCCGCGAGCAGGCGATGAACCAGGCCCGCCCGCAGTCGTCCCGCCCGGCCACACAGAGCTACTCGGCGCCGATGGCAGGCGGCACGACACCACCGGCAAACCAGCAGTCCGGCCAGCCCGCCGGCCCGTCGGGCGGCCAGCCGTCGAGCGCACAGCCGGGCGGAGGACAGCAGTCCGGTGGTCAGTTCTCCGGCGGCCAGTTCTCGGGTGGTCAGACCCAGTCCGGCCAGGTGCCGGGTGGTCAGCCTTCCGCTCAAGCCGGACCGAGCCAGTCGGGTCCGACGCCCGGAGCCGGTCAGGGCGCGGGGCAGCCGCAGTCAGGTGCCGGCCAGCCGTCAGGCGTGACGCCCGGCAACCCGGCCACCCCGACCGACGACACCGTGCCGGTGCCCGCACCGACCGAGCCGCGGCCCGGCGCCGGGACGACGAACTCCGCGCGCCCGCAGGCGGGTGACGGCGTCCGCACCGTGCAGTCCGGCCAGCAGTCGGCCCAGCCGGCCCCGCACACCCCGGCCTCGCCGTCGACCCAGCACTCCTGGCCCACCCACGGCCCGAGCAACGCCGCCGGTCAGACCGGTCAGACTGGTCAGTCGGCCCAGTCTGCGCAGCCGAGCCAGCCGGTCAAGCCGAAGAAGCCGGAGCCCGAGGAAGACCTCGACATCCCCGACTTCCTCAAGTAGTCAGCCGCCCTCGCCGGGCGTCGTGGCCTGGCAAGGACGGTAGACGGACACGACCACGCCGTACCGCGATTCTCCTGGGCCCGCATCGGCGAGGTCGTCGGCCAGCTGCTGCAGCGTCGCGGCGAGTTCCTCCGCCTGCGCTGCGGTCAGCCGCAGGTTCCGCACGGTGAACATCGGGTCGGGGTCGGCGGACTCCAGATCAGCTGCGACTGCCTGCAGCGCGACGGTGTTGTTCGCCCGCGCGCCTTCGCCGGAGAAGCCGAACCGCCGCACCGACCGCCGGTAGTACTGCTCGGTCCCACCCCGCACCTGCCGCGTCTCGGCCACGTGCACCATCCCGGCGTCGCGGAGCACGCCCAGATGGTGGGCGACGTTGCCTTTCGCCGTCCCGAGCGCAACGGCCAGCTGGCTGATCGTGGCCGCCTCCTGCCCGAGTGCGAACAGCAGGCGGTGCCGGAGCGGGTGCCCGAGCGCCTTGAACTGCGCGGCGCTCGACACGTCCAGGTGATCGATGATCTCGGCCATGCATCAAGCGTCGAGAATTCTTGACGCTTTGTCAACTCGTCTGCTCTACTCCTCGTCATGCACACCGAAGAGATCAGGACCGTCATCGGCCGCCTGGGCGCGCTGGTCGCCGAGCACTACGTCTTTCCGGAGGTCGGCGCCGAGGTCGCGAACCGGCTCGCCGCAGCGACCGACGAGGGCCGATACGACGAGCTTCAGGCGCCGGAGCAGCTGGCCGAGCGGGTCACGGCCGACCTGCAGCTCGGCAACCTCGACAAGCACCTGCGGCTCAAGTTCCATCAGGACGGGCCGCCGGACGAGACCGACCCGGTGGCCGAGGAAGCACACTGGCGCCGGTTGGCCGAGCGCGACGCCGGCGGGATCGCGCGGGTCGAACGGCTGGACGGGAACGTCGGCCTGCTGGAGCTCCGGCCGTTGCTGTACGACCCGACCCATGCAGGTGCGGCCCTGACCGCCGCGATGACGCTGCTCGCGTCGGCGGACGCGCTGATCCTCGACCTGCGCCGCTGCGTGGGCGGTTCGCCCGATCAGGTCGCCTTCGTCTGCAGCCACCTGTTCGACTCCGGCGAACCGATCCATCTGCAGGACCTGGTCAAGCCGTCCGAGGGGACGCTACGACAGTTCTGGACCGTGCCGTACGTGCCGGGGCCGCGCTTCGGCGGCACCAAGCCGATCTGGGTGCTGACCAGCTCGGCGACCTTCTCCGGCGGTGAAGAGCTGGCGTACAACCTGCAGCAACTCGAGCGCGCGACGATCGTCGGCGAGCGGACGGGCGGCGGCGCGCATCCCCGGCAGGGCTTCAGACTGCATGATCAGCTGGAGGCGACCGTTCCGGTGGCGCGTTCTGTCAATCAGATCTCCGGGACCAACTGGGAAGGTACCGGCGTCGTTCCCGACGTCGACGTCCCCGCGGCCGACGCCTTCACCGAGGCCTACCGCCGCGCGACGGCTGCCGCTGGGTAACCTTCAGGCGTGTTCGGCTACGACGAGGTTCGCCAGGGTGTTCGGTTCGCGTTCACCGATCGGTTCGGCGGCGCCAGCAAACCGCCGTACGGCGAACTGAACCTGGGCAGTGCCTCGGGGCCGGACGCCGACGGGGTGATCGCGAACTTCGGGCTGATCGCGTCCGAGTTCGGGGTGCCCGCGGGGAACGTGGTGCGGGTCAGCCAGGTGCACGGCCGCGACGTGCACGTCGTACGGCCCGGCGACGAACTTCCCACTCGGCCGATGCCGAAGGCCGACGGTCTGGTGACGACGCGATCCGATGTGGTGCTGGCCGTTCGCGCGGCCGACTGCCTGCCGGTGCTGCTGTCCGGCGACGGCGTGATCGGCGCCGCGCACTCCGGCCGCAAGGGCATGTACGTCGGCATCGTCCCGGCGACCGTCGACGCGATGCGGGAACTCGGTGCGGCGACGATCACCGCCGTCCTCGGACCGTCTGCGTGCGGGAAGTGCTACGAGGTCCCCGACGATATGCGCGCCGAGGTCGCGGAGCGGGTGCCGGCGTCGTACTCCGAGACCAGTTGGGGAACGCCCGCGATCGATGTGGCCGCCGGTGTGAAGGCGCAACTGGCCGAGCTCGGCGTCGAGGTGGTCGACGCGACTGCCTGCACGATCAAGTCCGAGAACCTGTACTCGTACCGCCGCGAAGGTCCGGAGAGCGGGCGGATGGCAGGACTGATCAAGGTGGTCGCCCAGTGACCACGCGAGCCGACGAGCTCCGCGAGAACCTCGAGCAGGTGCGGGAGCGGATCGAGAAGGCCTGTCAGGCGGCCGGGAGAGCCGTGGACGAGGTCACCCTCGTGGCGATCACCAAAACCTTCCCAGTCAGCGACGTACGGGCGCTCGCGGGCCTCGGGATCCAGGACGTCGGGGAGAACCGCGAGCAGGAGTTGAAGACGAAGGCGCCGGACTGCCCGGACCTCACCTGGCACTTCGTCGGTCAGTTGCAGTCGAAGAAGTCCCGCTCGGTCGCGCGGTACGCGTCGGTCGTGCACTCGGTCGACCGGTCGTCACTCGTCGAGCCGCTGTCCAAGGCCGCGGTCGCCGAGGCGAAGACGTTGCGCTGCCTGATCCAGGTGAGCCTTGCGGCGTACGGATCCGCGGACGCGGCGACCGGCGCGAGCCGGGGCGGTGTCGCGCCGGCCGACGTACCCGAACTGGCCGCGGAGATCGCGTCGGCCGACGGCCTCGAACTCGGGGGAGTGATGGCCGTCGCGCCCCTCGGTTCGGACCCCGAGGAGGCCTTCGCCGGACTCCGTGAAGTAGCGTCGCGGCTACGCTCCGAACACCCCGGCGCCGACTGGATCTCGGCCGGGATGACCGGCGATCTGGAGGCCGCGATCAAGCACGGTGCGACACACGTGCGGCTCGGGCGCGCCTTACTCGGTACGCGTCCTCCACTCGGTTAGTGTCGACATCGAGCAGGTTTTTGCTTCCTGCTCACCGTTGTCGTCGAACCGGATCGAGGTGCTGGAGGGCCATGAGCGGCGCACTGCGCAAGATGGGTGTGTACCTCGGCTTGGTCGAGGACGGGGAGCGCTACAACGCGCGGTACGACGACACCTACGACGACGAGTACGACGAGTACGACGACGAAGCCGTCGACGGGGACTCCCACGAGACCGAGCCGGTACCCGCCGGCCGGGAGAGCCGCGAGCCTCGCACCGAGCCCCAGGGCCGCGAGGACCACAGCGGCGCCACGGTCAGCAAGTTCCCAGACCGGCGCGGTGTCGCGTCGTCCCCGGAGGTTACCGAGTTGGCCCGCATCACCACCGTGCACCCGCGCAGCTACAACGAGGCGCGCGTGATCGGTGAGCACTTCCGCGACGGTACGCCCGTCATCATGAACCTGACCGAGATGGACCACTCCGACGCCAAGCGGCTGGTGGACTTCGCGGCCGGCCTGATCTTCTGCTGCCGGGGCTCGATCGAGCGGATCACCACCAAGGTGTTCCTGGTCTGCCCGCCGAACGTGACGGTGGCTGCCGAGGAGAAGGAAAAGATCGCTGCGGACGGGTTCTACAACCAGAGCTGAGGCCGGCGCTTCCGCCGTCTTCTACACTCGTTGTCGACATGGATGCTCTCGCGCTCGTCCTCATCGTTCTGTACTGGGTCCTGCTCGCCTTCTTCCTGGTGCTGGTGGCACGGTTCGTACTCAGTCTGATCGTCATGTTCGCTCCGCAGTGGCATCCCAAGGGGCCGCTGCTGCTGTTCTTCGAGCTGATCTACTCGATCACGGACCCGTTCCTGAAGCCGCTGCGGCGGATCCTGCCCCCGATCGGGGCCGGTGGAATCCGCATCGACCTGTCGATGCTGATGCTGTTCGTCATGGTGTCGGTGGCGATGGCGATCAACTCGACGGCCCTTCGATCGTTGTGAGGGTGAGGACCGCGAAGACTGGGTAGATAGAGCCCGGATTCCGTCATAAGACAACGAAGCGATAACGTGATCTACTGAGTCGCCAAGGCGAGGGCCACGGGGACTCCGCCAAGACACAGACAAACGAGGTGAAAGATGCCGCTGACGCCGGATGACGTCCGCTCGAAGCAGTTCACGCCCGTCCGACTACGGGAGGGCTACGACGTCACAGAGGTCGACTCCTTCCTCGACGAGGTGGAAGCTGAGCTCGAGCGACTTCTCGCCGAGAACGAGGAGCTGCGGGCCAAGCTCGCGGCGGCTCAGCGCGCTGGTGCTGACCAGCAGCGCCCGGTCGACCAGACCGCCGCGCTGCCGCCAGTCGTGCAGCAGCCGAAGCCCCCGGTCGTGGTCGAGAAGCCCGAGGAGAAGCCGCCGGTGGTGGCCGCTCCGACCGCGGCCGCGGCGGCCGGCACTGTCGGTGACGCCTCTAGCTCCGCGGTGCGGCTGCTGGAGATGGCCACCAAGCACTCCGACGACCTGGTCCAGGAGGCGAAGGATACCGCCGACAAGATCATCGGCGAGGCCCGCGCCAAGGCGGAGCGCCTGGAGAACGAGGCCCGCGGCAAGGCCGACCGGATGACCGGTGAGGCCCGCGCCCGCGCCGAGAAGCTCGACGGCGAGATCGCCGAGCGCCGCGCGCAGATGCTCGGCACGCTGGAGAAGCAGAAGGGTCAGCTCGAGCGCACGATCGACGACCTGCACGCCTACGAGCGTGAGTACCGCAGCCGCCTGAAGACGTACTTCACCGAGCAGTTGAAGGCGCTCGGCAACGGCGACGACACGCTCAGCCCGCGCAACGGCTTCCGGCCGGAGGCGCGTGCGCAGGCCCACGGTCACGGCGTCTAAAAACACGTAGTCGCAGTTGTTGTTTGTTGAAGAGGCGGTGCTTTCCGGCGGCACCGCCTCTTCGCCATGTCTGGCCACCTCTGACACAGGGTCCTTCACCGGTGACTCGGAGTCAGTGCCAGACGGGCGGAACCTTCCGGGTGGTGTTCCAGCATCTGGTCGGCGGGCCGGTGATGATCAGCACACTCGCGGAGCAGTTGGGCGTGACCCAGCAGGCCGCCTCGACGTCGGTCGCCTGAGCGACCTCATCAACCGGCTCGGCGCGAGCCCGTTGTTGCGGGCTCGCGCCGTCCGGTCACCTTGTCAGGCCTTGGTCAGCCAGTAGGTGAGTTGCAGGTCCTCTTCGGTGCCTTCGGCAACGTCGACGAGCGTGTCGAGAGGCGCGGTCTGCGTGAGTTCGACGGCGAGGACCTCGCGGGCGATCTCGTCGGCGTGCTTGCCGAGGGCATCGGTCAGCTCGGCGTCGGTCGAGGTCAGCCAGACCTTGATCCGGTCCGACACCTCGAGGCCGGCAGTCTTCCGGGCCTCCTGCAGGGTGCGGACCACCTCACGCGCCAACCCGGCCTGCTTGAGCTCCGGCGTGACTTCGAGGTCGAGGGCAACGGTCTCGCCCTGCTCGTTGACCACCGACCAGCCTTCCTTCGGCCGCTCGGACACCAGTACCTCGGCCTCGCCGACCTGGACGTCTTCGCCGTCGACCACGACAGTCGCCGTACCCGACTCCTTCAATGCGGCAGCCAGCGCGCCCGCGTCGGCAGCCGCGATCGCCGCCGCCACCACCGGGGTCTGCTTGGCGAACCGCTTGCCGAGCTCCCGGAAGTTGCCCTTCGCGGAGAACTCGACCAGATCCGCGCCCGCCGAGGACAACGGTGCGACCGTGCCCACATTGAGCTCATCGGCGATCTCCCGCAGCAGCTCGGGAGAGAGGTCAGCGATCGCGGCCGACCCGACCAGTGCGCGGGCCAGCGGCTGCCGCGTCTTCACCTTCGCCTCGGCGCGGGCCGACCGGCCGAGCTCGACGACCCGGCGCGCCATCGACACGTGCTGCGCCAGTACGTCGTCGATCAGCGTCTCGTCGTACGTCGGGAAGCTCGTCAGGTGCACCGATTCGGGCAGACCGGACGTGACCGGGCGGAACACGTCCTGCCAGACCCGCTCGGTGACGAACGGCGTCAGCGGCGCCATCACCCGGGTGAGGACCTCGAGCGTCTCGTGCAAGGTGGCCAGCGCGCCGGCGTCACCGGACCAGAACCGGCGGCGCGAGCGGCGGACGTACCAGTTCGAGAGCACGTCGACGAACGAGTTGATCAGCTGACCGAGCCGCTGCGTGTCGTATGCCTCGTACGCCTCGTCGGTGTCGCGGACCAGCCGGTGCGTCTCGCTGACCAGCCAGCGGTCCAGCACCGAGCGATCCGCGACGGCCGGGGCGTCGGTGGGCGACCAGTCCGCGAGCCGCGCGTACAGCGCGTGGAACGCGACCGTGTTCCAGTAGGTGAGCAGCACCTTCCGGACGATCTCGTTCAGCACGTTCGGTCCGATGCCGCGCGCCTTCCACGGCGACCCGGACGCGGCCATGAACCAGCGCACCGCATCCGCGCTGTGGTCGTCCATCAGCGGGATCGGCTCCAGGATGTTGCCCAGATGCTTGGACATCTTCCGGCCGTCCTCGGCGAGGATGTGCCCGAGGCAGACGACGTTGCGGTACGACGACTCGTCGAACACCAGCGTGCCGACCGCCATCAGCGTGTAGAACCAGCCACGCGTCTGGTCGATCGCCTCGGAGATGAAGTCCGCCGGGTAGGTCTCCGCGAACTTCTCCTTCGACCCCTCCACCCACGGGTAGCCCCACTGCGCGAACGGCATCGAGCCCGAGTCGTACCAGGCGTCGATCACCTCCGGCACGCGGCGCGCCTCGGCACCACAGGTGGGGCAGTCGAACGTGATGTCGTCGACGTACGGCCGGTGCGGGTCGGTCGCGCTCAGGTCGCGGCCGGCCAGCTCACCGAGCTCCGCCAGCGATCCGACGCACACCTGGTGGTCCTCACCGCAGCGCCAGATCGGCAGCGGCGTACCCCAGTAGCGCGAGCGGGAGACGGCCCAGTCGATGTTGTTGCGCAGCCAGTCGCCGTACCGGCCCCACTTGACCGAGTCCGGGTACCAGTTGGTCTTCTCGTTCTCGCGGAGCAGGGCGTCCTTCACCTGGGTCGTGCGGATGTACCAGGACGGGAGCGCGTAGTACATGACTGGGGTGTGGCAGCGCCAGCAGTGCGGGTACGGGTGCTCGTACGGCACGTGCTTGAACAGCAGGCCGCGGTCCTTCAGGTCCTTGACCAGGTCCTCGTCGGCCTTCTTGAAGAACTGCCCGCCGACCAGCGGTACGTCGGCGTTGAAGTGACCGGTGGTGTCCACCGGGTTCACCACCGGCAGGTTGTACGCGCGGCCCACTGCGAGGTCATCCGCACCGAAAGCGGGGGACTGGTGCACCAGACCGGTGCCGTCCTCCGTGGTGACGTAGTCCGCCAGGACGACGTAGTGCGCCGGCTCGTCGAACGGCACGAGCTCGAACGGCCGCTGGTACGTCCACCGCTCCATCTCGCGACCGCCGTACTCACCGGTGACCGTCCAGCCCTCGCCGAGTCGGTCCAGCAGCGGCTTGGCGACAACCAGTGACTCGGTGCCGTCGGTGGCGACGACGTACTCGACCTCTGGGTGTACGGCGACTGCGGTGTTTGAAACGAGTGTCCACGGGGTCGTCGTCCAGACCAGCAGCGATGCCTGGCCGGCCAGCGGGCCGGAGGTGAGCGGGAAGCGGACGTAGACAGACGGATCGACGACGGTCTCGTACCCCTGGGCGAGCTCGTGGTCGGACAGGCCGGTGCCACAGCGCGGGCAGTACGGCGTGATCCGGTAGTCCTCGACCAGCAGGCCCTTGTCGTGGATCTGCTTGAGCGACCACCAGACCGACTGGACGTACTCCGGGTCCATCGTCTTGTACGGGTGCTCGAGGTCGACCCAGTAGCCCATGCGGGTGGTGAGCTCGTTGAACGCGTCGACGTGCCGCAGCACGGACTCGCGGCACTTGGCGTTGAACTCGGCGATGCCGTACGCCTCGATGTCGGGCTTGCCGTTGAAGCCGAGCTCCTTCTCGACCGCGACCTCGACCGGGAGGCCGTGGCAGTCCCAGCCGGCCTTGCGCTCGACCCAGAAACCCTTCATGGTCCGGTAGCGCGGGAACACGTCCTTGAAGACGCGGGCCTCGATGTGGTGGGTGCCGGGCATGCCGTTCGCGGTCGGCGGACCCTCGTAGAACGTCCACGGCTGACCGCCGACGGACTGCTCGAGGCTCTTGGCGAAGGTGTCGTGCTCGTCCCAGAGGGTGAGCACCTCGCGCTCGAGCGCGGGGAAGTCGACCTGGGCGGGAACCTGCCGCCACGGGGTACCGGGGTGATGCGCTTCCGCCATCTTCTGCGTCCTTCGTCCGTGCCTGCTGACTGGACGAGGGACGAAGTGCCGGGCCTGTCGCCTGGCTACCGCGCGGTACCACCCTCCTTGGCGACCGAAAGGTCCGGCCACCCACTTCCTTGACGACACGCTGCCGGTTCTAATAGGTCCCTGCGGACTGTTCTTCCGGCGGCTCCGGGGTGATGGCCCCATCACTGCCTTGCGGTTCGCGGTCATCAGTGTACGGCGTCGTACGAGGTGACTACGAATCGTTAATGACTGGTGTGGCGGGAGCTCCGGTACGACAATACTGCTGCAGGTTCGGCTGGGGGACGGGGATCGTTACGGACAGTGATGTCCGCAATGTGGTTGTGACGCGCGGAACATCGAGCGGACTTGAAGAACCGACTACCGTATGTCCACGGTCTGCGCGTCGGACTGGCACGCGGTGTTCGCGTGGCCTACTGTCTTGCGACCAGTCCGCTTCAGTCTCCGACGGAAGGCAGGGGGTAGCTGACATGGCTACATCGGCACGGAAGAAGTCCGCCCCCCAAAGTTCTGCCGCGGCCAAGAAGAGCGCCGCCGGCAAGCAGTCCGAACCGGTCCAGAAGACGACGGCTCGCAACGGTGCGGCGAAGACCTCGCCGGCCAAGAAGACCTCCGCGGTGAAGAAGTCGTCATCGACCACCGCGGCCAAGAAGACAGCGGCTAAGACCCCTGCCAAGAAAGCTCCGACGAAGAGGGTGGCCATGAAGACGAACGAGAACAGGACACCGGCGACGGCGCCGGCGAAGTCCGCAGCACACACGGCCGAGACCTTCAAGGTGAAGCCGGGGGAAGACCCGTGGACCGCTGCCGAGCTGGCCGAGCTGCGCGCGGAGCTGGAGGGTGAGGTCGACCACCTCAAGCAGGAGATCAAGGACGCCGAGCAGGAGATCGCGGGCCTGTTCCGCGACGGCAGCGACGGCGCCGGCAACGACCAGGCGGACGTCGGCTCCACCACCCTCGAGCGGTACCACGAGCTGACGCTGGCCAACAACGCCCGCGACATGCTGAACCAGATCGAGTTCGCGCTGACCCGGATCGACGACGGCACGTACGGCGTCTGCGACAACTGCGGCAACGCGATCGGCAAGGGTCGGCTGCAGGCGTTCCCGCGTGCGACACTGTGCGTCTCATGCAAAGAACGCCAGGAACGCCGCTGAACGACACCGCCTCGTCCCACCAACAGGGGGACGCAGCCTCACCGGAACCGGCCGAAACCCCATCGGCCGGTTCTCCGTCGTCCCCGGAGTCTGCTGCCGGCCCACCACCGGCGCGGTCGTGGAAGTGGACTGTGGTGTTCGGTGGGGTTGGGTTGCTGGTTCTGTTGCTGGATCAGGTGACCAAGGCGATTGCGCTGGCGCACTTGACGCCGGGGGAGCCGGTGAATGTGGTCGGTTCGTTGCTCAAGTTCAACCTGATCCGGAACTCGGGCGCCGCGTTCAGCCTCGGCGCCGGCTACACGCCGTACATCGCCGCGATCCAGATCACCGTGGCGCTCGGCGTGGTCTACCTGTCCCGCAAGCTGGGGTCGGCGGGCTGGGCGGTCGCGTTCGGCCTGCTCTTCGGCGGTGCGGTCGGGAACATCCTGGACCGGATCTTCCGCGAGCCGTCGCCGTTCCACGGGCACGTGGTCGACTTCCTGCAGACCCCGCACTGGGCGATCTTCAACGTCGCGGACATGGCGGTCACATCAGCCGCCGTACTGCTGGTGATCCAGACGCTCCGCGGGATCAAGCTCGACGGGACCAGGGAGCACCGGCAGTGACATCAGGGAGCTCCCGGACCGTGATGGTGCCCGACGGTCTCGCGGGCGAGCGCCTGGACGCGGCCCTGTCCCGGCTGTTCGGTGTCTCCCGGACGAAGGCCGCCGAGCTGATCGAGTCCGGCCTGGTCCAGGTCGACGGGGCCACCGCGCCGAAGTCGTCCCGGGTCGCGGCCGGGGTCCTGCTCGACGTCGAGCTGCCGGCGCCGCCGTCCGAGGTGACCGTCGTACCGGAGACCGTCGACAACCTGCGGATCGTGTACGACGACGACGAGATCGTCGTCGTGGACAAGCCGGTCGGTGTCGCCGCGCACCCGTCGCCCGGGTGGACCGGCCCGACCGTGATCGGGCACCTGGCCGGCGCCGGGTTCAACATCTCCACGAGCGGCGCGGCCGAGCGCAAGGGCATCGTGCACCGGCTGGACGTCGGCACGTCCGGGCTCATGGTGGTCGCGAAGACCGAGTACGCGTACACGGTCCTGAAGCGCGCCTTCAAGGAGCGCACGGTGAAGAAGATCTACCACGCGCTTGTGCAGGGTCATCCCGACCCGTTCACCGGTACGGTCGACGCGCCGATCGACCGGCACCCGCACCACGACTACAAGTTCGGCGTGGTGGCCGGCGGGAAGCCGAGCATCACGCACTACGAGACCCTCGAGGCGTTCCGGTACGGGACCCTCCTGGAGATCACCCTGGAGACCGGCCGCACCCACCAGATCCGCGTCCACATGTCCGCGATCGGCCACCCGTGCTGCGGCGACCTGACGTACGGCGCCGACCCGGTGCTCGCCGAACGCCTCGGCCTCACCCGCCAGTGGCTGCACGCGATGCGCCTGGGCTTCACCCACCCTGGCACAGGCGAGTACGTCGAGTTCACCTCGAAGTACCCCGACGACCTCGACCACGCGCTCGATCTGCTCGTCGACACGCATTAGCGCTGCATGCCGATCCGCCCACCGAGTCCATCCCAGCGAAGGAGTTTGCCGACGTGTCCTTCTACATTTCCGGTCTGGAGTTGAGCCGTCGGTTCTATGAAGAGGCGGTTCGGCCGATCCTGGACGCCGATTTTGCCGGCCTCCGGCACAGCGCGGCGCTGATCGGGCGAGGTTCCGAAGTGCTCGGCTTCGACGACGAGATGTCGACGGATCACAACTGCGAGGCCCGGGTCGTGCTCTTTCTGGGCGAGGCGGACCACGAGACCCACGGTGCCGCTGTCGGTGAGGCGCTGAGCAATCACCTGCCGTCGACCTTTGCTGATCGGCCGACGGCGCATGAGCTCTACACCCTGCGTGACTACGTTCGGCGAAACCTCGACTTCGATGTCGAGCGCGACATCGAGGTGGATGACTGGATCACCTTCGCGGAGCAGCGGCTGCTGATGCTGACGGCGGGGGAGGTCTATCACGACGAGGTCGGCCTGGAAGCCCTGCGCCGACGGTTTGCCTACTATCCGCATGACCTGTGGCTGTACCTTCTGCTGGCTGGCTGGTGGCGCATCCATCCCGAGGCGAACCTGGTCGGACGGACCGGATCGGTCGGCGACGAGCTCGGGTCATCGGTGATCGGCTCCGGGATCGTGCTCGACGTGATGCGCCTTTGCTTCCTGATGGAGCGTCAGTACGCACCGTATTCGAAGTGGTTGGGTACGGCATTTTCCCGCCTCACCTGCGGCCCCCAGCTCGCGCCCCTGCTCTTGGAGGTGCAGCGGGCGACGACGTGGCAGGACCGGGAGAACGCGCTGCTGCCGGTCTACGAGAAGTTGTCGGAGATGCACAATGCGCTGAGCGTTACCGATCCGGTTGCCACCGGGATCGTCCAGATGTGGGACCGACCGTTCAAGGTCCTGTGGGGAGACTTCCCGGCAGCGCTGCGCGACCGGATCGAGGACCCGGCGGTGAAAGAGCTGGCAGGACAGTGGCCGGTCGGAGGTGCCGACAAGTTTCGCGAGATGATGACGCCGCCGTCATACCGGAGCCGGTTGCGCCGGGTGTTTGAGTAGTCAGCGCATCCGCGAGAGAACCGTGACCGCAGGGTCGGTGCCCGTCGCTTGTCGGTCTGCTCGTGCGAACGCCTGGCACGCCGGCGCAGAGCTGGGGAGCCCGCGGATCGCGTCGACCAAGGGTCCGACTCGGAGAAGCTCGTGCGGGAGGACCCTGCCCAGGCCCAGGTACTCGACCAGAGCTCCGGTGCGTTTGGCGTCGGTCACTGGACCGGATACTGGCAGGACAAGCGAGGGTACGCCAGCCGCCGCGGCCTCCTTCACAGTGTTGAACCCACCGTGCGAGATCACCAGCGCAGCACGCTGAATCAACTGGAGTTGTGGAGCCTCACGACAGTGGACGACGTTGTCGGGGAGGTCACGTGGGATCGCCGAGCTCCCGGTTGCGAGCACTACCTGATGGCCTGGCAGCTCCGATGCCGCTTCTGCGACGACGTCGAACGCTTGGTCGTGCGTGCCTCCCTCGAGGCGTTCGGTGCCGAAGGCACAATAGACCAGCTTTCGCCCGGAATCGAGCTCGCCCCAGGCGAAGTCGGTCGGCGGACGCCGGCTTTCAATCAACAGACCCAACCGATGGATGCCGCGAACCCGGGTTCGCCGGAAGTCGAAGGCCGTACTGGTGAAGACGAACTCGTCAGCGTCCGGCGGACGGGGGAGCGGGTAGGGCGGCAAGCTGACGGGCGCCGGCGGACGGCCGAGCTGAACGCCGTACCTGTCCGCCAGTTGTGACATCGAGGTGGCGAAGGCTTCTTGGACGGGGAGGCGGGCGGATGCTGTGCGCGCCTGACGTCGGCTCGCGTACAAGAGCGCCGACCAAGCCAGCAGCAGCCGGGCTGAGGAAAGGCTGCTTCCCGGAACGATGCCCGAGTTGACCGGCGGCACGCGCAGGTCAACCCGGTTGGGCAGATCTGTGCACAACGCACCAGCCGGGATGCGCAGCAACCTGGCGAGCAGGGCGGCCTGCGGCACATATCGGTCGTACAGGATCGCCGGCTGATGGCTGTCGGCGACCGTGTCGCCCAAGGCGGCCCAGACCTCTGTCATCTGTTGGGCCCACTCCTCTGTGGTCCAGCCTGATGGACAAGGTAGGACCACGACCTGGAAATCGAGAGCGAGATGCCCGAGCAGCCTTGCAGCGGGAGAGTCTGCCGTGAATGTACCGGTGAAACCGACCAGCACATACCGGACTCTAACGCCGCAGGCCGTGAGTCTGGATGCCAGGTTCGTGGTCGGCACGACGTGTCCGTAGTTGAGTGGAACGATGATCCAAACGGAACCGATTGGGTTGCGCATCAGCGGGGCGGTCGCCGGATGGTCGCGATCATCGCCAGCGCGTCGCGCACGCCACTGGCCGTCGCTCGTAGCGAACGCTGGGCAAGGTAACGCGTGGCGTCCTGGCCCGGCGCTGCCAGTCGCAGCAGGTCCCGGGCGTGAGGCGGGAGTTGGTCCCACACATCGATCGGCAGTCGTCGCTTGGCCAGCCGATCGGTCGCGGCTGCCCTGAGGAACTCGATGCTCGCGACGTCTGCGGCGGCGAAGAATGAGGCGCCGGATTCCCGTCCTGCTGAAGACAATCGCATTCCGCGACGTCGCATCGCGCTGGTGATCGACAGTGCCGTGCTGGCGATGGACCGGTAAGCGATCGGGGCGATGTCATCGATCAGCGAGTAGTTGTAGCTCAGCATCGGTCGGTCCTGTTCCGATCGGTTCGCCGTACCGCGGTGGATCATGCGCTGATCCCGGATCACGACGGTGCCGGCTGGAACCGTCAGCAGTTGCGAGTCCCGCTCCGCAGACAGCCGGATCCATTCGTCAGGTGAGAGCGGCACGTCACGGAGGAACTCATGTGGATCCGGTGCGACGGCGTGCACGGCCGAATGCTGATGAGTGCCTGGCCAGACCTCGGTCGGTCCCGACTCCTCGCCGACCTCGGTGAGGAACAGGTTGCAGGTGACGTCGAAGGTGCCAACGTCACGGTGGGGAAGCTGATCGACGGAACCGGGCAGACAAATGTCCGATCCGGCGAGCCGGAGGACCCAACGACGCTGGTCACCGAGGCGTTTCCGGATGCCCTCGAGCACCGCCAGGATCGGCGGGGCGGCGATCAGATCGGCGGCGAGGAAGTCCGTAGTGGACGGGAGCAACGCGTTCCATCGGCTCTTGCCATGGTTCGCCAGATCGGAGCCTGTCATCCGGGCGCGGCGCTGTTTGGCGGCGAAGAAGCGGGTGAACGCCTCGGCCACCTGGCTGAGCCGCTCGTCGGTGACAGCCCGCTCCACAGCGCAGTACCCATCCCTGAAGAACTCGTCGACCCTTGCATCGGCTGTCGCCCGAGCGATGGAGTCGGCCGTCGTGCTAGACATGCACAGACTCCAGCAACCCGACGCCGCGTGCCATCGGCATCGCCAGAGCGCCAAGCATGACCGGACACATGAACCGCTCCAGGCCGGGCACAACAACGGTCGTGACGGCAATGCCCTGCAATGATCCGGTCCATTCGCGATGGTACGCCGTGAGACCTGCTCCATGGAGGATGCGCGTCAACTGCATGAGCTGCTCCCATGAGCTGCCGACCGCAACGTCGTGATCGAGGTGCTCGGCGTCCAGCGGCACGGTCGGCAGTTTCTCGAACGGAAGATCGAGGTGGTAGATCCGGTCCAGCACCGGCCAGGGAGCAAAAATCTCACCGCGCTCGATGCGCGACGGCTGTAGATCTTTCCACTCAGTGATGTACAGAATCTGTAGTAGCTCACTGAGTGCCCGCTCGGCCGCATAGTGTGATGAGAGAGAACTACCGCCGCCGAACTTTCCGACCCGGTCGTGACCTCCCGAGAGTGCAAAGTAGGTCGGAACGCCGAGATCTGTGGTGATGCGGAGCAGTAGCGGATCGGTGCCATCCAGCTCCGCGATCTGACGCCGGAGAGTGGCGAGGTCCTCGGGCAGCGACCGCGGGTCGACGATTGCGATCGAAACGCCGGGACTGCTCTGATCGGTGGGTGCCTGATCGGTGGCGAGGCTCAGGAGTGCGAGCGAGATCGCGTCGCGCTCGATGCACTCCAGTAGACCGTGCAGCAGTGCGTCGTCGAGCTCCATGCCGCTGGCCGATCCGGTGGTACTGGCGTACTTCACGTAGGCCCAGTACTTGTCCTGAGTGTCGCCGGCGGCTGGCCGCTCGGAGAAGACCGGGTTCGCAAATACTGCTGGGTACCACATCTCCGCATCCCCATGGATTTCTCCGAACCGGACACAGGCGAGCTGCGAATCGGCGCAATCTCGTGCCAGTCGATGAAGGTGATGTTCTAACGCGAGGGCGTCCTGCTGGACCATATCCGGAGCCGGGAACAATTGCAGGGAGTCTGTTTCGTAACGGGTCGCGGTAGCAAGCTGAAAATGCTCCAGGGCTTCGAATAGGGCACTGGCCTCGCATTGCATACCGACGCCTTTACCCGCCCCAGTGCAAACTTGGTTTCCGTCGGGGTCGTGGACATCGAGGAATGTGACGCCGAACTGGTCGGATGCGATGAACTGTGGCGTGAACCGCAACCCTAGCCGGGCTGCCTCCGCGTAGCCGTGCCGGACAGCCGCTTCCAGGTCCGCTGATCGTTCTGCTTGTGCTCTGCTGTGCGCCATACGCAACGGTCCGCCTCCGTTCAGTAATGCCGGAAGCGGTGTGCGCTGCCGACGGCGATCAGTCCAAGGGGTGCGCGGACGAGCCGGCGTACCGGCCCGCCCGCGGTCGTGCCTTAACGGGCCGAGTTGGCCGCGGTGAACCTGCTACGTAGGCGGGATTTCGCACCCGCCGCGAACGAGCCGAACAGCCGGGTCATTTCCGAATGCTCTGCCCTGGCCACCGTCTGAGCCGCGGCCAGATCGATCAGGTGTTCTTTGGTGGAGTCAGCGTCCGACGTCGGTGATTTGACGACGGCACCCCATTCCCCATATCCCATGAATGACACCTCCGTGATGTGGATGAAACGATGGGCGGCCCATCACCGAGTGACACATGAGAGTGTATGTTCAACTGCGAAGCGTGGTCAATGGGTTTCCGGCTAATTGCACGTTGTTGCAATTAAGTTGCCAATAGCAAATTGTTGGCACGGGTTGGCGGCGCTACGCAGGCGCGTTGTCGACCGGACATCGAGTCCCCTGGCCGGTTGCCGGCCAGCGACTCGAAACTGTCCGAGGGCCGGTCCAGGGTTGCCTTTGTCCACCTCGTTCACGTCCTGGGAGGTCTAGGTCGATATGGCGTCCAGCGACAGTCGGTGTGCATCTACAGATGGAGATGGGCCAGCCGGACATCGCGACCACCGACCGGGGTACGTCATCGATGTGTGGCACCAGTGGCTGCACGCGATGCGGCTGGGCTTCACCCACCCCGGCACGGGCGAGTACGTCGAGTTCACCTCGAAGTACCCCGACGACCTCGACCACGCGCTCGATCTGCTCGTCGACGCCCAGTAGCCGCGTCGAGCGGCAGAGATCCGGCCGGACCTGGCCTACGCTGAGGCATGGCCGAGTCCAAGGTCACGGGGACGGCTCGTGGACGGCTTCCGGCCGAGCTGACGAGTTTCGTCGGGCGGCGTCGCGAGCTGACTGCCACCAGGCGACTGTTGTCGAGCAGCCGGCTGCTGACCCTGACCGGTTCCGGTGGGGTCGGCAAGACCCGGCTGGCGCTCCGGATGGCCACGGAGGTACGGCGTACCTTCGCCGACGGCGTGTGGTTCGTCGAGCTTGCTGCGCTGCACGACGCCGGTCTGCTCGGGCTCACGCTGGCGAACGCGCTCGAGCTGAGTCAGGTGTCGGCGAACCCGACGGCGGATCTCGCGGAGTACTTGGAGGACAAGCACCTGCTGCTGGTGCTCGACAACTGTGAGCAGGTCGCGGAGGCATGCGCCGTGACCGTCAGCAAGCTGCTCGCGGCCGCACCCCAGCTCCGGATTCTCGCCACCAGCCGCCATGTGCTCGGAGTGGAAGGCGAGCAGGTCCTGTCGGTGCCTCCGCTGTCGACGCCACCCGAGGAGAGCCCGGCCGCCGACGCCGACCAGTACGAGTCACTGGTGCTTTTCGCGGATCGGGTCCGTGCGGTGCTGCCCGAATTCGTGATCGACGAGACCAACCGGGCTCAGGTGATCGAGGTGTGCCGGCGGCTGGACGGCGTACCGCTGGCGCTGGAGCTCGCGGCGGTCTGGATGCGGACCTTGTCGCTGTCGCAGATCATCGATCGGCTCGGGGACCGGTTCCGGCTGCTCACGAGCGGGCGTCCAGCCGGCCCGCCGAGGCAACAGGCACTGGACGCTGCCGTCGGCTGGAGCTACGACCTGTGCTCGCCGGCGGAGCGGATGCTCTGGGATCGGCTGTCCGTCTTCTCCGGCGGATTCGACCTGGAGGGCGCGGAGGAGGTCTGCTCGGGTGACGGCATCGCCCGCGACGACGTGCTCGGCCTGGTCGCCGGCCTGTTGAACAAGTCGATCATCACCCGCCGAACGGCCGGTGCGCACGCGACCGCCTGGTACGAGATGCTCACGACGATCAGCCAGTACGGCGGCCTGCGGCTGGCCGACCGGGCTCGCGAATACCAGTTGCGGCATCGCGATCACTACCGGGCTCTGGCCGCGCGATGGGCGACAGACTGCTTCAGCCCGCGGCAGAGCGACTGGTACCTGCGGATGCGTCGCGAGCACGACAACGTGCGGGCCGCGCTGGACTTCTGCCTGGCCGAGCCGGGCGAGGGCTCGTCCGCATTGGAGATCGCGGCCCCGATCTGGAACTTCTGGTTCGCCGGCTTCCTGCGCGAGGGCCACCGCTATCTGGCCCGCGCTCTCGATGCCGCGCCGGAGCAGACACCGGTCCGGGCGCTGGGGTTGTGGGCGGGCAGCTACCTCGCGATGTTCCTCGGCGAGGCGGAGCAGCTCGGTCGGTTGCTGACCGAGTGCGAGCAGCTCGCCGAGCGGTACGACGACCATCGTTTGCGGGCCCGGATCGCGGAGGTGTCGGGGCACGCGGCGATCTATCAGGGTGATCTGGCCGGAGCCATTGATCGCTTGGAGCCCGCACTGGCCGGCTATCGCGCCGTGGAGGACGCGCTCGGTGAGTTCGATGTCCTGATCCTGTTGTCCGCGGCAACGTTCTTCCTGGGGGATCCGCGGGTGGCTGAGTTCAGCCAGGCGGCGTACGACCTGGCCGAGGCCCATGGCGCCGAGTCGTCGAAGGCGTACGCGCTGTGGAGCGTCGGGATCGTGCAATGGCGCGATCACGACCAGATCGCGGCGGCGACGCGGTCGCTGCGGGACGCGATCCGGTTGTGGCAGCCGCTCAACGACCGCACCGGGATCGGCTTCTGCGTGCAGGCGCTGTCCTGGTGCGGCGGGTCCGCGGCGCCGGACGAGAACGCGGCTCGCCTGATGGGGGCCTCGCGGGCCGTGTGGCGGTCCAGCGGTGCGCATGTCGACGAGACCACGCCGTACAGCCAGTTCGACGACCGGACCGAGTCGCGGATCCGGAGCACGATCGGCGACGCCGCGTTCGACAGTGCGTTCGCGCGCGGCGCGGCGTACTCCTTCGAGCAGGCTGTGGCGCTGGCGCTGGGGGAGGAGGCCGAGCCCGCCCGGACTGCGAAGCCGGGGATGGCAGGACGGCTGACGCCCCGCGAGTACGAGATCGCGGGGCTGATCGGCGAGGGGCTGAGCAACCGGGAGATCGCCGCTCGCCTGGTCATCTCCCAGCGCACCGCCGAGACCCACGTCGAGCACATTCTCAGCAAGCTCGGCTTCACCTCCCGCGCGCAGGTCGGGCGCTGGCTCGCCGATCACCCCGACCGGTAGAGCGCTCTCTCCGTACCGAAATACGTAGGTGTCCCGATGCTTTCGGTGCCCGGTCTGGCAATCCTTGCTGACAACGTTGCCCCCTCACACCGTTGCCGAGGTCCTGGATGTCTGCCGAGACGAGTCGCCCACCGCTGAACTGGTGGCGAAGCGCCGTGGTCTACCAGGTCTACGTGCGCAGTTTCGCGGACTCCGACGGTGACGGAATCGGCGACCTGGACGGCGTCCGGTCCCGGTTGCCGTACCTGCGCAGCCTCGGCGTCGACGGGCTGTGGCTGACCCCCTTCTACCCGTCACCGCTGCACGACTACGGGTACGACGTCTCGGACTATCGCGGCGTCCACCCGGACTACGGAACGCTGGACTCCTTCGACCGGCTGGTCCGCGACGCCCATCGCCTCGACCTCAAGGTCATCGTCGACGTCGTCCCGAACCACTGCTCGATCGAGCACCCCTGGTTCCGGGCGGCGCTCGCGGCCGGACCCGGGAGCCCGGAGCGGGACCGCTTTCACTTTGCCGAAGGCAGGAATGAGCACAGCGCGGACGGCCAGGGCGACGAGCCGCCGAACAACTGGCGGTCGATCTTCGGCGGTTCCGCGTGGCAGCGGGTCCCCGACGGCCAGTGGTACCTGCACACGTTCTCCGCCGAGCAGCCCGACTTCAACTGGCGGCACCCCGAGGTCTCGTCGTACTTCGAGGAGGTACTGCGCTTCTGGCTCGACCGGGGCGTCGACGGGCTGCGGATCGACGTGGCGCACGGGCTGCACAAGGCCGAAGGGCTGCCGGACCACGAGCACGCGGATCACGACGAGCTCACCGGTGACCCGATCAACCCGCATGCCTGGAACCAGCCCGAGGTGCACGATGTCTGGCGCGGCTGGCGAGCCGTCGCGGAGGAGTACACCCAGCGGACCGGCCGCGAACGGGTCCTGGTCGGTGAGGTCGGCGTGCTCGACACCCACCAGCTCGCGCAGTACCAGCGTCCGGACGAGCTGCATCAGACCTTCTTCTTCGAGTTCCTGCGCGCCGCTTGGGACGAGCCTTCGCTGTACGGCGTGATCGAGCGGGGCCTGCGGACGATCGCCGGGTCCGGATCCTCCGTCGCCTGGGTGCTGAACAACCACGACATGCCGCGGTCGGTCACCCGGTATGCCGGAGGTGCACCGGGCGCCGGACCCGGCGATCTGGACCTCGGGCTGGACCGGGCCCGAGCCGCCGCGTTGCTGATGCTCGCGCTGCCGGGATCGGCGTACCTCTATCAAGGAGAGGAGCTGGGGCTGCCGGAGGTCACGGACCTGCCGGACCATGTGCTGACCGACCCGATGTTCCACCGCACAGGCGGCGTACGGCGCGGGCGGGACGGGTGCCGGGTCCCGCTGCCGTGGACCGCGGACCACGATGTGTTCGGCTTCTCGCCGGACGGTTCGGCCGGTACGACGTGGTTGCCGCAGCCCGGCTGGTTCGCGGAGCACGCGGTGGACCGGATGCTCGATCGCGGCGACTCGATGCTGCACCTGTACCGGGAGGCGCTCGCTCTGCGCCGACGCCTCCCCGCACTCCGGTCGGACGACTTCCGGTGGCTTCCGACCGAGCCCGGCGTACTGGCGTTCACCCGGGGCGACGGCTTCGCCTGCGTCGTGAACTGCTCGCCCAAGCCCGTCTGCAACCCGGTCGACGGCCCCCTGCTTCTCGCCAGCGACGCCGCTGTGCTCGATGGTGCCGGCGAGAAGCTCCCTCCCAACACCGCCGCCTGGGTCCTGCTCGAGGCGGCGGCCCCCTGAACCGGCTGACCTGGCGTCCTTGAGACCCCTGCTCGACGCCAGGTCGGCCGCTCCACCCCTGTCGCACGCCGCTTCGGGGCGCCCGGATAGCGGGCGGTGCAGGGCTCGCCGGTGAGCCGATTCAGAACTGTCCCCGGGCCCGCATAGGCTGTGCTGGTCCACCTGAATCGCGCCCTGGGAGGTCTGCGTCGATATGGCGTCCAGCGACAGTTTTGTGCATCTCCACGTGCACACGGAGTACTCGATGCTGGACGGCGCCGCGCGGATCGACGAGTTGTTCAAAACCGCCCAGGAGATGGGCATGCCGGCGATCGCGACCACGGACCACGGGTACGTGTTCGGCGCCTACGAGTTCTGGAAGACCGCGAAGAAGTACGACGTCAAGCCGATCATCGGCGTCGAGGCCTATCTGACGCCGCACACGCACCGCAGCGAGCGGAAGCGGGTCAAGTGGGGCGACGCGAACTCCGGCCGTGACGACGTGTCCGGCTCGGGTGCCTACACCCACATGACGCTGCTGGCGAAGAACACCTCCGGCATGCACAACCTGTTCAAGATGAGCTCGTTGGCCAGCCTCGAGGGCTACTACTTCAAGCCCCGGATGGACCGCGAGCTGCTGAACACCTACGGCCAGGGCCTGATCGCGACCACCGGCTGCCCGTCCGGCGAGGTGCAGACCCGGCTCCGGCTGGGGCAGTACAAGGAGGCCGTCGAGGCCGCCGCGGAGTTCCGCGACATCTTCGGCCGGGAGAACTACTACTGCGAGCTGATGGACCACGGCCTCGGCATCGAGCGGGACATCCAGAAGGACCTGCTCAAGCTGGCCCGGGAGCTCGACCTGCCGCTGGTCGCCACCAACGACCTGCACTACACCAAGCCCGAGGACGCCACCGCGCACGCCGCGCTGCTGTGCGTGCAGTCCGGCTCGACGCTGTCCGACCCGAACCGGTTCAAGTTCGACGCGAACGAGTTCTACGTCAAGACCGCGGCCGAGATGCGCGAGGTGTGGAAGGAGCTGCCCGAGGCGTGTGACAACACGCTGCTGATCGCCGAGCAGTGCGACGTCAGCTTCACCGAGGGCGAAGGCCGGTTCATGCCGCGGTTCCCGTGCCCCGAGGGCCACAACGAGGAGTCGTGGTTCGTCGCCGAGGTGGAGACCGGCCTGCACCGGCGGTACCCGGCCGGCATCCCGGATCAGGTCCGCAAGCAGGCGGAGTACGAGATCGAGGTCATCACCTCGAAGGGGTACGCCGGCTACTTCCTGGTCGTCGCGGACTTCATCAACTGGGCGAAGGAGAACGGCATCCGGGTCGGCCCGGGCCGTGGTTCCGGCGCGGGCTCGATGTGCGCGTACGCGATGAAGATCACCGACCTGGACCCGCTCCAGCACGGCCTGATCTTCGAGCGCTTCCTGAACCCGGAGCGGATGTCGATGCCCGACTTCGACATCGACTTCGACGACCGCCGCCGCCCCGAGGTGATCCGCTACGTCACCGAGAAGTACGGCGACGACCGGGTCGCGATGATCGTCACCTACGGCACCATCAAGGCCAAGCAGGCGATCAAGGACGCCGGCCGGGTGCTGGACTACCCGTTCGCGATGGGCGACCGGATCACCAAGGCGATGCCCCCGTCGGTGATGGGCAAGGACATCCCGCTGTCGGGCATCTTCGACCCGCAGCACAAGCGGTACTCCGAGGCGAACGAGTTCCGCCAGCTGTACGAGGCCGACCAGGACGTCCGCAAGATCGTCGACACCGCCCGCGGCCTGGAGAACCTGAAGCGCCAGTGGGGTGTGCACGCGGCCGGCGTGATCATGTCCAGCGAGCCGCTGATCGAGCTGATCCCGATCATGCGCCGCGAGCAGGACGGCCAGGTCATCACCCAGTTCGACTACCCGAGCTGCGAGACGCTCGGCCTGGTCAAGATGGACTTCCTGGGCCTGCGGAACCTGACGATCATGGACGACGCGGTCAAGAACGTCGAGGCGAGCCGCGGCATCACGCTCGACCTCGACGAGCTGGCCAAGACCCTCGACGACAAACCGACGTACGACCTGCTGGCCCGCGGTGACACGCTCGGGGTGTTCCAGTTCGACGGCGGCCCGATGCGGGCGCTGCTGCGGCTGATGCGGCCGGACAACTTCGAGGACATCTCCGCGGTCGGCGCGCTCTACCGCCCCGGTCCGATGGGTGCGAACAGCCACACCAACTACGCCCTGCGCAAGAACAAGCAGCAGGAGATCAGCTACCCGCACGACGAGCTCGCGGTCGCGCTGGAACCGATCCTGGGGACGACCTACGGTCTGATCGTCTACCAGGAGCAGGTGATGGCGATCGCCCAGCAGCTCGCCGGCTACACGCTCGGCAAAGCGGACCTGCTCCGCCGGGCGATGGGCAAGAAGAAGCGCGAGGTGCTCGACGCGGAGTACGTCGGCTTCTCCGAGGGCATGAAGGCGAACGGCTTCTCCGAGCAGTCGATCAAGGCGCTCTGGGACGTGCTGGTCCCGTTCTCCGACTACGCGTTCAACAAGGCGCACTCCGCGGCGTACGGTCTGGTCTCGTACTGGACGGCGTACCTGAAGGCGAACTATCCGGCGGAGTACATGGCCGCCGTCCTGACGTCCGTGAAGGACGACAAGGACAAGATGGCCATCTACCTGAACGAGTGCCGCCGGATGGGCATCAAGGTGCTGCCGCCGGACGTCAACGAGTCCGACTCGAACTTCACCCCGGTCGGCACCGACATCCGCTTCGGCCTGTCCGCGATCCGCAACGTCGGCGTCAACGTGGTCGCCGAGATCGTCGCGGCCCGCGAGGAGAAGGGCCGGTTCACCGACTTCGTCGACTTCATCGACAAGGTGCCGCTGCCGGTCTGCAACAAGCGCGTGATCGAGTCGCTGGCCAAGGCCGGCTCGTTCGACTCGATGAGCCACGCCCGGCGGGCGATCGTCGCGGTGCACGAGCAGGCCGTCGACGAGGCCATCGACCTGAAGCGGAACGAGGCGCACGGCCAGTTCGACCTGTTCTCGATGGGTGACGACGACGCGGACGAGGGCGAGGGCAACAGCCGCCTGACCGTGACCGTCCCGGAGATCGAGGAGTGGGACAAGGCCACCAAGCTGGCGCACGAGCGCGACATGCTCGGGCTGTACGTGTCCGACCACCCGCTGTTCGGCGTCGAGCACGTGCTCACCAACGGCAGCGACTGCACGATCGGTCAGCTGCTCGCCGACGAGGAGCGGCCGGACGGCAGCCGGGTGACGATCGGCGGCCTGGTGACCGCGGTCCAGCGGAAGGTGAACAAGCGCGGCGACATCTACGCGATCGTCACCATCGAGGACCTCGAAGGTTCCATCGAGGTGATGATGTTCTCCTCGGCGTACCAGCTGCACGCGCACCTGCTCACCAACGACGCGATCATCCTGATGAAGGGCCGGGTACGCCGCCGCGAGGACCGGCTCGAACTGAGCGGCGACGAGGTCGTCGTCCCCGACCTCACCGAGGGCCCGAGCGGCCCGGTCGTCCTCACGATGCCGGTCAACCGCTGCACCCCACCGGTCGTCGACCAGCTGAAGGACATCCTGACCTCTCACCCCGGCATGACCGAGGTCCACCTTCGCCTGCAGGCCCGACAGAAAACCACGGTCATGCGCATCGGCGACCGCTTCCGGGTAACCCCCACCTCATCCCTCATGGCCGACCTGAAAGCCCTCCTGGGCCCCTCCTGCCTGGCCAGCTGATCGATTGTGGAATCCATGCGTCACACTGGCGTCGTGAGTCAACCGGACCCGTCCCAGTCGTCGCCGTACTTGGCCCCGCCGTCGTTGAACCCGTTCGGGGGATCGGCGGTGGAGGAGGCCCGGTTGCCGTGGGCCAAGGCGGTTCTGGTGACTGTGGTGGTGTTCCTGGTCGCGGGAGTGGTGGCCGGGTGGGGGTGGCAGCAGTTCTCGCCGTTGGCGCAGTACACCGTGGACGAGCGGGGCGGTGCACTCGGCGAGGAGCAGATGACCCGGATCTTCGGGCCGGACGGGACGTTCACCGCGATCGGGTTCGTGGCGGCTGTGGTGCTCGGCGCCGCGCTGTTCTGGTGGCTGCGCAACTACGGGCCGTGGTCCGTTGCGATCGTCACGCTCGGCGCGTGTCTTGGTGCCGGCGTGTCGTGGGGTGTCGGCATGCTGCTTGGGCACGACCCGCTCGAGCCGCGGCTGCGGGCCGCCCACCCGGGTGACCTCGTCGCGGCCCCACTGGAACTGCACACCTGGACTCCGGCGGCCTCCTGGCTGGTCGGCGCCGCGCTGGCCTGCGCGATCATCGCGGCCACCACCTGGCGCGCGGATCCGGTTGCAACCACTTCGCAACCTGCTGCGTCCGACTCTGGACCGCCGGTCCACTAGCCTTTGCAGGTCCGGCGGTGAGGCCACCGGAGCCAGCGAGGGAGCATATGTCCGACCAGAACCAACCACCCACCTACCCAGGTGCCGGCGGTCAGCAGCCGCAGTACGGTCCGCCGCAGGGTCAGAACCCGCAGGGGCAGAACCTCTGGCCGCAGCAGGGCCAGCAGGGCTCGCACCCGGGTCAGCAGGGTTACCCGCAGCAGGGCCAGCAGTACGGTGGTCCACAGCAGGGCGGCCCGCAGTACGGCGGTCCGCAAGGCCCTCAAGGTCCCCAGCACGGTGCGCCGTACGGCCAGGGTGGTTACGGCCAGCCGGGTCAGCCGAGTCAGCCGGGTCAGGCGTCGTACGAGCAGATGCATGTCGGCGGGCAGCCGCCGCAAGGCCCCGGGTTCGGCGGGCCGCCGCAGTGGCAGCCGGAGCCGAAGAAGAAGCGCGGCAAGCTGATCCCGATCGTCGCCGCACTGGCGATGGTGCTGGTGGTCGCGGGCGGCGGGATCTTTGCCTACGGCAAGCTCGGCGGCGGCGGTAAGCAGCCGTCCGACGTGCTGCCGGGCACCGCGGTCGGGTACGTCCGGGTGGATCTGAACCCGTCTGCCGGTCAGAAGGTCGCGGCTCTCCGGTTCATGATGAAGTTCCCGTCGGTGAAGAACAACCTCGGCCTCACCAGCGACCAGGACGACCTGAAGCAGAAGCTGTTCGAGCAGATCAAGAAGTCCGCGGGCGACGACCTCGCCGACGTCGACTACGCCAAGGACATCAAACCGTGGCTGGGTGACCGCGCCGGTTTCGCCGCGCTGCCGCCGGCCGAAGGCAAGGACGACCCGGTTCCGGTGGTCGCGGTTCAGGTCAAGGACCAGGACGCCGCGACCAAGGGCATGGACAAGCTGCTGGCGAACGAGGACAAGAAGCCCGGTCGCGCGTTCAGCAACGGCTACATGCTGCTGTCCGAGGACCAGGCGACCGTCGACTCGGCGATCGCCGCGGCGAAGGACAACCCGTTGAGCAAGAACGCCAAGTTCAGCGCGGACATGGACAAGCTCGGCGAGCAGGGCTTCATCTCGGGCTGGGCGGACGCCAAGGGCCTGGCCTCGATCAGCGGCAAGGTCGACTCCGGTCAGCTGTCTGGCCTCGATGACGCCAGCGCCGCGGTGGCGCTGCGGTTCGACGCGTCGTACGTCGAGCTCAAGGGCATCGCGCACGGCGACAAGAGCGTCAAGGTCGGTGCTGCCGACGCCGGCGACCTGGTCACGAAGCTGCCGGACAGTACGGCGGGCGCGATCGCGATCTCCGGTGGCGAGAACCTGATCGACACCGCCTGGGCGCAGGTGCAGAAGGCGGGCGGCGACAAGCTCCAGCCGATGATCGACGAGATCGCCGAGCAGACCGGTCTGAAGCTGCCGGACGACCTGAAGAGCCTCGCGGGCAAGAACCTGTCGGTCTCGATCGACAAGGACACCGCGAACGGCCCGAAGGTCGCGGCCCGGATGGAGACCGACCCGGCGAAGGCCGAGCCGGTGGTGCAGAAGCTGACCACGCTGCTGCGGGAGCGTTCGTCGGCCAACGTCCCGATCGAGACCGCGAAGGACGACGACACGCTCGTCGTCTCGACCAGCAAGGACTACGCCGAGCAGGTGCTCAAGGGCGGCAATCTCGGTCAGACCGAGAACTTCAAGCAGGCGCTGCCCGACACCAAGGGCGCGGTGATGATCGGGTACGTCGACTTCGAGGCGGCCGGCTCGGTCAGCGACCGGTTCTCCGACGACAAGGACCTGGCCGCGCTCCGCTCGGCCGGCATCGTCACCCGCTCCACCGGCGACGGCGAGGCGGAGATCAGCCTGCGAGTAGTCGCGAAGTAGTCACCCAGTAAGCACGCTGTGCAAGAAGCCCCGGCCCGCCTGACCACGGGAGGTCCGGGGCTTCTTGGACGGCGGGGGAGTGGGGACAGGCGGCGGGGAGTGGGGACAGACGCTGGTGACTGGGGACAGGAAATACCAGGTTCCGACCCACGAGTACCTGTCGCATGACCCCGGAGCGGGCTGATCACCAGCCACACATCGGGCAGGACAGCCGGATATCCCCTCGCACACCAGCAAGAACCCTCAACACGAGGGGGTTCTCTCTTGCTCGGACCGGGGGGAGGTGTGGTTGAGGCAGAGCTGGAGAACGACCTGCGCGAGATTTCTCGCCGGGTGATGTCGAAAACCGCGGATCGGGTTCTACCTCCTCAGTGAAAGCACCTCTTCACGAAGAAGGAGAATCAGGATGAACCACATCAGCGGGATCATGGCCGTCGGCGTTCCGGTGACCGATCAGGACCGGGCGGTGGCGTTCTACACCGAGACCCTGGGGTTCGAGGTGCGGATCGATGCGCCGCTGCCGCAGTTCGGTGGCCGGTGGATCACGGTCGCGCCGGCGGGCTCGGCCGGCTCGACGGGGAGTATCGCGCTGGTGCCGGCGAGTGAGGGCAACCCGGCCGGCGTCGACACCGGCATCCGGATGGCCAGCCCGGACGCGAACGCGGCCCACGAGCACTTCCTCGGCGCCGGCGTCGACACCGACGAACTGCTCGAGTGGCCGGGCGTCCCGCCGATGTTCAGCCTCCGCGACCCCGACGGGAACCGCCTCTACATCTCCCAGGCCTGACTCAGACGAGGACGTGTCCGCCGTCCACGCTGACGATCGAGCCGGTCGCGTACGGCTGGTTCATCAGGTAGACGTAGGCGGCGGCGATGTCCTCGGGCTCACCGACGCGGCCGACCGGGAGCTGCTGGGCGGTCTCGTCGTAGTCGAGGGCGCCGCGCCACAACGGCGTACGGACGACACCGGGTTTGACGGCGTTGACGCGCAACGGGGCGAGCTCGACCGCGAGGGCGCGGACGAGGGAGTCCATCGCGCCGCAGATACTCGCGGCGACCGACCAGCCGGGGCCGGGCCGGTCCGCGGCGGCGCCGGTCGTGAGTACGACGGAACCGCCTGGGCGAAGCTTCGGTACGGCGGCACTCACGGCACCGAGCGCGCCGAAGTACCGCAGCTCGAAAGCGGAACGCGCCTGGGCGAGGTCCATCGTGCCGACCTCGAGCAACGTCAACGCCTCGCCGGCCGTGAAGACGAGATGGTCGAACGGATCCAGCCCGGCGAAGAACGCCGCCACGGCCGCGGAGTCGGTGAGGTCGAC
The DNA here is from genome assembly GCF_004362255.1 of Kribbella sp. VKM Ac-2571. Lineage (NCBI taxonomy): Bacteria > Bacillati > Actinomycetota > Actinomycetes > Propionibacteriales > Kribbellaceae > Kribbella > Kribbella sp. VKM Ac-2571. Next base: position 152,320 of record NZ_SNWS01000007.1, read on the forward strand.
GGCGGCGCCGGTGGCCGAGCCGGGGAAGGTCGCCAGCGCCTTCCGCACCGACTCCGAGTTGCTGGAGGCAACGATCACGGTCGCGCCCTGGGCTGCGGCGAGTCGAGCGGTCGCGAGTCCGATCCCCGACGTACCACCGAGGACGACGACGCGTTGGTCCTGCAGAGTCACGGAACTGCCTTTCGTGGTTGGGATTTCGCTTCCCACGATGCGGCCGTCCGGGGACCGCGTCCAAGACCTGTTCCGGTCGCTGTAATACCCTGAAGGTATTATGGATCTCGATCTCCGCAAACTCCGGTACTTCGTGGCCGTGGCCGAGGAACTGCACTTCGGACGCGCGGCCGAGCGGCTGCACATCGCGCAGCCCGTGCTGTCCCGGCAGATCCGCGCACTCGAGGACGAGGTCCGGGCCCAGTTGTTCGTGCGCACCAAACGAACCACCGAGCTGACGGCGGCCGGTCGCCAACTGCTCGACGACGCCCGTCCGCTGCTGGCAGCCGCCGACGCGACCCGGCGCAGGGTGGCGCTCGCCGCGCGCGGTTCGAAGACGTTCACGATCGGCTTCATGCCGGGGCTCACCGTGACCGAAGCGGTCCGCGCATTCGGTATGACGCACCCCGACCTCGAGATCGAGCTGATCCGGACCACGTGGGACGACCAGGTCGACGTACTGCACGACGGGCGCGTCGACGTGAGCATCGTCCGGCTGCCGATCGATCAGGCCGGGCTGACCGTTCGCCCGCTGTTCGAGGAGCCACGGGTCGCCACGCTGCCGGCCGATCATCGCCTGGCCGGCAAGCCCGTCATCGACATCACCGACCTCGCCGGCGAGCACCTGCTGCAGGACCCCGACGCCGTACCGGAATGGCGTGACATCGCCGTCGAGCTCCGCACTCGTACGGCGAAGCCGGTCCCCGTCCTGCGCAGCGTCGAGGAGAAACTCGAACACGTCGCCGCGGGCCACGGCATCTCGATCGTCCCGCTGTCCGTAGCCGCCTTCTACCAGCGCCCCGACATCGTCACGGTCCCCGTCGACAACCTCGCCCCGAACACGGTCTGCCTCGCGTGGATCGCCACTAGGCGCTCCCGTTTCATCCAGGACTTCGCCACCCTGGCCACCTCGGTGAGCTGGACGCCTTGATCAGCGTCGGACCCGGTAGCGCAGGTGGGTTGCTTGCGGAGTGTCGATTACCCGGACGATCTCGAGCTCGACGCGTTCGGGGAGTACGTCGAACAGTCGTAGGCCGCTGCCGAACAGGACCGGCACCTGGCTGAGCTGCAGCTCGTCGAGGACCCCGGCCGCCAGCGCCAGTTGTGCGGTGACCGCGCCGTGGACCAGCACGTCCTTGTCGCCGGCCGCGGCCTTGGCCTGCGCCATCGCGGTCTCGATGTCGTCGACGACGTGGACGTTCTCGTAGTCGACCGGTGACGGGTCGCGGCTGAGGACGAAGATCGGTACGCCGTGGTGGTTGCCGCCGTAGTAGTCGACCTGCTCCGCCGTACGACGGCCGACCAGGACCGCGCCCGTGGAATGCATCTCGTCCCAGATCTCACCGGGCTCACCGTCCGGGCGGTCCACCTCGCCGTCCGCGTTCAGGTACCACTCGTGCAACCGCATGAAGTCGTCGCCGCCGGGGTTGCCGGGCCGGTCGTCCGGCCCGGCGATGTAGCCGTCGGCGGACATCGACATCAACAGCACAGATGAGGACATGAGCTTTCTCCCTCGCTCCAGTGGCGCGGTCTGTCCGCGCGTCTGTCTTCGCGTCGAAGACTCCAGGCGAGATTCGACATCACTGCGCGGCCAATGTCTCCAGTACACCGTCGCCGTACTTGGTCAGCTTGTTCTCGCCGATGCCGCTGATCGTGCCCAGCTCGGCCAATGACGACGGCTGGTCGGTCGCGATCTGCCGCAGCGTCGCGTCGTGGAAGATGACGTACGCCGGGACGCCCTGCTCCTTGGCCACGGCCGCCCGCCACGCGCGCAACCGCTCGAACACCGGCGCCGCCTCCGGTGGCAGATCGGCCGCCGCCTTCTTCCCGCCCGACGACCTACCCGACGACCTACTGGACGACCGGACCCGTTCGGGCTCGCGGCGCATCATCACCTCGCGCCGCTTGCCGAGCACCTCGCCGCTCTCCTCGGTCAGCACGAGCGTGCCGTAGTCGCCCTCGACGGCGAGCAACCGCAGCGCGAGCAGCTGCCGGATCACGCCGCGCCACTCGGCGTCCTTCAGCTCGGTGCCGATCCCGAACACCGTCAGCTGGTCGTGCCGGAACTGCTTGACCTTCTCGGTCTGCTTGCCGAGCAGGATGTCGATCAGCTGCCCGGCCCCGAACTTCTGCCCGCGCTCGTGCTGCAGCCGGTACACCGTGGACAGCAGCTTCTGCGCCGCGATCGTCCCGTCCCAGGACTCCGGCGGCATCAGGCAGGTGTCGCAGTTCCCGCAGGTGTCGCCCTGCTGACCGAAGTACGCCAGGAGCTGCGACCGCCGGCAGTGCACGGTCTCGCACAACGCCAGCATTGCGTCGAGATGCGAACTCAGCCGCCGACGGTGCGCGAGGTCACCCTCGGACGTGTCGATCATCTTCCGCTGCTGTACGACGTCCTGCAGCCCGTAGGCCAGCCACGCGGTCGAGGGCAGCCCGTCGCGGCCCGCGCGACCGGTCTCCTGGTAGTACCCCTCGACCGACTTCGGCAGATCGAGATGCGCGACGAACCGGACGTCCGGCTTGTCGATCCCCATCCCGAACGCGATCGTCGCCACCACGACCAGCCCGTCCTCGCGCAGGAACCGCGCCTGGTTCGTCGCTCGGGTCCTGCTGTCCAGGCCGGCGTGGTACGGCACGGCCTCGATCCCGTTCTGGGTCAGGAAGGCCGCGGTCTTCTCGACGCTGTTGCGGGACAGGCAGTACACGATGCCCGCGTCGCCGGCGTGCTCGGTGCGGAGCAGGTCGAGCAGCTGCCGCTGCGGGTTGTCCTTCGGGACGATCCGGTACTGGATGTTCGGCCGGTCGAAGCTCGCGACGAAATGCTTCGCCTCATCGAGCTTCAGCCGGGTCGCGATCTCCTGATGGGTCGCCTCGGTTGCCGTCGCGGTCAACGCGATCCGCGGTACGTCGGGCCAGCGCTCGTGCAGCTCGGACAGCATGAGGTAGTCGGGCCGGAAGTCGTGGCCCCATTGCGACACGCAGTGCGCCTCGTCGATCGCGAACAACGCGATCTTGCCCTGGTCGAGCAGCCGCACGGTCGCCTCGACCCGCAACCGCTCGGGTGCCAGGTACAGCAGGTCGAGCTCTCCGGCCAGGAACGCCTGCTCGACCTCACGCCGCTGCTCGAAGTCCTGCGTGGAGTTCAGGAATCCCGCCCGTACGCCGAGCGCCGTCAGCGCGTCCACCTGGTCCTGCATCAACGCGATCAGCGGCGAGATCACCACGCCGACGCCGGACCGGACCAGCGACGGGATCTGGTAGCACAGCGACTTGCCGCCGCCGGTCGGCATCAGCACCAGGGCGTCACCGCCCGCGACGACGGTGTCGATGATGTCGGCCTGCTCACCGCGGAAGGATTCGTACCCGAACACCCGCCGGAGGACCTGAAGGGCTTCGGAATCGGGCAGCTCGGTCGTCTCGCTCACCTCGGGGAGTTTAGTGAGATCGCGCCGGCGATGCTGGGGCGATCGCCGGACCCTGTGGATTACGGGTGAAATCGGCCGGCAGGGCCGGGAGTTCCTCGGTCATCCACTGCCGCGGCGAGCAGCCCGCGATCGCCCGGAACTCGCGGGTCAGATGCGACTGGTCGGCGTACCCGGCGGCGGCCGACAGCTCGGACAGCCGGGTGCGCGGGTGCCGGCGCAGGTAGCTGGTGACGCGCTCGAAGCGCAGCACCCGGGACGTGACCTTGGGCGGCAGGCCGAACTCGGACGCGAACCGGTCGGTGAGGTGTCGCCGGCTCCAACCGACCTCGGTCGCCAGCTCCTGTACGCCGATTGCGCCCCTCGATGCGCACAGACGCTGCCACGCCCAATCGAGCTCCGGATGAATCGCACCGCGCGGGCGCGCACCGAGCCGCCGGAGCAACATGTCCTCGAGCACGTCGAACCGGGTCGACCAGCTCGTCTCCGTACGCAGCTGCTCGGTCAGCTCGCGGGCTGGTCGCCCGAGCACCTCGTCGAGTCCTACGACCTCCGACGCGAGCTGAGCCGGTGGCAGCCCGAACAGCACGCGTGCGGCCGCGGGAGCGAGTGAGAGCTGCACACCGGCCCGGCTGGGCGTCTGACCGATCTGCACGGCGGTGGAGTGCAGCCCGCCGATCATCGCGTCGTACTTCTCCACCGGACCGCCCGGCCACGCGACGCCCAGCGGCTCGTCGAGCGTGACGACGAGTGTCAGGTAGCGCGAGGGCAGACCACGGTGCAGGTCCGGGGGATCTGCGTCGTACGCATAGCCGATGACGTCACCGACGTACGGGCGCAGCGCAGCGTGCAACGGACGCGTGCGGTGCGACATGCCGGCCATGGATCCAGACTAGAGCTGTCCATGGACACAACCGGGTCTCCAGGATCCGGGACCCGCGTACCGCCATCCGGACGAGCGTGGCAGTATCGGCAGGTACGTACACGTAGCGAGGAGAATGTCGTCGTGCCTGCTCTCAGGTCCCGCACTGTCACCCACGGCCGCAACATGGCGGGCGCCCGCGCGCTCATGCAGGCCTCCGGGGTAGCCCGGGAGGACTTCGGGAAGCCGATCATCGCGGTGGCGAACAGCTTCACCGAGTTCGTCCCCGGCCACACGCACCTCGCGCCGGTCGGCCGGATCGTGTCCGAGGCGATCCACGCGGCCGGCGGGATCGCCCGCGAGTTCAACACGATCGCGGTCGACGACGGGATCGCGATGGGCCACGGCGGCATGCTCTACAGCCTGCCGTCCCGGGACCTGATCGCGGACTCCGTCGAGTACATGGTCGAGGCGCACTGCGCGGACGCGCTGGTGTGCATCTCGAACTGCGACAAGATCACGCCCGGCATGCTGATGGCGGCGCTCCGGCTGAACATCCCGACCGTGTTCGTCTCCGGCGGCCCGATGGAGGCCGGCCGGGCGACGCTCGTGGACGGCACGGTCCGCAAGCTCGACCTGATCGACGCGATGTCCGAAGCCGTCAACGAGAACGTCTCCGACGCCGACATCCTGCGGATCGAGGAGAACGCCTGCCCGACCTGCGGTTCCTGTTCCGGCATGTTCACCGCGAACTCGATGAACTGCCTGACCGAGGCGATCGGCCTCTCGCTGCCGGGCAACGGCTCCGTGCTGGCCACCCACACCGCCCGCAAGGCGCTGTACGAGAAGGCCGGCGAGACCGTCGTACGGATCACCAAGCGGTACTACGACAACGACGACGCCACCGTGCTGCCGCGGAACGTCGCCTCCAAGGAAGCGTTCGGGAACGCGATGGCCCTGGACATCGCGATGGGCGGATCGACCAACACGATCCTGCACCTGCTCGCGGCCGCCCAGGAGGCAGAGGTCGACTTCGACCTGGACGACATCAACGCGGTCTCGCGGAAGGTCCCGTGCCTGGCGAAGGTCGCGCCGAACGTCGCGCCGCAGGGCACGTACTACATGGAGGACGTGCACCGCGCCGGCGGCATCCCCGCCATCCTCGGTGAGCTGCACCGCGCCGGCCTGCTGAACGAGAACATCCACACCGTGCACAGCGACTCGATCGACGAGTGGCTGAAGACGTGGGACCTGCGCGGCGGATCGCCGTCGCCGGAGGCCGTCGAGCTGTGGCACGCGGCGCCGGGCTGCAAGCGGTCCGCGACCGCGTTCTCGCAGTCGGAGCGGTGGGAGACGCTGGACGACGACGCGGCGAACGGCTGCATCCGGGATCTGGAGCACGCGTACTCCAAGGACGGCGGTCTCGGCGTCCTGAAGGGCAACCTGGCTGTCGACGGCTGCGTCGTGAAGACCGCCGGCGTGGACGAGTCGATCTGGACCTTCGAGGGTCCCGCGGTGGTGTGTGAGTCGCAGGAGGAGGCCGTCGAGAAGATCCTGGCCAAGCAGATCCAGCCGGGCGACGTCGTCGTGATCCGCTACGAGGGCCCGAAGGGCGGTCCGGGCATGCAGGAGATGCTGTACCCGACGTCGTTCCTCAAGGGCCGTGGTCTCGGCAAGGTCTGCGCGCTCGTCACCGACGGCCGCTTCTCCGGCGGTACGTCGGGACTCTCGATCGGGCACGTGTCACCCGAGGCGGCGTCCGGCGGGACGATCGCGCTGGTCCAGGACGGCGACCGGATCAAGATCGACATCCCGAACCGCTCGATCGAGCTGCTGGTCGACGACGACGAACTGGCCGCGCGCGAGGCGGCACTCGGCGGTGTCTACGCCCCGAAGAACCGCGACCGCAAGGTGACAACCGCCCTGCGCGCCTACGCCGCCATGGCCACCAGCGCCGACAAGGGCGCCGTGCGGGACGTCAGCAAGCTCGGCTAGAACTCGAGGTCGAACGCGAGGTTGATCGCCTCGGCCAGGGCGGGTTCCTGGTCGGGGTGGAGGTAGCCGATCAGGCGCCCGAGCTGCGACTTCGGGATGGTCTGGATGTTGTCGCAGGAGATCGCGCTGGGGTGATCGAGGCCGTTGTCAGGGCCGACCAGGACCTCGGTGGACAGGCCGCGGATCGTGCTCGTGATCGGGGCGACCGTCACGTTGGTGAGGCGCGGGCGGATCAGTTCACGGGTCAGCACGACGACCGGCCGGGGCTTGTCGAGCCGGGCGATGTGCAGTGGACGCACGACGTCGTACTCAGTCGAGGTCGCTGAGCACGGTGCCCGCGGCCGCGGAGGCGAGGCCGTCGAGGTCGGCGTACTCACCGTCCTCAGTGTTGTGCTCAGCCAGAATGGCGAGATCGCGGGCGGCCAACTCGCGGCGTCGCTCACGCACCATCGCCCGGGCGACCACAGAGGCGCGGCTCGTCGCCTTGTCGGTTGCGACGAGCTCATCCATGAAGTCGACCAACTCGTCCGGCAACCGAACAGTGATCTGCTTGCTCATACCATTACCATACCGCTCTGGGATTCAGATCGGTAGCGTCGTCTGCGCGGCCAAGGTTGTCCACAGCCGCTCGGCCGCGTCCCGGTCCTGCGCCGCGGGGGAGGGATCGGTACGTCGTTCGCGCGAGTAGTAGTACCCCGATTCGTTCGCGACCTCCGGTGAGGTGGCCAGCCAGAGCAGCGTCTCGGCGCCCTGCTCCGGGGTCCGCGCGAACGGCTTGGTCATCGCCATCATCAGCTTCATCAGCCGGCCGTTGTTGGTGTTGAACCCGGTCGCGACCAGCCCTGGCTCGAACGTGTACGTGTGGATCTCCGGCATCCGCCGCGCCAACTCTGCGCTCAGCAGGATCAGTGCGAGCTTGGTCTCGCCGTACCGCCGCAGCGAACCGCCGGCCAGCCGCGCCGACCCCGAGTAGAAGCGCTCACCGCTCAGGTCGTCGAAGTCGATCCGTTTCGCCTTCTCGTGCTCGTCCGACGCGGTGCCGATCACCCGGGCCCCGACGGCCAGCCGATCGGCAAGCAGCCGCGTGATCAGGTACGGCGCGACCACGTTCAAGGCCCACGTCAGCTCGATGCCCTCGGCGGACACCTGATGCGTCCCGAACATCGCGCCGGCGTTGTTCACCAGTACGTCGATCAGCGGCGCCCGCTCCGCGACGTCCGCCGCCATCTCGCGGATCGACGCCTGCGACGTCAGATCGGCCTCGAACACGTCCGTCCCACCCAGTTCGCCGGCGACCCGCTCCGCCTTCCCGCGATCTCGAGCCACCAGCCCGACCCGGGCGCCGCGCTCCACCAAGCCCCGAGCTCCCGCCAACCCGATTCCGTTGGTACCGCCCGTAATCAGCACATACATAGGCTCCCCCCTCCTCGTTCGCAGTCTAGTGACGCCGGTGTCAGTTCGATCTGTCTCGAGGTCAGTTGGGGGAAAGGGCGGACCAGGCGATGAGGTCGGTGGCGGGGAGGGAGGGGAGGGCCGCGATTGCGGAGAGTTCGGTGTCGATGAGGGCGATCAGCTGGACGAGGCGGGTGGTGACATCGGTGGCTTCGAGGAGCTTCTGGCGGTCGGGGGTCATGAGTTTCATCGCGGCCGACATCAGGTACGACAGGGTGCCGGGGTCGTCGGGGAGGTCGCCGAGGTGCAGGCCGGGGCGGCTGATCTCGCTGACCGCCTCGGCGTACTTGCGGAACCTCTCGAGCGCGATGGTCGCCGTACCCAGCGGGTCGTCGCCCAGGTCGTCGGGTAGCCACTCCACATCCGCGACCAAGTAGTCGCCGCCGCCGTCGAGCTCGCTCACCTTGAACCGGCGGTTGCCGGTGAGCGTCACCTCGACCGGTCCGTCGTCGTCCGCGTCCAGCGAGATCTCGGAGATCGTCGCCGCGCAGCCGGTCCCGTACAACGACCGGAACACCCGCTCGCCCAGCTCGTACCCGTCCCGGACCGCGAGCGCGCCGCAGACCAGTTCGCCGCCGTTCTCGACCAGATCCCGGACCACCGCACGGCCCTGGACATCGGTCACCGGAATCGAGACCACCAGGCCGGGAAAGATCACCGTGTCGACAGTGAGCAACGGCAGGCGGGAGTCCATGCCAATGAGCCTAGTGGACGAACCCCGTGATCACGGCCGGTGACAGTGCGGGTACGGCGTCGCTTACGGGCCGACCTGTGGATATGGCGCGGGGCTGCCCGGGCCGCGCCACTAGACTGGCGCCATGATTCGCCGCGTCGACCTGCGGGGCCGAGTGGCGGCCGGAGAGGTCTTCGACCTCCAAGCCGAAGTGAATGCCCTCGTTCCCCGAGCCGTGTTCGACGTCGAGAAGGCTCTCGACGTCGTCCGACCCATCTGCCTGGACGTCCGCCATCGCGGCCTCCAGGCGATCAGGGAGTACGGCGAGAAGTTCGACCATGTGCGCGTCGAGGACATCCGGGTCCCGGCCGAGGCGCTGAAGACCGCGCTCGAGGAGCTCGACCCGGAGGTGCGCAGCGCCTTCGAGGAGTCGATCCGCCGGGTCCGCGAGGTCAGCCAGGACGAGCTCACCGCCGACATCGCCTCCGAGCCGGCGCCGGGCGGGCGGGTGACCCAGCGGTTCGTCCCGGTCCAGCGCGTGGGGCTCTATGTCCCGGGTGGCCGTGCGCCGCTCGCGTCGAGTGTGCTGATGAACGTCGTTCCGGCTCAGGTGGCCGGCGTACCGTCGCTTGCTGTTGCCTCACCGCCGCAGAAGGAGTTCGGCGGCCTGCCGCACCCGACGGTGCTCGCGGTCTGTGCGCTTCTTGGGATCGACGAGGTGTACGCGATGGGCGGCGCGCAGGCGATCGCCGGGTTCGCATACGGCTTCGACGGCTGCAAGAAGGTCAACCTGATCACGGGCCCTGGCAACATCTACGTGGTCGCCGCCAAGCGGTTCCTGCTGGGTGAGGTCGGTATCGACTCCGAGGCCGGCCCGACCGAGATCGCGGTCCTCGCCGACGACACCGCCGACCCCAAGCACGTTGCCGCCGACCTGATCAGCCAGGCCGAGCACGACCCGATGGCCGCCAGTGTCCTGGTCACGCCGAGCGAGTCGCTGGTCGCTACGGTCGAGGCCGAGCTCCTGATCCAGGTCCCGAAGACCAAGCACCAGGACCGCGTGACGGAGGCGCTGAAGGGGCAGCAGTCGGCTGTGGTGCTCGTCGACGACCTCGACCAGGGCACTGCGGTCGTGGACGCGTACGCCGCCGAGCACCTGGAGATCCAGACCGCGGACGCCGAGGAGCGGGCCGGCCTGATCACCAACGCCGGCGCGATCTTCGTCGGCAGCTGGTCGCCGGTGTCGCTCGGCGACTACTGCGCCGGCTCGAACCACGTCCTTCCGACGGCCGGTTGCGCCTGCCACTCGTCCGGTCTCTCCGTGCGCAGCTTCCTCAAGGCGGTCCACATGATCAACTACTCGCGCGACGCACTGCACGACGTGGCCAGTCACGTCGTCACGCTGGCGCACGCCGAGGACCTGCCTGCCCACGGCGCCGCGGTGTCCGTGCGCTTCCCAGGGGAGCGGTGATGGGCCGATTCGACGGGCTGCCGATCCGCGAGGAGCTGAAGAGCTTCGAGCCGTACGGCGCCCCGCAGCTCGACGTCCCTGTGCTCCTGAACGTCAACGAGAACCCGTACCCGGCCAGCGAAGCGACGGTGGCAGACATCGCCGCGGCGGTCACCGAGGCCGCCCGTGGCATGAACCGCTACCCGGACCGCGAGTTCATCGGCCTCCGTGCGGATCTCGCGGCGTACCTGGCGCGTGAGTCCGGCGCGCACCTCGAGCCGGAGCAGCTCTGGGCGGCGAACGGGTCCAACGAGGTGATGCTGCACATCCTGCAGGCCTTCGGCGGTCCTGGTCGTACGGCGCTCTCGTTCGCGCCGACGTACTCGATGTATCCGGAGTACGCGCGGGACACGAACACCGCCTGGGTCACCGGCCGCCGCGCCGAGGACTTCACGCTGGACAAGAGCAAGGCGCTCGCGGCGATCTCCCGGCACCGACCTTCGGTGGTGCTGCTCGCCTCGCCGAACAACCCGACCGGGACGGCGCTGCCGATCGACGTGACCGAGGCGATCGTCGCGCAGGCCGCCGCACAGGGTGCAGTGGTCGTGGTCGACGAGGCGTACGCCGAGTTCCGCCGCACCGGCACGCCCAGTGCGGTCAGCTTGTTGCCGTCGTACCCGAATCTCGCGGTCGCGCGGACGATGTCGAAGGCGTTCGCGATGGCGGGCGGGCGGGTCGGATATCTTGCCGCGAGCAAGCAGTTCGTGGACGCGTTGCGGATCGTTCGGTTGCCGTACCACCTGTCCGCGGTGACCCAGGCGGTCGCGCGGGCGGCGTTGCGGCACTCCGACGAGTTGCTCGGCCGGGTCGAGCAACTGCGGGTGGAGCGGGACGAGACCGTCGACTGGCTGCGGTCGCTGGGGTTGCGGGCGGTCGACTCGGACGCGAACTTCGTCCTGTTCGGTACGTTCGCGGATCGGCACGCGGTCTGGCAGGCGTTGCTGGACGACGGCGTACTGATCCGGGAAACCGGTCCGAACGGCTGGCTGCGGGTCTCGATCGGCACCGGCGACGAGATGGCCGCGTTCCGCGCTTCGCTGGAGCGCATCCTCAAGACTGACGTAGGAAGGCTGACATGAGTCGGACTGCCCGGATCGACCGGGAGACGAGCGAGTCCAAGGTCCTCGTCGAGCTGAACCTCGACGGCGAAGGCCGGGCCGACATCTCGACAGGCGTCGGGTTCTACGACCACATGCTCAACGCGCTGGCCAAGCACGCGCTGCTCGACCTGCACGTGAACACGGTCGGCGACCTGGAGATCGACGCGCACCACACGGTCGAGGACACCGCGATCGGGATCGGTCAGGCGCTGCGTGAGGCGCTCGGCGACAAGCGCGGGATCCGCCGGTTCGGCGACGCGACCGTGCCGCTCGACGAGGCGCTCGTGCACTGCACGGTCGACCTGTCCGGGCGTCCGTACTGCGTGCACACCGGCGAGCCGGACGGTCAGGTGTACGCGATCATCGGCGGCGACTACGCCGGTTCGCTGACCCAGCACGTGTTCGAGACGCTCGCGTTCAACGCCGCGATCTGCGTCCACATCCGGGTACTGTCCGGCCGCGACCCGCACCACATCGTCGAGGCGCAGTTCAAGGCGTTCGCCCGGGCTCTCCGTGCCGCCGCCGAGCTGGACCCGCGGCAGCCCGGCATCCCGTCCACCAAGGGCGCCCTGTGAAGGCGGCACTGTGAGCAAGAAAGTCGTCCTACTCGACTACGGTTCCGGCAACATCCGGTCGGGGGAGCGGGCGCTGCAACGCGTCGGCGCCGACGTCACGGTGACCGCCGACTTCGACGCGGCCTGCAACGCGGACGGTCTGCTCGTTCCGGGTGTGGGTGCCTTCGAGGCCTGTATGACGGGCCTGAAGGCGGTCCGCGGCGATATCGCGGTCGACCGCCGGCTGACCGGCGGCCGTCCGGTGCTCGGGATCTGCGTCGGCATGCAGATCCTGTTCGCCCGCGGTATCGAGCACGGTGTCGAGACCGAGGGCTGCGAGCAGTGGCCCGGCACCGTCGAACGCCTGCAGCCGAAGGACGACCAGCCGGTCCCGCACATGGGCTGGAACACCGTCGACGTACCGTCCGGCACGAAGCTGTTCGACGGCATCGAGAAGGAACGGTTCTACTTCGTCCATTCGTACGGCGTTCGCGAGTGGCAGCTGCTGGACGCCCGCGAGCCGGTCGCGCCGCTCGTGACGTGGACGACGTACGGCGCTGATCGTTTCGTCGCCGCCGTCGAGAACGGCCCGCTGTCCGCCACCCAGTTCCATCCGGAGAAGTCCGGTGACGCCGGCGCGACGCTGCTCGAGAACTGGGTGCGGTCCTTGTAAGCCGGAAGGTGTCTGGGGTTCCTGCGCCTACTGCGCGGCACTCGTCGGGCACCTCGCCGCGCTGGAGCGAAGGGAACGATGAAACCACATCGAACCCTCCGCTCCAGCACGCCGAGACACTCCGCCGAGCACCTGCTCGCTACGGCGCAGGAACCCCAGAAACCTTCTGACACTCGTTCGGTTGCCGTTCGGTTGTTGTTTACCGTACGTTCACTGGTCACCACTGCTTGTCGTCGAGCGAGGAGACCGCCCATGTCCGAAGCGCAGTCCAGTTCCCTGTCCAGGCGTCAGTTCGTCGGCCGCGCGGCGGCCGCCGGGGTCGCGGTCACGGTGGCCGGCTCGGTCGACGCGCTCTACACGGCACAGCCCGCGCTCGGCACGTCCGGCCCGAAGATCGGCTACGGACCGCTGATCGAGGACCCGGACGGGATGCTCGACCTGCCGCGCGGGTTCAGCTACAAGATCCTGTCCCGCGAGGGCACCGTCCGTCCGGACGGGCTGCCGATCCCGAGCCGGTTCGACGGTATGGGCGTGTTCCCGGACCGCGACGGCGGCTCCCGCCTGGTCCGCAACCACGAGTGCAGCCCGACGTCGAAGATCAAGGTCGTCGCCCCGGCCGAGCGGACCTACGACCCGGCTGCGGCCGGCGGCACCAGCACGCTGGTGGTCGACCGGCAGAACGGCGCCAAGAAGGAGTTCGTCAGCCTCGGCGGTACGGCGATCAACTGCTCCGGCGGCCACACGCCCTGGCGCACCTGGCTGACCTGCGAGGAGACCGAGCTCAAGGCCGGACAGAGCGGGTACACCAAGGACCACGGCTTCATCTTCGAGGTCGACCCGTACGACGACCGCCGCAACGTCGACCCTCATCCGCTGACCGCGATGGGCCGTTTCCAGCACGAGGCCGTCGCGATCGACCCGCGGACCGGGATCGTCTACGAGACCGAGGACGCCTTCGTCGCGCCGCTCGGCTGCTTCTACCGGTTCCTGCCGAACCGTCCCCGCGGCGGCTGGGGCTCGCTGCGGGCCGGTGGTGAACTGCAGGCGATGCACATCCCGGGCTTGCCGGACCTGTCGGTGGTGCAGGAGGCCGGCGCCGAGTTCCACGACGTGCAGTGGGTGACGGTTCCGGATCCGCTGGCGAAGACCGAATCGGTCCGGGCGCAGGACTACGCCAAGCCGATCACCGGCGGCTACAAGCTCGAGGGCTGCTGGTGGGGTGACCTGGACCGCTGCGTGTACTTCGTGTCGTCGTTCGCCCGGACCGAGCTCGGTCCGAAGGTCGACCACGACGGCCAGGTCTGGCGGCTCGACCCGCGGAAGCGGACGCTCCGCCTCGAGGTGATCTTCACCCGCCCGAAGCCCGGCTCCGACGACCCCGAGTTCGATGCCCCCGACAACATCACGATGTCGCCGTACGGCGGGCTGATGATGTGCGAGGACGGCCTCGGCGAGCAGCACATCCTCGGCACCACGGAGGACGGCCAGGTCTTCAAGTTCGCCCGCAACCGCGTCAACAACGGCACCCCGGAAAAGCCGGAGTACGGCGAACTCTCCGGCGTCGGCTTCTCCGCCGACGGCCGCACGATGTTCTTCAACGTCTACACACCGGGCATCACGTACGCGATCACCGGCCCCTGGCGCCGTAGGCGTTAGGCGATCGCGCCCGGGAAGGGGAGCGGGGTACCGCCCCAGGTGAGTTGGCTGGTCGCGTAGCCGAGCAGGGTCTCGATCGCGAACGTTCGTACCGCGGGTTGTTCGGCGGCCTCGACGAGGTCGCCGTACACCGCGGCGATCCGGCGCTCGATCAGCAGCACCAGAGCAGTTGCCGTGGCGGTGTTGCTCACGACCTGGGGGAGGTCGTACGCCGGTTCGGCCGCGACCGGGGTCTCGCCGGCGGCGACCAGCAACGCGCTCAGGTGGTCGCGGTTGTTGCGGTGAACCTCGAATGTGTCGGTCGCATCCCGCAACCTGGCCCCGCTGAGCTTCCCCCCGGCCACGCCCACGCCGTACAGCGCGGCATGCTCACCAGCAAGCGCAGCCTGCAGGGCTTCCGTCTGGTTCATGGGGCGCCCTTCTTCTTGGGTGTGAGGGTCGAGGACAGCTGGGTCTCGGACGCGGCGATTTCGGCGAGCAGGCGGGCGGGGGTGCCGGACAGCTTGGCTGCGGCTGCCGCGTGGGCGACGGCGGCGGCCCTCTCCTGATTGGCGATGGCGGCCAGCGCGGCCTGCGCACTCGCCGGGACCGCGGACCTGGTCGCCTGGGCTGCGACGCCCTGGGTCTCCTTGAGCTTCGCCAAGTGGCTCACGTGGTACTTCGCGCCCGCGGCGAGCTGCGCCCGCAAGGCCGGGAACTTTCGGCTCGCGGTTGCGTAGAGCTGGGACAATTGAGTCACCTGGGTCGCCGCAGTACTGAGCGCCGCGACGACTGCCGGGTCGACGGTCGGTGTCTCCCCGGTCGGCCCCGGTGACGTCGGCGTGCCGTTCACGGCGCCGTTCGTTCCCGGCGTACCGGCCCCGGAGGCGTCGTCCTTGCAACCGGCCAGCGCGACCGCGCCCGGGACGAGGGCGGCGGTGACGAAGACGGTACGTCGGCTGAGGCGGCGTTCAGGCACGGCGGAACGATACCCGGTGAGGCGCCCACGACCGGTTCCGGAGAGCCGATGACCGGGATCGAAGCACCGGGCGGATATGGTGGGCTACTGCTCTCGGCCGAACCGCCGGGAGCCGAACGGGTGCACAACTGGAGAGAGGCAGGTCAACCTGTGAGCCGAAAGCCGGGCCCCACGAGCCACACGGACACCACGAGCCTCGAGAATTTCCTGCGGCCGATCGTCGAGCAGTTCGGCTGCGACCTGGAGGCCGCGGACATCACGCCGGCCGGGCGCCGCCGCCTGCTGCGCGTCCTGGTCGACCGCGACGGCGGCATCAGCCTGGACGACATCGCCGAAGTGACCCGGGCCATCTCCAAGGCGCTCGACGCCGACGACATCATGGGCGAGGGCGCCTACACGCTGGAGGTCTCCAGCCCCGGCGTCGACCGGCCGCTCACCCTG
Organism: Kribbella sp. VKM Ac-2571; assembly: GCF_004362255.1. Lineage (NCBI taxonomy): Bacteria > Bacillati > Actinomycetota > Actinomycetes > Propionibacteriales > Kribbellaceae > Kribbella > Kribbella sp. VKM Ac-2571. The sequence continues at coordinate 167,826 of NZ_SNWS01000007.1, forward strand.
CCCCGGCACTGGCGCCGCAACATCAGCCGGCTGGTCGCGGTCACGCTGACCGACGACACGAAGCTGACCGGCCGCATCAAGTCCGCCTCCGAGGAGGCGGCCGAACTGGACGTCGACGGCACGCGGCAGAGCGTCGCGTACGCCGACGTGGCCAAGGCCAAGATCCAGATCGAGTTCAACCGGACCGCCGGCAACGACGAAACAGAAACACCTGCCGACGGCACGGTGGAGGAGAACTGACATGGACATCGACATGGCCGTGCTGCGGTCGCTGGAACGGGAGAAGGACATCTCCCTGGACGTGGTCGTCGAGGCGATCGAGCAGGCGCTGCTGGTCGCGTACCACCGCACCGAGGGCGCGCAGCAGCACGCCCGCGCCGAGCTGGACCGCAAGACCGGGCACGTGACCGTCTTCGCCCGCGAGCTGGCCGAGGACGGCACCCTGGCCCGGGAGTACGACGACACCCCCGCCGACTTCGGCCGGATCGCCGCCACCACGGCCAAGCAGATCATCCTGCAGCGGCTGCGCGACGCCGAGGACGAGGTGCGGTACGGCGAGTTCTCCGGCAAGGAGGGCGACATCGTGTCCGGTGTCGTCCAGCAGGGCCGCGACCCGCGGTCGGTGATGGTCGACCTCGGCAAGATCGAGGCCGTGCTGCCGGCGCCCGAGCAGGTGCCGGGGGAGAAGTACGAGCACGGCTCCCGCCTGCGGGTGTACGTCGTCGGCGTCCGGAAGGGCTTCAAGGGACCGCAGATCACGGTCAGCCGTACCCACCCGAACCTGGTGAAGAAGCTGTTCGCGCTGGAGGTCCCGGAGATCGCCGACGGCACCGTTGAGATCACCGCGATTGCCCGCGAGGCGGGGCACCGCACCAAGATCGCCGTACGGACCCTGAACCCGTCGGTGAACGGCAAGGGCGCGTGCATCGGGCCGATGGGTCAGCGGGTGCGCAACATCATGCACGAGCTGCACGGCGAGAAGATCGACATCATCGACCACAGCGACGATCCGGCGACCTTCGTCGGGAATGCGCTGTCCCCGGCGCAGGTTACGTCTGTCGAGGTGGTGGACGCCGCGGCCCGTGCCGCGCGCGTCGTCGTACCCGACTACCAGCTCTCGCTGGCGATCGGCAAGGAAGGGCAGAACGCCCGCCTCGCCGCCCGGCTCACCGGCTGGCGGATCGACATCCGGCCGGATACCGATGTGACTGGTGAGAGCGAGAAGGTAGACTGATCTCTCGGTCGGTCGACTGAGTCGTCACCACACCCCGAGGAACTGTGACAGAAACTGCAGACGCGCGCCCTGAGAAGGTCCGGGAGCGCACCTGTATCGGGTGCCGGAGGCGGTGCAGTCCGACTGATCTGCTGCGGATGACGGTGTCCGAAGGACTTGTCCTTCCGGATCCCGATCGTCGGGCACCCGGCCGCGGGGCGCATCTGCACCCGGCGATCGAGTGCTTCGAGTCGGCCGTCCGGCGCAAGGCGTTCCCGCGGGCCTTCAAGGTCCAGGGTCCGCTCGACGTGACCGGGCTGCGGGAGTACGTCGCGCAGCGTGATAAGCAAGAAGCAGTGCAAAAGGCGGCCACCCGGCCGTCCGCGGCGGTCCGACCGGACCGTCGTGACCGACATGAAGGCGGGTCATCGACTCATGACCACTCGATGAGTGTCGAACGATGAGTGCAATGCGATGAGCATGTACGTCAACTAACGGTCCGCGCCCCAGGCTCGGACCAGAGGGAGAGTAGTGGCAAAGGTCCGGGTCTACGAGCTCGCAAAAGAGCTCGGAGTTACCAGCAAGGTCGTTCTGACCAGGCTGAACGACATGGGAGAGTTCGTCCGATCGGCGTCCTCGACAATCGAGGCACCCGTCGTCCGACGGTTGGCGGAAGAGTTCGAGAAGAACCCGCCGAAGAAGCGCGCGGCCAAGAAGGCCGCCGCCAGCACGTCTGCCGCGCCGCAGGCGACCGCACCGGTCGCACCGGCGCCCAAGCCGGCCCAGCCGGCTGCCCCGAAGGCTCCGGCCGAGCGCACCGCGCCGGCCGCTGAGGTGCGCACCGAGGCGGCTCCGGTTGCCGAGGCCCCGGCGGCTGCGGCCCCCGCGGCCGAGTCGGCGCCGGTGAAGTCGACCCCGGGAATCAAGCCGGGTCCGCGTCCGGGCCCGAAGCCGGGTCCGCGCCAGGAGTCCGCTCCGGCCGAGCCGGCTGCGCCTGCTCCGGTCGAGTCGGCTCCGGTCGAGTCCGCTCCGGCGGCGAGGACGGAGTCCCCGGCAGCGCCGGCGTTCGAGGCTCCGGCCGCGAAGGCGGCTCCGGAGACCCGTGGCCCGTCGGCTCCGTCGAGTCCGTCCGCTGGGCCGCGTCGTACCGGTGGCGAGTCCGCGGCCCGTCCGGGTCCGCGTCCGGCACCGGGTGCGAGCCCGCGTCCGGGCGGTCAGGGCGGCGGCCAGGGTGCTGGTCCGCGTCCGGGTGGCCAGGGTGGCCCCGGTGCAGGTCCGCGTCCGGGTGCGCCCCGTCCGGGTGCCCCGCGTCCCGGTGCGCCCCGTCAGGGCGGCCAGGGTGGCGGCGGTCCGCGTCCGGGTGCGCCGCGTCCGGGCAACAACCCGTTCAGCTCGACCCAGGGCATGCAGCGCGGTGGCGCCCGCCCCGGCCAGGGTGGCGGCGGTGGCGACCGGCAGGCTCCGAGCCCGGCCGGGATGGCTCCGCGTCCGCCGCAGGGTCGCAGTGGCGGCGGCGAGCGCGGCGGTAGCGACCGTCCGCGTTCCGGCGGTGTTCCGGGCGCCCCGCGTCCGAACCCGGCGATGATGCCGAAGTCCTCGGCCGGTACGTTCACCGGTCGTCCCGGCGGCGGTTCCGGCGGTCCCGGTGGCGGCGGTGGCGGTGGCCGTGGTCGTCCTGGCGGCGGTCCGGGTGCCGGTCCGCGCGGCGGTGGCGGCGGCGCCGGTGGCGGCTTCCGTCCCGGTGGCGGCGGTCCGAGCGGCCCGCCCGGTGGCGGCGGTGGCCGTCCGGGTCCGGGCAACCGCGGTCGTGGCGGGACGCAGGGTGCCTTCGGGCGTCCGGGCGGTCCGGCGCGTCGTGGCCGCAAGTCGAAGCGGGCCAAGCGCCAGGAATTCGACAACATGCAGGCTCCGGCCGTCGGCGGCGTGCGCGTCAAGCACGGTGACGGCGAGGTCGTGAAGCTGCCGCGTGGCGCGTCGCTGACGGACTTCGCCGAGAAGGTCGGAGTCGACCCGGCGTCGCTGGTCCAGGTGCTGTTCCACCTCGGTGAGATGGTGACCGCGACCCAGTCGGTGAACGAGGAGACGCTCGAGCTGCTCGGTACCGAGCTGAACTACGACGTCCAGATCGTCTCGCCGGAGGACGAGGACCGCGAGCTGCTGCAGTCGTTCGACATCGACTTCGGCAACGACGAGGGCGACGACAGCGACCTGGCTCCGCGGCCGCCGGTGGTGACCGTCATGGGTCACGTCGACCACGGTAAGACGAAGCTGCTGGACGCGATCCGGATGGCGAACGTCGTGGCCGACGAGGCCGGCGGTATCACCCAGCACATCGGTGCGTACCAGGTGACCACCGAGGTCGACGGCCAGGAGCGGGCGATCACCTTCGTCGACACCCCGGGTCACGAGGCGTTCACCGCCATGCGTGCCCGTGGTGCGCAGGCCACCGACATCGTCATCCTGGTGGTCGCGGCCGACGACGGCGTGATGCCGCAGACGATCGAGGCGCTGAACCACGCCCGTGCGGCGGGTGTCCCGATCGTGGTCGCGGTGAACAAGATCGACGTCCCGGCGGCGGACCCGACCAAGGTGCGCGGTCAGCTGACCGAGTACGGCCTGGTCCCCGAGGAGTACGGCGGCGACACCATGTTCGTCGACGTCTCGGCCAAGTCCCGGATCAACATCGACGGCCTGCTCGAGGGCGTCGTACTGACCGCGGACGCGGCGCTGGATCTGCGGGCCAACCCGAAGATGCACGCCGAGGGCATCGCGATCGAGGCGAACCTCGACAAGGGCCGTGGTCCGGTGGCGACCGTGCTGGTGCAGCGCGGCACGCTCCGGGTCGGCGACTCGATGGTGGTCGGTCCGGCGTACGGCCGGGTCCGGGCCATGCTCGACGAGCACGGCAACACCGTCGAGGAGGCGACCCCGTCGCGTCCGGTCCTGGTGCTCGGTCTGACCGCCGTGCCAGGTGCGGGTGACAAGTTCCTGGTCGTCGACGACGACCGCCGGGCCCGGCAGATCGCCGAGCGGCGTGAAGCCCGGGCTCGTGCGGCGGCGAACGCCAAGCGTCGCGTCCGCCGTACCCTCGAGGACTTCATGGCCTCGATGGAGAAGGGCGAGGCCCAGGAGCTGCTGCTGATCCTCAAGGGCGACGTGTCCGGTTCGGTCGAGGCGCTGGAAGACGCGCTGGTCCGGATCGAGGTCGGCGACGAGGTCAACCTGCGGATCATCGACCGCGGTGTCGGTGCGATCAACGAGAACGACGTCAACCTGGCCATCGCGTCGAACGCCGTCATCATCGGCTTCAACGTGCGGCCGGCGGGCAAGGCCGGGGACCTGGCCGAGCGCGAAGGCGTGGATGTCCGGTACTACTCGGTCATCTACTCGGCGATCGACGACATCGAGGCTGCCCTGAAGGGCATGCTCAAGCCGATCTACGAGGAGGTCACCCTCGGCCAGGCCGAGATCCGGGAGATCTTCCGCTCCTCGAAGGTGGGCAACATCGCCGGTTGCTGGGTGACCAGCGGCCTGCTCAGGAGGAACGCGAAGGTCCGGTTGATCCGGGACGGCGCGGTGGTCGTCGACAACACCGAGCTGTCGTCGCTGAAGAGGTTCAAGGACGACGCGTCCGAGGTCCGCGAGGGCTTCGAGTGCGGTCTGACCATCAACAACTTCAACGACATCAAGATCGGCGACGTCGTCGAGGCGTTCGAGCTGCGCGAGAAGCCGCGGAGCTGACAGCAGGCGGGCCACTGATCGCAGAGGCAGCGGAGTACCGTCCGGAGAGGCGCTGGTCGCCTCTCCGGACGTTGTTCATGAATGAAGGGGTGAGCCCTGATGGGTGAAGCAAGGGCGAAGCAGTTGGCCGACCGGATCCAGGTGCTCGTCGCGGAGCTGCTGGAGCGCCGGGTCAAGGACCCGCGGCTCGGATTCGTCACGGTCACCGACGCCCGGCTGACCGGCGATCTGCGCGAGGCCAGCGTCTTCTACACGGTGTACGGCGACGAGCAGGCGCGCGCGAGCACGGCGGCCGCGCTGGAGTCGTCGAAGGGCCTGATCCGCAGCGAGGTCGGCAAGGCGCTCGGCCTGCGGCACACCCCGAGCGTGGCCTTCTTCCTGGACGCCGTGCCGGAGACCGCGGGGCACATCGAGGAGCTGCTCGAGAAGGCCCGGACGGCCGACGCCGAGGTGGCCAAGGCCGCGGCGGGCGCGAAGCCGGCCGGCGACGCGGATCCGTACAAGCACAAGGACGACGACGAGGACGAGCAGGACTGAGTGGGACTTGGATACGTCGTTGAGCCTTGACTTCACGCCGGCGTCCGACGGGATCGTGGTCGTCGACAAGCCTGCCGGCCTGACCTCGCACACCGTCGTCGCCCGGATCCGCCGGCTGGCGGGCACCCGGAAGGTCGGCCACGCCGGCACGCTGGACCCGATGGCGACCGGCGTCCTGGTGGTCGGCCTGAACCGGGCGACGCGGCTGCTCGGCCACTTACAGCTGGCCGACAAGTCGTACGACGCGACGATCCGGCTGGGCGCGACCACGACGACCGACGACGCCGAGGGCGAGATCATGTCCACGGCTCCCGTCGACGGCATCACCGCCGAGGCGATCTCGGCGGCCGTCGAGGGGTTCCGCGGGGAGATCTCGCAGATCCCGTCGAAGGTGTCGGCGATCAAGGTCGACGGCCGGCGTGCGTACGAACGGGTGCGAGCGGGCGAAGAGGTCGCGCTCAAGGCCCGGGCGGTGACCGTGTCGCGCTACGACGTCCTCGACGTCCGGCCCGACGCCGACGGGATCTCGGTCGACATCTCGGTCGACTGCTCCACCGGCACCTACATCCGGGCGCTGGCCCGCGACCTCGGCGCCGAGCTCGGCGTCGGTGGTCACCTGACGGCGCTGCGCCGTACCCGGGTCGGGTCCTTCGACCTCACCACGGCGCACACTCTGGAGTCGCTCGCCGAGTCCTTCGACTGGCTCCCGATCGCGGACGTTGCCGCCGGCACCTTCCCGCGGTACGACGCCGACGACGCTCAGGCAACCGCGATCCGCACCGGCCGCCCACTGCCCGGCATCGAACTGTCCGCCGGCCAGACCGCGATGTTCGGCCCGGACGGCACCTTCCTGGCGCTCTACGAACCGCACGGCCCCATCGCCAAACCCACCGCGGTCTTCGTCAGCTGATTTCTGTCGGTGGCCCGACATACCGTCCGGTGGCATGAGATACGGGTTTGTGATGGCGTACGGCGATGCTCGGACCGTGGCTGAGCTTGCGCCGATCGCCGAGGCGCACGGCTGGGACGGGTTCTTCGTGTGGGAGTCGATCTGGGGTATCGACGCCTGGGTCATGCTCGGCGCCGCGGCGATGACGACCGAGCGGATCAGGCTCGGGACGATGCTCACGCCGCTGCCGCGCCGAAAACCGTGGGACGTGGCGGGACAGGTCTCGACCGTCGACAACCTCAGCGGCGGCAGGGTGATCCTCTCGGTCGGGCTGGGCGTGACTGGAGACGACCGGTTCTGGCTGTTCGAGGACGATCCCGGGCGGAAGGTCCGCGCGGAGCTCATGGACGAGTCGCTGGAGCTGCTGCCGCATCTGTGGCGCGACCAACCGTTCGAGTACTCCGGCAAGCACTACCAGTCGCGCAAGATCGCCGAGCTGATGCCACCGGCGCCACCGCCGCCTGTGCAGCAGCCGCGGGTTCCGACCTGGGTCGTGGGCGGTTGGCCACGCCCGAAGTCGATGCGCCGCGCGGCACTGCAGGACGGCTGGCTCCCGGCGTACGTCGGCGACGGTGAAGTGACGACTGAGGTCGTGGCCGCGGGCGTCGACTGGATTCGCAAGGAGCGCGAGGCACAGGGCCTGACGATGGACGGGTACGACGTGGTCGCGGAAGGCACGACCCACGCCGACGACACCTTGGCAGCCGACACGGTCCGTCCGTGGGCCGAGGCGGGCGCGACCTGGTGGATCGACGCGGACTGGTCCTCGATGGATCCGGTCGCCGTCCGCCAGGCTGCCGAGCGTCGCCTGAAAGCCGGTCCGCCCCGCGCCGATTGATCTGCCCGTACGCTGGAGTGGTGCGTTCTCGTCCGACGTTGGAATGGTCCCCGAGCCCCGAGGTGCTGGCGTTGGAGCCGGGCGCGACGGACCTCGGCCCGGTCGCGCAGACCGTGGCCGCCGGGGGCGTCGTCGTACTGAGCGGCGCCGGCATCTCGACCGAGTCGGGGATCCCGGACTACCGCGGCGAGACCGGCAGCCTGCGGACGCACACCCCGATGACGTACGGCGACTTCACCGCGAGCGAGGCCGCCCGCCAGCGGTACTGGGCACGCAGCCACCTGGGCTGGCGCACCATCGCCCGAGCCGCCCCGAACCAAGGCCATCGCGCCGTCGCCGCCCTCCAGGCCCGCGGCCACCTGAGCGGCATCATCACGCAGAACGTCGACGGCCTGCACCAGGCGGCCGGCGCCCGCGACGTGATCGAACTGCACGGCAACCTCGATCGGGTGATCTGCCTCGGCTGCGGTACGACGTCCGCCCGTGAGGTCCTGGACCGCCGCCTCCGCGCCGCCAACCAGGCGTTCACGGCCGAGGCGACCCGCATCAATCCGGACGGCGACGTCGAACTCCCCGAGGACGTCGTCCGCACGTTCACCGTCGTTCCGTGCACGGTGTGCGGCGGCGTGCTCAAACCTGACGTGGTGTTCTTCGGCGAGAACGTCCCGAGGAGCCGCGTCGAGCGCTGCTACCGGCTGATCGACGACGCGAACGCCGTCCTCGTCCTCGGCTCGTCCCTCACCGTGATGTCCGGGTTCCGCTTCGTCCGGCACGCGGCCAAGGCCGGTACTCCGGTGTTGATCGTCAACCAGGGCCTGACCCGCGGCGACCCGTACGCGACGTACCGCGTCGATCTTCCGCTCGGACCGGCGCTCACGGCGCTGACGGAACTGCTGGAGGAAGCCAGCGGGCCGAGCCACGCGTGAGGTGGCCCGGCCCGTGGTCCGCAGTACGGATTGGAAAGGGTCAGCGTTGCGCGCTGGTCCGTACGCGGTTCAGGGAGGCCTCGAGGGCCTTGGGGGAGACAGCCGCCTGGAGCGAGGCGGCCTGGGGTGATGCGGCGGCCTGCTTCGCCAGCGAGCAGGCCCGGGCGGCCCACGCGGCCTGCTCGGCGGCGGTGACGACCGGCTGCGCGCCGGTCAGCGTCTTGTAGGTGAGCGCGGCCATGCCGGCCTCACCCTCGAAGCGCGGGTGGTAGTTCAGTGCCCGCAGCAGGTTGATGTCCTTGCCCTGGATCCACGCCTGGCCGTCCGGGGCGCACGCGTCGTGCCCGGTGGACGGCCCGAAGGTGTCGACGTACGTCGCTCCGCCGGCCTCGGCTGCCCCGGCGACGGCCGCGTTCAGCTCCTGCTCGATCGAGTACAGGTACGCGTAGTCGCCGTCGGCGAACGGGAGGATCGACGGGCAGGTCCCGTGCTCCGGCGCGATCTTCGGGTAGCCGACCAGCACGATGGTGGCCTGCGGCGACCTTGCCCGGATGCCCTGGACGACGATCGCGATCCTGGTCTGCGTCTGGGCGATCTTCGCCTTCAGTGTGTCCACGCCGTCGACCGTGAAGTGCGCCTTGCACGGCGCTCCGGTCGGGTCGGAGGCGCGCAGCCCGGGGCAGGTGCCGATGATGTCGCCGAAGACGCCGAAGTCGTTACCGCCGATCCCGAGCGTCACCAGGTCGGTGTCCGGCGTCAGCGCGTCGAACTGCGGCGCGGCGGTGCCGAGGATCGTGCTCTGCGGCTGGGTCATGTTCGTGGTGTCCGCCCCGCCGCAGCTCACGTCGGTGAACCGGTGGACGCCGAGCGCCCCGGCCAGCAGTTTCGGATAGTTGCTGTACGAGCGGGCGCATCCGAGCGACAACAGGTCGGCCAAGGGGACGAACGGCGCGGACGTGTACGAGTCGCCGAGCGCGACGTACCGCTCGAAGCCGATGGATGTCGTGGAGCTCGGTGCAGCGGTGGCGGCAGCGGCTGGCAGGCCGGCCACCAGAGCGAGTGCAGCGCAGACAGCAACCAGACGGCGTAGCTTCACGAGACCTCCCCAGGCTCATCCAGTGCGCGGCCCACCATAAGTTGAGTCACCGCACGATTACAAGGGGTGATCGTGGACCTGGTGGACGCAAGGGAGGCGGGGCATGGAATCCTGCTGCCATGCGTGTCTGGCACGGATTGGATGAGGTGAGCCCGGACTTCGGGCCGACCGTCGTCACCATCGGCAACTTCGACGGCGTGCACCGCGGTCACCAGGAGGTGCTCGCGCACGCCCGCGCGCGGGCGGCCGAGCTGGGTGGTCTGCCGGTGGTGGCGATGACCTTCGACCCGCACCCGATGCGGGTCCTGCGGCCCGACCACGCGCCGCTGCAGCTCAGTGGTCCCGCCCGGCGTGCCGAGCTGCTCGGCGAGGCCGGCGCGGACGCGGTGCTGATCCTCCCGTTCACCAAGGAGGTGTCGCACTGGTCGCCGGAGGAGTTCATCGAGCGCACGCTGGTGAACGCGCTGCACGCGAAGGCGATCGTGGTCGGTGAGAACTTCCGCTTCGGCCACAAGGCAGCCGGTCACGTCGACACGCTCGTCCAGGCGGGAACGCAGTACGGCTTCCAGGTCGAGGGGCTGAGCCTCGCGGGGGACGAGCAGCCCTGGTCGTCGACGTACGTGCGGCAGCGGCTCGCCGACGGCGACGTGGAGGCCGCCGCGGAGGCGCTCGGCCGCCCGCTGCGGGTCACCGGCGTGGTCGTCGAGGGCGACAAGCGCGGCCGCGAGCTCGGTTACCCGACCGCGAACATCCCCGCCGACCCGGGCGCAGCGGTCCCGCAGGACGGCGTGTACGCCGGGTGGCTCACCGTGCTGACACCGGCACCGGGTGGCCCGGCGTACCCGGATCCGCTGCCCGCGGCGATCAGCGTCGGCAGCAACCCGACCTTCGACGGTGTGGACCGCCGGGTGGAGTCGTACGTGCTGGACCGCGACGACCTCGAGCTGTACGGCGCCACGGTCGCGATCGATTTCGTCGGCCGGCTGCGCGGTACGCAGATCCGGTTCGACAGCATCGACGAGCTGCTCGTGCAGATGAAGGCCGACGTCGACGGGGCGCGACGCTTGCTCAGCGCCGATTAGGCACCGGCAGGGCTGATTAGGGGGCCAGTCCACGGACTGATACGCTGGCTGCTGCCGTCTGAACGGCCGCGGATCGAGAGTGCTCGGGTGAAGAATGCCCCGGTGCGCCGCGCAACGGAAATCGAGAGGACTCCTGTGTCATCTGTTGATGCCGCAACGAAGAAGAAGATCATGGGCGAGTACGCCCTGACCGAGGGCGACACCGGGTCTCCCGAGGTCCAGGTTGCGCTCCTGACGCACCGCATCGCTCACCTCACCGAGCACCTGAAGGAGCACAAGCACGACCACCACAGCCGTCGTGGCCTGCTGCTCCTGGTCGGTCAGCGCCGCCGGCTGCTGAACTACCTGGCGAAGAAGGACATCAACCGCTACCGGTCCCTGATCGAGCGGCTCGGCCTTCGCCGATGACTTCGCGAGGAGCGGCCCCCGAGACTCGGGTGGCCGCTCCTGGCGTATCCACGCCCAGGCGTGGCACAACTGAATATCGAATCACGTAAGACGTACGAGGCGACGCGAAGCGCGTGGCGGGACCACGACCGGTCCTCGGTAGTGGCTTTCGGGTACACGGCGACAGCTGAATACCCGCGGGCCTCGATCGAAGACCGGCATCCCGGAAGCTCGCGCCTCGCAGTCGTCACACTGTGAGAGAGGGGTATCCCGTGTCGGGATCCACACGTGCGCCCATGGAGGGCGCCGAATTCGCTGAGGCCGTCATCGACAACGGCAGCTTCGGCACCCGTACCATCCGCTTCGAGACGGGCCGTCTGGCCCAGCAGGCCGCGGGCTCCGCGGCTGCCTACCTCGACGGCGACACGATGGTGCTGTCGGCCACCACGGCCAGCAAGAAGCCCAAGGACCAGTTCGACTTCTTCCCGTTGACGGTGGACGTCGAGGAGCGGATGTACGCCGCGGGCCGCATCCCGGGCTCGTTCTTCCGCCGGGAGGGCCGTCCTTCCGAGGAGGCCATCCTGACCTGCCGGCTGATCGACCGCCCGCTGCGGCCGTCGTTCGTGTCCGGCCTGCGCAACGAGATCCAGGTCGTCATCACGGTCCTGGCGCTGAACCCGGACAAGCTGTACGACGTGCTCGCGATCAACGCGGCGTCGATGTCCACCCAGATCGCCGGGCTGCCGTTCTCGGGCCCGATCGGCGCCACCCGCGTCGCGCTGATCGGCACCCAGTGGGTCGCCTTCCCGACGCACACCGAACTCGAGGACGCCGTCTTCGACATGGTGGTCGCCGGTCGTGTCACCGAGTCCGGTGACGTCGCGATCATGATGGTCGAGGCCGAGTCGACCCCGACCACGTTCGACAAGGTCGCGGCCGGGGCGCAGGCGCCGACCGAGGAGATCGTCGCCGAGGGCCTCGAGGCATCCAAGGCGTTCATCAAGACGCTGGTCGACGCGCAGTCCGAGCTGGCGGCCAAGGCCGCGAAGCCGACCGGCGAGTTCCCGGTCTTCCCGGACTACCAGGACGACGCGTTCGCCGCGGTCGAGGCTGCCGCGAGCGAGGAGCTCGCGCAGGCGCTGACGATCGCCGGCAAGCACGAGCGTGAGGACGCCACCGACGCCGTCAAGGCCGCCACGGTGGACAAGCTGGCCGCCGACTTCGAAGGCCGCGAGAAGGAGCTGTCCGCAGCCTTCCGCTCGCTGACCAAGAAGCTGGTCCGGCAGCGGGTGCTGAAGGAGAAGGTCCGCATCGACGGCCGCGGGCTGGCCGACATCCGGCCGCTGAAGGCCCAGGTCGGCGTGCTCCCGCGGGTGCACGGTTCGGCGCTGTTCGAGCGCGGCGAGACCCAGATCATGGGTGTCACCACGCTGAACATGCTCCGGATGGAGCAGCAGCTGGACACGCTCTCCCCGGAGACCCGCAAGCGGTACATGCACAACTACAACTTCCCGCCGTACTCGACCGGTGAGACCGGCCGGGTCGGTTCGCCGAAGCGCCGCGAGATCGGTCACGGCGCGCTGGCCGAGCGGGCCCTGGTGCCGGTGCTGCCGTCGCGCGAGGACTTCCCGTACGCGCTGCGCCAGGTGTCCGAGGCGCTCGGCTCGAACGGGTCCACCTCGATGGGTTCGGTCTGCGCCTCGACGCTGTCGCTGCTGAACGCCGGTGTGCCGCTGAAGGCCCCGGTCGCCGGTATCGCGATGGGCCTGATCTCCGGTGAGATCGACGGCGAGACGCAGTACGTCGCGCTCACCGACATCCTGGGCGCGGAGGACGCGTTCGGCGACATGGACTTCAAGGTCGCCGGTACGAAGGACTTCGTCACCGCCCTGCAGCTGGACACCAAGCTGGACGGCATCCCGGCCAGCGTGCTGGGTGGCGCGCTGACCCAGGCCAAGGACGCCCGCCTGACGATCCTGGACGTGATGGCCAAGGCCATCGACGCGCCGGGTGAGATGAGCGAGTTCGCGCCGCGGGTCATCTCGGTGAAGGTCCCGGTCGACAAGATCGGCGAGGTCATCGGCCCGAAGGGCAAGATGATCAACCAGATCACCGAGGACACCGGCGCCGACATCTCGATCGAGGACGACGGCACCGTGTACATCGGCGCGACCGACGGCCCGTCGGCGGAGGCGGCCCGGGCCGCGATCAACGCGATCGCGAACCCGACCATGCCGGAGAAGGGCGAGCGCTACCTGGGCACGGTCGTGAAGACGACCAACTTCGGTGCGTTCATCAGCCTGCTGCCGGGCAAGGACGGCCTGCTGCACATCAGCAAGCTGCGTCCGCTGGCCGGCGGCAAGCGCGTCGAGGCCGTCGAGGACGTGCTCTCGGTCGGTCAGAAGCTGCAGGTCGAGATCGCCGAGATCGACGATCGCGGCAAGCTCTCGCTGATCCCGGTCATCGAGGGCTCGGACGACAAGGCCGACGAGAAGGCGGCTGACTCCGCCGAGTGAGCCGAGCCATCACCAGCACGCTGCTGAGCCCGGAGGCGGGCGGTCCGGTCAAACGGACCGTCCTGCCCTCCGGGCTTCGCGTGCTCTCCCAGTCGGTGCCGGGCTTCCGCTCGGTCACGTTCGGTCTCTGGGTCGGCGTCGGCTCCCGCGACGAGCCGGAGCAGCTGGCCGGTGCGACGCATTTCCTCGAACACCTGCTGTTCAAGGGCACCGAGCGCCGCGACGCGCTGGAGATCTCCGCCGCGATCGACGCGGTCGGCGGCGAGATGAACGCGTTCACCGGCAAGGAGTACACCTGCTACTACGCGCGGGTGCTGGACTCCGACCTGCCGCTCGCGGTCGACGTCATCTGCGACATGATCACCTCCGCCACGCTCACCGGTGCCGACGTGGAGAGTGAGCGCGACGTCATCGACGAAGAGATCGCGATGCACGCCGACGAGACGTCGGACCACATCCACGACCTGTTCGCCGAACAGCTCTGGGGCAGGTCCCCGCTCGGTCGCTCGATCACCGGTACGCCGGAATCGGTCGCCGGGCTGTCCCGCCAGCAGGTCGTCGGCTGGTACCGGCGCCGCTACAAGCCCTCCAACATCGTCGTCTCGGTGGCCGGCAACGTCGACCACGCCGACGTGGTTCGCCTGGTCCGCAAGGCGTTCGAGCGTCATTGGGTGACGGCCGAGGCCGAGCCGGCCGCTGTACGACGTGGTTCCGGCAAGACCGTTCCGACGTACGGCGGGGTGCGGGTGCACCACCGTGACGTTGAGCAGGCGCACCTGGTGCTCGGGATGCCTGGGCTGGTCCGGAGCGACGAGCGCCGCTACATCGCCGGCGTACTGCACGGCATCGTCGGCGGCGGGATGTCGTCGCGGTTGTTCCAGGAGGTGCGGGAGAAGCGCGGACTGGCGTATTCGGTGTTCACGTTCGGTTCGGCGTACGCCGACTCGGGCATGGTCGGCGTGTACGCGGGCTGTCTGCCGAAGAAGGCTCCTGAGGTCCTGGACGTGATCCGCGGCGAGCTGGACTCGATTGCCCGCGGCAACATCACGCCCGACGAACTGCTCCGCGGCAAGGGCCAGATGCGCGGCTCGGTCGTGATGGGCCTCGAGGACACCGGCGCCAAGATGACCCGGATCGCGAAGGCCGAACTCGTGTACGGCGAACTCCCCACCGTGGACGAGATCCTGCACCGCATCGACTCGGTCACTCTCGACGACGTGACCGCCCTGGCGGCCGACCTCTACGCCGGCACCCCCGCCCTCACCGTGATGGGTCCCTTCAAGGAAGACACCACCGCCTTCACGCTCTGAGCGACGCCGTCGCCGCCAGAGTCCGAGGGACTCGCTGCGACACAGGTTTCCGACGGTCTTGAGATGGCATGCTGTTGCCGTGTATCCAGAGATTCCTGACCGGCTCGGGACGGTCGACGCAGCTTCTTGTAAGGCTGCGCGGTCCGTATCCGGGCACGCCGGAATCTCCGGACCAGCCAGAGACGGCCTGCAGCGCTCAGTCACCGGCTTCGTTCCTGTGACGCGCACGCAATGGATCTCGATCCTGGAAGATGCATCTGCTTGCGCTTCAGGCCGATATGACGGATGCGGCAGCCGCCGTCCTTCGCCTGCGCAGCGAGTCTGGTCGGCTGATCGGACGGAACCTTCCGGCGCTGCTACGCCGACTGAAAGCGGCCGTGGAGAGTGTTGTCTCCGAGGCTGATGAGGTCGCCCGATTCCGTCCACCGCGTACGAGTCTCCCCGACTGGTCGTCCGTGAGGGCGCTCGCGGACGCTGCGTTGTGCGCGGGTGAGTTGATTTTCGCCTGTGTGGCGCAGGGCTGGGCCGAGTCGCCGTGGTCTGCGGCGAGCGAGCATCTGATGGCCGGTCGATCCGCTGCCCTGGAGTTGGAGGCTGTCGTCGCGACGGTGCATCCCAGCCAGCCTCACGAGGACCCTTATCTGCGAGCGCTCGGGTTCTCCGAGAATCAGTTGCAGCGGGGAGCAGGCGTCAGTTGGAGGGCTCGCCTGCTCGCCGCCTGGATGAGCGATGCCGTGAGCCTCGACCGCCGGATGCGTCGGATGATGAGGCACCTCCTGGATGACTCGCTGCCTTTGACGATCAAGCTGCGCCTCCACCTCGCCACCTTGGCGATGTCCGATCGGCCGCTGCTGGCGCACCGCGCGACGATTGAGGCGCGTGAGCTGGTGACATCGCTACTGATGACGGATCGCGAACAGACGTGCTCGGTGATCGCCAAAGGCGCTGATCGTGAACCGGAGATGTTGTTTCTGCATCGCAGCCATGTCGAGTACGTCGCCGCGTACAGCCGGGCGTCGCATCCGGACGGGCGTGCGCGTGCAGCCATGGACCTCTATCGGAGCGTGCTCGAGGGCGACCTCAAACGCACCTCCGTGACGGTGCTGGAACTGTTGGGCCGAAGAGTTCCGGACTCGCCTTCGCTCTCGGCGATCAGGGGCCTGCTGGAATCCGAGGAGCAGCCGATCTGCGCCCTCCTTGCCTCGACGATCCGGCCCGGGTGGCGCAATGCGAACGCTCATGAAGAGTTTCGCTGGGATCCCATCGGCAACACAATGCTCCTCCGTGGACAGGCAGCCGATGTGGATGAGGTCATCCTAGAAGCTCTCCGGGCTCGCGAAATCTGCCGTGCTTTCGAGCATGGAGTTGCTGTTGCCTACGCACATAACCTCTCGCTGGTCAGCTGGAGCGCGGCCAAGCCGAGCTACGTCAGTCGCGACCAGTCTGTTCTCGACACAGCGGGATCGCTGGGAGTGCCGGTCGTCGATATCTCGCGCGAGGGCACGACCGTGCGGCTGGATGTTCCGGATCTGACGATTCTCGTGCTGCGAGACGTATGTCGCGTGATTCTGTACGGAGCTGCCGCGGATCCTCAGGTCGAACGGTGGGAGGTATGGCAGACATCCTCCGACTTGCCGCCGCTGATTGTGGACTGTGCTGGAACGGCGGCTGGGTCGGCACTCGCAGAGCGGGCGGGCGCGGACACCGATCCGATGCCGTTCGCCGCGCTTGCGATGCTTGCGAACGCGATGTCGTGTGGCGGCGAGCGATCGGAGGCGGCATCAGCCTTGGTCCTGACGCTCGCGGCCGCTCACGTCTTGGATGAACGAGACCGTCTGGCAGCGAACCTCGCTCGCGGCGAGGAATCTGCTGAGGCGGAGCTCTTGAACATCGTCGGACTCGTCAGCCAGGGGCTCCGAGCAGCAGCTCAACTGCTCGAGGATCCTGGGCGGTCCGAACTCCTTAGCTTTGCCCGCGCGCTCGCAGAGGAGTGTGATCGGTCGGCGAACGTGTCCTCCGCCGACCTAGTCCATGCATTCGCCCCAGCATCGCAGATGCTGCGCTCCACGCGCCGCCTCGTGTGCCGTGGATTGGGCCGCCAGCGGATCTCAACAGGCGCGATCCCGCGTAGCAGCGGCCGGCGTACCAGCGCGGCTCTGTGCTGGCCGAGTGATTGCGACTCGGGCCGGATGCAGCGGGCGTTCAGGCTGTTCTTGGCAGTGGAGGCGGATCGGGGTCGGACCAAGCAGGACGCGTGGCCGCCGGACGGCCGTTGATGAGGCGGATCGAGATCCGACCTCGGTGGACGTTGTTGTGGTCGCGCTTGCAAAGGAGCGCAAGGTTGTCGAGTGAGGTGGGGCCTCCGTCGGCCCAGTGGACGATGTGGTGGGCCTCGCAGATCGCGGGTGAGGCGCTGCAGACGATGCAGCCTTTGTCTCGGGCGTTCAGGGCCTGGCGGATGGCGCGGGTTACGAAGCGGTGCTCGGTGCCGACGTCGAGAGGTTCGGAGTGCGAGCCGAGGACCAATGGGATCACACCAGCGTCGCAGGCGAGTCGTCGTACGGCGGCTGCCGAGAGCGTGTCGCCGTGGACGAGATCACCGAGTCCGGCACCGTCCTTGAGATCCTCGAGGTCGATCGTCACGGTGATGTGCGGCTTGATGTCGCCGTGACCAGGCACGGCGGATCCGGTGCCTGCCGCGGCGGTCAGGACACCGGTCAACGCGTCGGCCTGCCGCTTGCTCCGGGGACGCGGATCGCGTTGGCCGTCTGCGGTCTTGTGCGGTTTGGCGCCGGCGAAGATGAGCGTCTCGAGGAGCTCGGCGTTCTCATCCGCGAGATAGCCGCCGAAGGTCACGCCGCGATGAGCCTTCTTCAGCCACAGCGCCTCGCGCATGGACATGTCGTCGTCGGGCTCCGGGCCGTCCGGGTCGAGCCGTTCATGCATCTCGTTCCCGAGTTTGCGCAGGTCAGCCGGTGGCAGGAGATTGGCTGCCTCGACCATCGCCTCCTCGGCGACCAGCAGGTCTGCGACCGGCACCTTTGCCGACGCCGGCACCTTCTCCAGTGTGGACACGATTGTCTCTGCCTGTTCGACGCTCAACAGCGTGCGTGGACTGGCGTCGTACGAGTCGCCTTCCGCCAGGCGCCCGGTGCCGAGAGCAGCGTCGACCGCCGGATACTTGTGCAGGGCGCTCGCCAGGCGGAGATCTCGCCGTACATCCGCGGGGTCGAGCCGATAGCGAACCGAGAGCAGTTGCGCGGTGTCGCGCGCGCCGACCTCCTTGGCGTACCCGCTCGCGTCGAGGCCGGCGGACAGGTGGAGGCGGCGCACCTGCAGACGGTTGATCTCGGCCTGCACGTCGTCGAGAGCGGCCAGCTTCTCGCTGTCGCTCATCGACCAGACTGGCCGCTCGTCCAGGACTCTCATGCCGGCGACTCTAGACCTGACCCCGGACAGTTTTCGAACGAAAAGCCCTTGTTTTCAAGGGATCCAGGCATTGGCAGCTTGCTGCCGTTATCCACAGCGGAGAGGTCACGGCCAGATCAGCAGAACTCGGGGTAGGTTGAAGCCAAGACGTCATACGTGCTTCACGGTCTGTATGGCTAGCTGATTTCCAGCAGGGTGAGGAAGGCGGATGCGGCGGGAGAGCGGCCGGCCGCGCTCCAGACGACGTACTCGATGCGGCCTGGTGCATCGGTGATCTCGACCCTGGCGACGCCGGTCAGTTGTGGTGCGTAGGTCGAGGCGAACAGGGCGACGGCGAGCCGTTCGCTGACGAGCCGTGCCATCAGCTCGGCGGTGCTCACCTCGAAGGCGACGTCGCGGACGAGTCCCGCGGCCTCGAAAGCCTGGTCGCTCTGCAGACGACCGGCTGTCCGGGGCGGCAGGTCCACGAACACCTCACTCGCGAGCCGTTGCAGCGTCACCGACGACTCGGCCGCGAGCGCGTGATCGGGCGGAACCACCGCGACCAGCCGGTCCCGGGCAAGTTCACGCGTCTCCACGCCCTGGGGCCGAGCGGTGGTGGGCAGCCCGAGGAAAGCAACGTCGAGGATTCCTTCCTTGACCTGGTCGGCCAGCTTCTCGCTCGCACCGACGCGCAACGAGATCCGTACGTCGGGATACTGACGCCGGAAATCCCGCAGCGCTGCTGGAATGTCGACCGCGGCGACGGTCGGGATCAGGCCGACGGCGAGCCGTCCGCGGACCAGACCGACCGCGGCGGCGGCCTCTGCGGCGGCGCGCTCGGCGGCGTCCAGGCATTGACGGGCCGCCGGCAGGAACGCCGTACCGGCCGGTGTCAGGCGCACACGTCGGCTGGTGCGGTCGAACAGACGTGCGCCCAGTTCTCGTTCCAGGCGGGCGATCTGGTGGCTCAGCGCGGACTGCACGACCAGGCAGCGTTCGGCGGCGCGGGTGAAGTTGTTCGTCTCGGCGACCGCGACGACGTACCGGAGTTGCTGGAGTTCCATGGAACTATCTTGAATCACGATCGATGGCGTGACGAACATGTGTTGGACTCATTGATCCCCCGGCCGGAAACTGCCAGGGTGACCACTCAACCTGTCCTCACGCAGCAGCGGGCCTCGACGACGCGTTCGTGGCTGGGGGTCGCCGCGATCACCGCCAGCCTGTTCGTCTTCCTGACCACCGAACTGATGCCCGTCGGCCTCCTCACCCCGCTGAGTACCAGCCTGGGCGTCCCGGTCGGGGTCGCCGGCCTGATGATGACGTTGTACGGCGTCTCGGCCGGTCTCGGCGTACCGTTCATCGTCGCGTGGAGCCGGCGGGTCAATCGCCGCGTCCTGCTGTCCGTCCTGTTGTCGGTGCTGACCGTGGGCAACCTGGTGACCGCGATCGCGCCGAACTTCGGTTTGATGCTGGCCACCCGGCTGTCCATGGGGTTCGCCAGCGGGGTGTTCTGGGCGATCGGCGTCAGCATGGCGATGCGCCTGGTGGCCGAGCGCGACGCGAGCAAGGCGGCCGCGGTCGTCATGTCCGGCATCTCGGTCGCGGCGGTCGTCGGCATCCCGCTCGGGATCTTCCTCGAGAGCCGGACCGACTGGCGCACCACCTTCCTGATCTGGTCGGGGCTGAGCCTGCTCGTCCTGGTCGCGGTCGTCGTCGCGATTCCCTCGTTGCCGTCCGACAACGCGGTGCCCGTGCGGGCAGTGTTCGCGCTCCCGGTCAGCAACGCGCGGCTCCGGGTGGTGATGCTGATGGTGATGCTGTTCGTCCTCGGGCACTTCGGCGCCTACACCTTCGTCCGGCCCTTCCTGGAAGGCGAGTCGTCCGCGTCGCCGGCGTTCATCACCGCCCTGCTGATGGCCTACGGCGCGGCCGGGGCAGCCGGCAACTTCATCGGCGGACGGGTGGTGTCCTGGGACAGCCGCGCCGGCTTCATGGTCGGCTGCGCCGGTGTGGCCGCGGCTCTGCTGCTGTTGCTGGCCGTCGGTCATTCGCCGGTCGGTCAGGTCGTCTCGCTGGTGCTCTGGGGTACGTCGTTCGGCGTGGTCCAGTTGTGCCAGGTGAACCTCACGCAGGCCGCCGCTCCCGAGACCTTCGAGGCAGCCATGTCGCTCAACACGATGGCGTACAACACCTCGATCGCCCTCGGCGCCCTCTTTGGCGGCCTGTTCGCGGACCACGCGGGCGTGAACAGCGTCGTCTACTTCGGCATCACGCTCGTCGCCGCGTCGCTCCTGCTCACCCGCGTCACCGGCCGCCCGAGAGTCTGATCGGTAGGGTCTGGTAGCCGCGCAGGACCAGCCGGTCGCGCCGGGTCGGTTCGCCGTTCGGTGTGATCGTGAAGGAGCGCAGGCGGTCGAAGGCGACGGTGGCCTCGAGCCGTGCGAGGCTGTTGCCGAGGCAGATGTGCGCGCCGGCGCCGAAGCTCAACGGCTTGTTGCCGGGGCGCAGTGGGTCGAACCTGTCGGGGTCCGGGAAGCGCTCGGGGTCACGATTCGCCGCACCCAGCAAGAGCACGAGATTGCTCCCTGCTGGGATCGGCGTGCCCGCGATCTCCGAGCGTTCCCGGGCGACGCGGGTCGTCACCTGCACGGGGGAGTCGTAACGCAGTACCTCTTCGACGAATGC
Organism: Kribbella sp. VKM Ac-2571; assembly: GCF_004362255.1. Taxonomy (NCBI): domain Bacteria; kingdom Bacillati; phylum Actinomycetota; class Actinomycetes; order Propionibacteriales; family Kribbellaceae; genus Kribbella; species Kribbella sp. VKM Ac-2571. The sequence continues at coordinate 188,520 of NZ_SNWS01000007.1, forward strand.
TGCGTCCGTTGGCAGGTCGGGCTGTCGGAGCAGGATAGCCAGGCCGTTGCCCAGCAGATCCGTGGTGGTCTCGAAACCGGCCACCAGCAACAGGATCAGGTTGGCGAGCAGCTCCTCGTCCGACAGGCGCTGGCGGGCGGCGACCAGTGCGGCGACCAGGCCGTCGGGCGGCGGGTCCTGGATCAGGTAAGCGAAGTATTCACCCAGCTCTCGGGCCGCCGTGTCAGCAGCAGCGTCCGACGCGTCGGTGAGCTCCAGCGCCGCTGTGAGATCCGACGCGAGTGGGCGGAACCGATGCCGGTCGTCCGTCGGTACGCCGAGCAGCTCGCAGATGACTGTGACCGGGAGCTGGAACGCGAACCTGTCCATGAAGTCGACCTCGGCCGCAAGTCCGTTGAGCAGCTCGTCGACCGCGGCCTCGATGGCAGGCTGCAGCCCCGCGACCCGGCGAGGTGTGAAGACCTGCGAGAGCAGTGACCGCATCCGCCCGTGGTCCGGTGGATTCGCGCGCAGGATCGATCGCTGCATCAGTTCGAGAGACGGTTGGCTCGACGGCTCGGCCGGGATCTCGAACACCGGGTTGCGCAGGACTTCGTTCACGGCGGCGTACCCGACGACCAGGAAGATGTCGTCGGTCACCGGGAGCAGCGGGCCGAGGCGATGCGCGGCGGCGTACAGCGGGAACGGATCCGCCCGCCCCGCAGGCGACATCAGGGCCTGGAGGATCTCGGCGGGGGTCATGCGCGGCGTCCCAGCAAGAGGTAGCCGATCGCGTACGCCGTCGCGCCTGCGACCTCGAAGATCTGGATCAGCCCGAAGCGCGGACCGGACGTGAAGATGAACAGGCCGCCGAGGGTGTAAGCCAGAGCGCCGGCGCCGAGGAGTACGCCGGCCAGACGCAGCCCTCGCCGGCTCAGCGTCCGCCCGAGCCAGACGTAGCCGAGCGGGAAAATCAGTAGCGCCGGGAACACGATCAGGGCGGCCGGAGTGCTCAGGTCGGCCGGCTCGTGCACCATGCTCGGCGCGTACTCCGCGCGCACCGGGTTGTGCGATCCGTCGAAGACGATCAACGCGAACCAGAACAGCGTCCCGGCCAGTGCGGCGTACCAGGAGCGGAGCTCGCGGCGTTGGTTGCTCAGCGCAATCATGCTGGCCAGGCTGACGACCTGCAGGCCGAGGCCGAGGGCCTGGACGTCGTGGGTGAGTCCGTACCGCTCGCCGACCGCCGCGATGCTCCAGCCGTCGCGGGCGGGATGCAGCAGGGTGCCGAGCCAGAACAGCGGCCCGCCGCTGAAGGCGGTCCAGCGGGCGGTGGTGCGCAACTGCCGGCCCAGGCCGGTCGGCGCGGGGAGGGTCTCGGTCATGGCGGTCTGCTTTCGCTAGAGTGTCCCACTAGCGAATCACTAGAGGCCTGCTCTAGTCAACTGCTATGCTTTCCGTCCATGGCACGACGAGCGGAGCAGACCCAGGCCAACCGGCAGCGGATGCGGACGGCGGCGCAGACGCTGTTCACGACCCGGGGGTACGCCGCGACGTCGATGCAGGCGATCGCCGACGAGGCCGGGATGGCGGTGCAGACGCTGTACTTCACGTTCCGCACCAAGCGGGCGCTGCTCGGCGAACTCCTCGACGTGGCGGCGGCCGGCGACGACGAGCCGGTGCCGAATCTGGAGCGTCCGCAGGTGCTGGCGGCGATCGACGACCCCGATCCGGTGGCGCAGTTGCGCACGCTGGCCCGACTCGCCCGCGAGGTCTACGAGCGGATCGCGCCGATTCTCCAGGTCGTCGCGCACGCGGCCACCGCTGATCCGGAGATCCATGAGCTCTGGGAGACCAACAACGCCCAGCGTGCTGTCGTGATGGAGCGGATGACCGCAGCACTCGCCGCCAAGACCGCCCTCCGCGAAGGCCTGGACACGGCGATGGCGACCGACATCATGCTCGCCCTGCTGAGCCCTGAGCTGTACCACCTGCTGACGGCCCGCCGCGGCTGGGACCCGTCCCGCTGGGAGAGCTGGACGGCGGACGCCCTGGTGACGCAGCTCCTCCCACCGCGATAGATTGAACCGAAGACGTCATACGTGATCTGCCACTGGATCCCTGGATGCACAGGTCAGGCCTGCTTGCTGGGATGACACGCACTTTGCGGGCGACGCGATCCGCGCCGGAACACCGGCGCGGCTCCGGCCTGCCTTGCGAGGATCATCGTGCTCGACGCGTTCCGTACTGCCCGTGAATCGTTGACCGACGCCATCCGGATCACCCCGGGATGGCTCACGACGTACTCCGTTCTCCAACTACTGCTGGCGATTCTGCCCGGTGCGCAGGTCGTGCTCATCCGCGAGTTGGTCGACAGCGGTGACGTCTGGCGTCCCTTGCTCGGGCTGACCGTGGTCGTCGGGTCGATGTATCCGCTGACCCAGGTGTCGAACGGCGTCGGCCAGCGGATGATGCTGCGTCTCCGGCTCGAGCTGCGGATCGAGCTTGCTCGCGTCGCCGCCCGGCTGAGCCCGAGCCGGCTGGCCGAGCCCGCGACGGTTCGCGATCTGGAGGCGAGTCAGACGGCGACGCACCAGATGAGTGATGTGGCGGGCAAGCCGGTGCAGTTGCTCAGCGCGGCGGTGACATCCCTCGTACTGTGCGTCGCGATCGCGTCGATCAACCTCGTTTCCGGGCTGCTGGTGCTTGCTGCGTTGGCGCCGACCGTTCTCGCGTTCACGTTGATCTCGCGGATGGAGGCGCAGGGGTGGCCGCGGGTCGCCGAGCACGAACGCAGGGCGGCGTACGCGACCGAGCAACTCATCCAGCAACGCCCCGGGACCGAGCTGGCAGTGCTGGGATCGGGGTGGAAGGTGGCCGACCTCATCGCTGGTAGTCGTGCGAAGGCGACCTGGGTCCTCGACCGGATGATCCGTACGGCGTTGTTGTACGAGCTGGGTGCGGCGCTGGTCACTGTGCTGCTCTTCGGGGGTGCGTTGGTTGCTTTGGTGCGCGGCGGTGCGACTGGGGGAGCGGCCGCTGCGGCGGTGGCCGGCACCATCACCGGGCTGAACGCGATTCGCCAGTGTGGCTACGCGTTCGGCAGCATCGTCACCGCGGCCCCGCAGGCGGCGATCTACCGCAGGTTCGTGCGGAGCGTGCCTGCCGGCCCTCGCCGTGCGGTGGTCCGGCAAGTCGATTCCGTTGCCTTGGACAACGTCACGTTCGGTTACCCCGGCGCTGCCGAGCCGACCCTTTGCACTGTGTCCATCGAAGCTCGCCGAGGCGAAATGATCGCGCTGGTCGGTGTGAACGGGGCGGGCAAGTCGACGGCGATCAACTTGCTGGTCGGTGCGTTGACCCCCGACAGCGGGCGAGTGCTGATCGACGGAGCAGACGCCGGCGCCCTCGCCGAGGACGAGCGGCTCGCGCACTTCGGCCTGCTGGTGCAGGAGTTCGGACGCTTCGAGTTCGCGCTCCGGGACGCAGTCGGCCTCGGCGCGCCGGACGTCGTCACGGACCAGGCCATCCGGGACGCGCTGGCCGGCACCTTCGCCGCCGACCTCCCACTCGACACCCAACTCGGGCAGCAATGGGGTGGCACCGGCATCTCCGGCGGCCAGTGGCAACGGCTCGCACTGGCGCGGATCCGGCTGCGCGACGCCGGCGTCTGGATCCTCGACGAGCCGACCTCCGCGATCGACGCCGAGGCGGAGCACGAGATCTTCACCGACCTACGCCGTACCAGCGCCGACCGCATCACGATCGTCGTCTCCCACCGAGCCTGGACCCTCCGCGAGATGGACCGCATCTACGTCATGGACAACGGCACAGTCGCCCAGCAAGGCACGTACGACGAACTGATGAACGACCCAACCACCCGATTTGCCCGCCTCTTCGCCACCCAGGACCTCACCCATACCCGGTGAATGCCCCGTGCGGATGGCGGGTTGTTTGGCGGCTGGCCTGATGTAACCCGGCAGTCGTCGCACAAGCCAGCGGGTGGACCGGCGGGTGTTGTTGACTTGGGAGGTGAGTGGGCTCTGGCGGTTTGCGGGCGTGGCCCGGGCGGCGGGGCGCGGGCTGGTGGTGCTCACGGTGGGGATGGTGGTGTTGGCGGCTGGGGCGCCGGTGGGGACTGCGGTGGCGCTGGGGCAGGTTGTTGCGGGGGTTGCCCGGGGGGATCGGGCTCACGCGGTGGGGTGGGCTGTGGTGGTCGGTGCGTGTTTGTTGCTGCAGTGGCTTGGTGGGGCGTTGCGGCGGGCGGCGGCTACTGCGTTGGGGGAGCGGGTCGACGCGCGGCTGCAGCACGAGTTGATGCGGGCTGTGGCGGCGCCTAGCGGCGTGCGGCACTTGGAGGATCCTGCGACGGCGGCGCTGGTGGAGGTCGGGCGTGACACCTTGCGGGCGGACTGGGCGCGGCCGGGGCGGCTCGCGAGCACGATCGGCGGCCTGGCCACCGGGCGGATCATTCTGCTGGCCTCGGGCGTCATCCTCGCCGGATTCCGTTGGTGGCTCGGCGTGGGTTTGCTCGTGGCCGGCGTCTGGGCGGCGTACGAGGACCGGGTCGCGTCCCGCACCGAGGCGGGGCACCACTACGGCGCGACGGAGTCGGCCCGCCGGATGCGGTACTTCAACGACTTGGGAACCACCCCGCCGGCCGCCAAGGAGATCCGCCTGTTCGGACTGCCGGAGTTCGTCGTCGGTCGCCATGGCGAGACCTGGGCCGCGACGATGCAGCGGATCCTGACCCCGGCAGGCCGTCGTCCGCTGATTGCGACTGCGTTCCTGGGCGTTGTCGTGCTCGGCGGCATCCTGCTCGTGGTCCGCGAGGCGATGACAGGGCGCCTCGCCGCCGGCCCGACGGCGACGTACGTCCAGACGTTCCTGATCGCGTTGGGGGGCATCCAGCAGTCGTCCTGGTCCGGCCTGCAGACGGAGCTCGCCCTCGCGACCCTCGGTCGGTACGACGAGGCGGTGCGCGCAATCGCACCGAGGGCCGCACTCGCTGATGGATCGCAGCCGGCCACCGGCATGCCGGGACGCGAGATCGCCTTCCGCAACGTGTCTTTCGGCTATCCGGGCACGAGCCGTCGGGTATTGAGGGACCTCGACCTGGTCATTCCGGCCGGGCAATCGCTCGCAGTCGTCGGCGCGAACGGTGCCGGCAAGACCAGCCTCGTCAAGCTGCTCTGCGGGCTGTACGAACCGAACGAGGGCTCAGTCCTGATCGACGGCGTCGAGCTGCAGGACCTCGACACGGAGGACTGGCGACGCAGACTGGCGGTCGTGTTCCAGCAGCCCGTGCGGCTGCCGATGTCGGCGTACGCCAATGTCCGGTTCGGTCGCGGTGACGCAGACATCGAGGTCGCAGTCGAGCGGGCCGGAGCGAAGAGCATCGTCGAGGCGCTGCCGAACGGCGCGGAGACGGTGCTCTCCGCGGAGTTCGACGGCGGTGTCGAGCTGTCCGGTGGCGAGTGGCAACGGCTCGGCCTCGCGAGAGCGCTGTACGCCGTCCAACAGGGTGCATCCGTACTGGTACTGGACGAACCGGCCGCGCACCTGGACGCACGCTCCGAAGCCGAGCTCTACCGGCGTTTCCTCGACCTGACCGCCGGGCTGACCACGATCCTCATCTCGCACCGCTTCTCCACCGTCCGCCAGGCCTCGTCCATCGTCGTACTCGACGAAGGCAGGGTGATCGAGCAGGGATCGCACGACGAGCTGATCCAACGAGACGGTACGTACGCCCACCTGTTCCGCCTTCAGGCGGCTCGCTTCGAGGGAGGCCCGGAATGAAGTCATGGGTCGCCACGGCGCGGCTGCTGATCGGACTCGGTTGGGAGATCGGCCCTGGCCTGTTCACGCTCTACACAGTCGTCGCGATGTCGAGTTTCATCAGTCCGCTGCTCGTCGCGCTCGGCGTACGGCCACTGGTCGACGGTGTGGTGTCCGGCGAACCGCGACAGATAGTTGCCGGAGGCATCGCGGTCGCCGTCGCAGTGACCTTCGTACTGGTGGCCCCGATCGGGTATCGCTGGGCAACGATCCGGATGCGCGAGCGCTCCAGCTTCGTTGCCGAGCGCAGGGTACTGAGGCTGGCCGCCGGTGCACCGCAGATCCAACACTTCGAGCGACCCGAGTTCCTGGACCGGCTGCAGACACTGCGGCGGGAGGCACCGGACCTCGCGGACAGCGTCACGATGCCGTTCATCGGCCTGTTCGTCGTGGCCCAACTGGTGATCAGCACTGTCCTGCTGGCAGACCTGAAGCCAGTGCTCGTGGTGCTGCCGCTGGTAGCGATTCCCTCGCTGTGGTTGAGCCGCCGGGCCGAAAGGATTCGCCGACGGTCGGAGCTGGAGGCCGCCCCGCAACGGCGGCTCGCACAACAGCTGTTCATGCTGTCGGTCGCCCCGACCTCGGCACAGGAACTACACGTCGCCTCAATGGGCGACGAGCTGTTGAGACACCACCGCGAAGCAGCCGACAAGGCCACCTCAATCGCCCACCAGGCGCTCTTCCGCTCGGTCCTGCTCGGGTCCGTCGGTTGGGCGGTCTTCCCGCTCGCGTACGTCGCCGCAATGGTGCTGATCCTTCACGAGCCGACCATCACCCCGGGTGACGTGGCCTTGGCGCTCGCACTGGCCGGCGCCGTGGTGAGCGCGGCGAACCGCGTCCTCGACCTCGCCGGCACCGTACTGCGCGTGCGCACAACGGCCGAGCACTACCTCTGGCTTGCGCAGCAGGCCGAAATGGAACCAGGCACCGCACCGACGCCGGATCGTCTGACGCACGGCATCGAGCTGAAGCAGGTCACCTTCGGCTACGGCACAGATCGCCTCGCCCTTCCCGGGACCGACTTGTTCCTCCCCGCCGGCCGCACGGTCGCCATCGTCGGCGAGAACGGCGCGGGCAAGTCGACCCTGGTCAAGCTCCTGACCGGTATGTACCGGCCCGCCTCGGGTGCGGTGCTGGTCGACGGTGTGGATCTCGCCACAATGGACCTCGAGGAGTACCGGCAGAAGGTCAGCGCCGGTTTCCAGGACTTCGTCAGATACCAGCTGACGGTCGGCGATGCCGTCGCGGTCGGCGGCTTGTTCGAGCCGCCGGACCAGGTGCGAACTGCCCTCACCAAAGCGGACGCGAGCTTCGTGGACACGTTGCCGCAGGGTCTCGACACCCAGCTCGGTACGTCGTGGGTCGACGGCGTCGAACTCTCCGGCGGGCAATGGCAGAAGCTGGCGATCGCCCGCGCGCTCGTCCGCCCGGCGCCGTTGCTGATGATCATGGACGAGCCGAGCGCGTCGCTGGACCCGCAGACCGAGGCTGCCGTGTTCGACCGGTTGGCCGCCGAGGCACGGGCGGGACGTGCCGACGGGCGGGTCACGTTGCTCATCTCACATCGCTTCTCGACCGTGCGCTCGGCGGACCTGATCGTGGTACTGGAGAACGGGCTCGTGACCGAGCGCGGTACCCATGACGAACTGATGACAACGGGCGGCACCTACGCCGAGCTCTACAGTCTGCAAGCGGCCGGTTACCGCTGACAAGTGCTCGGAGTGCGCAACTGTGCGCAGAGCTGGGTTTTTGCCGAGATCTGACCTGTCATCAGATGACTCTGCCGAACTGATCTGATTAAGTGGGGCCTCGCTCCATGAGTGAGGGTTGGTCATCTGAGGTCTTGGCAAAGTAACGCCTGAGTTACACGCCGCCGCTTTGCGCCTGACAACGTTGACATGTGCAGTTTCGACCAGCCACCATGACGCTTGATCCGCCCGCCTAGCGGCCCTCCCGCCGAGGAAGTTGGTTTGACCGTGCGACGTCTGACTGGGTTAGTGGGGGTGGCACTCGGCTTATCGCTGGTGCTCGCCTCGTGTGGCGACGGCAAGAGCAGTGGCTCCGGCGGCGGCTCCGGCAGCAAGAGCGAGGTCATCGCGATCGCTGCCGATCCGCTGGAGTACATCAACCCGCTGAACGAGAACGGCAGTCCGGGCATCCAGGTCGCGATGGCGATGTTCGCCCCGCTGGTGACCACGGACCCGGAGACCGGCAAGCTGCAGAACGTGATGGCCGACTCGGTCACGCCGGACAAGACCAGCCAGACCTGGACGATCAAGCTGAAGGCCGGCAACACCTTCCAGAACGGCCAGCCGCTGACCGCGAAGGACTACGTGGACAGCTGGAACATGACCGCGATGGGCTCGAACGCCTGGAAGAACAACGGCTTCTTCTCCAAGGTCGACGGGTACGACGCCCTGAACCCGCCGACCCCGGACGGCGCCACGCCGAAGCCGACCGCGGTGAAGACGCTGAGCGGCCTGAAGCAGATCGACGACCTGACCTTCTCGGTCAAGCTGAAGGTGCCGTTCTCGCAGTTCGGCCTGACGCTGCAGTACCTCGGCCTCGCGCCGCTGCCGGAAGAGGTGCGGAAGAACCCGGACGCGTACAAGCGCAAGCCGATCGGCAACGGCCCGTTCAAGCTCGCCGCCGACTGGAACGCCGGTGACGACATCAAGCTGGCCAAGTGGGACGGCTACAAGGGCCCGCTGGTACCGCAGGCCGACCAGATCACGTACCGGTTCATCGCGAACGCGGACACGGCGTACAACGAGTTCCTGGCCGGCAACGTGGACTTCGTCGACGTGCCGTCGACCAAGGTGAAGAGCTTCAAGACCGACGCCCCGGACCAGTGGGTGACGAGCATCAGCTCCGGCGCCAACTACCTGGTGATCCCGGCCTGGGACGCCCGGTTCAAGAACCCGAAGCTGCGGCACGCGTTCTCGATGGCGATCGACCGGAAGGCCTTCGCGGACCTGGTCGGCCTGTCCGAGCCGGCCAAGGGTCTGGTCGCGCCGGACATGGCCGGCTATCGCGACAACGCCTGCAAGTACTGCGATTTCGACGCCGCCAAGGCCAAGCAGCTGCTGCAGGAGGCCGGCGGTTTCTCCGGCCCGCTGAACATCAACTACAACACCTCGTCGGCGACCGGCCAGATCTTCGCCGAAGCGATCGGCAACATGCTCCGGCAGAACCTCGGCGTGACCGTCAAGTACACCGGTAAGCAGGGTTCGGAGATCACCGAGCTGGCGGACTCCCACAAGCTCGACGGTCTGCGGTTCTCCGGCTGGGGTCACGACTACCCGTCGATCGAGGACTACCTGACGCCGATGTTCAAGTCCAACGGTGACGCGAACTTCGCCCACTACGCCAACCCGGCGCTGGACGCCGTACTGGCCAAGGGTGACGCCGAACCGGACCCGGAGAAGGCGATCAAGCTCTACCAGCAGGCCGAGGACATCGCGCTCGAGGACATGCCGCTGATCCCGCTCTACACGAAGTCGAACGCGTACCTGCACTCGGCGAAGATCGAGCCGCGGGTCTCGAAGTACGTCGGCGTCTCGGCGCTCTGGGCCACGTTCAAATGAGCACCGCCAAGTGATCCGTTTCGTCCTGCGCCGTGCACTGGCGGCGGTACCGATCGGTGTGCTGGTGACGCTGGGGGTCTTCGCGCTCGTGTTCGCGATGCCCGGGGACCCCCTGCGGGAGCTGGCCGGCGACAAACCGATCCCCGCCGCGGTGCTCGCCGCCAAGCGCGCGCAGTACCACCTGGACGACCCCTTCATCGTCCAGTACCTGCTGAGCATGAAGGACATCCTCACCGGGCACTTCGGTACGACGTTCGCGGGTGCGGATATCGCCGACCAGCTCCGGCTGCGGATCCCGGTGACGCTGAAGCTGACGCTGCTGGCGAACGCCGTGCAGTGGACGCTCGGACTGTTCTTCGGCATCTACGCCGGCTTCAAGCGCAACGGCTGGGTCGACCGGTCGTTGCTGCTGGCAACACTCGTGCTGCTCGCGGTGCCCGGACTGGTGGCGTACTTCGCCGCGCAGTACCTGTTCGGGGTCGAGCTGAAGTGGTTCCCCGTGTCCGGCGTGCTGGAAGGGTTCCCACACGCGTACCTGCTGCCCGCGCTGGTGATCGGCGTCCTCGGGTTCGCCGGCCTGGCCCGGCTGCTGCGGACGTCGATCGTGGAGACGGTGAACGCCGACTTCGTGAAGACCGCGCGGGCCAAGGGACTCGGCGAGCAGCGGGTGCTGTGGCGACACATCCTGCCGAACGCGCTGCTGCCGGTGGTCACGTTCATCGGGCTCGACCTGGCCGGCATGTTCGGCGGCGCGATCATCACCGAGAGCATCTTCAACTTGCCGGGACTCGGCCAGTTCATGTTCCAGGCGATCAAGCTGAAGGAGGGCGGGGTCGTGGTGCTGCTGTCCACGCTCGCGTTCATCTCGTTCATCCTGATCAACCTGCTGATCGACCTCCTGTACGGCGTCCTGGATCCGAGGGTGCGCAATGTTTGAGGTAAGCCATGTCTGAACAGATCTCCGCGGCGGTCGGCGCCGAGGCGCAGGAACTCGGCGACGGCCGCACCCTGTCCAACCGCGAGCTGCTCCGCGCCCTGCTGCGCAAGCCGCAGTTCATCGTCTGCAGCCTGCTGCTGCTCGGGTTCTTCACGATGGCGGCGGTGCCGAAGCTGTTCACGTCCGCCGACCCGCGGTTCTGCGAACTGGCCAAGAGCCGGCAGGGCCGCAGCTCGGGGCACCCTTTCGGGTTCGACATCCAGGGCTGCGACTACTTCGCCAATGTCATCTACGGCGCGCGGCCGTCGGTGCTGGTCAGCATCTGCGCGAGCTTCGGCGTGTTCGTGCTGGCCGGCTCGCTCGGCCTGCTGGCGGGGTACTTCCCGGGTTTCGTGGACGGCCTGATCTCGCGGACCGCCGACGTACTGTTCTCGATCCCCGGCATCGTGGTGCTGATCGTGATCCTGAACTCGGTCGCGAACCGGAGCATCTGGATCATCGTCGGCGTCATCCTGCTGATCGGCTGGCCGGGCGGGATGCGGCTGATGCGGGCCACCGTCTTCTCGGTCCGCAATCGCGAGTACGTTCTCGCGGCCCGATCGATCGGCGTACCGCCGGTGCGGATCCTGCGCAAACACGTGTTCCCGAACGCGATGGCGCCGTTGCTGGCGATGACCACGCTCGGCATCGGCGGCATGGTCGGGCTCGAGGCCGCGCTGACGTTCCTCGGGGTCGGGTTGCAGCCGCCGTCGATCTCGTGGGGGTCGCAGTTCGGCGTCGCGGCGTCGTACCGGGACACGCCGCACCTGTTCATCTGGCCGGCGTTGTTCATCTCCACGATGACGATCTCGTTCATGATCATCGGCGACTCCATCCGGGACGCCCTCGACCCGAAACTCATGCGATGACTGCAACTGGCGAAGTACTGCTCAAGGTCGACAACCTGTCGGTCGAGTTCGATACGCCGCGCGGGCGGGTGCGGGCCGTGGACGGGGTGTCCTGGCAGGTGCGGGCGGGGGAGATGCTGGCGATCCTGGGCGAGTCCGGGTCCGGGAAGAGCGTCTCGACGCAGGCGCTGACCGGGATCCTGGAGATGCCGCCGGGCCGGATCGTGTCCGGTACGGCGGAGTACCGCGGAACGGACCTGATCCGGATGACCACCAAGGAACGCCGCAAGATCGTCGGCGACCGGATCACGATGGTGTTCCAGGACTCGCTGTCGGCGCTGAACCCGGTGCAGTCGGTCGGGACCCAGATCGCCGAGTGCTACCGGGTGCACCGCGGGATGTCGAAGCGGGACGCGATGAAGAAGGCCGCGGAGATGCTCGACCAGGTGCGGATCCCGGCCGCGGCGAAGCGGGTCGGCGACTACCCGCACGAGTTCTCCGGCGGGATGCGGCAGCGCGTGATGCTGGCGATGGCGCTCGCGCTGGACCCCGACGTACTGATCGCCGACGAGCCGACGACGGCGCTCGACGTGACCGTGCAGGCACAGATCCTGGAACTGATCGCCGAGCTGCAGGCCGAGCGGGACATGGGCGTGGTGCTGATCACGCACGACCTCGGCGTCGTCTCGGACGTCGCCGACAACGTCGTGGTGATGTACGCCGGCCACGTGGTCGAGCGGGCCGCGACGGCGGAGGCTCTCGAAAACCCCGTACACCCTTATACCGAAGGGCTCCTGGGCTCGATGCCGTCGGCCGACCTCAAAGGCCGGGAGCTGCCGACGATCCCTGGGACGCCGCCGTCGCTGCACGCGATCCCGTCCGGCTGCGCGTTCCGGACCAGGTGCCCGATCGCGGTCGACGACTGCGCGGCCGAGGTGCCGCCGTTGCTGACCGTCGCGCCGGGGCGTGATGCCGCGTGCATCCGGCGTACGACGCTGGCCGAGAGGGAGGCGGTCTGATGGCCGAGGAGTTGCTGGTGGCCAAGAACGTCGTGAAGCACTACGACATCAGCCCTGCGCTGAGCTTCGGCGCCAAGACCATCGTCCGCGCGGTCGACGGCGTCGACCTGACGCTGCGCAAGGGCGAGTCGCTCGGCATCGTCGGCGAGTCCGGCTGCGGGAAGTCGACGCTGGTCCGGCTGCTCGCCGCGCTGGAGAAGCCGACGTCGGGTCAGATCGAGTACGGCGGTGTGGACGTCAGCAAGCTCCGGGGCCGCGAGTTGCGGCGCTGGCGACGCAACGTCCAGGTCGTGTTCCAGGACCCGTACTCCAGCCTGAACCCGCGGATGCGGGTCGGTGAGATCGTGGGCGAGCCGTTCGAGGTGCACCCGGACGTCGGCAAGGGCAGTAAGGGTCTGGACATCCGGACCCGGGTCCGCGAACTGCTCGAGCTGGTCGGTCTGCGGCCCGAGGACGAGACCAAGTTCCCGCACCAGTTCTCCGGCGGGCAGCGACAGCGGATCGGGATCGCGCGGGCGATCGCGCTCAACCCCGACGTACTGCTCTGCGACGAGCCCGTCTCGGCGCTCGACCTCTCGGTGCAGGCGCAGGTGGTGAACCTGTTGATGCGGCTGCAGCGCGAGCTCGGCCTGAGCATCATCTTCGTCGCCCACGACCTGTCCGTGGTCCGGCACGTCTCCGACCGGGTCGCGGTCATGTACCTCGGGAAGGTCGCCGAGCTGGGCGAGCACCAGCACGTGTACGACGTACCCGCGCATCCGTACACGCAGGCGCTGCTGTCCGCCGAGCCCGGTCTGGCGCGGCAGGGCCGGCGGCGGATCGTGCTGGCCGGTGACCCGCCGTCGCCGGTCATGCCCCCTTCGGGTTGCCGGTTCCACACGCGTTGCCTGCGGGCGGAGGCCAAGTGCAGCACCGACGTACCGGAGCTCCGGGAGATCAAGTCCGGCCAGACGGTCTCGTGCCATTTCGCGGAGGATGCGCAGGCCGCCTACTCCACGGCCTGAGGGATAGCTGTCGGGTGATGGCCTAGGGTTGCGGCCGTGAGTACGGTTTCCTCGGCAGGCAGACGGTTCGTCCTGCTTGCCGGGGTGATCGTCGTGGCCGGCGGGCTGGCGGCGTGGTGGATTCTCACCGCTGGCCGGGCCGCCAACGAGGGGTTCGACATCACCGACGAGGGCTACTACCTGCTCTCGTACCGGTGGTGGGACAGCAACCCGTTGGCGTTGACCGGTGTGCAGTATCTGTACGGCCCGGTCTTCGAGTGGTTCGGGTACGACATCGTGAAACTCCGGTTCTTCCGGCTGTTCACGGTGGTCGCCGTACATCTCCTCTTCGGCTACAGCTTCATGCGCTGGCTGCGTGGGCGACGGCCGGGGCTGCCACCGACCCGGCTGTGGGAGGCCGCGGGTACGGCGGTCATTCTCGCCGCGGGCGGGATGTGTTACAGCTGGCTGCCGCAGTCGCCCGGATACAACGATGTGGTGCTGCTCGGCGCGCTGACGCTGGTGTCCTGCGTGCTGTGGATGGGGGCCGCGGTCGATCGCGGTACGCCGGTCCCGTCCTGGATCTTCGTCGTCGCCGGACTGGTGATCGCCATGATGGTGCTGGCCAAGTGGACGTCGGTCGTGGTGATCGGACTGATCGTGATCACCGCGGTGGTCGTACTGGCCGGCCAGGGCGGGCGAGCCGTTGCCCGCGGCATCCTTTTCGCGCTCGGCGGTCTGGCCCTCGTGGCGCTCGTCGTACAGCTCTTCGTGGTCAGGCTGAACGTGGCGGTGCCGGGGATCCTGGACGTCAACAAGTTCATCGCCGGTACGTCGTACTCACCGGCCGAGCTGCTGCAGCTCTACTGGTCGAGCACGATCAAACTGATCGGTCGGACACTGAGCGCGCACGGCCTGCTCCTCCTGGCGACCGCCGTGGCGGTGATCGCCCGCTGGCGCCGGCTCAGGATCGCCGCCGCGATCTTCGCCCTGGCGGCACTGGTCCTTTCCGTACGCCGGGTGATCGTCGACGACGGCGCCGTCGGCGGCTCGCAACACATCCTGATGTACGCCGAGACGCTGCTGGCCGCCGTACTGGTCGCCGTTGTGGCCGCTGCCGGTGCCGTGATCGCGGGCCGGTTCGGGCTCACACCCCGCTCCCGGCTGAGCCGCGAGAACACGCGGACCTGGGTGATCCTCACGCTGCTCGTGCTGCTGCCGCTCGTGCAGGCGTTCGGCACGAACACCCCGCTGTTCACGATCGGCTTCAACGCGTTCGCCGCCTGGGCCGCGGTCATGATCGCGGTCCTGACCGGCATCTGGGCGGTACCGATCGTGGCGCGGGTGACCGTCGGACTGGTGCTGGTCGGGTCCCTGGTCGCGACGTCGACGATCGCGTACACCGGCCTGTTCCGGTACCCGTACCGCTCTGTCGGCCACTCGCAGCTGACCGCGGCCTCGACGATCCCCGCGGTGGACGGCCTGTACCTGTCGCCGCCGGCTGAGGAGAACTTCAGCCGCCTGGCCGCCGATCTCCGCCCGTACACCGATCCGCCCGGCCGGCCGATGCTCGCGTTCGACAAGATGGCCGGCCTGGTGCTGATGCTCGGCGGCCGACCGCTCGGCGAGGCGTGGATCGCGCCGAAGGAGCGTGCGCGGACCGCCGCCGGTATCGAGGAGGTCTGCCGGAAGGAGCGCCCGTCCAGGCCGCCGCTCGTCATTCTGAACCGCGAGATCTCCGACGTCGAGATCAACGCCCTGCGCGCCTGCGGGCTGGACTTTCACGCGGACTACGAACAACTTGCGCCGGCGCCGAAGACGATCGGTCTGCAGGTGTGGATACCGAAGGCCGAGCGGGCCGGCCACGCGGCCGGATGAGATCCTGGTGCCTTCGGTGCCGTGGGTTCGGACAGGAAGGTTGCGCATGATCAAGGTCGGTGTCCTGGGGGCCAAGGGCAGGATGGGCGCTCAGACGTGCCTCGCGGTCGAGGAGGCGGCCGACTGCGAGCTGGTCGCGCAGCTCGACCAGGGCGACGCGCTCGACGCGCTGACCGGGGCCGGCGCCGAGGTCGTCGTCGACTTCACCCGTCCCGAGGTCGTGATGGACAACCTGGCCTGGTGCATCGAGCACGGCATCCACGCGGTCGTCGGCACCACCGGCTTCGACGACGAGCGGCTCGCCACCCTTCGCGGTCTTTTGGAGAAGGCCCCGGAGACCGGCGTCCTGATCGCGCCGAACTTCTCGATCGGCGCCGTGCTGATGATGCAGTTCGCCGCGAAGGCCGCGCCGTACTACGAGTCCGTCGAGATCGTGGAGCTGCACCACCCGGACAAGGTGGACGCTCCGTCCGGCACGGCCCGGCGTACGGCGGAACTGATCGCGGACGCCCGCCGGGAGGCCGGCTCCGGCCCGATCCCGGATGCCACCACGACGGCGCTCGACGGCGCCCGCGGCGCGGACGTCGAGGGGATCCGGGTGCACGGCGTCCGGCTGCGCGGCCTGATCGCGCACCAGGAGGTGCTGTTCGGCGACGAGGGCGAGACGCTGACGATCCGGCACGACTCGATGGCCCGGGTCTCGTTCATGGCCGGCGTCCTGCTCGGCGTACGGCGGATCGGCGGCGCGCCCGGTCTGACCGTCGGGCTCGAGCACTTCATGGACCTTTCCTGAAATGAAGGCCAAGCAGACCGCGATCCTGCTGGCGGTCGTGTTCGTCGCGTACGCCGTCCTGATCGGCTGGCGGGGCGTTCTGCTGATCAAGGTCGGTACGCCGGTGCCGGTCGTGCTCGGGCTCGCGGTCCTGATCATCCCGCTGATCGGTGCGTATCTGGTCTGGCGCGAGATCCAGTTCGGCCGCCGGACCGAGGTGCTGGCGCGTGAGCTGGAGGCGGCCGGCGGTCTGCCGGTCGATGATCTGCCGCGCCGGCCGTCCGGCCGGGTGGACCGGGCAGCGGCGGACGAAGCCTTCGGGCGGTACAAGGCAGAGGCGGAAGCGGCCCCCGACGACTGGCGGGTGTGGTTCCGGCTGTCGACGGCGTACGACGCTGCAGGGGACCGGAAACGGGCCCGCGAGGCCATGCGAACGGCCATCGCGCACCACGGCCGGACCGCATGAGTTCGGGGGCAGTTCCCCGGGATAACTGACAACTGGGTGTGCAACGCGATACTTTCGCAGGTACGTGGCAGCCGCCACGTAAAGGTCGGAGACTGGGTGGGGCCGTCCTGTGCCATCAGACGGATCTCGCCGCGGCACGGGCGACGTACAGGGGGCTGGGTTCGGCGGGCTACTGCGCCGGCACCGACGGGAGGCGGGGCTGTCGCAGGAAGGGCTGGCCGAACGAGCCGGTCTCAGCGTCGACGCGATCGCGGCGTTGGAGCGAGGACGTCGGCGTGCGCCGCGGGCGCAGACGCTGCGCCTGCTCGCGGACGCGCTGAAGCTCGGTGAGCCGGAGCGGGCCCTGCTGGCCGCTGCGGCCCGCAAGGAAGCCGGCTCCGTACGGCTGCCGATGCGGCAACCACCCGCGCCGGCCAACGAGCTGATCGGGCGGACGACCGAGCTGACCGCGACGACGCGCCTGCTCGGGCAGCGATTGACTCGGTTGCTGACCTTGACCGGACCAGGTGGTGTCGGCAAGACCCGCCTCACCTTGGCACTCGCCGCCGACGTGGCGGACAAGTTCCCCGACGGCGTCTGCTGGGTGCCGCTCGCGTCGGTCACCGACTCCGCCGCGGTCGCTCTCGCCGTCGCCGCGTCCATCGGCATGCATCGGCAGGAAAGTCCGCGGCTGGTCGAGGACATCGCCGAGCAGATCGGCCGGAGCACCATGCTGCTGGTGTTCGACAACTGCTCGCACCAGGTCGCAACGGTCGGGCAGGTCTGCTCGATCTTGCTCGAGTCCTGCCCCAACCTGTCGATCCTCGCGTCCAGCCGGGAGCTGCTGCGGCTGGAGGGAGAGAGCGTGTACGTCGTACCGGCCCTGTCCCTGCCGCACGACGAGGACCGGTTGACGTCGTCGGAAGCGGTGCGGCTGTTCGTCGAACGCGCCATCGCCCGCGGCTACGACCCGGCCGGCGAGCTCGACCAGGTCGCGCGCGTGGTACGCCGGCTGGAGGGGATGCCGCTCGCGATCGAGCTGGCCGCGGCGCGGACGAACGTGATGACGATCGAGGAACTGGCGAGCGAGCTCGAGACGTCGTTCGGCATCCTGGCCGGCGGTCCACGCACCGCGTCACCTCGCCAGCAGTCGATGTACGGCGCGATCGAGTGGAGCCATGCACTGCTCAGCGAGGCCGAGCGGGACATGTTCGCCCGGCTGTCGGTGTTCGCCGGCGGCTGGACGCTGGGCGCGGCGGCAGCGGTCATGCCCGGTGGTGCGACCAGGGTCGAGGCTCTCGACGTCATCGGGCGGCTGGCCGACAAGTCGCTGATCCGGGTGACCAGGCGCGACGGTGTCGCGCGGTACTACATGCTCGGCGTGATCCGGGAGTTCGCGGCCGATCGCCTGCGGGCCGCCGGACAGACCGACGACGCCGCCGCGCGGCATGCGCAGTACTACGTCGGCCTGGCCGAGGAATCGGAGAGCCGGCTGCGTGGACCGGAGCAGGGGGCGTGGCTCGACCGGTTGGACGGTGAGCTCGCGAACCTGCGGTCCGCGATGGGGTGGGCGCTGCGGACCAGCTCGATCGACGAGGCGTTGCGGCTGGCCGGTGGGCTGTGGCTGTTCTGCTACCTCCGCGGGCACTACGCCGAGGGCAGCCAGTGGCTCGAGCGTGCCCTGCAACTCGGCGAATCGCTGCCGCCCGAACGGATCGCGGAGCTCGCGCCGGTGCGTGCGAAGGCCAACCTGGGCGCCGGGACACTGGCGTTCCTCCAGTGCGAGTACAACGCCGCGACCGAGCGACTGAACTCCGCCTTGCGGCAGTACAAGGAGCTCGGCGACACGTCCGGCACTGCGTTGGTGCTGCAACGACTCGGCGGTGTCGCACGCGAACGGGGCGACTACGAAGCGGCGGAGGACCTGCACTGCGAGAGCTACGACCTGTACGAGAGTCTCGGCGACCGGGTCGGAATGGCCTGGGCGCACAATTTCCTCGGCTTCGTGGCCTGGCTCCGCGGCGACCTCGAGACCGGCGCGCGCCGGTGCCGACGAGCCCGCGACAGTTTCCGGGCCATCGGTGACGGCGAAGGACTCGCCTGGTCGCTGATCAGCCTCGGCGCCATCGCGCAGTACGGCGGCGAACTGGCCGAGGCCGAGGATCTGCTGCAGGAGAGCCTCGCGCTGTCGCAACGGCTCGGTTATCGCGAAGGAGCCGCCTGGTCGCTGAACCAGCTCGGTATCGTCGAACGCCGGCGTGGCCTGACCGACCGCGCCGTACACCTGCTCGACGAAAGCCTGGCCGAGCATCGTGATCTGGGAGACCGGTGGCGGTCGGCCAGTGTGCTGGAGGAGCTGGCCGCCGTGGCACAGCAACGCGAGCGCAGCGAGTACGCCGCATTCCTGCTCGGTGCCGCCGACGGGGTCCGCGAAGTCATCGGGGCGCCGGTGCCGGAGATCGAGAAGGCCGGTTGCGAGGCCACCCGAGCCGCGGTCGAAGCGTCGCTCGAGCGGCGGGCCTTCCGGGCGGCTTGGTCGGCCGGCCGCGCGGCGCCACTGGCCGCGGTCGCGGACGGTTACCCGCCGCCGGAGTCCAGCTCCGGAGCCGCATCGGCGGAGCGGACGCGCGATCCGTTCTGAACCAGGCGTGCCTCGCGGAGCACCACGACCTGGGGGATCGACGATGCCCCGCGAGGGATCTGAGGGCGCGGATCCAGATTCGTGGCCCGGCCGGCTGTGTCCTCTGTCTGACCCCCCAGGCAGTCCCCCCACCTCACAGCCGGCCGAAGCCACGTCCGCGATGGTCGCCGGTCGTCGGGCCCTCCCAGTCGACGATCGGTTCCTCCGCGCTACCTCAAGACTGACGTGATCACACTGTGTCGCACAGGGACGGAACCCTGACATCGCCCTGACAAATTTGTCCTGACAACGAAATCCCCGGCCGGATTTCGCCGACCGTGACCGCCACCTGCCGGTCCGTAGGGGAAATGCAGTCCGCTGTCAAACGCTCGTCACGGCAGATAGCCGGAAACAGCTTTTGTGAATCCGGCGACCTTTCGTAAAGGAGCACCGGCGCCTTCGTCGAGACCGGGCTCCTCGGCCACTGGTGCGGGGATGCCTTCGCCGACGCAGCTGACGTCCTTGGCCGGCGCGATCCCGGTGGTGAGGAACGTGTTCACGATCCGGTCGGCGCAGCGGTTCACACCGCCGTAGATGCCGTGGTCGCCTTCGCGCGTGACGGTCAGCAGTCGCGAACCGGCGTACCGGCTGTGGGCCGCCGCGGCGAGGCTGTAGCTGGTCGCCGGATCGTGCACGGACTGCACCATCAGCGTTGTGGGCAAGCCTTTGCCGGTCGGTGTCGGCATGGTGAGGTTCGGGCGGTCCCAGTAGAAGCAGGGGTTCTCCGACATCGTCCAGCCGACCAGCGGGAAGTGCGGACCGAGGCGGGCGGCGAGCTGTTCGCCGTACTCGCGGCCTTGCGGCCAGGCCGTGTCGTTGCAGGTGATCGCGGTGAATGTCGCGTCCTCGGCGTCGTCCTCACCGAGCATCCGGAGGCCGACGGGGGACCGTCCGGCGCGCTCGACGAGTTGCTGCTGGCGGGCCTTCGAGAGCCCGTCGACCTTGCGTTGCGCGGCCCGCGGACCGCCCTTTGCCTGCGCCGCGGAAAGGTCATGGAGAAATAGCAGATCGGCCGCGAGGGAATGGAAGTCGAGCTTCGAGTACATATCCCCGGTCACCATCAGGTCCAGGGTGTTCTCGTCGTACCTGACATTGACCGCGCCGTCCAGGAACTCCTCGGTCGCGGGCTGCTCCTTGAGGGTCCGTCGTAACCGTTCGTACAGGCGGATGATCGCACCCGGTGACGAGCCGAGGTGCAGTTGGTCGTCGTACTTGGCCGCCCAGGGCGCGAAGTCCTCGCGGAACCGGCGCTCGAACGCCTGCGGCTGGCTGATGAACGTGTCCAGCCAGCCCTTGGTGAAGTCGGTGTTCGAGTCCAGCACGAAGCGTCCGACGTGCTCGGGGAAGTAGGTCTGGTAGTACGCCCCGAGCCAGGTGCCGCCGGAGTACCCGACGTAGTCGATCTTGTCGAAGCCGAGCAGCCGCCGGATCAGGTCCATGTCCTGCACCGTCTGCGCGGTGGTGATGTAGGGGAGCAGACCGCGGGACTGCTGGTCGCAGTACGTCTGTGCCATCTCCGAGGCCTCGGCGATCAGGTCGCGGGTCGCGGGAGCGCGGTCGCGCGCGTCCATCGTGAAGCCGGGGGCGCCGTCGCAGCTCACGTTCGAGCTGCCGCCGGTGCCGCGCGGGTCGAAGCCGACCGCGAGGTGATCCTTGGCGAGCGGTCCCTGGCTCGCGAGGTACGGCGCCATTCCGAGGCCGGCGCCGCCGGGTCCGCCGGGGTTGCCGAAGACGACCCGGCTCGCTTTGCCTTTGGCTGGCGCCACCTTGCTGACCGCGATCTGCAGGTCGTTCCCGGCGTACTGATTGGCCCAGTCGCGCGGGACGGTGATCTTCGCGCAGTACGTGCGGAGTTCGGCGTCGCCGCACTCCAACCAGCGCGGCTTCTGCTCAAGGTACTTGGCTGCCACCTGATGTGGCTTGTCGACAACGGTCGCCTCTTGCGTCGAGGCGGTCGCACCGGAACCGGGAACGACGAGAACGGCTGCAGCGGACAGGCCCAGGCCGACGGCCAGGGTGAGGTACTTCATGCAGACTCCAGCGGATGGCCAAGCGTGATCGGTCCGTGACAATCTGTCATGCCCACCACCGCCCGTCGAGCACCACCCCCGGCCCGTCGCCGATCACCGATGTGCTACCACCCGTCACCCCCCAAACCGGTTTGGGGAGGTGCTGCGCCGGGATTGGGGAGTGCTGCTGCCTGTTTCGGGGTGGTGAGGCTCCCCAAACCGGTTTGGGGAGGTGCTGCGCCGGGATTGGGGAGTGCTGCTGCCTGTTTCGGGGTGGTGAGGCTCCCCAAACCAGTTTGGGGCGCTAGTGCGTCATGTAGCGCGCGGTGACGGAATGGCGCGGTACGGCGGTACGGCGGTGTGGTCGGCGTATTGGGGTGGTTCAGGCCTCGCTGGGGTCGGTGTGGAGGCGGATCTGTTTGATGCGGACAGACTCGTCGCCGTAGAGGTCGAGTTCGCGGTGGGCGCCGTCGGGGGCCCAGCCGGCTTCGGTGTAGAAGGCGCGGAGTACGTCGTCGGTGGAGTTGACCCAGACGGTGACCCGGCGGAAGCCGTCGGCGCGGACCGTGTCGACGACGGCGTTCAGGAGCCGGGAACCGTGGCCGGCGCGGGTCGCCTCCGGGTTGACCGCCAGCTCGGCGATCAACGCGTCATGCTGCGGGTCGGCGTCCGGGTCGTCGGACGGCGTGATGGCCGCGAAGCCGACCAGCGTGCGACCGGCCAGCGCGACCATGACCCGGTTTCGCGCCTCGCCCGGAGCGAGCAGCGCGGCCCGCCACTGGGCCGCGAACTGCGCGGGGTTGAGATCGGCGAGGACATCGGCCGGCAGCAGCCCGGCGTACGCCGTACGCCAGGCCGCGACCTGGATCTCGCCGATCTCTCCTGCCTCCGCGGGCAGTGCGAGCCGCACGCTCGTTTCAGCTACCGGAGTGTCACCGGACAGATCCGAGAGGTTGGCCGGTTCCGGTACGCCGAAGTCACTCATGCTTCCGCCTCGCTGCGCTCGACTCCAGCATGAGTGACAGGTCAGCTCTGCTTTTTGTTCGCTCGCTGCGCTCGCTCATGACCGCAATCCTCGCAAGTCAGTACACGAGCTTGCGCAGCAGGGTCTCGGCCGGGCCGCGGTAGGAACGCCGGCTCATCGCGTAAGCACCGGCGACCGAGAGGACCCAGACACCGATCGCGACCAGCGCCGCGGTGTACGCCGTGCTCCCGAACCGCAGGTCCAGCGTGAACGGGGCCAGCAGGATCATCCACGAGACCGACTGGAACAGGTATCCGGACAGCGACCGCTGGCCGAGTGCGGAGATCGCACGGACCGGCAGCGACAGCTTACGGATTCGCAGGACGATCAGGCCGAACAGAGCGACGTACCCAGGTCCGCCGAACATGCCGGACACGTGGGACAGCAGGCTCAGCGCGTCCACCGCACTCTCGTCGACGTGCATCCAGCCGGCTCCGACCAGTGCGAGCGGCAGGCCGCCCAGGACGGTGAGGCCGAGACCGCCGACGGCCACCCGGGTGAGCAGGGTCTTGTGGGCGCCCGGGTTCTCCAGGATCTGCTTGCGGGCGGCCCAGATGCCGAGCCAGACAATGATGATGAACGGGAGGACGCTGGCGGCGTGCAGCGGGTACTCGTGCAGCCGGTCGACCAGGCTGCCCAGGTAGGACGAGGCGGCCAGCGACGGGTTCGGGGAGTTCGTCAGCGCGTGCGCGGGGCCGGAGCTGTTGACGATCGCGAGCGCGGCCTTGGCCCCGACGAACAGGACCTCGACGGCCATGAACACCCAGAGCGCGAGGACGATCCGGTGGAACTTGTCGCCGCGGTTGAGCAGGAACAGCGTGCAGATGATGCCGACGATGCCGTAAGCGCCGAGGAAGTCGCCGAAGTACAGCAGTGTGGCGTGGACGACGCCGAAGCCGATCAGCCAGGCGTTGCGCTTGAGCAGGATCCGCCGGACGGCGCCGGTGGTGGCGCCCGAGGACCGCTGCCGCCGGGCCAGCTGCACGAGGCCGTAGCCGAACATCACCGCGAACACCGGGTACGCCCGGGCGTCGACGAAGGTGAGTTTGAGGAAGTTCAGGATGCGCTCGAAGCCGTGCGGCGCGCTCTCCACGCCGGGCTGGCCCGCGAACGCGAAGTTGGCGCTGTTGGCCAGGCCGATCAGGAGCAGCATCGCGCCGCGGATCAGGTCGGGCGCGAGCGCGCGCTCCCGGCCGGTGACCGGTCCGCGATGATCGACGGCCGGGAGGGTGGTTGTGGTCACGGGATCCTCCGAAAATTGTGCAAGGGTTGCGCTGTTGACTCAATCCTCGCGACCCCGGCCGGACCTCCCCAGTGCGTCAAACCCACCCCCCGGGTGGGTCCAGCACCACCTTTGTGACACTTGTTGTTGATTCTGAGAAAAAGTGTCACATATGCTGTCGATATGGACTTCCAGGCGACCATCGACGCCGACGGCCGGATCGAGCCGCGGGACGCGATGCCGGACGGGTACCGCAAGACCCTGATCCGGCAGATCGCGCAGCACGCGCACTCCGAGATCATCGGCATGCAGCCGGAGGGCAACTGGATCAGTCGCGCGCCGTCGCTGCGCCGCAAGGCGATCCTGATGGCGAAGGTGCAGGACGAGGCCGGCCACGGTCTCTACCTGTACGCCGCCGCGGAGACCCTCGGCGTGGATCGCGCGGACCTGCTCGACCTGCTGCACAGCGGGAAGCAGAAGTACTCCAGCATCTTCAACTACCCGACCCTGACCTGGGCCGACATCGGTGCGATCGGCTGGCTGGTCGACGGCGCGGCGATCGTCAACCAGGTCCCGCTCTGCCGCTGCTCCTACGGGCCGTACGCGCGGGCGATGGTGCGGGTCTGCAAGGAGGAGTCGTTCCATCAGCGGCAGGGGTTCGAGATCCTGTACACGTTGTCGAAGGGCACCGAGGCGCAGAAGGCGATGGCGCAGGACGCCTTGAACCGCTGGTGGTGGCCGTCGCTGATGATGTTCGGCCCGCCGGACGCGGCGTCGACGCATTCGGAGCAGTCGATGGCGTGGGGGATCAAGCGGCACAGCAACGACGAGCTGCGGCAGCGGTTCGTGGACATGACCGTGCCGCAGGCCGACGTACTCGGGCTCCGTGTCCCTGATGACGGACTGGTGTACGAGGACGGGCACTACCGGTTCACCGAGCCCGACTACACCGAGCTGTACGACGTGGTGAAGGGCAACGGTCCGTGCAACCAGCAGCGGCTGTCGCATCGCGTGAAGGCGCACGAGGACGGCGCCTGGGTCCGCGAGGCTGCCGCTGCTTATGCGGCCAAGAAGGCGGTGAAGGCTGCATGAACGAGCGGAGCGAGTTCATCATCAAGCACAGCGTCGAGCCGCTCTACGAGGTGTTCGTGCGGTCGCGTCGTGGGTTGTCGCACACGCATGTGGGCAGCTTGCATGCGCCGGACGCGACGATGGCGTTGCGGAACGCGCGGGACGTGTACACCCGCCGCCAGGAAGGCGTGTCGATCTGGGTGGTGCGGGCGTCGGACATCACCGCGTCCTCGCCGGACGAGAAGGACGAGTTCTTCGACCCGGCCGGCGACAAGGTGTACCGGCATCCGACGTTCTACGAGGTGCCGGAAGGTGTCGAGCACCTGTGAACGACCTGCTCGAATACACGCTTCGCCTCGGCGACGACGCGCTGATCGCGGCGCAGCGCACCGGCGAGTGGATCGCGGCCGCTCCGCAGCTCGAGGAGGACGTTGCACTCGGCAACATCGCGCTCGACCAGTTGGGGCAGGCGCGTTCGCTGCTGCAGTACGCCGGCTCGCTGGACGGTCGCACCGAGGACGAGCTCGCGTACTTCCGGGACGAGCGCGAGTTCCGGAACCTGCAGTTGTGCGAGCTGCCGAACGGCGACTTCGCGTTCGCGATGGCACGGTTGCTGTACTTCGCGACGTACCAGCATCTGCTGTACGACGAGTTGCGGTCATGTGCTGACGAGACGCTGGCCGGTGTGGCGGGGAAGGCGGTCAAGGAGGTCGCGTACCACGTCGACCATGCGACGCAGTGGGTGCTGCGCCTGGGCGACGGGACCGAGGAGAGCCACCGGCGGATGCAGGCTGCGCTGGACGCGCTGTGGCCCTACACCGCTGAGATGTTCGCATCGGACGACGTCGTACGGCGGCTGTCGGTCGCTGTCGATCCGTCCACGCTGGCGGAGGAGTGGACCCGGCGCGTGACTGCGGTCATCGACGAGTCGACGTGTGATCGGCCCACGTCGTCGTACCAGCACTCCGGCGGTCGTTCGGGTCGTCATACCGAGCACATGGGCTATCTGCTGGCCGAGCTGCAGCACGTGGCGCGTTCGCATCCGGGTGCGACATGGTGACCGACGCCGCGATCCTCGAAGCAGTAGGTGAGGTTGTAGATCCCGAGGTGCCGGTGCTCACGATCGCAGACCTCGGCGTGCTGCGCGGTGTGCGGCACGAGGGCGACGAGGTCGTCGTCACGATCACCCCGACGTACTCCGGCTGTCCCGCCATGGACCTGATCCGCCACGAGGTCGAGCTGACCCTTCAGGCGCTGCAGGTCGACGGGCGGGTCGAGACCGTGCTGTCGCCGGCGTGGACGACCGACTGGATGAGCGCCGCGGGGAAGGCCAAGCTGACCGAGTACGGCATCGCCCCGCCGACCGGTCGCCGTGCTGCTGGCGGACCGGTGACGCTGGCGCTGACCGTGCGTTGCCCGTTGTGCGGTTCACCTGACACGACCGAGCTCAGCCGCTTCGGCTCGACCTCCTGCAAGTCGCTCTGGCGCTGCAACTCCTGCCGCGAACCCTTCGATCACTTCAAGGCGATCTAGATGACGACTATCGCCCCTCGCCGGCGCGCAACGTTCCACTCGCTGAAGGTCGCCGCGATCGAGCCCGTCACCGACGACGCGGTCGCGATCACCTTCGCCGTGCCGCCGGAGCTTGCGGACGAGTACGAGTTCGTCGCCGGCCAGCACCTCACGATCCGCCGTACCGGAGAAGAGGTACGCCGCAGCTACTCGATCTGCTCGGCCGCGGGATCAGGCGTGCTGCGGATCGGCGTGAAGCGCCTCCCCGGCGGCGAGTTCTCGTCGTACGCCGCCAAGGACCTGAAGGTCGGCGACGAACTCGAGGTGATGACCCCGCTCGGCCGCTTCGGTACGACGTTCGACGCCGCCAACGCCAAGCACTACGCGTTCGTTGCCGCGGGCAGCGGAATCACGCCCGTACTCTCGCTGGTCGCGACGGTCCTCGCGATCGAACCCGACAGCCGGGTGACCTTGCTGTACGGCAACCGGACCACGGGTTCGGTGATGTTCGTCGACGAGTTGGCCGACCTGAAGGACCGGTACGCCGAGCGGCTGCACCTCGTGCACGTGTTGTCGCGCGAGACGACCGAGGTGGAGCTCTTCAGCGGCCGCATCGACGCGGACCGTCTGCGGCGCATGTTCGCGACGATCCTCCCGCTGGACTCCGTCGACGAGTGGTTCCTCTGCGGCCCGTACGCGATGGTCGTCGGCGCGCAGGACCTCCTGCTGTCCGAGGGTGTCGCGCGCGAACACGTCCACGCCGAGCTCTTCCATGTCGGCGACGAGGCTCCGAAGGCGCCGATCGAGGAGACGGCCGTCGACGAGGACGCGGCCCAGGTGACGGTGATCCTGGACGGCCGCCGGTCGACGTTCGCGCTGGGGGAGCACTCGAAGGCGGTGCTGGACGCGACCCTCGCCGTACGGTCCGATGCTCCGTTCGCGTGCAAGGGCGGCGTGTGCGGCACGTGCCGCGCCAAGGTCCTCGACGGCAGCGTCCGCATGGACACGAACTGGGCGCTGGAACCCGACGAGCTCCGCGCGGGCTACGTCCTCACCTGCCAGTCCCACCCCACGAGCCCCGCCGTGACCCTCGACTTCGACGCCTGACCCCGCGACCTGGTTCACTCCGGCGCATGACCGATCTGATTCGCGCGCCAGAGCCGATCACGACCGAGGAGCGTGACTTCATCGCCAGGGTCGAGAACACGATGCGGCCGGCGTTTCTCGACGCGATCGCTCGCGAGTACGCGCCACGCGAAGGACCGGTGGCTGGGATCGCGGAGCGGATGTCCGCCGCGGCTCCTGGACATCGCCTGCAGACGGCCGTCGAGGCGAACATGGACGCGAGCCGTCACTTCGACGCGTTGCCGGCCGAGGAGCGGTCCGCGGCCGCTCAGCAGGCTGCGCT
The DNA here is from genome assembly GCF_004362255.1 of Kribbella sp. VKM Ac-2571. NCBI lineage: Bacteria > Bacillati > Actinomycetota > Actinomycetes > Propionibacteriales > Kribbellaceae > Kribbella > Kribbella sp. VKM Ac-2571. The sequence goes on from NZ_SNWS01000007.1 coordinate 215,771, forward strand.
GGTCACCGCAAGGACGATCGACGCGAGGCTGACCGTGCAGGCCGCCGACGGGCGGTTGGGTGAGCTGGCCGGCAAGGGCGCGGACCGCCTGCTCCGGGGAGAGTACGAGAAAGTCGCACACGAGGCCGGTGGCCAGGCCGGCATGGTCCTGGGCGGCGCGATCAACCGCGCGCGCTACCTGCAGGTAGCCGAGATCCAGCGCCAGGCCGGCGCGGGCGTGACGCCACCCGCTGCGGGGTCCCGGCACACGTCCGGCACAGTCGACGCCGTAGCCGCGAAGCCGCCCGACCGCGCCAAGGACACCCGCCACCAACCGCACGTGCGCGGCTGACGGGCAACCGGCCATCACGCCGGCCTTCGACGCCTGACTCCTCGCCCCATTTGCCTGGCCGACCCATCAGGTCGGGGGTTCCTCATCCTGGTTGAGGGTGAGGAACCCCCGATATCCCTGGTGGGCCAGCCAAATGCGGGTGGGCGGGGTGAGGTCAGTCGGTGCCGGACTCCATGGCGGCGCGGTCGAGGAGTTCGTCCTCCTCGGTGGCCTCGCCGCGGGAGGCGATGGCTTCGGCGCCGCCCGTCGGGAGTTCGCCGATCAGTTCGGTGGACGACGCGAGCGCGGGGTTGGACGAGCCGAACATCCCGAGACCGGCGTACTGCTCCAGCTTCGCGCGCGAGTCCGCGATGTCCAGGTTCCGCATGGTCAGCTGGCCGATCCGGTCGACCGGGCCGAACGCCGAGTCCTCGATCCGCTCCATCGACAGCTTGTCCGGGTGGTAGCTGAGTGCGGGGCCGGTGGTGTCGATGATCGAGTAGTCCTCGCCGCGCCGGAGCCGGAGCGTGACCTCGCCGGTCACCGCGGTACCGACCCACCGCTGCAGTCCTTCCCGGACCATCAGCGCCTGGGGGTCGAGCCATCGGCCTTCGTACATCAGCCGCCCGAGCTTGCGGCCTTCGTTGTGGTAGCTCGCGATCGTGTCCTCGTTGTGGATCGCGTTCACCAGCCGCTCGTACGCCGCGTGCAGCAGCGCCATCCCGGGCGCCTCGTAGATGCCCCGGCTCTTCGCCTCGATGACGCGGTTCTCGATCTGGTCCGACATGCCGAGCCCGTGCCGGCCGCCGATCGCGTTGGCCTCCAGGACCAGGTCGACCGCCGTACCGAACTCCTTGCCGTTGATCGTCACCGGCCGGCCCTGCACGAAGCCGATCGTGACGTCCTCGGCGGGGATCTCGACCGTCGGGTCCCAGTGCGCGACGCCCATGATCGGGTCGACCGTCTCCACCCCGGTGTCGAGGTGCTCGAGGGTCTTCGCCTCGTGGGTGGCGCCCCAGATGTTCGCGTCGGTGGAGTAGGCCTTCTCGGTGCTGTCGCGGTACGGCAGGCCGTGCGCGACCAGCCACTCGGACATTTCCTTCCGGCCGCCGAGCTCGTGCACGAACTGCGCGTCCAGCCACGGCTTGTAGATCCGCAGCTGCGGGTTCGCGAGCAGGCCGTAGCGGTAGAACCGCTCGATGTCGTTGCCCTTGAAGGTCGAGCCGTCGCCCCAGATCTGGACGTCGTCGTCGAGCATCGCCTTGACCAGCATCGTGCCGGTCACCGCCCGGCCGATCGGGGTGGTGTTGAAGTACGTCCGCCCGCCGGACCGGATGTGGAACGCGCCGCAGGCCAGCGCCGCGAGCCCTTCCTCGACGAGCGCCGCACGGCAGTCCACGAGCCGGGTGATCTCGGCCCCGTACGCCGTCGCGCGGCCGGGGACCGACCCGATGTCGGGCTCGTCGTACTGCCCGAGATCAGCGGTGTACGTGCACGGGATCGCACCCTTGTCCCGCATCCACGCAACCGCAACCGACGTGTCGAGACCACCCGAGAAGGCAATCCCGACCCGCTCACCGACCGGTAAAGAAGTAAGCACCTTGGACACAGGAAAAGTATGCACCACTCTGAATGATTATGCAAAGCCATCGAGCGCGCCCCGCCCACCACCGCGCCGACCATGAGCCCGCCCACCACCGGGGTGGGAGTGCGGTCCGTCCATCGCCGGGTGGCGTGTGGGTCCGCGCACCGCGTCGGCGTGGGGCCGCCCACCGCGGGTGGGGTGTGGGGCCGCCCACCGGCGGGTGGGGTGTGGGTCCGCGCGCCGCGTCGGCGTGGGGCCGTCCACCACCGCGTCGGGCGTGGGCCGGCTCGCTGCGCGTCGAGCGTGGGCTTGCCTCCCAGCGCCGAGTGGGGTGGGGTCGACCTCCCTGCAGCCCCGCCGAGCGGAGTGAGGCGGGAGGTTGTCTGCGTGGCTGGTGGGAGCGGTGGGGCTGATGGGGGAGGATGTGGGGGAGTGAGTGGAGGGGTGAGGCGCGGGATGATGGGGCGGTCGCATGCTTTGTCGGGGTGGTGTGCCGGGTTGGCGGTGGCGCCGCTGGTCGGGATGACCTCGGTGGCGGAAGTGGTGCCGTTCGCGGCGGCGACCGCCGGGTACGCGCTGGTGCCGGACCTGGACCATCCGGGGGCGAGCGCATCGCGCCTGCTCGGTCCGGTGACCCGGCTGGTGTCGGCGGCGGTACGGGCGTTCTCCGGCGTCCTCTACAACGTGACGAAAGGCCCGCGCGACGAGGAGAGTACCGGCAAACACCGGCACGCGACGCATACGCTCGTCGCCGCGATCCTCCTGGGGATGCTCGCCGCAAGCCTCGGCGACCGCGGCAAATGGGCAGTGCTGGCTGTCGCGGTGACCGGCCTCGTCCTGGCCGCCGACGCGCTCGGGGACTGGATCGTCCTTGCCGTCCTCGCCGCAGCCGGCTGGTCGATTATCGGCACCGGCGACGCGCTACCCGGCACAGCCGCAGCCGATGCTCTGCAGGCCGGCCTCAGCCAGATCGGCGGCTGGATCGGCGCCGCGGTGGCCGTCGGCATGTTCGTTCACTGCCTAGGGGACAGCCTGACCCGCTCCGGCTGCCCATGGCTCTGGCCGCTCCCCATCCGGGGCGAGACCTGGTACGAGATCCGCCTTCCGAAGCCACTCCGCTTCAGCACCGGCAAGTGGTTCGAGCACGTGGTGATCGTGCCGGTGCTCACCCTCGGCGGCGTACTACTTCTCCCCGGTGGTCTCCAAGCGCTGCAGCAACTGTTCGACGCGACCTCGATCTGGCTCGCCGGTCAGTCCTGAAGCCGGTCAGTCCTGAAGGCGGCCGGTCAGGTACGACGGAATGCCGCCGGACTCGAGCGCCGCCGCGAACCGCCGCTGGTTGCGCTCGCCCGGCCAGGCCTCCCAGAAGAACAGTGGCAGAGCGATGACCGCCCCGAGCAGCACGACCCAGAAGCTCTCGGCGACGAACGACAGCGCGACGGAGATCAGGAACACGGACTCGCAGATCGCGAACCGGGTGAAGGTCGACGTGGTGAAACGCCGCCACGAGTCTGCCTGGACCTCGGCGGCGGGGCGGTTCGAGTACTCCAGTGGGGGAGCGCGGAAGCCGACCAGTTCGCAGATGGAGTACGCGCCGACCGCGGCGGCGAGCACCACCAGCATCGGCCAGCTCTGCGGGAAGTCGCCGATCCCGTCGGTGGCGAGGACGAACCACAGGGCGAGCGTCATGACCGGGATCACCCCGGCCATCGACGCGCACACCATGATCAGGCTCTGGCGGGCCGCCGGCGCGGCAGGAGTGGCAGATGGTGTCGACACGCCGATGAGACTAAAGCATCGGATCATTCACACACTGCATCGATCTGACTACCAAGAGTATTTGCAGAAGTTTTTCCGGATTTTTTTGGTGGAAGCTGTAACGACTACCGAGCGGGGCCCGATAGGACGAGTGAGCCTGGTGGCTGCCCGGACCCCCGAGCGGACAGCCACCAGGCCTACCCATTTCTTCAGGGTTCGGGAGCGGTAATCTGAGGCCCATGTCCTCGCCAGCATCCACGCCTTCGTCAACGCCGCCGTTCGGCCGTTTGACGACCGCGATGATCACCCCGTTCCGGCCTGACGGCTCCCTCGACCTGGACGCAGCCCAGAAGGTCGCGACGTACCTCGTCGACGGCGGTAACGACGCCCTGGTGCTGAACGGGACCACCGGCGAGGCGCCGACCACGTCCGACCAGGAGAAGGTCCGGATCATCGAGGCGGTCCGTGAGGCCGTCGGTGACCGCGCCAAGCTCGTCGCCGGTGTCGGGACCAACGACACCGCGCACACGATCGAGTGCGCCAAGCAGGCCGAGGCCGCCGGCGCGGACGGGCTGCTGGTCGTCACGCCGTACTACAACAAGCCTCCGCAGGAAGGGCTGCGCGCGCACTTCACCGCGGTCGCCGACGCCACCGGCCTGCCGAACATGCTGTACGACATCCCCGGCCGGGCCGGCGTGGAGATCAGGTCCGAGACCTTGATCACGCTCGCCGAGCACCCGCGGATCGTCGCGGTGAAGGACGCCAAGGGCGACATCGCCGGGACCACCAAGGTGCTGGCGAACACCGATCTGTTCTACTACTGCGGTGCCGACGAGCTGAACCTCGCCTCCTTGGCGATCGGCGCGGTCGGCATCGCGAGTGTCGTGGCGCACGTGGCAAGCCGGGAGTACCGGCAGCTGATCGACGCCGTGGTGGCCGGCGACCTCGCAGGAGCACAGGAAATTGATCGACGGCTGGTGCCCGCCGTCGAGACGATCATGACCAGGACCCAGGGCGCCATCATGGTGAAGGCCGCGCTCAAGCTGGCCGGCGTCATCGAGCATGCGACCCTCCGGTTGCCGCTGGTTGAGGCGACCGCCGAGCAAGTGGACTGGCTCACCACCGACCTCAAGACGGCAGGACTGATTGCATGAGCCATCCCCATCCAGATCTCTCCGCGCCCGGACCTCTCGCTCCGGGCGCTTTGCGGGTCATCCCGCTCGGCGGCCTCGGCGAGGTCGGCCGGAACATGACGGTGTTCGAGTACGACGGCAAGTTGCTGATCGTGGACTGCGGCGTACTCTTCCCCGACGAGAACCAGCCCGGCGTGGACCTGATCCTGCCGGACTTCGAGCCGATCCGGGACCGGCTGGACGACGTCGTCGCGGTCGTCCTGACGCACGGCCACGAGGACCACATCGGCGGGTTGCCCTACCTGCTGCGTGAGCGGGGCGACATCCCGGTCGTCGGGTCGCAGCTCACGCTCGCGCTGCTCGAGGGCAAGCTGAAGGAGCACCGGCACCGCAACGTGCCGCAGCAGACCGTGGTCGAGGGCGAGAAGCTCCAGATCGGGCCGTTCGTCTGCGAGTTCGTCGCGGTCAACCACTCGATCCCGGACGCGCTCGCGGTCGCGATCAAGACGCCGGCCGGCGTGGTGCTGCACACCGGTGACTTCAAGATGGACCAGCTGCCGCTGGACAACCGGATCACCGACCTGCGAGCGTTCGCGCGGCTCGGCGAGGAGGGCGTCGACCTGTTCATGGTCGACTCCACCAACTCCGAGGTGCCCGGCTTCACCACCCACGAGCGCGACATCGCGCCGGTCCTGGACCGGGTCTTCACCAAGGCGAAGAACCAGCGCATCATCGTCGCCTGTTTCGCCTCGCACGTGCACCGCGTGCAGCAGGTGATGGACGCCGCGGTGAAGCATCACCGCAAGGTCGCGTACGTCGGCCGCTCGATGGTCCGCAACATGGGCGTGGCCCGGGACCTCGGCTTCCTGAACGTACCCGGCGACACGCTGATCGACATGCGTGACCTGGACAACTACCCGCCGGAGCAGGTGGTGCTGGTGTCGACCGGTTCGCAGGGCGAGCCGATGTCGGCGCTGTCCCGGATCGCCGCCAACGACCACAACGTCGTACACCTGCAGCCGGGTGACACCGTCGTACTGGCGTCTTCCCTGATCCCGGGCAACGAGAACTCGGTGTACCGGGTGATCAACGGCCTGATCCGGCACGGTGCGAACGTGATCCACAAGGGCAACGCGCTGGTGCACGTGTCCGGTCACGCGAGCGCGGGCGAGCTGCTGTACTGCTACAACATCGTGAAGCCGCGCAACGTGATGCCGGTGCACGGCGAGGTCCGGCACCTGCACGCGAACGCGGACCTGGCGGTCCAGACCGGCGTACCGCGGGAGAACGTGGTGGTCGTCGAGGACGGCGTGGTGGTCGACCTGATCGACCGCAAGGCCGTGGTCGCCGGCAAGGTGGACTGCGGGTACGTGTTCGTCGACGGCTCGACCGTCGGTGACATCACCGAGACCTCGCTGAAGGACCGCCGGATCCTCGGCGACGAGGGCTTCATCTCGGTGATCGCGGTCATGGACTCGGTGACCGGCAAGCTGACCGCCGGCCCGGAGATCCAGGCCCGCGGGTTCGCCGAGGACGACACCGTGTTCGACGACCTGAAGCCGAAGATCGAGGCGGAGATCGAGAAGGCGATCGGCAGCGGGCTGGACGACATGTATCAGCTGCAGCAGGTGATCCGCCGGGTGGTCGGCAAGTGGGTCAGCGACACCCACCGCCGTCGGCCCATGATCATTCCTGTCGTGGTCGAAAGCTAGTCACCCGGTGTAACCTCTGCGCGACGACGAAAGGGTGGGCCGGCGATGAGTGTCAGCGGGGTGAACGGGACGGGCCAGCGCCGGCCCACGATGAAGGAGGTCGCCGCCCGGGCCGGGGTCGCGTTGAAGACCGTGTCCCGGGTGGTGAACGAGGAACCGAACGTCAGCCCGGAGCTGACCGCCAAGGGCCAGGCCGCGATCAAGGAGCTCAACTACACCCCGAACGAGTCCGCCCGGATGCTGCGCCGCGGCAAGACCGGGACGATCGCGGTGGTGATCCGCGACATCGGCGATCCGTTCTTCGCCTCACTCGGGCGCGCGGTCGAGCTCTGGGCCCGCTCGTCCGGTTCGGTCGTGATGATCGGCCTGACCGACGAGGACCCGGAGCGCGAGCGGGAGGTCTGCCTGGAGTTCGTGGCCCGGCGGCCGGACGCGCTGATAATGGCGCCGATCGGGGAGACCCAGGAGTACCTCGCGCCGCACGTCGACGCCGGGATGGCGGTCGTCACGATCGACCGTCCCGCGCACGGGATCGAGGCGGACGCCGTCCTCGCGGACAACGCCGGCGGGATCGACCAGGCGATCGACCACCTGGTCCGGCAGGGTCACCGCCGGATCGCGTACCTCGGTGACGACGAGCGGATCTTCACCGCCCGCGAGCGGGTGGTGGCCTACCGGGCGGCGATGGCCCGGCACGGGATCGTCGTCGACGAGGACCTGGTGCACCTGTCCGAGCCGACCACCGAGGGCATCGGCATCACGCTCTCGGCCGTCCTCGACCGCTCCGAGCCGGCCACGGCGTTGCTGTCGGCAAACAACATGACCACCGCGGAGGTGCTGCGAGGTCTCGCGGGCCGGCGCGACCAGGTAGCGCTGGTGTCCTTCGACGACCTGGCGCTCGGGGACCTGCTCAGCCCCGGCCTGACCGCGGTCGCGCAGTCGGCCGACGTGATGGCTCGTACGGCGATCCAGCTGATGACCGAGCGCCTCCCGGAGCCACACCGCCCCGGCCGGACCGTCCGCGTCCCGGTGAAACTGACGATCCGCGGCTCAGGCGAGATCCCGCCTGCCCGCTGACGGTCCGCCTGCTGACCCGCCCGTTGACCGCAGTTCGGCGGCCAGGGGGCAGTCGAACGGGTCGCGGGCGCGGAGGCCGACGTTGTTCAGGTAGTCCACGACGACCCGGTACGACGTGAACAGGCCGACCTCGGCGTACGCGATGCCGTGCTGCTCGCAGTACTCGCGGACGATCGGCCGCACCCGCCGCAGCGTCGGTCGCGGCATGCTCGGGAACAGATGGTGTTCGATCTGGTAGTTCAGCCCGCCCATCGCGAAGTCGGTGAGGAGGCCGCCGCGGATGTTGCGCGACGTCAGGACCTGGCGGCGGAGGAAGTCGAGTTTCATGCCGGCCGGCACGATCGGCATGCCCTTGTGGTTCGGGGCGAACGCGGCGCCGAGGAAGACCCCGAACACGGCGAGCTGCAGACCGAGGAACGCGGTGGCCTTTCCGGGCGGCAGCAGGAAGTAGAGCGCAGCGACGTACACCGCGATGCGCGACGCGACGACGGCAGCGTCGATCCGGTCCGCGCGGCTCGCGCCGCGGCGGAGGAGGTGCGTCAGGCTGGACGCGTGCAGGCCGACGCCTTCGAGGGTGAGGAGCGGAAAGAACAGCCAACCCTGACGTGCGGCGAACCAGCGGCCCACCGGTCCGCGTTCGACGACGGCGTCGGGCGTGAAGGCGAGCACCTTGAGCTGTACGTCGGGATCGCGGTCCGCCTGGTTGGGAGCGGCGTGATGCTTGTTGTGCTTGCTGCGCCACCAGCTGACGCTCATCCCGAGGATGCAGCCGGCGAGGATCCGCGCGGTCCAGTCGTTGCGGGCGTTGGAGTGGAAGATCTGCCGATGGGCGCTGTCGTGGCTGAGGAACGCCACCTGCACCAGCACGAGCGCCAGCGCACCGGCGAGCCAGAGCTGGTGCCACGAGTTGCCGAGCAGGACCATGCACGCGACGACCGCGAGCAGGGCACCCAGGACGATGCTCATCCGGGTGACGTAGTAGCCCTGCCGCCGCCTGAGCAGACCGCGGTCGCGAACGGTCTGCAGGAGATCGGTGTAGAGGCTGACGTATTGCTGCTGGGCACTCACCTCGGTCAGCCTAGTGACCTCGCGCAACGTCACCTGTGCGGACACATGACCCGACGAGGTCGGGTCGGCAAAGTCCTACCGCCCGTACTGCGAGGCCAGCGGGCAGTCGAACGGGTCCCGGGCGCGCAGACCGACGTTGTTCAGGTAGCCGACGACGATCTTGTACGACGTGAACAGGCCGACCTCGGTGTACTTCACTCCGTGCAGTTCGCAGTACTCGCGGACGATCGGCTGGACCTTGCGCAGCGTCGGCCGCGGCATGCTCGGGAACAGGTGGTGCTCGATCTGGTAGTTCAGCCCGCCCATCGCGAAGTCGGTGAACAGACCGCCGCGGATGTTGCGCGACATCAGCACCTGGCGGCGGAGGAAATCGAGCTTCATCGTCTTGGGGACGAGCGGCATGCCTTTGTGGTTCGGGGCGAACGAACCGCCGAGGCAGACGCCGAAGACGGCGAGCTGCAGCCCGAGGAACGCTCCGGCCTTGCCGATCGGCAGCACGAGGAACAACACGGTCAGATACCCGGCGAGCCGGGTGACCACGATCGCGGCCTCGATGCGCTCGACCGTGCTCGCTCCGCGCCGGAACAGGTGCTGGATGCTCGAGACGTAGAGGCTCAGGCCTTCCAGGGTCAGCAAGGGGAAGAAGAGCCAGCCTTGGCGGCGGGTCAGCCAGGCCTGGAAGCCCTTGCGTCTGCCGACGTGCTCAGGGGTGAAGGCGACGACCCCGATGTCGATGTCCGGGTCCTTCCCCAGCTGGTTCGGCGCGCCGTGGTGGCGGCTGTGCTTCGACTTCCACCACGCGGCGCTCATCCCGACTAGACCACCGGCCAGCAGGCGGGCGGTCCAGTCGTTCCAGGCGGCAGAGTCGAAGACCTGCCGGTGCGCGCTGTCGTGGCTGAGGAAGGCGACCTGCGTGAGTACCAGCGCCAGTGCACCTGCCATCAGCAGCTGCAACCAGGAGTTGCCGAGCAGTCCGACGCCGACCCAGACACCGGCGAAGGCAGCCAGCACCAGGCCGATCCGGGTGAAGTAGTACCCACGACGCCGCCGGAGCAGTCCGAGTTCGCGGACGGTCCGGAGCAGGTCGGTGTAGAGGTGGGTGTACTTGTTCTGAGCCCGCAAGGGGTCATGGTCTTCGGCAAGAAGCTGCGACATGGGAACGCCCCATTCCAGTAGTGCATCGGCCGATGCGCTACCAGGTCTGGGGCAGCGTCACAAGGAGGTGCTGAGGCCTTCAACGGAACCACGCCAGGTAGCCGCACGCAAGGCGGTGGCCGAGGCTCGGGGGTGATTTGAGGCTCAGTTCGCCCGGCTGTCACCTGACTGTCATCCGCGAGGCGCACCTTCGGGTCATGAAACTGAGTCGCCGCCAACTCCTTGCCGCGTCCACGGTCGCCGGCGCGTCCCTCGCCGTACCTGGTGTCGCCGTCGCGGCCCCGAACCTTGTCCGTCGTGATCGGGCCGCTCTGCCGTCCGGTATCGCGAGCGCCGACGTGACGCCGAGCTCGGCTGTCGTCTGGTCGCGCGCCGACCGCCCCGGCCGACTGGTCGTCCAGCTGACCAGCCATGGCCGCTTCGACAAGGCCATCTGCCTGCGCGGCCCGAAGACGGACGCCGCGGACGACTTCACCGCTCGGCTGCCGCTGCGCGGCCTGCGCCCGGGCCAGCGCTACGACTACCGCCTCGGCTTCGAGGACTCCGATGGCCGGATCGGCGAGACGCTGGACGGTTCGTTCAGTACGCCGGGCCGCAACCGGCCGGTGTCCTTCGTGTTCACCGGCGACACCGCGGGCCAGGGGTACGGCATCAACCCCGAGCTCGGCGGGATGATCGCCTACAAGTCGATGCACGAGACCCGGCCGGACTTCTTCCTGCACTCCGGCGACAACATCTACGCCGACGGCCCGATCCAGGCCGAGCTGCAAGTTGCCGACGGCACCGTGTGGAAGAACGTGGTGACCGAGGAGGTGTCGAAGGTCGCCGAGACGCTGGCCGAGTACCGCGGCCGGTACAAGTACAACCTGCTCGACGAGAACGTGCGCTCGCTGTACGCCGACGTACCGCTGGTCGCGCAGTGGGACGACCACGAGACGCTGAACAACTGGTACCCGGGGGAGATCCTCACCGACGAGCGGTACGCCGAGAAGCGGGTCGACGTCCTCGCGGCGCGGGCGAAGAAGGCGTTCCTCGAGTACCTGCCGATGGAGCACGTCACCGGGCGGGACCGGATCTACCGCAAGGTGAGCCATGGCCCGCTGCTCGACGTGTTCTGCCTGGACATGCGCACGTTCCGCGGCGCGAACCCGGTGCCGTCGACGGTCGGGCCGGTGGCGATGCTCGGTGCCGAGCAGGCCGCCTGGCTGGTGCGTGAGGTCGCGGCGTCGCGGGCGACCTGGAAGGTGATCGCCAGCGACATGCCGCTCGGCGTGCTGGTTCCGGACGGCAACCTGATCGAGGCGGTCGCGAACGGTCTGCCGGGGGCGCCCGGCGGTCGTGAGCACGAGATCGCCTGGGTGCTCAGCCAGTTCAAGAAGCGCAAGGTCCGCAACGCGATCTGGCTGACCGCCGACGTGCACTACGCCGCGGCGCACCACTACGACCCGTCGCGGGCAGCGTTCACCGACTTCGACCCGTTCTGGGAGATCGTGGCCGGGCCGATCAACGCCGGCACCTTCGGCCCGAACGCGCTGGACAGCACGTTCGGGCCCGAGGTGGTGTGGTCGAAGGCGGCCGACTTCCCGAGCCAGTCGCCGGCGTCCGGCAACCAGTTCTTCGGGCACACGCGGATCGACCCGCGGACCGGCGTGTTCACGGTCTCGCTGCGGAACCTGTTCGGCACCGTGCTCTGGAGCAAGGACCTCACTCCGGCCCATCCGTGAAGACGTCAGGTTAGGTTTGGCCCCATGACAGTATCGATGCCGCGACTCCGTCGCGGCGGGTCATGGGGCTGTGACTCCCGGCCTTCCCTCGTCGCTCCGGTCGCTTCGCTCCCTCCACTCCTCAGTCCAGGCCGGGAGGCCCCATGACCTGTCCGGAGAGCCGCCGCGACGATGTGGTCGAGACGTTGCACGGGCACCAGATCGCTGACCCGTACCGCTGGCTGGAAGACCCTGACTCGGCCGATACCCAGGACTGGGTCAACCGGCAGAACGAGTACACGGAGGCTGAGCTGGCCGGGTACTCGGAGCGTGACTGGTTCCAGGCCACCATGTCCGCGATCCTCGCGCGCCCACGCGCCGGCGTACCGGTCAAGAAGGCGGGCTGGTACTTCGTCGGGCGCAACGACGGCACGCAGGCACAGGACGTGATCTACGTTGCCGATTCGCTCGACGAGCTGCTGTCCCGCGGCCGCGTGCTGATCGACCCGAACACCCTCTCCGAGGACGGCACCGACTCGCTGGGGTCCTTTACCGTCAGCCCTGACGGGAAGTACTTCGCGTACGGCATCAACGAGAGCGGCAGCGACTGGACGACGTTCCGGCTGCTCGACATCGCCACTGGTACGCCGGTCGACGATGTCGTGTCGGAAGCCAAGTTCAGCGAGGCGACGTGGCTTCCGGACAGTTCGGCGTACCTCTATCTGCACTACCCGGCGAGCGGGCGCAGTGAGGGGACCGGGACGGCGTCGCTGTCGGGTGGGCGGCTGATGCTGCACAGGGTCGGCACGCCGCAGTCCGAGGACGAGCTGGTGCTGAGCTTCCCGGGCCAGGACCAGTACTTCATCACACCCGAGGTGTCCGACGACGACCGCTACCTCCTGGTCCACATCACCGAGGGGACCGACCCGAGCACGCGGCTCTGGGTGTACCCGATCAGCTCGGACGGGCTGGGCGAGCCGGTGAAGGTCGTCGACGAGTTCATCGACGAGATCGCCTTCGTACGGATGTCCGGCGACCAGTTGGTACTGCGCACCGACCGGGACGCGTCCCGGGGCCGCATGGTGCTCTCCACGCTGGACGGCGAATTCACCGACCTCATCCCGGAGGGAGAGTCGACACTGCAGGCAGTCCGCGGTACGGCGGACGGCCTGGCAACGCTGACGCTCGTCGACGCACAGCCCGTGCTGACGCTCTACGCGTTGGACGGGTCGGGCCGGCGTGTGATCGACGTACCTGGCGGGGGAGTGGTCGGCCTCAACGCCGGGGCCGAGTACGACGAGCTCTTCATCGGGCTGTCGACGACAACCGACCCCACGCTGTCGTACGCCGTTTCCACCGGGTCAGGCGACGTACGCGCACTGCCGGAGCTGGTCCGTGGCTCCGGCGGATTCACGTCGCCGCAGGTCACCGTGACGCGCCGGATGGCTCCTGGCCGCGACGTGCCGTACTTCCTGATCACCCGGTCCGACCTGGACTTCGAGGCGCCGCGTCCGACGCTTATGTGGGGGTACGGCGGATTCCGCATCCCGGTCGAGGCCGACTACCGTCCCGGCTGGCCGGCGTGGCTTGCCGCAGGCGGCGTACTGGTCATCACGAACCTGCGGGGTGGCGGTGAGTACGGGGCCGAGTGGCACGACGCAGGGCGGCTCAAGAACAAGCAGAACGTGTTTGACGACTTCATCGCGGTCGCTGAACACCTGCGGGACACCGGCGTGACCACACCGGAGCAGCTGGCCATTCACGGTCGCAGCAACGGCGGACTGCTCGTAGGCGCGGTCATGACGCAACGGCCGGACCTGTTCGCAGTCGCACTGCCCGGCGTGGGCGTCATGGACATGCTGCGGTTCCACCTGTTCACCGTGGGAGCGGCGTGGGCGTCCGACTTCGGTCTGCCGGACGATCCGGAGCAGTTCGAGGACCTGTTGGCGTACTCGCCACTGCATCGCATCAGCGACGGTACGGCGTACCCGGCGACTCTCGTGGTCACCGGTGACCACGACGACCGCGTAGTTCCGTTGCACAGCCACAAGTTCATCGCCGCGCTGCAGCATGCCCAGTCCGGGCCGCGGCCTGTCTTGACCCGGGTTGAGGTCAACACCGGCCATGGCTTCGGAAAGCCCGCTGCGATGGTCGCGGCGGAGTGGGCGGACCTACTGGCGTTCGCTGCTCACCATGTAGGTCTCGTACCTCCCGAGCAGTAGGAGGGCTGCTTCACCAGATGCGGGGTGCTTGGAGATCGCGCGGGTCGTCGGCCGGCTGACAGCCGTGCGCGCTCTCCGTGTACTCCGTGCGCGGGCCGCTCGTGGCGAGCGTGCGCACGGCGTCGACGAGCCGGTCCACGTGCTCACGGGTCGTCCCGAGGCCGAGGCTGGCGCGGACCGCCGTACCGTGCTCGGGGGAGCCGGCCAGGAGGTGGCCGACCAGCGGGTGTGCGCAGAACTTGCCGTCCCGGACACCGATGCCGTACTCCGCGCTCAGCGCCGCGGACACCAGCGTCGAGGTCAGACCGGCGACCGTGAAACAGACGGTGCCGACCCGGTCCGCGTCCTCGCCGAAGATCGAGTACGTCGTGACGTTGTCGATCTGAGCAAGCCCGGCGCGCAAGCGGGCCAGCAGGCTGCGCTCGTGCTGCTCGATGGCGTCGCGGTGCTTGCTGATCGCGGCACACGCACTCGCCAGGGCAATGGCGCCGATGACGTTCGGGGAGCCGCCCTCGTGGCGGGCCGAACCGGTCGTCCACACCACGGTGTCGCTCGTGACGGCGTGGGTCGCTCCGCCGCCGTGCAGGTACGGGTCGGCGGCGTCGAGCCAGTCGGAGCGGCCGATCAGCGCACCCGCGCCGTACGGCGCGTAGAGCTTGTGACCGGACAGGGCGACCCAGTCGACGTCCAGGGTGGCGATGTCGACCGGACGGTGCGGGGCGAGCTGCGCGGCATCCAAACAGACGCGTGCACCGTGTGCCTTGGCCACCTTGGCGATTTCGGCGATCGGGAAGATCTCGCCGGTGACGTTGGACGCGCCGGTGATCACCACGAGCCGCGGTCCCTCGGGCGCCTGACGGAGCGCGTCGGCGACATGGGTCACGGCCTCGGCCGGGCTCGCCGGCGCGGCCAGGCGAACGGTCCGCTCGGCCGGCCAGGGCAGCAGCGCCGCGTGGTGCTCGGACTCGAACACGATCACGGTCGTGTCCGCCGGCACCGCGCGGGCCAGCAGGTTCAGGGCGTCGGTGGTCTGCCGGGTGAAGATCACCTGGTCGTCGGCACGCGCCCCGACGAAGGCGTGCACCTCGGCGCGCGCCCGCTCGTACCACTGGGTGGTGATCCGCGAGGCGTACCCGTTGCCGCGGTGCACCGACGCGTACGACGGCAGTGCGGCCTCGACACTGGCCCGCACGGACTCCAGACACGGCGCGCTCGCACCGTGGTCGAAGTTCGCGTAATCGGTGACCCGGCCGTCGGCGAGCGGGACCAGGAGGTCCGATCCGACCGTGGCGGGGATGCTGCCGGTCGCGAGCCGGGCGATCGCCGGCCGCGGGGTCGTCGTACTGGCCGGCTCGAGAATGGACAGGATCGACATGATGCTGCTCCCAGGGAAGTCCGCACTTGCCGAACGGGGTATCCGCACGGCCTGGTCTTCACCCGGGGCACCCCACCGCGGAGGAGGGTTGCCGGCCAGCTAGCCGGGGCTTGTCGCTGACACTCATGACCTGCCGAGAACGGTAACGAAGGGGACACGGTGACCGCCAGTGGCTATCTCATGTGATGAGATGGGCGAACACATCGTGGGACAACGTGAGGAAGTCGATGACCTGGAGAGCACCTGCCGTCGAGCGACCGGACGGCTCGCTGACCGCACCCGAAGCGGAACTGCTGCACGGCTACCTGCAGTTCTACCGCACCACGCTGCTCTTCAAGTGCGCGGGGCTGACCGCCGAGCAACTGGCCGAACGGCCGTCGCCGCCGTCCAACCTGTCGCTGCTGGGCCTGATCAGGCATCTCACGAAGGTCGAGCGGATCTGGTTCCGCATCCACTTCGCCGACGAGCCCGCCGAGCCGCTGTTCGCGCCGGAGCTCGGCAAGGACGCGGACTTCGAGTTGATCGACCCTGCTGACGCGCAGGCGGCGTACGACGGTCTAGTCGCCGAGTGGAAGCTCTCGGACGACGCTGCCGCCGGTCACTCGCTGGACGACCGCTTCACGTTCAACGGCACGGAGTCGACGCTGCGGATGATCTACATTCACCTGATCGGCGAATACGGTCGCCACTGCGGCCACGCCGACCTCTTGCGGGAGCAACTCGACGGCACCACAGGCGCGTAACGACGACCTTGAGGGCTTCGAAGGTGCGGGGGTGCCGTTCACCCTCGCCCACCCCGCGGTAGTCCTCCCGCTGGTCCGTCGCCCCTTCGTGGCGTCGGCTCTGGTGGCTGGTGCGGTGGCACCCGACCTGCTGTACGTCGGTCCGATCTACCGGATCGCCACACAGCAGATCAACGGCAACTTCACACTGACCCTCACCCACGAGCTCACCTCTGCTTTGTGGCTGGACCCGCTGCAGGCTCTGTTGCTGCTCGCTGTCTTCAACCTGGGCCTCAAGCGACCCCTGATGGCTCTCGCGTCATCTGCGCTCGCTGGCCGGTTGAAGCCTTCACGCTTTCGCCTCCCCAGCGTCGCCGTCGTGCTCTGGACGGTCGCATCAGCCGTCGTCGGCGCGGTCACTCACGTCGTCTGGGACTCGTTCACCCACGGTGACGGCTACTTCGTCCGCCAGTTCCCCGGGATCTTCCGGGCTCAGGTGACAGGAGCGTGGGACGTCAACCGCATCCTCCAGTACGTCAGCACACTGGGCGGCTGCCTCGTTCTCGCGGTGTGGCTCTATCGCTGGTACCGCCGTACGGCACCGCAGCCTGTCGACGAGCGCATGCCGACCTGGCTGCGATACCTCGTTTATGTCGCGGCCATCGGTCTGGCGGTCGGGGGAGCGGTCGTGGAACTCGGCAGGGTCGACGGCGGGTTCAGCGGCGAAATCGGCGTACGGACGGTGCTCACAGGCCTCATGTCCGGCGGTCTGATCGCTGTCGGTGCGTACGTCGTCGTGTGGCACCTCGAGCGGTTACGACGACGAACACACGTTTCGTGACGCTACGGATGGGGCAGCGTGACCGGCGTGTGACACGTGGGACTCAAGGGGTAGTCGGGGTAGCCTGATCGATATGGCGACCCGCACGTCTTCCCCGGCGCGGGCGCAGAAGTCGGCAGCTAAACGGCCGAGCACGGCCCGTTCGGCTGCCGGTGGACGCCCCCGTCCGTCAGGCGCCCAGAAGCGTGGGCAGACCACGAAGCGCAGCGGTGGATCCACCGCCGCGCGGACCAGTACGCCCAAAAACAGCGGACCGGGCCCGTTCGCGGCCGCCATGCTCGCGCTCTGCCGCGGGGTGGTGAAGGTCTGGATCGGTATCGCGCACCTGCTCGGCAGCATGGTGCGGGGCATCGGCCACAGCGCCCGTGACCTGGAGCCGGAGCATCGCCGTGACGGCGCCGGCCTGCTCCTGATCGGCCTGGCGGTCGTCGTGGCCGCCGCCATCTGGTGGGACCTCCCGGGCTCGGTCGGCGACGGCGTACGGACGGTGGTCGGCGGCAGCATCGGCATGCTCGGCTGGGCCCTGCCGTTGATGCTGGTGGTCATCGCGATCCGCACGCTGCGTCACCCCGACCGCAACGGCCCGGCCGGCCGTCAGGTCATCGGGTGGACCGCGGTGAGTCTCGGCGTACTGGGCCTGATCCACATCGCCAACGGTCTGCCGCGGCCGAGCAACCCGGCCGACGGACCGCTGCGAGACGCCGGCGGCGCGATCGGGTACTTCGTCTCGTCGTTCCTCTCGGACCTGCTCACGCAGTACGTCGCAGCACCGCTGCTGGTGCTGCTGTCGATCTTCGGCGCCCTGGTGATCACCGGGACGCCGGTCTACGCGATCCCGCTGCGGTTCCGGGCGGCGTTCGACGTACTGATGGGGCGGACCGAGTTGCCTGAGGACGCTCCGTCCGTGATGGCGGCTCCGACCGACGACACGGTCCGTCTGACCCGCAAGCAGCGGCGCGCCAAGGCCGAGCTCGAGGAGGACGGCGAGCCGACCATCAAGCCGTACGACTCACCGGTGCTCGAGGAGACCCCGAAGCGCGGGCGCAAGGCGAAGGCGCAGCCGGTGGTCGAGGAGTCCGACGACGTCGACGACGCACCCTCCGCAGCCGCGGTCGAGCCCGCCTTCGAAGCACCCGCCCCGACCAAACCGCCTGCACCGGCGCCCGAGCCGCCGCCGCACACCCCGCTGCCGCAGCGCGTCGAGCAGCTCAGCCTGTCCGGCGACATCACGTACACCCTGCCCGACGGGCAGATGCTCAAGCCGGGTTCGGTGCACAAGGCGCGGACCAAGGCGTCCGATGCGGTGGTCGACCGGCTGACCGAGGTGTTCGAGCAGTTCGGCATCGACGCGCAGATCACCGGCTACACCCGCGGCCCGACAGTCACCCGGTACGAGGTCGAGCTCGGCTCCGCGGTCAAGGTCGAGAAGGTCACCGCGCTGTCCAAGAACATCGCGTACGCCGTCGCGTCGGCCGATGTCCGGATCTTGTCGCCCATCCCCGGCAAGTCCGCGATCGGCATCGAGATCCCGAACACCGACAAGGAGATCGTCAGCCTCGGCGACGTCATCCGGAGTGCAACGGCTCGCAACGATCATCACCCGATGGTGGCCGGCCTCGGCAAGGACGTCGAGGGCGGCTTCGTGGTCGCGAACATGGCGAAGATGCCGCACCTGCTGGTCGCGGGTGCCACCGGTTCGGGTAAGTCGGTGTTCGTCAACTCGCTGATCACCTCGGTCCTGATGCGGGCCACACCGGACGAGGTGCGGATGATCCTGGTCGACCCCAAGCGGGTCGAGCTGAACCACTACGAGGGCATCCCGCACCTGATCACGCCGATCATCACGAACGCCAAGAAGGCGGCGGAGGCGCTGCAGTGGGTCGTGCGCGAGATGGACATGCGGTACGACGACCTTGCGGCGTTCGGGTTCCGGCACGTCGACGACTTCAACAAGGCGGTCCGTAGTGGGAAGGTGAAGCCGCTCCCGGGATCCGAGCGCGTGCTGACGCCGTACCCGTATCTGCTGGTGATCGTCGACGAGCTCGCCGACCTGATGATGGTCGCACCGCGCGACGTCGAGGACTCGATCGTCCGCATCACCCAGCTGGCCCGGGCCGCCGGCATCCACCTGGTCCTCGCCACGCAGCGGCCGTCGGTGGACGTCGTCACCGGTCTGATCAAGGCGAACGTGCCGTCGCGACTGGCGTTCGCGACCTCGTCGCTGGCCGACAGCCGGGTCATCCTCGACCAGCCGGGCGCGGAGAAGCTGGTCGGTCAGGGTGACGGCCTGTTCCTGCCGATGGGCGCGAGCAAGCCGATGCGTATCCAGGGCGCGTGGGTGACGGAGTCCGAGATCCACGGCGTCGTCGAGCACTGCAAGGCGCAACTGGAGCCGACCTACCGCGAGGACGTCACCGCGGCGCCGGGGCCGAGCAAGGACCTCGACGACGAGATCGGCGACGACCTCGACCTGGTGGTGCAGGCAGCGGAGCTGATTGTTTCCACCCAGTTCGGCTCGACGTCGATGCTGCAACGTAAGCTCCGCGTCGGCTTCGCCAAGGCCGGGCGGCTGATGGACATCCTGGAGAGCCGCGGCGTCGTCGGTCCCAGCGAGGGTTCGAAGGCCCGCGACGTCCTGGTCAAGCCCGACGACCTAGAGGACTTCATCACCACCCTCCGAGGAGAGTGAGACCGTGACCGCCGCGAGCGCACTGCCCAGGCACGACAGATTCGACGTCGACCCCGAGCCCGTGCCGTTCACCGTTCGCGCTTCGCAGCGGGTGCACGGCGGACTCGCCGCCGGCGCGGCCCTGGTCGCGATCGGTTTCGCGGCGTCGGCGTCCACGAGCCCGGCCGGCATCCTGCGCTGGATCGTGGCGGCCGCGTTCGCCGTACTCGCCGTGGTGTGCGCCCGAGCGCTGACCGTGGGGGACATGCTGGTCGCCGACGACGTCGGCATCCGGCTGCGCATCGGCAGCGAGTGGGTGGGTACCCGGTGGGAGGACATCGAAGAGGTGACGGTGCTGCAGCGGCGGCATCCGCTCGACGACGGGCGGATCGCCGTACATCTGCAGGATCCTGGGCCCGTCCTCGGTGCGCTGCCGAGTTCGACCCGCAAGACAACCGATGCGAACCGCCGCCTGACCGGATCCTCACTCGCGATACCGTTCGGTCTGACGGCTCGGCCGTCCAACGGGGAAGTGGTGCAGGCACTGCACATGCTGGCCGATGCCAGATGTCCGGTCAGGGAACAGCTCTGACTCGTCCGTGACCCCGACGAACCCAAGCCGTTGAGTTGATGTCGTTGTGTTGAGATCGACGCACCGGCTGTCGATGGTCCGCGCGAACAGATCGGACGAGGAGAGGATGGTGGGGACGTGAGCATCGGCAGCGAGCTCACGGCGGCCCGGATGAGGGCGGACATGACGATCGAGCAACTGAGCGCCGCCACCCGGATCAGATCCGGGCTGCTGATCGCCATGGAGGCCGACGACTTCTCCCGCTGCGGCGGGAACTTCTACGCCCGTGGGCACATCCGGTCGATCGCCCGCGTGGTCAAGGCCGACCCCGCACCGTTGCTCGCCAGCTTCGACGCCGAACATGCCGTCGAGGAGGAGAAGTCCCGGCGCGAGGAACGCGCCGCGGCCAAGGCCCCGACCCTCCGCCCGGCCCGCCCGCGCTGGGCCCTCGTGGTCGGCGCCATCCTGGTGATCCTGATGGGCTGGGGGATGGTGCGGCTCTTCACGCTGCCCAGTGACATCGAGGCCAACGCTTCCAAGACCGCGACCACCACGGCAACGGTCACGACGCCGACCCCGAAGGCATCGCCGCAGCCGACGGTGCGACCCACGAAGAAGCCGACGTCGGCCAAACCACCGGCGCTGCAGACCGCGCTGAGGCTGACGGCGACTGGCGACGGCACCTACCTGACAATCCGGGACCGGAAGGATCGCCGCCTCTTCCAGGGTCGCCTCAGCCCGGGCATCGCGCAGTCCGTCACCAGCGCCGGCGACATCCGCGTGACCGTGGGCAACCCCGGCAACCTCGTCGTCGTCCTCAACGGCAAGCGGATCCCCACCAAGCTCTACAAGTTCACCGCGCACCCGAACGGCACCCTCAGCAAGACCACCGCCAACCAGTAATCGGCCTTCTGAGTTGATATAGGTCGGGTTAGCCCTTCCTAAGCGCCTCCGGAGGTGTCAGAAGGGATCCGTTATGGGGTCCTTGGAGGATCTGGCGTTTGGTAGCGCCGGGGTTCTCTTGACGTTTGCTGGAGGTGGGTTGCGTCTGTGCATGCTGCTCCTGTCACGTCGTCGACGGTCGTGGTTGCGGTGGATGTGGGTAAGAGGTCGGTCGCGTTGTCGGTGACCGATGCTGGGCGTCATCGGGTGCTGGGGCCGGTGGAGTTCGAGATGACGAGATCGGCGTTGGCGTCGGTGGTGGGCCAGGTCCGTGGCGTGCTGCCCGACGCCGGGCGCGTGGGAACGGTCAAGGTGGAGCGCCCGCAGCGCAGCGAGGACGAACGACGTTGACCGCGACGAGCACCGGCGTACAACCCGCAGCGGCGAGGAAGGGCGCGCTCTCACCGTCAACCTCCGCCCGAGCCAAGGAGCAGACCCCTTCACAACTCCAGCCGGTGGGTGCCACGCTGGACGAGACGAAGGGCCGGATCAGACGCCGCATGAGTTATGGCGCACCCCACGGTGACGCCGCATCTAACTTGGCGCCCGGCCCTTCGCCCATCACGACAGCCCGAACGACGCCAGATGACCCCACAGCGAAGGTCGCATACGTCAACGTGGGCGTCCGGCACCCGGACCAGCACCCCACCTTCACCGGTCAAGACCGAACAACAAACCCCGCAACACCCCGCGGAGTCGCTGCCACACGCCCACACGAGAGGTTTGACTGACTTACAGCCAGTTAGGTACGGACGTGCACAGCGCGTCATACTCGTGGGGATGACTACGCCACCCACCACCGTCGCCCTGGTCACGCTGGGCTGTGCCCGTAACGATGTCGACTCCGAGGAACTCGCCGGCCGGCTCGAAGCCGGCGGATTCCAACTGGTCGACGACGCCGCCGAGGCGGACACGGTGGTGGTGAACACCTGCGGTTTCGTCGAGGCCGCGAAGAAGGACTCCGTCGACACGCTGCTCGCGGCAGCCGACTACAAGGACTCCGGCCGCACACAGGCCGTCGTCGCGGTCGGCTGCCTTGCCGAGCGGTACGGCGAGCAGCTCGCGGACGCTCTCCCGGAGACGGACGCCGTACTCAGCTTCGACGACTACACCGACATCTCGGACCGCCTCCGCGCGATCCTCGCCGGCACCAAGCACCAGGCCCACGTACCGCGCGACCGCCGCAAGCTCCTCCCGCTGGCTCCGGCCGATCGCCACACGACTGCCGGTGTCGCAATCCCCGGCCACGGCGACACCACCGCCACCACAGCTGCCGCCGCGGAGATCTCCACCGGAAACACCGAGACTTCCGCAGGCGGCGGGCGGACGGCTGTGCTCGGTGACCACGTCCCGGATGCGCTCCGGCCGGTCGGCTCCTCCGCTCCTGGCGAACTCAAGGGACGTTTCGTCACCGGTGCACCGGAAGAGCTGAAGATCGATGCCCCCGACCTCGCGACCGCCCCCGCCAGCGGCCCCCGCGTCATGCGCCGTCGCCTCGACGGCGGCCCGATGGCCCCGCTGAAACTCGCCTCGGGCTGCGACCGCCGCTGCGCGTTCTGCGCGATCCCGATGTTCCGCGGCGCCTTCATGTCCCGCCGTCCGGCCGAGGTACTCCGCGAAGCCGAGTGGCTCGCCGAGAACGGCGTACGGGAGCTCTTCCTGGTCTCCGAGAACTCCACCTCCTACGGCAAGGACCTCGGCGACCTCCGCCTCCTCGAGACCCTGGTCGGTGAGATCGCCCAGGTCCCCGGCATCACCCGCGTCCGCGTCTCGTACCTGCAGCCCGCCGAGATGCGCCCCACCCTGATCACCGCGATGACCGCCACCCCCGGCGTCGTCCCGTACTTCGACCTGTCCTTCCAGCACGCCTCCGGCCCGCTCCTGCGCCGGATGCGCCGCTTCGGCGACTCCGAGCGCTTCCTCGAACTCATCGCCCAGGTCCGCGCCGCCGCCCCGACCGCCGGCATCCGCAGCAACGTCATCGTCGGCTTCCCCGGCGAGACCCAAGAGGACGTCGACATCCTCTGCGACTTCCTCTCCCGCGCCGGCTTGGACGCGATCGGCGTCTTCGGCTACTCCGACGAGGACGGCACGGAGGCCGAGACGTACGACGGCAAACTCGACGAGGACACCATCGCCGAGCGCCTGGACCGCGTCACCCGCCTCGCCGAAGACCTCACCTCCGCCCGCGCCGAATCCCGTATCGGCGAACTCCTGGAGGTTCTCGTCGAGTCCTTCGACTCGACGGACTCCGGCGAGGCTGAGGGCCGCGCCGCGCACCAAGGCCCCGAGGTGGACGGCATGACGACGGTGACCGGCCTCCCGGAGGGGATCCGGGTCGGGGATCTGGTCTCCGCGAAGGTGGTGTCGAACGACGGTGTCGACCTGATCGCCGAGTTCGCCGCACTCGTGGACACCCCAGACGCCCGCTCGGCAGCTAACCTGACCGCGTGACCAACCCGGAGACGAACCCGGCGCCGCACGCAGCCGGCGGCCATCTCCACGCGCCCAGCGCCTGGAACGTGCCGAACGCGCTCACGGTCCTCCGGCTGGTCCTGGTACCGCTGTTCGTCTGGCTCCTGCTCCGCGACGGCGGCCACGCCACCGGCGACCGGCTCCTCGCGACCGCCGCGTTCGTCGTCGCCATCGTCACCGACCGCTTCGACGGCGACATCGCCCGCCGCTGGAACCTGGTCACGAACTTCGGCAAGATCGCCGACCCGATCGCCGACAAGGCCCTGACGGGCGCCGCGTTCCTCGGCCTCTCGTACCTCGGCGAACTCCCGTGGTGGGTCACCATCGTCGTCATGGTCCGCGAGTGGGGCGTCACAGCCCTCCGCTTCTGGGTCATCCGCCACGGCGTCATGCCCGCCAGCCGAGGCGGCAAGCTGAAGACGGTCCTCCAGGCGGTTGCCCTGGGCCTCTACCTCCTCCCATGGCAACACCTGGCCCTGGTCCACTGGCCCGCAATAGCCATCATGGCCGCCGCCGTCGTGGTAACGCTCGCCACCGGCCTCGACTACCTCTCCCGGGCCCTCCGCCTCAGAGCCGCGGCCAAACGTCCGCTCCCGTAGCTACGAATCGGCCAGCCAGGCAAGCATTTCGCCGCGGAGCCAGCAGCGGCCGACCGCCGTGGCCTGCAGCGAGGCGTGCTCGAACACGCCCAAGCCGATGATGCTGTGCCCTGAAGCCCGTCGATCGCCGAACGTCGGCATCCCCGGCGCGACCCCAACCCCCTCGACCGACACCCACGCCACCGGCCGCCGGGTGGCCGCCTCGTCGAGCCGCTGCAGGAACCGCAACCGCCCCTCGAGATCCAGCCCCGACAAGGCCCAGGTCGTGATCACCACCGGGAGTACGTCGTCAGGCACCGAGGCGATCGCATCCGGCAGTACGTCGACCACGCCACCTCGCACCAGCACCGGAGGAGCCGCCTCCGCCAACGCCAGTTCCGCCTCGAGCCTCGCCAACCGCTGCACCTGATCCGGCGGCACGCACGCCAGCAGCCAGCGCGCCTCGTCCACCTCAATCACATCAATCGGATCAACATCGACCAGAACCCGAGCCGCAACCTCCGGCATCGCATGTAGCGGCACGCGCCCGTCGCCCACAACTGACGCCGACACTTGCACCGCAGAACGCGCGTCACCCAACGACTGCCCGTTGGAGTACGAGATCCCTACCCGATCAACCGTCAGATTCAGCCCAGCCGACCGCCCCACATCGACCAGCCCAACCGAACCCGCCCCGACCCGCCGCGCCACCTCGGCAACAGCCGGAAACAACACCGCGTGCCGCCCACCCTCGTCGCCCCGAACCTTCCGACCAGCACCAACCTCCAAAACCAAGTCCCCCGCCCGCCGAACCACCTCAACCCCCACCGCCCCAACCACATCCAGCCCGCCTCCATCCAGCCCGGCTGCATCCGCCGTGGCAGCGGCTGTGGCTGTGGCAGCGGCTGTGGCTGTGGCGGCTGTGGCGGCGGTGGTGCTGGCGTTGGTGTTGGCATTTGTGGCGGCGATGGCTTCGGCCAGGTCAGGGGCGTGCCCGGACAGCGCGAGATAGTGAAGCGCGGCGAGGATCGCGGTCGGATACCGGCGTCGGGCCGGCGCGCCCTCGATCACTCGTAGCGCATCAGGTGACTCGCTCAGTGCAATCGCCATCCGCGCGTACAGCGGCGAAATCTTCAGCGCCTCGCCTTCACCGAACCGCCGATACACCTGCACGAGAGCACGCCCGCGCACCCCACTCTTCGTGCTCCCACCAGTCACCTCCGGCATTCAAGCGAGTCTAGCCACGCACACCCCACCCTCCAGCCCGCAAACCTGAACCGACCCACGGCCCCCACGGCAGTCCTCGACCCGGAGAGCCACCCGCCCTCGAGACAACCACCGCCCGGCGCGCGGCCCCGCCGCCGGATCGGCATCTGCTCTGACTGGCTCACGCGGCGCCGGAGCTGGCCCGGGGCGGCCGGTGTTGGGGAGGTGGCTGGCGGGTGCTGGGGTTGGGTCTGCGGGGCGGCCGGTGTTGGGGCGGTGGCTCAGCCGGTGCGAGAGTTGGGCCTGCGGCGCAGGCGGTCGGTGGTTCGGCCGATCTCCGCGATCTCCCCGGCCAGGTGCGGGTGGGATTCCTGCAGGTGCGGTTCGGCCTTGACCAGCAGACCGAGGAGGGCCGCGGTGTCCGCGTCGCCGAGAGCATCGAAGACTTGGTCGACGCTGTCCTGGGTGGCGGGGTCGAGGTCTTCCAACGCGGCGATCTGCGCGGCGAGCCGGCGCAGCTCCGCAGCGTTTGCATCGGCCCATCGGGAGACCGCGCGTTGGCCGGCGCGGCGGTCGCGGGCGGCCTGGACCCGTTCCTCACCGGTCATCCCGGCGCGGTCCGCGCTGTGGGGATTCAGGCGTAGGAAGCGGCGCTCGGCCGCCTGGCGGCTGGCCACCCCGAGCACCGGGGCGATCGCTGCCCAACTCGCGCCCTCGGCGCGCGCCGCTCCGATCAGCAGCGGCTCCCAGGCGGCGAGCTGGGTCTGCACCGCATGAAGCTTGGTCAGCGCCGCCAGCAGGTGCTCCGCGCCGGCCCCGTCCGGGCTCGTGGACGCGACGCGCTCGCCGGCGGGAGCGAGTTGTCGCACGGTCCTCTCCACCGCAGCGATATCGGCGGCCGCCGAGGTCTGCGTGTCATCTCTGTCGCCCGTGTCGCCCCGCTCGCCCGTGTCGTCCCGCTCACCCGCGTCGTTCCGCTCCTGCGAGCCGTTCCGCTCGTGCGAGTTGTCTGCGTGGTGCGTGGCGTCTGGATCGTGTGGGTCGTCCGGTGTGTCGGTGCCTCTCACCTGATCACCTCCTTCGGCTCAGTATGTCAGCGATTCGATGACAAATTCTGCTTGTCATCGTTTCGTTGACATGTTATAAGGGAAGTGCGTGTTGACACCACTGTTTAAGCGATCACTCAGGAGGTGCAAGGACGATGTTGATGCGCACTGACCCGTTCCGCGAGCTGGACCGGTTTGCCCAGCAGTTCTTCGGAAGCCAGACGCCGGGCACGTGGTCACGCCCGACCCCGATGCCGATGGATGCCTACCGGCAAGGCGAGCAGTACGTCGTTTCATTCGACCTGCCCGGGGTCGCACCGGACGCGATCGACCTCGACGTCGAGCGCAACGTACTGACGGTGAAGGCCGAGCGCCGGCCGCTCGAGCTCGGCGACAACGTGGAGATGCAGGTCTCCGAACGGCCGCTCGGCGTGTTCTCCCGGCAGCTGTTCCTGGGCGACACCCTCGACGCCGACCGGATCGAGGCGAGCTATGAAGCCGGCGTGCTGACCCTCAAAATTCCGATCGCCGAGAAGGCCAAGCCGCGCAAGATCGCGATCACGGAGACCGGCAGCGACCGCAAGCAGATCGACGCCTGACCAGCAACCTGACACCGCCGTTTCCGGCGGGCACTTGTCGATGAGGTGAGATCGATGAGGGCGACCAGCGCAGAGCGCACACTCGACGAGGCCGACGTCTTCACGGACCTCGTGCTCGGCGACGACGAGCTGGTGCGCGCGGAGTTCGACGCCCTGATCGCTGCCTGCTGGGAAGCACCGTGCGAACCACCCACCCGGCTGCCCGGTCCGGCCGCCGGAGCCTGGGCTTGGCGGCCACCACACCGATGGCCGCGCCGGGTGGGCTTCCGGCACAGTCGCGTGCCACGGCGGCGGCCGCACAGCCGCCAGCGCGGGCCTCCGCGGCAGCGAAGCAACTGCTGACACAGACCTGATCGAAACGGCCCTGTGTACGGAGGAGGTGAGGTTCTCCGACATCGATGGAACCTTGACCCGGTGATGCGGCCGCCCGCCAATCACACCCTCGACCCAGCGGCGTTGACCGACGTTCCGCCGCCTGTCCTTCCTAGGACGTACATCTACGGCGGGTCGCCGCATCACTCGGGTTCGATCCGAACGAGCCGTTCGCCCACTTCGAAGACATTCACCGCCAGCTGGACCTGACCCACGGCGTTCTCACCGTTCACGCAGCCGAGGCCCGCCCGCCCACCCCACGCACAGCGTCGGCCCCGACGACCTCGGCGACTCTGGTGGAGCACAGCCATGACCACCTCACCGACACCCGACCCCTACGCGGTCCTCGGCGTAACCCGCGACGCCACCGACGATGACCTCGACCGCGCCTTCCGCAGCGCCGTCCGCCAACTCCACCCCGACACCCGCACACCATCGGAGCTGGATGCTGACGCCGACCGGCGTCTGCAGGAACTCCTGACCGCCTACGCCACCTTGCGCGATCCGATCCGCCGAGCCGCCTACGAGCGCTCCCGGCCAGCGACCGCAAGCGACGGTGCCACAGTCCGGCCTCGCGTCCGGCACGCACCTCGGGGGCCCGCGGCAGTTCGCGTTGGGGCGGCGCTGCGGGTTGGATCAGTGCATTGGGACCCGCTACCGACCACCACGGACGGGTCGAGCGGAGTGGTGGGCTCGGGCCGTACGAGAGAAGCCCACGATGGCCGTTGACGACGTCGAAACCTACTGCGAGAACGGCGTCTGGAAGACCCGCCGGCGGCACAGCACCAAACCTTTCGCCGTCGGCGGCGAGAAGGAACGCCAGGTCAGCCAAGGCGCCACCGTGGCCAGCTGGTACGGAGTGGACCACATCATCACCAACCCTGACGGCACGATCGCCGAACACAACTCCTACCGCTACCGGCGAGAATCGGACGCCAGCTGACCACACCGCACTGGAGCCGCACGAGATCCACCAACTCGCCACCGATTTCGGGCCCCACGTCGGACGGGTCGGTGCCGTCGGGGGCTGTGCGAGCCTCGTCCTGCTGCCGCCTTCCCGGCCGCCTCGTGGGTGGCGTGTCATGGGCTGGGTGCCGTGGTGGTGTTGGGTGGTGGGTACCGAGTTGGCGCGGGTTGGGAGTGAGAGATGGCCGTGGGCGGTGGAGTTGAGCTGGCGGTTGAGCGGCTGGTGGGGTTGTTGCTGGAGCGTCGCATGACGCTGGCAACTGCTGAGTCGTTGACCGGTGGGATGGTCGCGGCGGTTCTGACGGATGTGCCGGGAGTGTCGGCCGTGTATCGGGGTGGCGTGGTGGTCTACGCGACTGACCTGAAGGCCAAGCTTGCGGGCGTTCCGGAGGAGCTGCTGGCGGCTGTAGGCCCGGTGCACCCGGACACGGCTGCTGCGTTGGCCAGCGGCGTGCGGGAGCGTCTGGAGGCCGACTACGGGCTCGCGACGACCGGTGTGGCCGGACCGGACCCGCAGGCGGGCGTCGAGGCCGGCACGGTGTACGTCGCCGCGGCCGGACCGGGCTCGGTGCAGGTCCGGAAGTTGCAGCTGAGCGGTGATCGGGCAGCCGTGCGCCGGGGGAGTGTGCAGGCCGTCCTGGAACTCGGAGCGGAACTTGTGACGGAAGAACTCGACTGATCGGGGTGTTGGGACCAGCATGGGGACAGGTAAGGCAGACTGGCACGGCGCACCGAAGGTGGACATTGCGAGAAGTAGTGACCCAGCAACAGGTACCGTTGGTTCCTACGGTCGAGCTACCGTGCGAGTAGACGCGACCGGACAGGCGGAAGGGAGAAACCTCATGGTGCTGGTTCGTGGCCTGCTGGGCGACGTGCTGCGGCGTAAGCGGCTGCGCCAGGGGCGCACTCTGCGCGAGGTATCCGCCGACGCACGCGTCAGCCTCGGCTATCTGTCCGAGGTCGAGCGCGGTCAGAAGGAAGCTTCGAGCGAGTTGCTGGCGGCCATCTGCACGGCGCTGGACGTGCCGTTGTCGATGGTGTTCGCCGAGGTCAGCCAAGATCTGGCGCGTGAAGAGGCCCTGGTGCTGGCGCACCCGACGATCGAGCCCGAGGTCGTGGCCGCGGCCTGAGCCGCGGGTCATCGGACACCGCCGTCGGGATTCGAACGACTGCTGGACGGCTGGATCAGCGCGGTCCGGGTCGGCCAGACGAGTTGCAGCGCGGGCAACGGCGGCTGACCGGGCCGCCGGAACAT
The DNA here is from genome assembly GCF_004362255.1 of Kribbella sp. VKM Ac-2571. Lineage (NCBI taxonomy): Bacteria > Bacillati > Actinomycetota > Actinomycetes > Propionibacteriales > Kribbellaceae > Kribbella > Kribbella sp. VKM Ac-2571. The sequence continues at coordinate 245,110 of NZ_SNWS01000007.1, forward strand.
CGTGTTCGCCGTGTACAGGTGGTGGGCCGAGTCGGGAAATCGCAGGAGCTCGGCGGTGTGCGGAGGCGGGAAGAAGCCGGACAGGTCGTCGCCCTCGTCGAAGGCCGCGCCTTCCAGCACCGCCCAGGCGAGCGGCTTGAGCCCTAGGTAGGCGTAGCAGGGCTCCGGATCGAAGACGATGATCTCCGGATGCCGGTAGAGGCTGAGGCCGAGTGTGTACGCGAAGGCAGGGTTCCGCGCACCGTCGCCCTCGATGAACTGCATCGTCCAGCCGTACGTCTGGATGTTTCGCTCGAGCTGGCGCGAGTACTGCTCGTCGTCCAGGCCGCCGCACTTGTCGCACATCACCGTCTCCTTTCGCTCGAACAGTTGTTCGATGCGTCAGAGAAGGTATCCGTGTTCACGCCTTCCGAAGACGTTGTCCACAGGGCAATTTCGCCAGGAACATCGCCAGGAACATCGCCAGGAATCAGGCTTCGGGCTGGCAGGCCGGGCACCAGTAGGTGACCCGTTCGCGGGTCGGCTCGCCGAGGGTTGACGTGAGGATCGTCGTACCGCATCGGCGGCAGGGCTTGCCTGCGCGCTCGAACACCCAGGAGCGTTGTCCCGGCCGGTTGATGCCTGTGCTGACCTGGGTGCCGTTGCGGACGTTGGCCTTCATCAGCTTGCGACTCAGATCGATCGCCGCGGGGACGTCGACGGCCTCGACGGGGCGCCACGGGTGCAAGCCGAGCAGGAAGCAGACCTCGATGCGGTAGAAGTTGCCGATCCCGGCGAGGTTGCGTTGGTCGAGCAGCGCCTCGCTGATGGTGCGTTCTGGATCGGACTCGACGTTCGAGATCGCGAGGGCGCGGTCGAACGACGGCGACAGGAGATCCGGACCGAGATGCCCGACCACGGTGTCTTCCTTGCCGGTGGCGACGAGGTCGAGCACCGGCAGCCGGTAGCCGACGGCTGTCCATGGTGCGGTTTCGAGGACCACGCGGATCTCGTGGTCGGGTCCGCCGCGCCAACGCTCGCCGGGACGGTACAGATGCCAGCTGCCGTCCATCCGGAAGTGGCTGTGCAGCGTGAGCCCACCGGAGATTCGCATCAGGATGTGCTTGCCGCGCGCAACGACTTCCTGCATTGTCCGCCCGCTCAGATCGGTCGTCGCCAACGAAGGTACCCGGAAGTCCGTGCGAACGAGTTCCTGCCCGGCAAGAGCCTGATTGAGGCGTTGACAGGCTCGCCAGACAGTGTCTCCTTCAGGCATGACCGCCTACTTCAAGCCCGGAGCCGCAGGCCGCGTGGCGTGGCGTGGAAGCCGGCCTTGGCCAAGGCGTCCCCGAACGCGGTATGGCGAACCTGTTCACCGTCGGCCGTCTCCACGCTGAGCTTGCCGAGCTGACCGTCCCGGATCGACAGCGCCAACGCGTCAACGGCCGGCTGCAGCAGATCGGGATCTTCCGTGAAGCTCAGCACGGTCCGCCCGCCACGCTCGACGTACACGATCAACTGTCCGTCGACCATCACGACCAACGCGCCCGCCTTCCGGCCCGGCCGATGACCGCCGGCGCTTTCCCGCTCGGGCCAGGGCAACGCCGCACCGTACGGGTTCGCTGGATCGGAGGCAGCCAGTACGACGGCGCGCGCGGTCAGCTCCTCGTCCTTCCGGCCGCGACCGGCACCGCCCGTCCGTGCACCTCCGGGCCCGAACCGTCCCGGAGGACCGAACGGTCCGTCAGGCTTCGTCGTCGAAGTCGGTAGCTCGGCGAGCGCCCGCAGCCGGTCGACCGCGCCAGGCAGTGCGAACTGGGCAGCCCCAAGTCCTGCGACGAAGTACCCGCGCCGGCACCGTCCGGACTCCTCGAAAGCACTCAGCACCTTGTAGACGGCCGCGAACCCACCGGGCGTCCGCTCGGTGATCACCGAACCTCGCGTCACGATGCCGTAGCGATCGAGCAGGGTCTCGGCCGCCGCATGCGCCCGGCGGGTGGCATCCGAACTTCGGGCCGGAAGCAACGACCACCGCCCGCCGGCCGTCGGCGGACCACTGCGCGACGGCATCGCCGGTCGTCCTGGCCGGGCCGGACGTCCCGGACGCGCTCGTGGAGTCGCACGCCGTGTTCGGTGACTGCCGCGGCCACCACCGACGAGCGATCTGACCGGCGTCAGCGTGTCGTTCGTCAGATACCCGGCCCAGACGAGGTCCCAGAGAACGCCGACCAGCGTCTCGTCGTCGATCGCGCCGGAACTGGACCCGACGACGTCGCTCAACTGCCGGAAGAAGAACGCACCGCCGCCGGACAACGCGTCCAGCACGGCTTGATGGGTTTCGCCGAGCTCGAAAGCCGGATCCGGGTCGGGCAGCGTCAAGTCGCAGTTGTCCGCCAGATGCAGCGACACCCATCCGTCGGTCCCGGGCAGTGAACCCGAGCCGGCCCACACCACTTCACCGGTCGCGGTCAGCTCGTCCAGCATCGACGGCTGGTACCCCGGCACCCGCGACGGCAGCACGATCGACTCCAGCGCCGACGCCGGCACCGCGCATCCCGACAGTTGCTCGACCGCGCCGAGAAGTACGTCGTACCCGCGGCCGCGGCTGCTCGTGATGCCTTGCCAGGCCGGCAGGAATCGCGCCAGCGCGGAGGGATCGACCGGCTCGACCTCCTTCCGCAACGCGGCGAGGGAGCGTCGACGGAGCAGCCGGAGGACCTCGCTTTCACACCACTCGAGCGCGATCCCACCCGGCAGGAACTCGCCTTCGACGACTCGACCGGCCGCACTCAGCCGTCGCAGCGCGTCGGTGACGACTGCGACTCCGATGCCGAGATGGGTCGCGAGATCGATCGCGCGGAACGGTCCGTGCGTCCGCGCATACCGAGACACCAGGTCGCCGAGTGGATCGGCGACAGGCTCCGCATGCGCCTCGGCGACGCCGGGTGGCAGCGGCACGCCGAGCGCGTCGCGCAACCGGGCCACGTCCTCGACGACCGCCCAGCGATGCTCGCCCGCGATCCGCACGCGCACGACGCGCCGCGCGGCCGCGAGCGACGTCAGCCAGGATTCCGCATCCGAACCGTCGACGCACCGTTGCGTTGCTTCCGGCAACGACAGCGGGCCGACGATCCGCAGTACGTCGAACAACCCTTCGGCATCGCGCGCTCGGCGGTCCTCGGCGAGGCGCTGCAGCTCGGCCTCGGTCCGCAGTACGACCTCGGCGTCGAGCAACTCACGGAGCTCGGTCCGCCCGAGCAGCTCCGCCAGCAAGCTCTGGTCCAGGGACAGAGCGGCGGCACGCTTCTCGGCGAGCGGGCTGTCGCCCTCGTACATGAAGGCGCCCACATAGCCGAACAGCAACGACTTCGCGAACGGCGACGCCTCGGGCGTCTCGACCTCGACGACCGAGATCCGGCGCTCGCTGATCCCGGTCAGCAGATCCTTCAACGCCGGCAGGTCGTAGACGTCCTGCAAGACTTCGCGCAGGGTCTCGAGGACGATCGGAAACGACCCGAACTTGCTCGCGACACTCAGCAGCTGCGAGGCGCGCTGGCGCTGCTGCCACAGCGGTGACCGTCGTCCCGGATTGCGTCGCGGCAGCAGCAGGGCCCGCGCCGCGCACTCGCGGAACCGCGCCGCGAACAGTGCCGACCCACCGACCTCGGTGGTCACCAGATCCTCGATGTCCGCCGGGTCGAACAGCACCAGATCCGCGCCCGGCGGCGGCTCGTCCGTCTCCGGCAGGCGCAGCACGATCCCGTCGTCGCCGGACACCGACTGCGCGTCCATCCCGTAGCGATCCCGGAGCCGCGCCGCGATCGCCAGCGCCCACGGACCGTGCACCTGACCGCCGTACGGCGAGTGCACGCACACCCGCCAGTCGCCGAGCTCGTCGCGGAACCGCTCGACCACGATCGTCACGTCGTCGGGCACCCGGCTGGTCGCGTCGCGCTGCTCGGCGAGATACGAGACGAGGTTGTTCGCGGCGTACTCGTCCAGGCCCGCGGTCCGCGCGCGCTCGACCGCCTTGGCCGCGGGCAGCGACGCCATCTTGCGGACGAACGCGCCGGTGGCCGCGCCGAGCTCCGCCGGCCGCCCGACCGCATCGCCCTTCCAGAACGGCAGTCTGCCCGGCTGACCGGGTGCGGGAGAGACGAGCACGCGGTCGTGCGTGATGTCCTCGATCCGCCAGCTCGACGCGCCGAGGGTGAACACGTCGCCGACGCGCGACTCGTAGACCATCTCCTCGTCGAGCTCGCCCACCCGATGGTTCGTCGACTCGCCGACCAGGAACACTCCGAACAGCCCGCGGTCCGGAATCGTCCCGCCGCTCGTCACCGCGAGCCGCTGCGCACCCGGCCGGCCGGAGATCTCACCGCTGACCCGGTCGAACACGATCCGCGGCCGCAGCTCCGCGAACTCGTCCGACGGGTACCGGCCGGACAGCATGTCGAGCACCCCGTCGTACGCCGATCTCGGCAGGGTCGCGAACGGCGCGCAGCGTCGTACCAGGGAAAAGAGCTCGTCGACGTCGATCGAGTCCAGGGCGACGATCGACACGATCTGCTGCGCAAGGACGTCCAGCGGGTTCGCCGGGATGTGCAGGCTCTCGATCAGGCCGTCGCGCATCCGCTGCACGACGACGGCGGTGTCGATCAGATCGCCGCGGAACTTGGGGAACAGCACGCCGCGCGACACCGCTCCGACCTGGTGACCCGCACGACCGACACGCTGCAGCCCACTGGCAACGGACGGCGGCGCCTCGACCTGGATCACGAGATCCACGGCACCCATGTCGATGCCGAGCTCGAGGCTGCTCGTCGCCACCACGCACGGCAGCCGACCGGACTTCAGGTCTGCTTCGATCAGGGCACGCTGCTCCTTGCTGACCGAGCCGTGGTGGGCCCGCGCGATCAGTGGCGGAGCCGCAAGCGAGCCACCGGACTGCGCCATCAGCTGCGCCGGTGAGCCGAGCTCCGGCAGCTCCAGCTCGGCGCGCTCGGCGGCGATTTCGTTCAGCCGGGCGGTCAGGCGCTCGGCCAGGCGGCGCGAGTTCGAGAAGACGATCGTCGAACTGTGCTGACTGATCAGGTCGAAGACGTGCTCCTCGACATGCGGCCAGATCGAGGCATGCTGCTGCGGAGCGGCCGCGGAACCCGAGGTCTCCACCTCGGTCGCGGCCAGCTCGGCCATGTCTTCGACCGGTACGACGACGCTCAGATCCCACTGCTTCGTGAACTTGGGCTGCACGACCGTCACCGGCCGCTCGCCGCCGAGGAACCGCGCGACCTCCTCCACCGGTCGCACGGTCGCCGACAGACCGATGCGCTGCGCCGGCTGCGGCAGCAGTGCGTCGAGCCGCTCGAGGGTCAGCGCGAGATGCGTACCCCGCTTGGTCCCGGCGACCGCGTGCACCTCGTCGACGATCACGGTCTCGACCCCGCGCAGCGATTCCCGGCCCTGCGAGGTCAGCAACAGGAACAGGGACTCCGGCGTCGTGATGAGCACGTCTGACGGGCGCGTGGCGAACCGTCGCCGCTCGTTGGCCGGGGTGTCGCCCGAGCGCACCGCGACCTCGACGTCGATCGGCGCCTCGCCGAGCCTGCGGGCGGTCTCCCGGATGCCGATCAACGGCGCGCGAAGGTTCCGCTCGACGTCGACGGCGAGCGCCTTCAGCGGCGACACGTAGAGCACCCGGCAGCGCAACTTCGGATCGTCCGGCGGCGGTGTCGTGGCCAGCCGGTCCAGAGCCCACAGGAAAGCGGCCAGCGTCTTCCCGGAGCCGGTCGGGGCGACCACCAGCGCGTCCCGGCCCGCGGTGATGGCGTCCCACGCCTCGAGCTGGGCCGGGGTGGCCGCCTCGAAAACGTCGCCGAACCACGCCCGGGTCGCGGGCGAGAACCGGCTCAACGCGCTGGTCTTCTTCACGCCGACCATCTTGCCGGGTCGCGCCGACAGTTTTCACGAGCCGGCCCGTCGCGCACCGTGAGCAGGCCCTTTCCGTCCGGTGCGCCGGTTGTCCCTTTCGTCTGGAATGATCGGCGGCATGATGAACCGCGTACGTGCAGCCCTCGTCGTCGTGGCCTGCCTGGTCGGGCTGACCGGGTGCGTCAAGCTCGACGCCGACCTGAAGGTCGGGTCGAACGAGACGGTCTCGGGGAACATGAAGATCGGGGTGGACAAGCAGCTGCTGCAGTCCAGCGGCCAGTCCCTCGACAAGGTCCGCCAGCAGATCGAGAGCGGCATCAAGGAGTCGGCAACCCAAGGCGTCACCTGCAAGGCGTACGAGGACGACAAGTACGTCGGCTCCAACTGCACGTTCGAGAGTGTGCCGTTCGACAAGATGGGCAGCTCGAGCGGCGACGGCGTCGGCTTCACCAAGGACGGCGACAAGGTCAAGGTGAAGGTCAACGCCGGTGACATGGGCGGCAGCTTGCCGTCCACCGGCGGCCAGCCCCAGGTGAACTTCAAGATCACCATGCCGGGCAAGATCCTCGAGCACGACAGCGGAGCCAAGGTCAGCGGCCGTACGGCGACGTACGACAGTCTCGACAAGCTCGGGAAGATTTCGCTGACCTCCGAGGCCGGTGGCGGGTTCCCGACCTGGGCGCTGATCCTCATCATTGTGCTCGTGCTGCTGGCGATCGGCGCGGCGGTGTTCTTCATCCTGCGGAGCCGCAAGGCGAAGGGGGCGCAGGGCTACGGCCAGCAGTTCCCGGGGCAGTACCCGGGCCAGCCGGGTCAGTACGGCGGACCCGGTCAGTACCCGGGGCAGCCTGGGTTCGGGCAGCAGTACGGCCAGCCGGGTCCCGGCGGGCAGTACCCGGGCCAGCCCGGTCAGTACGGCGGACAGCCGGGGCAGTACCCGGGTCAGCCGGGGCAGCCTGGTCCGCACGGAGGACAGCCGGGGCAGTACCCCGGTCAGCCGCCGCAGGGGCAGCAGCCTGGTCAGCAGCAGTACCCTGGGCAGCCTCAGCAGCCGCCGCAGCAGGGTCCTGGCGGCTGGGGACAGCAGCCTGGTCAGGGACAGCAGCCTGGGCAGCCACAGCAGGGTTATGGTCAGCAGCCTCCGCAGCAGGGCGGTTGGGGCCAGCAGGGTGGTCCGTCGGCGCCTCAGCAGGGGCAGCAGGGCGGTTGGGGACCGCCGCCGAAGGACAACGACGGGCAGGCATGAGACTGACGGAATTCTGGGCACGGATGGATCACCATCTCGGGCCCGCGTATGCACGGACCTGGGCAGAGACCCAGGTGGTCCAGGAGCTCGGCGGCCGCACGGTCGTCGAGGCCCTGGACGACGGTGAGGCCGCCAAGTTCGTCTGGCGAGCCGTGTGGGCGCACCTCAACCTTCCGCCCAGCGAGCGCTGACTAGGTGTTGGTGAGCGTCGGCTCGGGCTCGGGCAGGCTCTCGGGGGCTTCCGGATCACGCTGCCGAGTCAGCGCGCTCGGCCACCAGAGGTGTCGTCCCACGTCGAGGTTCAACGCAGTGACCAGCACCGACCGGACAACGATGGTGTCCAGCAGGACACCGAGCGCGACCGCGATCCCGATCTCCGCGAACGCGACCACCGGCAGCGTCGCCAGCACGGCGAAGGTTCCCGCCAGCACCAGACCGGCCGAAGTGATCACACCACCGGTGGCGGCCACTCCGATCAGCGCGCCGCGCCGGGTGCCGTGGACCTTCGATTCCTCGTGCACCCGGGTCATCAGGAAGATGTTGTAGTCGATGCCCAACGCCACCAAGAACACGAAGACGAAAAGCGGTAGCGACGTGTCGGCACCTTCAAAACCGAGGGCCTTGAACACCAACGAGCTGATCCCGAGCGCCGCTCCGAACGACAGCACCACGGTTGCGACCAGCAACACCGGAGCCACCAGTGCGCGCAGCAGCAGCGCGAGGATCGCCAGCACCACCGCGAGTACGACCGGGATGATGATCTTGTTGTCGTGATCGGACGCCCGCTGGGTGTCGAGCAGGATTGCCGCGCCGCCTCCGGCCAGCGCGTCCGCATCCGGTACGGCGTGCACTGCGGCGCGCACGCGATCCACAGTCTCCTTCGCGGCCTGACTGTCCGCCGCATCCGTCATGGTGCCCTCGAGATACGCCAGGCCGCTCGCCACCCGCGGTTCCCCGACTTCGGCGATGCCTTGCGTCGACGACATCGCCGTACGGACGTCTGCGGCCTTGTCCGCCCTGCTGATCACGACAAGCGGGTTGCCGGCACCGGCTGGGAAGTGGGCCGCCACGACCTTCTCCCCGACCACCGAGTCCGGCGTACCGATAAAGGAGTCCTCGTTCGAGAGTCCGCCGGCGTTCAGCGTCAAGATGCCGAGCGATGCAATTCCCAGCAGTATGGAGGTGGTGATCCATGTCAGTCGCGGCCGTACGGCGATGCGGCGGCCGATACGTCCCCAGACACTCGTCTCGGTGTGGTCGTCCGAGCCGTAGGTCGGACGTAGTGGCCAGAACACCCAGCGGCCGCAGATGACGAGCAGTGCGGGCAGAAGTGTGAGCATGGCGAGCAGCGCGATCACGATGCCGACGGCAGCGACCGGACCGAGTCCGCGAGTCGAGTTCATCGATGCGAAGAGCAGGCAGAGCATGCCTGCGACGACAGTGGAGCCTGATGCGACGATCGCTGGACCGGAGCGGTGCAGCGCGAACGCCATGGCCTCGTGACGGTCCTGATGTCGTCTGAGCTCCTCTCGATAGCGAGCAACGAGCAGGAGTGCATAGTCCGTCCCCGCGCCGAACACCAGGACCGTGAGAATGCCTGCGCTTTGGGCGTTCACGGTCAGGTCGGCTTGGGTTGCCAGGACGTAGACGACTGCCTGGGCGGAGAAAAGTGCGACACCCGCGGAGATCAAGGGCAGCAGCCACAGCACCGGACTGCGGTAGGTCAGCAGCAGGATGATGATGACTACTGCTCCAGCGGAGTACAGGAGCTTGCCGTCGATGCCGGCGAAGGCCTCCTGCGAGTCAGCGGCGAAGCCGCCCGGTCCCGTGACGTGGAACGACAGTCCGTCAGGCCGGTCGCCGGCGATCCGCCTGATGTCGTCGGCTCGTGCACCGATCGTCTCCCAGCCCCCGGAACCGGCGTTGATCGGTACGAGGACCTGCAAAGCCTTGTGATCCTGAGCTGGGATGGGTCCGACGACATCCCGGTCGACGTCCTGCAGCTCGCCGTACTGCGCGATGTGACTCTGGACGGCCTGCTGGTCCGCGGGAGTGATACCGGACGACCGCTCGTACACCAGGACCGCCGGGATCTCGTCCGGCGAGGAGAACTGTTCGGATGCCTTCAGCACCTCGGTCGACTCGGCCTTGCCGGGCAGCCAGGAGACGGCGTCGTTCTCCTGCGCACCGGTCAGCTTTCCTGCGGGGGCGAACGAGGCCGCTATTGCGACGATCCAGAGAGCCAGCACGATCCACTTCGACACCTTGCCGCACGGCAATGCCGCCAGCCCTCCTGCTCCGCCCACCGCAACCACGCCCCCTGACGGGGCGTCCGCCCGCCCGCCGGACCGCTCACAACGCCCCCGGTCCAGCCTGGTGGCTGGGAGGAAGAGGGTCAACGATCGCGGAGTAGTGACCCGGTCACCCTCCGTCGGCTAAGGCGTCCAGCCGGTGCGGGCGGCCCATTCCTCGGCCGGTAGATAGATGAGATCGCAGACCGGGTCCTTCAGGTCGGTGTAGTCGCCGATGTCGAGCCGGAGCGCGGCCGCTTGCTGCTTGAAGACGGCGTACGCGCGTGCCGTTTCCGGGTGGCTGCGCAGATAGTCGCGGAACAGCAGTGCATAGCGCTGGTTGGCCCGCCCTGCGACGCGGATGTGCAGGTTCACGCGGCGCCGGTACATCGGCTCGACCAGCATCCGCTTCACCCACTGGATGTCGTCCGCGGGCAGACCCGGCACCGGGTGGTCGCGCCGCGGCGGGCGGAGCTCCCAGTCCGCGGCGGCCATCCGCTCGGCCACGTCGTCCAGGTCCGGTTCGGTACCGACTGTCACCTGGATGTCGAGGACGTCCTTGGCCGGCAGACCGGGCACCGAGGTGGAGCCGATGTGGTCGATCCGCTGGGCCAGCTCGCCGAGCAACCGGCCGATCACCTGCGCGGTCTTCTGGTACTGCGCCGGCCAGGTGTCGTCCGGCCGCGCGATGACGATCCCAGTCATGCGGAGATCATCCCAGGACCGCGGTGGCAGGTCCCAGCCTTTACACCGGTTTGACCCGGAACGCGCTGGTGGTGAGCAGCTCCGCCGCCTCGTACGCCGCCTTCTTGATGCCCTTGCGCTCGTCGAAGAACCCGCCGACCACGCCGACGCCAGGGAGCTTCCCGACGAACCGGGCACCCAGGCTGCCGCGCGGGCGGTCCTCGAACACCTCGCTGAGTCCGCCGAACAGCTTGCTCAATCGCCAGACCAGTCGGACGCCCTTACGCAGCCCCATGTCCGCCGAGACCTCGCCGAGGCCCAATTGCTCGGAGACATCCTTGCCCGCGATCTCCGGGTCGTCGTACTTGAGGACCTCGTCCGGCGTGATGGGGCGATCGGTGAGTACGCGGATGATGATCGACGTACGGTCGGCGTGCGCCTCCACGCCGTACTCTCGGCAGACCGCGCCGATCACCATCGCCTGCACGGCCGCGCCGAGGGTGTCCTTCATCGGCAGCCGGTCCGCCGCCGCGCCGCTGAGCCGGGGGAGACCGGCGACGACCGCGGCGAACCCGCCGAGGCGCTCGACCCACCAGTCGCAGCGCTTGGCCAGCGGCAGGGTGGGCCATTCCTCGTGGCCGGGCACCTTCATCTGCAGCAGCCGGTCTATCGCGAGGATCAGGCCCTTCTCGGCGAGGTTGGGCTGCTCCTGGGCGGAGTACTCGGCCAGGACGGTGCGGATGCCGAACGGGTCCTGGGAGCGGAGCGCGTCGAGCACGATGTCGATACCGAATTCGACGCGGCTGATCGCGAGGACCACGGCGGAATCGGGTACGTCGGGACGGTCTGTCACGTCCGCAAGGGTAGGGATCATCTGGGTCAGGATGGTTGCCGGAACAGCCTTCGGCGTGTCAGTTGTGATTCGAACACGTGTTCGGGATACTTTGGTGCTCGGAAGGTGGTTGGACGGCCGAGTTGTCCACAGATTCGAAGTCGCGGCGAAAACTGTCGGCGGCAACGAATACCTTCTCTGGCGACAACAAAGTTCCTTCGGGTGGCCGGCGGCGGCCCCGGATTATCAGATGGGTCAGGTGGCAGTCACATGGCGGGTGTAGCGAGTGCGGAGCGCGCGGCGGCCGATCGCGAGAAGGCGCTTGCGACCGCGCTGACGCAGATCGAGCGGCAGTGCGGCAAGGGATCGGTGATGCGGCTGGGCGAGCAGAACCGGCCGCCGATCGAGGTCATCCCGACCGGGTCGATCTCGCTCGACATCGCGCTCGGGATCGGCGGTCTGCCGCGCGGCCGGGTGGTGGAGATCTACGGTCCGGAATCCTCCGGTAAGACGACGGTCGCGCTGCACGCGGTCGCCAACGCTCAGCGGGCCGGGGGAATCGCGGCCTTCATCGACGCCGAGCACGCCCTCGACCCGGAGTACGCGCGGAAGCTGGGCGTCGACACCGACGCGCTGCTGGTCTCGCAACCCGACTCCGGTGAGCAGGCGCTGGAGATCGCCGACATGCTGGTGCGCTCCGGCGCGATCGACATCGTCGTGATCGACTCGGTGGCCGCGCTGGTGCCCCGGGCCGAGATCGAGGGCGAGATGGGCGACAGCCACGTCGGTCTGCAGGCCCGGCTGATGAGCCAGGCGCTGCGGAAGATGACCGGCGCGGTCAGCGGGACGAACACGACCGCGATCTTCATCAACCAGCTGCGCGAGAAGATCGGCGTCATGTTCGGCTCCCCGGAGACGACGACCGGTGGTAAGGCGCTGAAGTTCTACGCGTCGGTGCGGCTGGACGTGCGCCGGATCGAGTCGCTGAAGGACGGCACCGACGTCGTCGGTAACCGGACCCGCGTCAAGGTCGTCAAGAACAAGGTGGCCCCGCCGTTCAAGCAAGCCGAGTTCGACATCATCTACGGCCAGGGCATCAGCCGCGAGGGCAGCCTGCTCGACCTCGGCGTGGACCAGGGCTTCGTCCGCAAGGCCGGCGCCTGGTTCACGTACGAGAGCGACCAGCTCGGCCAGGGCCGGGAGAACGCGCGGAACTTCCTGCGCGACAACCCCGATCTGGCCAACGAGCTGGAGAAGAAGATCAAGGAGAAGATGGGCATCGGCCCGACCCTTGACCAGCCGGCCGATGCGGCCGCGGCCGAGGTCGATGTCGACTTCTGACCGACCCTCCGCGGGCGGCAGCGTCTCCCGGCAGCCATCAGCTGCCGACGACGCTGCCCCCGCGGCGCTGTCTCTACCCCACGACGAACGCCTTGCCCTGGCCCGCAAACTCCTGGCCGAAGGAACAACCGCGCCCGCGACCACCACCGGGTCGCCCAGCACCGGGTCGTCCACTACCGGGTCGTGTGCCACGGGGTCGTCCACCACGGGGTCGTCCACTACGGGGTCGTCCACTACGGAGCCGGTTGCGGCCGAGCGCGGATCGTACCGGCGTACGGCGGCTCGGCGGGTGTCCGCGGAGCGTGACACGTCGCGATCGGCGTCCTCGTCGGGCGATGCTCGGCGAGACAGTGCGTCTGGTGACGGAGACGATTCCTCGGCTGGTTCGAGGCGGGGGAGTCGTACTCGAGGTCGTGGAGTGCGCGCCGCCGACCCCTGGGAGGACCCCGGCGACTTCCTGGACAGCGGGGAGTCGGAGCGGAGTACGACGCGACGTACCGGCTCCATCAGACGAACCGCCGGCACCGTCGACCCCTGGGGCGACGACGACAACCGAACCATCCAGTCCATCGAGAACCAGGCGGCCGCCCGCCGAGCCGAAGCCCAAGCCTTCGCCGACGACGCCCCCACCCCACCCCGCGACGCGCCCGCCCCACTCCGCGATGCCCCCGCCCCACTCCGCGACGCGCCCGCCCCACTCCGCGACGCGCCCGCCCCACTCCGCGATGCCCCCGCCCCACTCCGCGACGCGCCCGCCCCACTCCGCGATGCGCCGCAGCGCACTACCTCGAATCGCAGTGCCTCGAACGGTTCCAGCTTTGAGGCCAGCGGCCCGACGCCTGCGCCGTCAGCAGTTGACAGCGGCGGAGCGGGACAGCATGAAGAGGCCGCGGACACAACGACGACGTCGATCTCGCGCGACGCTTTCGACACAGCCGCCGCTTCCGACCCAGCGGCTGCTTTCGACACAGGCGGCGCATTCGACCCGTGGGCGGACCCAGTCGAGACGCCTCGACCAACGACCGCTGCGGCGCTCTCCTCCGGAGCGACGGCGCCCAGCTCGACGGACGACACGCACCAACCCCCGGTCAACACAGCCGATGCATTCGACCCGTGGGCGGACCCGATTGATGCGCCTCGACCAAGGACCGCTGCGGCACTCTCCCCGGGGGAGACGGAGCCCAGCTCGACGGACGGTGCTGACCAACCTCCGACCGACACAGCCGACGCGTTCGACCCGTGGTCAGACTCAGTTGATGCGCCTCCTCCAGCGACCGTTGCGGCACCGTCCTCCCGAGGGACGGCGCCCAGCTCGACGGACGAGACTGAGCAAGCCCCGACCGACCCACCTCGTCGCCGCTCAGTTGCGAGGCGTCGCGAGGCCGAGGGCGGTGGCACGTCCGGGGACACAGCAGCTAGTGGACCCGGAGCGGAGCACGCGCGGCCGACCGCAGGCGCGTCGAGTGCGGCGTCAGCCAGTACGACGGACGATGGCACCCGGCTTCCCGCCGCAGGCACTGCCCGTGATGGGGGCACCTCGGCTCGGAGTGGGGCCGGGCGGGGGAGTGCGCGGCGGCGGGTCGGTGGGGGATTTGGACGGCGGGGGAAGCGGCCCGCTGGGGAGGAGCCTCAGGGGACGGGAGATCCCGAGCTCGACGGCGCGGCAGCGGATCCGTACTCCGTAGCGCGGACGATTTTGCTGGACAAGTTGACGGGGCAGCCGAGGACCCGGGCCGAGTTGGCCGACGTGCTGGCGGAGCGGGACATTCCGGACGATGTGGCCGATGCGGTGCTGGATCGGTTTACCGACGTCGGGCTGATTGACGACGCCGCGTTCGCGAATGCGTGGGTGGAGTCGCGGCATCGCGGGCGAGGACTCGGTAAGCGGGCGCTGGCGCAGGAGCTACGGCGGCGCGGGGTGGACGACGAGTTGGCGCGGGATGCGCTCGAGGAACTGCAACCCGAGCAGGAAGAGGAGAAGGCCCGCGAGCTCGTACGGCGGAAGCTGCGGTCGATGCGTTCGCTCGAGCGGCAGGTGGCGATGCGGCGACTGCTCGGAATGCTTGCCCGCAAGGGGTATCCGGGCGGTCTCGCGATGACCGTCGTCAAAGAGGAACTCGACGCCGGCCACGAAGAGTTCCCCCTCCTCGACTCCTCCGGTCTCGAACCCGAGTAGTTCCGGGCGGTAGCGTCGGTCGGGTGACGAGCATGGGCGATGTGGAGCGGGTGGTCTTGGGGTTGCCCGGGACGGAGGAGACCACTCGGCACGGGATGCGGACGTGGAAGGTCGCTGGGAAGGCGTATGCGTGGGAGCGGCCGTTCAGCAAGGCGGACCTGAAGCGGTTCGGGGACGAGACGCCGCCGAGTGGGCCGATCGTCGCGCTGGTCGTTGAGGACCTTGCGGACAAGGAAGCAGTGCTGCAGGCGCGGGCAGGGGACGGGTTCTTCACGATTCCGCATTTCAACGGGTACGCCGCGGTGCTGGTTCAGCTGGACGAGGTGTCTGAGGACGTCCTCGAGGAAGCGTTGCTCGACGCTTGGTTGGTGCACGCACCGGCGGACGTCGCCAAAGCACACCTGGGGAACAGATAGTCCGCGCTCCGGCTCACCGGCCCCGGATGCCCGGAGTTCCGGGGTGCCGTGATCCGCCTCACCAGCCCCGGAGTCCCGGAGCCCGAAGCCCGAAGCCCGAAGCCCGAAGCCCGGGACTCCCGGAGCCGGGAGCCCCGAGTCCGGAGTTCCGGAGCCGGGAGCCCGGAGCCCGGAGCTGGGAGTCCCGGAGTCCCGGAGTCCCGAGTCCGGAGTCCCGGAGTCCCGAGTCCCGGAGCCCGGAGTCCCGGAGCCCGGAGCCCGGAGCCCGGAGTCCCGGAGCCCGGAGTCCCGGAGCCCGCCTGGTGGGTGTGGTCGGTGGTGTCGCTCGAGGTTGGGGGCTGCTGATCGGGGCTTCGGCGGGGTGGGGGTTACGGAGGGTGACGTGGGTTCGGGGGGAGGGGTGCGGCGAGGGGCGTTGACGGGTGCGCCGTGACGGTGTGTTATCCGAGGTAGGGCCGGTATTTGTTCCGGTCCGTAGGCTGGGATTTTCCGTCGATCCGCCCCAGACACCGCGGAGGGTGCAATGAACGATTTCCAGGAACAGGCGAAGAACTGGCTCCGGAATGTCGTCAAGCAGAACCCGGACAAGATCAAGGCCGGCGTCGAGAAGGCAGGCGACCTGATCGACAAGCAGACCGGCGGGAAGTACGCGGAGAAGGTCGACGCAGTCCGGCAGAAGGTCGGCGGCTTCGTCGACAAGCAGAACTCCGCCGAGACCCCGAACCAGACGGGAGCAGGATCAACACCTGAGCCCACCGAGGCAACCACCTCCGGGCCTGTCACCTCCGGGCCTGCCACCTCCGGGCCTGCCGCGTCCGAGCGTGCTGCGTCCGAGCCGGGTCCGGCCGGGTCCGAGTCCGCCGTGGCGGGTTCTGAATCCACCGCCGGGGCATCGGCAGGTACGGCCGAAGCGGCGCCCGGTGAGTCGGCAGGTGAAACCGCGTCGGACGAGCGGGCCGGCTCCCAGGGCAGCGGCACAAACAGCTAGCCGACCAGCTACACGCGACGGTCAGCTCGACAGGACTGGGTCTGGTCGAGCTCACCTGGCACGTCTGAGGGCTGCACGCGGGTCGGCTCCATCTGCCCGCACCGGCTCTCAGGGCAGCGGCACAAACAGCTAGCCCCACCAGCCACACGCGACGGTCAGCTCGACAGGACTGGGGTCTGGTCGGGGTGGCTTGGCGGGTCTGGTGGCTGCAGGCGGATCGGGCTCCTCAGCCCGTACCGGCGGTGACGGGGGATCTGGAGTAGACCACGTTGGCGGGTGGTCTTGTGAGGATCGGCGGTGGCGGCGATGAGTGTCCGTCTTGACCGGGTGGTGGGGCGCGCCTAGCCTCGGCATCAGGAAGGGATGAATCCACCGCAACGGTGGCGGATATGAGGAACGGCGGGTTGGTGAAACTACCGACCGGCCGGGAAAACGCAACCACGCTCGACCGAGCTGAAGGAAGGACGACGGCGTCGTGAACGCTGTCGGATAGACGGCGCCGCGCGTAATACCTGAACGGCAGCAGCCCGACAGGACACGAGCGGGGCCATCGTGGTCTCCGAGGGTTCAACCGGCGACGCACGGTGAGCAAGCAACGCTGGGCGGCCGCTGATGTGGCGTCCCTGCAGTCGGCGGACGGGGGTTCGCGGACCGCGAGCACGCTGGGCAGCACATCAGCAGCGAGTGCGCAGCAGCACCGTTTGCATCGCTGGAAGCGGCAGCACCGGTACCGCCTCAGTGGAGGTGGCGCCGGCACCGCCGTACCTCGGTGACCCCTTACCGAAAGGCCGGCTGGCTCATCCCTTCGACCGATGGCCACAGTTCCCGCGTGGGACTCGAAGGAGAGGGGAGATGCCGATGACCGCGATGTCGGTTGGCCTGGCCCTGATCGGATTGCTGATCGCCGGACTACTGGCTTGGATCGGCCTCACCCTCTCCCGCCGGAAGGCTGTGGGTATCGCGACCTCCCAGCAGGAGGCCTCCCGGCTCGAGACCGCGCAGCTCGAGGCTGCCCAACTCGAGGCTGCCCAACTCGAGGCCGCGCAGCTCACCGCCGGCGCGAAGTCGGCGGCGGAGCTGGTACGTCGGCAGGCCGAGGAGGACGCCGCCGTACTGCGGACACGTGCCGAGGCAGCTGAGCAACGTGCCGAGGAGATCCGCCGCGCCGCGGAGGACCGGGCGTCCGAGGTACGGCGTGATGCCGAGCAGCGGGCGTCCGACGTACGCCGGGAGGCCGAGGCGGAGGCGCAATCCATTCGGGACGACCTGCGGGAGCAGCGGCTGGAGATGGAGCGCCGCGACCACCGGCTGACCGAACGCGAGGAGCGGCTCGACGAGCAGCACCGCGGCATCGAGGAACGTCACGCCGAGCTGACCGCGCAGCTGGCCGAGCTGGAGCAGCGCAAGCAGGAGATCAAGGACCTCGAGGACGAACGCCGCCGGATCCTGGAAGGCGTCGCGAACCTGACGACCGAGCAGGCGAAGGCCGAGTTGGTCGCGGCGATCGAGGACGAGGCGAAGCGGCACGCGCACACCATCGTCCGCGACATCGAGCGGCAGGCGCTCGACGAGGGTGAGACGAAGGCGCGCAAGATCATCACCGGCGCGGTGCAGCGGCTGGCTTCGGAGCAGACCAGCGAGTCGGTCGTGTCCGTCGTCCACCTGCCGAGCGACGACATGAAGGGCCGGATCATCGGGCGCGAGGGCCGCAACATCCGGTCGTTCGAGCAGACCACCGGCGTGAACCTGATCATCGACGACACTCCGGAAGCGGTGCTGCTGTCCTGCTTCGATCCGGTCCGGCGGGAGACCGCGCGGCTGACGCTGGACTCGCTGGTGCTCGACGGCCGGATCCACCCGAGCCGGATCGAGGAGATCTACGAGCGCAGCAAGGGCGAGGTAGCCGAGCTGTGCCAGCGGGCGGCCGAGGACGCAATGGCCGACGTCGGGATCACCGATCTGCATCCGGAGCTGGTCCGGACGATGGGGCTGCTGCGCTACCGGACGTCGTACGGGCAGAACGTGCTGAAGCACCTGATCGAATCGGCGCACATCGCCGGGATGATGGCGGCCGAGCTCGGGCTGGATCCGAAGCTGTGCAAGCGAGGCGCGTTCTTGCACGACATCGGGAAGGCGCTCACGCACGAGTCCGAGGGCAGCCACGCGATCGTCGGTGCGGACCTGGCGCGCAAGTACGGCGAGAACGACGACGTCGTGCACTGCATCGAGGCGCACCACAACGAGGTCGAGGTCCGCACCGTCGAGGCCGTGCTGACGCAGGCGGCGGACGCGGTCAGCGGCGGGCGGCCGGGTGCGCGGCGCGAGTCGCTGGAGGCGTACGTGCAGCGGCTCGAACGGCTCGAGGAGATCGCGATGCACCACGAGGGTGTGGAGAAGGTGTTCGCGATGCAGGCCGGCCGGGAGATCCGCGTGATGGTGCTGCCGGACGCGGTCGACGACATCGCAGCGCAGGTGATGGCGCGCGACATCGCGAAGCAGGTCGAGGAGGAGCTCACATATCCGGGTCAGATCCGCGTGACCGTCGTACGGGAGTCCCGCGCGACGGAGGTCGCGAAGTAGTCGTCAGGCCCGCCACTCGCGGCGACGTCGACCGGTTGGTCGGCGCGCTGGCGCGGGAGCCGGCGGCGCAGCACCACATTCGGGGTCGTTGGGACGTCCAACAGTCCGATGGCGGGGTGTATCTGATCGCGGAGCGCGACGGGGAGATCGTCGGCCAGACGGTGCTGCTCCGGCGTTCGAAGTACGGCGAAGTGCGCGCCGACGTGGACCCGGCCGAGATCAACGGGCTGCAGGCGTACGTCCGGCGGCAGGGCATCGGTACGGCGATCATTCGCGCGGCCGAGGCGATCGCTGCGGGGGAGTGGAACCGATCGGCGATCGGGCTCGCCGTTGGACTCGACAACGATCCGGCTCGGGCTCTGTACGAGCGTCTCGGGTACGAGCCGTGGTCGGGTCCGCAGCTGCTGGACCACTGGACCGAGCAGGCGGCTGACGGAAGCGTCGTACGCACGCACAGCGATCCCTGCCAGTACTTGCTCAAGCCCTTCTAGCCGTCAGCGGAACGCGGACTGGCCGGTCAGGGCCTGACCGATCACGAGTTGGTGGACCTCGGACGTGCCCTCGTAGGTGAGGACGGACTCGAGGTTGTTGGCGTGCCGCATGATCGGGTACTCGCCGCTGATGCCGTTCGCGGCGAGGATCGTGCGGCACTCGCGCGCGATCGCGATCGCCTCGCGGACGTTGTTCAGCTTGCCGACCGACACCTGCTCCGGACGCAGCGCGCCCTTCTCCTTCAGCCGGCCGAGGTGCACAGCGAGCAGGATGCCCTTGTTCAGCTCGACCGCCATGTCGGCCAGTTTCGCCTGCGTCAGCTGGTACGCCGTCAGCGGCTTGTCGAACACGATCCGCTCGCCGGCGTACGCGATCGCGGTCTCCAGACAGTCCCGCGCCGCGCCCATCGCGCCGAAGATGATGCCGAACCGGGCCTCGTTCAGGCAGCCGAGCGGGCCGGACAGACCACGTGCCTCGGGCAGCATCGCGGACGCCGGCAGCCGTACGTCGTCCAGCACCAGCTCGGACGTGACGGATGCACGCAGCGACATCTTCTGCTTGATCTCCGGCGCCGAGAAGCCGGGCGTCGACGTCGGTACGACGAAGCCGCGGACGCCGTCGTCGGTCCGCGCCCAGACCACCGCGACGTCGGCGATCGAGCCGTTGGTGATCCACATCTTCGAGCCGTTCAGAATCCAGCCATCACCATCGCGGCGCGCGTTGGTGCGCATGCCGGCCGGGTTCGAGCCGAAGTCCGGTTCGGTCAGTCCGAAGCAGCCGATCGCCTCACCCGCGGCCATCCGGGGGAGCCACTCGGCCTTCTGCTCCTCGCTGCCGTACTTCCAGATCGCGTACATCGCCAGCGAACCCTGCACCGACACCAGCGACCGCATCCCCGAGTCGGCCGCCTCGATCTCGAGACAGGCCAGCCCGTATGCGACCGGTCCGAGCCCGGCGCACCCGTACCCGGTCAGGTGCATCCCGAGGAACCCGAGCGCGCCGAGCTCCTTGGCCAGCTCCCGCGCCGGAATCGCCCCCGCCTCGAACCATTCCGGCAAGGACGGCCGCAACCGCTCGTCCGCAAACCGCCGCGCGGCCCCACGAACATCAACCTCCTCCGAGCTCAGCAAGGAGTCGACATCCACCAGATCCAACGAAGCGCTCATGCCCAAACGCTAACGGCAATCCGGCCGGCCGCGGAGGAGGCCCGGCAAAGTACTGTCACTTGCGGTACCAGGGCCACCACCAGTGGCGTTTGCGGGCGTGGCGGACTACGACGCTGGCGTGGTGGGCCTTGCCGGTGACGTGGAGGCGGACGCCGCCGGGGCGCGGGGCCACGGCCTTGTTCTTTGCGCTGCTGTGATTGGCCTCGACCTGGTCGATGTCGACACTCCAGCCCTCGGGGATGACCATCACCACCGAGCTGTGGATGGCCTGGGCGTCGACGTGGATGTCGGACCAGTGCACGACGGCGTCGGTGAAGTCGAGCTTGACCGAGGAGTGTTCCGCGATCGCGGTCAGTCGCTCGGGGACGACCCAGGCACCCTCACGCTTCTGCGCGCTGTGCCGGGCCCGGAGCGTCAGCTCCTGGGAGCCGCCGTGAGCGACCGGCACCAGGTCCGCGGTCGCGTTGCGAAGCTCGAGCTGGGTCTTGGCCGAGTAGATCTGGGTCAGCCGCTCGTCGAGTTCCTCGAAGTCCAGCCGCCCGTCGGTGTGCGCCTCCTGGACCACGGCGGCGGCACGCTCACGGTCGTTGTCGGATGCCCGATGGTTGGGCGGCGGCTGCTCCAGACTCATGCCCCATAAGGTAGCGCCGCATCAGCCGACGAGGGTCAGGAATCGGCCCACGACGATGGACCACGTCTTCTCCAGTTCGACGGCGTACCGTTGCGCATCCGCCACCACGGTGTCCGGGTCGAACCCGAGCGACCGCAGTCGTGCCGGCTCCCAGCGCCGTACCCGCTCTGCCTCCACCTCGGGATGGAACTGCACACCCCAGCTCTGCCCGATGCGCAGCATCTGGTTCGTGCACCGCTCACTGGACATCAGCAGCACCGCATCCTCCGGCAGCCGCGTGATCTGGTCCTGGTGGCTCTCCACTGCCCGCAGCGTCGACGGCATCCCTGCCAGCAGTACGTCGTCCGCACCGGCCGGCAGCACCCTCAACGAGGTCACACCCTTCTCGGGCTGCCCGTACTTCCCCTGCACCGCACCGCCGAACGTATGCGCCAGCAACTGCGCACCCAGGCAGATCCCGAGTACCGGCACCCGTCCGTGCGCGTCGCGCAGCAGCGAACGCTCTGCCGGCAGCCACGGCGATCGCTCGTCCTCGTCCGGCAGCATGCCTCCGCCGAGCATGATCAGCGCCGCATACCCGTCCATGCTCGCGGGTACGGGCTCACCGTCCCAGGCCCGCACGACGACCGGAGGGAGCCCATGCTCGTCCAGCCAGTCGAGCAGCCGGCCAGGTCCGCTGTCCCGGTCGTTCTCGATGATGAGCACAGAAGCTCGCGGTGCGGTCACCGGGCAACGGTACGGCGGCACACCATGACACACCAGGACACACCTGACACGCAGCACACCGCCGTACCGGAGTGGCGATTCCGGGATACTGATGCACTGGGGGTGTCGATGGAACCTGTCAGCGGATTCGTGCGGGCTGTTGTCGGAGATGTGGCCTTCATCTTCAGCAAGGGCATGGTCCCCGCGTACCTGCTCGCCCGCCGCAACGGGTGGCCGCGACCGCAGCTCGACGTACTGGTCCGGTCACACGGTCAGTACGTCCCCCTGTCGATTCCGACCGGCACCGTGCCCGCCGTGGACCGCCTGGTCGGGCTGGACGAGTTCCGGCCGGCCCCGATGATCACTGTCGAGTTCACCCCGGGTGACACCGGCGCCGAGGCACATCTCACGGCCAACAGCCCCGTCCTCGTCACGATCACCGACGTCAGTCACCGCGAGTACGACGCTGTAGTACTGACCACGTCCCTCGGCGCAGCGGCGTACGCACAGCTGCCGCCGGGGTACTACCACGTCTCCGCTGTCGTCATCGACGAGTACGGCGACCTGCTGCAGGGGTACGGCGCTCAGCACAACCTGTACGTGGACAAGGGCGACGACCTGATCGTCTCGCTGTCGATCCGCACCGCGGGCGTGACGGAGATCGCAGCCGCCCTGGAAACCGGACCGCAGCCCGCACTGGTCGGGCCGGACGGCGACGTCGTACCGCTGCTCGACCTGGCCCGGATCGGCCGCGCACCGGAATGTGACCTGATCCTCGACCGCCCGGAGGTCAGCCGGCACCACGCCGAGCTCCTGCGGATCGACGCGACCAGCTACGAGCTGCGGGACCTGGGGTCGACCAACGCGACGATGGTGAACGGCGTACCGATCAAGACCGCGATGGTCACCCACGGGGACGAGATCCGGCTCGGAGCGCTCCCGTTCCGGCTACTGCTCGCCTGACCTGTGCCCTGACCTGGAACAATGGCGCCGTGAACCCGCGTAGCGTCGTCATCCTCGGCTCGACCGGCTCGATCGGCACCCAGGCGCTCGAGCTGATCGGACGGAACCGGGACCGCTTCCACGTCCTGGCCCTGTCCGCCGGCGGCGACAACGTCGCGGTGCTCGCTGAGCAGGCGCTCGAGTTCGGGGTCGAGGTCGTGGCGGTGGCCAAGGCCACGGTGGCGCAGGACCTGCAGCTGGCGTTCTACGCCGAGGCGCAGCGGAAGGGATACGCGCAGGGCGAGTTCCGGATCCCGAAGATCGTCACCGGGCCGGACGCCTCCAGCGAGCTCGCGGCGATGCCGTGTGACGTCGTACTCAACGGCATCAACGGCTCGGTCGGCCTGCACGCGACGCTGGCCGCGCTGGACGCCGGGAACACGCTGGCGCTCGCCAACAAGGAGTCGCTGGTGATCGGCGGCCCGATCGTCACGCGGCGCGCGAAACCGGGGCAGATCGTCCCGGTCGACTCCGAGCACAGCGCGATCGCCCAGTGTCTGCGCGGCGGTACGCCGGACGAGGTCCGCAAACTGCTCCTGACCGCGAGCGGAGGCCCGTTCCTCGGCCGGCCGCGCAGCGAGCTGGAGGACGTGACCGTCGAGCAGGCCCTGGACCACCCGAACTTCGCGATGGGGCCGGTCGTCACGATCAACTCGGCCACGCTGGTCAACAAGGGCCTCGAGCTGATCGAGGCGCACCTGCTGTTCGGGATCCCGATGGACCGGATCGACGTGGTCGTGCACCGGCAGCAGGCGATCCACTCGATGGTCGAGTTCTTCGACGGCTCCACGATCGCGCAGGTCGGCGTACCGACGATGACGGTGCCGATCGCGCTCGCGCTCGGCTGGCCCGACCGGATACCGGACGCTTCGCCGCCGTGGAACTGGGCCGAGGCGAGCACCTGGACGTTCCAGCCGGTCGACGGCACCGCGTTCCCGTCGGTGCAGCTGGCCCGGGAGGCGGGGACCCGCGGCGGGACCGCCCCGGCCGTGTTCAACGCGGCGAACGAGGTCTGTGTGCAGGCGTTCCGCGACGGGCGGCTACCGTTCGTGGCGATCGTCGACACAGTGGCGCGGGTCGTGACCGATCACGACGTACCCTCGTATGAGGAACTGTCCGTCGACGACGTGCTCGCCGCGGACGCGTGGGCGCGGCAGCGGGCCCGTGAGATCACTGCCAACGCAACCGACGACAGCCAGGAGAACCAGCAGGCATGAGTGTGCTTCTCACCATTCTCGGCATCGTGCTGTTCGTCGCCGGGGTGCTGATCTCGGTCGCGCTGCACGAGATGGGTCACATGCTCCCGGCGAAGGCGTTCGGGATGAAGGTCACGCAGTTCTTCGTCGGCTTCGGGCGGACCGTCTGGTCGGTGAAGCGCGGCGAGACGGAGTACGGCATCAAGGCGATCCCGGCCGGCGGTTTCGTCCGGATCATCGGCATGATGCCGCCGGCCAAGGGCCAGGACCCTGCTCAGCCGCTACGGGTGCGCAAGGCCAACACCGGCCCGATCCAGTCGATGGTCGAGAACGCCCGTACGGCGGAGTACGAGACGATCTCGCCGGAGGACAACGGCCGGCTCTTCTACCAGAAGGTGTGGTGGAAGAAGCTGATCGTGATGGCGTCCGGGCCGCTGGTCAACGTGCTGATCGCGGTCGTGCTCTTCACCGGGCTGTTCACGATCTACGGCGACAGCGTCGCGCAGACCACCATTTCGACGGTGACCGACTGTGTGATCCCCGCCGACCAGGCGAAGCCGGACCGCAAGTGCCAGGACGGCGACAAGGTCTCGCCGGCCAAGCAGGCCGGGTTCCAGGTCGGCGACAAGATCGTCGCGTTCAACGGGACCACGATCACCAGCTGGGACCAGCTGACGCCGCTGATCCGGGCGAACACCGACAAGCCCGCCACGATCGTTGTCGAGCGCAACGGTCAGCAGCTGACCCTGCACACGAGCACGATCGTCAACCAGGTCCTGGACAAGCCCGGGTCGGACAAGTACGTCTCGGTCGGGTTCCTCGGGGTTTCGCCGGAGAGCAAGATCGAGCGGCAGAGCGTCGGTTACGCGCTCGACAAGATGGGCGGCTACACGGTCAGCACCGTCCAGGCCCTCGGCCGGTTCCCGGAGAAGCTGGTCGGCGTCGCCAAGTCGATCGTCGGCGGCGAGCGGGACCAGGACAGCCCGATGAGCGTCGTCGGCGCCAGCCGGGTCGCGGGCGAGATCGCCTCCAGCGACCTGAACGTCGGCGCGAAGGCGGCCACCCTGATCCTGCTGCTCGCCTCGCTGAACCTGTTCCTCGCCCTGTTCAACTTCATCCCGCTGCTGCCGCTGGACGGCGGTCACATGATCGGCGCGATCTGGGAAGGCATCCGGCGCGGCTTCGCGAAGCTGTTCGGCCGGCCGGACCCCGGGTACGTCGACGTGGCCAAGCTGCTCCCGATCGCGTACGTCGCGGCGAGTGTGATCGTGGTGATGGGCGTGCTGCTCGTCATCGCGGACATCGTGAACCCCATCAAGCTGTTCAACGGATAGGACAAATGAGCATCAACCTGGGCATGCCCGCACTGCCACCCCCGACTCTGGCGCCGCGTCGGAAGACCCGCCAGATCAAGGTGGGCAGCGTGCTGGTCGGCGGTGACGCGCCGATCTCGGTGCAGTCGATGACGACCACGCCGACCCACGACGTCAACAAGACGCTGCAGCAGATCGCCGAGCTGACTGCCGCGGGCTGCGACATCGTCCGGGTCGCGTGCCCGCGTCAGGAGGACGCCGACGCGTTGGCGGAGATCGCGCAGCACTCGCAGATCCCGGTGATCGCCGACATCCACTTCCAGCCGGGCTACGTGTTCGCGGCGATCGAGGCCGGGTGCGCCGCCGTACGGGTGAATCCGGGCAACATCCGCAAGTTCGACGACCAGGTCAAGGAGATCGCGCAGGCCGCGAAGGACCACGGTACGTCGCTGCGCATCGGCGTGAACGCGGGATCACTGGACAAGCGGCTGCTGGAGAAGTACGGCAAGGCGACGCCCGAGGCGCTCGTCGAGTCGGCCGTCTGGGAGGCGTCGCTGTTCGAGGAGCACGACTTCCACGACTTCAAGATCTCGGTCAAGCACAACGACCCGGTCGTGATGGTGCAGGCGTACGAGATGCTCGCCGAGCGCGGCGACTGGCCGCTGCACCTCGGGGTCACCGAGGCCGGGCCGGCGTTCCAGGGCACGATCAAGTCGTCGGTCGCGTTCGGCGCGCTGTTGTCCAAGGGCATCGGCGACACGATCCGGGTCTCGCTGTCCGCGCCGCCGGTCGAGGAGGTCAAGGTCGGCCTGCAGATCCTGCAGTCGCTCAACCTGCGCGAGCGCAAGCTCGAAATCGTCTCCTGCCCGTCCTGCGGCCGCGCCCAGGTGGACGTCTACACGCTGGCCGAGCAGGTCACCGCCGGCCTCGAGGGCATGGAGGTCCCGCTCCGCGTCGCCGTCATGGGCTGCGTCGTGAACGGCCCCGGCGAGGCCCGCGAGGCCGATCTCGGCGTCGCC
Source organism: Kribbella sp. VKM Ac-2571 (assembly GCF_004362255.1). Classification (NCBI taxonomy): domain Bacteria; kingdom Bacillati; phylum Actinomycetota; class Actinomycetes; order Propionibacteriales; family Kribbellaceae; genus Kribbella; species Kribbella sp. VKM Ac-2571. The sequence goes on from NZ_SNWS01000007.1 coordinate 271,098, forward strand.
TCCGGCAACGGCAAGGGCCAGATCTTCGTCAAGGGCGAGGTCATCAAGACGGTCCCGGAATCCGCCATCGTCGAAACCCTCATCGAAGAAGCGATGCGCATCGCCGAAACGATGGAATCCACCGGCGACGCCGGCGAACCCACCGTCACCGTCAGCTGAACTGCACCAACACGGCATTCTTCTTGGTGCACGATCGCACCAAGATGCGCACCACATTGTGTCCTCGTCCGGTGTATCTTTAGTTACATGACGCGCATCTCAGTAGACGTGAACGACGAGTGGCTGGACGCCGCTCGCGCCGAGTTGGGCACGGACAGCAAGGTGGAGACGATCAACGCTGCCTTGCACGAGTTCGCGCGGCGTAAGCGGGCAAAGGACCTCATCGCGACGCTGGACGCCGTCGAACTCGATGTCAGCGCGTCGGCCGACGCCTGGCGGTATGGGGGCGGCCGTGATCTGAGCAAGCTGGAGGAGGATGCGCGAGAGGCGCGCACCGCATGATGGCTGGGGCCGCCTACTTGGTGGATACGTCGGTTGTCGTGCTCCGTGGCCGGCACGCCTCGGTCAAGCATCGCTTCGACACCCTGCTGGTTGAAGGTCGGTTGGCGCTGTGTCAGATGACCTTGCTCGAATGTCTCAACAATGCACCTGATCCAGCAACGTACGAGCGAATGTGGTCAGACCTCCAGGGACAGCGCTGGGAAGACGTGACCACCGACGTCATGGACAGGGCTTTGGGCGTTCACCGAGCACTTGCCGCGAGGAGTCAGCATCGAGGCTTCAAATTGCCGGATCTCATCATTGCAGCGACCGCCGAGTTGGCCGGACTGACTGTGCTGCACTACGACGAGGACTACGACCGGATCGCGAAGGTGACCGGGCAGCCTGTCGAGTGGGTTGTGCCGAAGGGATCGCTTTGAGGATTACCGGCTCTGGGGCGGGAGAACCCTGCGATTCCACCGTGAGCTGACCCAACCCGGGCGAAGGGTTTTGGCCCACGTTGTGAAGGGTTCCCTCTGACGTGGGGCGGTGGGGTCTTCAGGGGTTCTCCGGGGGCAGGGGGCGGCGTAGTGTGCCGCTGTTCGTGCCCTCTGGGAGGTTCCATGCGCAAGAAGATCCTGACCCTGCTCGCGATCGGTGCGGCGGTGTGTGCGTCGACCGTGCCGGCGGCGGCCATCAACTCGTACAACGCGACGCCGGCGCCGGAGCGGACCGAGGTGGGGGCGTTCCTCGCGTTGTGGGACAACACCGGTGACGGCGTACCCGATCGGTTCGACTGGGTGTGCAGCGGCACGATGGTTGACCGCGACACCTACCTGACGGCTGCGCACTGCACCGACGACTGGCCGGCGGGGACCAAGTTCTACGTGTCGCTCGACCAGGACGTGCAGACGCTCCTGGACAACGCCGCTGCGCACGGCCTGACCGCCGCGCAGACCGCCGCCTCGTTCGTCACGAACCATCACGCGGTAGAGGGCGACACCCACCAGGACCCGGCGTACCCGGGGACCTCGGCCGACGCGCACGACATCGGAGTGATCGACTTCGCGAACCGCGCGACCGATCCCGCCGACGTCTGGAGCTTCACGCCGGCAACGCTGCCGAGTGCGGGTCAGCTGGACAAACTGGGCAGTCGGGCGCTCGATGCCGCGTCCTGGCTGGTCGTTGGCTACGGCACCCAAGAAGCAGTCAACGGTCCGGGTGGCCAGACGCACCCGGGCGGCGGTGTCCGGATGAAGGCGCCGGTGGACTTCAACGCGTTGAACAAGACCTGGGTCCGGTTGGCCATGACGGAGCCGCAGGGCAACGGCGGCGCCTGCTACGGCGACTCGGGCGGCCCGAACTTCGTCACCCTCAACGGCAAACGCGTCCTCGCGGCAACCACCATCACCGGCGACACCCCCTGCTACGCAACGAACGTCGTCTATCGAACCGACACCCCGTCGGCGCGGTCGTTCCTCGCGTCGTACGTCAAGCTCCCCTGATCTCCGCAGAGCTGGTCACCCGCCGACTACGCTTCGGCAGGTGACCAGTTATCTGATCGTCAGCGCCATCCGCGCAGAGGCGCGTTACGTCCCGGACGAACTGCCCGTCGTCGTCACCGGGGTCGGGAAGACGGCGGCTGCGGTGGCGGTCAGTCGGGCCTTGGCGGGGCGGGACACCACTGATCTTGTCGTGCTCAACGTCGGTACCACTGGGGCGTTGCGGGATGCGTTGTCCGGGTTGTTCCTGCCGAGTGTCGTGATCAACCACGACGTGAACGCGGAGGCGGTCCGGGCGATCGGGTTGGATCCGCGGGACGAGTTGGCTGTCGAGGGCGGGGACGGGACGGTGCTGGCGTCGGGGGACGTGTTCGTGACGGATCCCGCCGTACGGGCGCGGTTGGCGGAGCGAGCGCACTTGGTGGACATGGAGGCGTACGGCGTCGTGTACGCGTGCCAGGAGTACGGCGTACCTGTGCGCGTCGTGAAGCACGTGTCGGACTCGGCGGACGAGGCCGCGCTCGACTGGCCGGCGTTGGTCGACGCGAGCGCGAAGGTGCTGGGGGAGTGGGTCAGCGAGAACGCTCGCTGAGCCATTCCAGTACGGCGATCTCACGCACCAGCCAACGCATCACACCGACCCCGCTCGCCAGCACGCTGCGGTTGGCGGCCAACGCCGCCTCGACAGTCACCCAAGAAGGCGTGAGCTCCAGCTCCGCTTCGTATCCCTCGAGGTGCTGCTCGCCGAGAGGTGCCCCGCCCGAGCACTCGAAGTAGTACGACGTCATCCCGAACACGTCGTACTCCGCGTCGATCGCCGCGACCTCCTCGCGGGTTGTGGCGAGTTCAGGGCCGACGAGAATCTCGCCGTACCCGCACTCCTCGCGGAACTCGCGGTGCAGTGCCTGCTCGAAGGACTCGCCGGGTTCGAGGCCGCCGCCGGGGAACTTGTAGTCGCCGTGTCGTGAGCTGAGGAGCAGCAGCTCGGGGCCGCGGATGAGTACGCCGCGGGCGGCGGTGCGGGTGATCGTCCGGCCGCCGGGGCTCAGGGTGGGATCGCGGAAGGTGGCGAGGTGCATCGGATTATCCTGGCTTGACCTTGACCCTGGGGGCAAGGTTTAGCGTCGGGGTGAAGGAGGCGGGATGCGGATCAGTGATCTGGCGGCCGAGGCCGGCGTGACGGTCAAGGCGGTGCGGTACTACGAGTCGCAGGGACTGCTCAAGCCGCGGCGGGAGGCCAACGGGTACCGGTCGTACGAGCCGGACGACGTGGTCGTCGTGCGTGAGGTGAAGGCGTTGCTGAGCCTCGGGCTGACCGCGGAGCAGACGTACCCGTTCATCGAGTGCCTGCGGGCCGGCAATGCGCGCGCGGACGTGTGTCCCGCGTCGCTGACGGCGTACCGGACCCGGATCGAGGAAGTGGACCGGCGGATCGCCGAACTGACCGATCTGCGGGCGCGGCTGACCGACCTCCTGACCGATGCCGAGAACTGGAGGACGAGATGAGCGATCTGCGAAGTGTCGACGAGGCCACCTTCGACGAGGTGGTGCTGCGGTCCGAGAAGCCGGTGCTGGTGGACTTCTGGGCGCAGTGGTGCCCGCCGTGCCACCAGATCGCCCCGGTCCTCGCCCAGATCGGTGCCGAACGCAACGAAAAGCTGACCGTCGTGAAACTGAACTCCGACGAGAACCCGGCGATCTCCGCCCGCTACCGGGTGATGGCGCTGCCGACCCTGATCCTCTTCCACCGCGGCGAGATGATCTGGTCCGTCGTCGGCGCCCGCCCGAAGGCGAAGCTGCTCAAGGAACTCGACGACGCGCTGCTGACTGCGGTGTGACCGAACCCCCAGGCCATCACAATCGCCCGCAGCCGACGCGCCTGAGCATGGCGCGTCCGCGGCGCGCCGATTGTGATGGCCTGGAGATCCGCTAGCGCGAGGTGCAGAGCTCGACCAGTACGCCGTGCGGGCCGGCGACGTAGGCGATCGTGCCCCAGTCGGCTTCGGTGGGTTCGAGGGCGATCTTGCCGCCGCGGGTGCGGATCTCCTCGACGTCGGCGCGAACGTCGTCGCTGCTGAACTGCAGGAGCGTCCCGCCGTGGGGCCCGAAGTCGTCGATCATCGCGCCGGTGTGCAGGGCGATCGTCATCACGCCGGCCTTCACCTCGGCGTACCCCTCGCCGGCGTTGCCGGAGACTTCCAGGCCGAGTACACGGGTGAAGAAGTCGGCGATGTCCTGGTTCTTCTCGCGGCTGTCCGTCAGTAGGCCGAGGTGGTCGAAGCGGAGATTCATTGTCGGACTCCCTGAGGATTGACGGTTGGCTTTCTAGGATGCTAGCAATGTAGCCATGGCGGATGTGGGTGACAAGAAGGTGCAGTTCAACGTGTATCTGCCGCCGGAGTTGGTACGGCGGGTGAAGCACAAGGCGATCGACGACGCGGCGAGTCTGTCCGCCCTCGTCGAGCAGGCACTGGCTGAGTACCTCGACAACCATGGGGAGGCCCGGGGATGAACGACCTCGAGAACGCGGTGATCAGGCCGCTGCGGTTCACGGCGGACGTGGAGGCGATGCGGGCGTTCCTGGAGAGGCTGGGGCTGCGGTCGCGGATCGAGTCCGAGCGCGGGGGATGGGTCGACATGCTGACCGGTCGCGGGATGGTCGCGTTGCACGATGCGGCCTCGAGTTCGACGGGCGGGCAGCCGGGGCAGACGACGCTGTCGTTCGAGGCGGACAAGCTCGACGAGTTGAAGGACCGGCTGGAGCAGGTGGGGTTCGCCGACGCGACGGTCTTCGACGAGGCGTACGGGCGGGTGCTGTCGGTCAGTGGGCCCGGGGGCGTGGTGATCTGGGTCGACGAGCGCAGCGACGATCTGTACGGGTACAAGCTGCACGACGCAGCCCCGGACGATCGCTGGTCGGTCACGCCGTACCTGACCGGAGCGGACGAAGCGCCCTGGCAGCGGTTCCTCGGCGCGCTCGGCGTGCAGACGGTGGTCCGCTTCGGTCCGGCCGACGGCGACTTCGCCGTACGACTCGACCTGACCACGACCGAGGACCTCGACGACGTGCGGGACCGCGTCGGCGGGTCCCGTACCGAGGCCGGCCTGGAGATCGTCGACCCCGACGGTCAGCTCGTGGTAGTCCACGGATGACGCCTGATGTCTTGACCTCGACCGGACCTGAAGTTGCAGGATGCGGGTCATGACGACGGTGGCGCCTGACAGGCTGCGGGACGATCCGGACTTCCGGCGGTACTGGTCGGCTCGCGCCTTGTCGATCACCGGGTCGATGGTGACGGCGATCGCGTTGCCGGTGCTCGTCTACCGGCTCAGCGGGTCGACGGTGCTGACCGCAGTGGTGACCGCGCTCGAGTCCGCGCCGTACCTGCTGGCCGGTCTCTTCGCCGGCGCGCTCGCGGACCGTTGGAACCGGCGCCGCACGATGGTGACCGCGGACGCCATCAACGCGGTCCTGGTGGGTTCCGTGCCGGTCGCGCATCTGCTCGGTGTGCTGACCGTCGTGCAGGTGCTGGTCGTCGCGTTCACCGTGCAGGCCGTCTACACGTTCTTCGACGGCGCGAACTTCGGCGCGCTGCCCGTCCTCGTCGGCCGCGCCCGCGTGGCCCAGGCGAACTCCGCGGTCTGGACGGCGTCGAGTCTGATCGAGTTGCTCGTCCCGCCGGCGACCGGTCTGCTGCTCGCCGTACTCGATCCGGCCAGTCTGCTCACGCTCGACGCCCTGAGCTTCGCGGCGTCCGCGTTCGCCGTCCGCGGGATCGTGCGGGCGATGTCCGAGTCCCGCGACGGGCAGCCGCCGTTGCGGCCGAAGGTCGTGCTGAACGACATCGGTGACGGCCTGCGCTTCCTGATCCGGCACGCGGGCGTTCGCACGATGACGATCATCGGCAGCGTGCAGTCGTTCGCGGGCGGCGGGTTCATGGCGCTGATCGTGGTGTGGTGCGACCGTGTCCTGGACATCGGTACGTCGGGAGTCCGCTTCGGACTGGTGTGGGGAGTCTGGGGGATCGGCGGGCTGATCGCCGCGCTCAGCCTCCCGCGGTTGCTGAAGCGGATGCCGCCCGCGGCGATCACGCTGTACGCGCTGCCCGTGTCGGCGCTGCTCGGAGTGCTCTCGCCGTTGTCGCCGAACTGGATCGTGGCCGCGCTGGCATTGCTGGTCTGGGGTTCGGCGTACGTGCTGGTGATCGTGAACGCGGTGTCGTACCGGCAGCAGGTCACGCCGGAGAACCTGCTCGGCCGGGTGAACACGGCGGGCCGGATGCTGTCCTGGGGTGTCGGGTGGACGATCGGATCGGTCGTCGGCGGGCTGCTCGGCAACGCGTTCGGGCCGCGGACCGGGATGGTGCTGATGGGTCTGTTCGGTTGCGCGGGCGTGGTGTTCGCGTGGACGTCGCCGCTGCGCCGGATCGCCGCGGACCACGAGCTGGAGGACGGCTGACGCGGCCCCGTTGCAGCCCCCGTTGCATACGGAGGTGTCGACCATCCGCTAGGTTCTGCGCGTGGGCGTACGGGTTCTCGGTCCTCGCGACCTCGCGGCGGCGCGCGCGGTCATTGCTCGCGATCCGGTCATCAACGTGTTCGTCGACAGCCTCGTGCAGGCGTCCGGACTCGACCCGCGGCGCGGTGCGGAGGTCTGGGGGTACGTCGAGAAAGGCGCGCTCGAGGCCCTGTGCCACGCGGGCGGGAACATGGTTCCGGTCGGCGCCGACGACGCTGCCCTCCGGGCGTTCGCGGCGTACGCGATGCGGCGGGGGCGGAACTGTTTCCAGATCCTGGGGCAGGCCCGCGCGGTCGAGCAGCTGTGGCACAGTCTCGAGCCGCACTGGGGACCCGCCCGCGAGGTGCGCGACGACCAGCCGTTCATGGTGATCGAGGGGCCGCCGGCGATCGCACCGGATCCGCTGGTCAGGGCGGTCGAGCCGGTCGAGCTGCCGATCCTGTACCCGGCGTGTGTGGCGATGTACACCGAGGAGGTCGGCGTACCGCCCCAGACCGGGCCGGACGGCACGTTCTACCGTTCGCGGGTCGCGGAGCTGATCCGGGCCGGGCGCGCGTTCGCGCGGATCGAGGACGGGCGGGTCGTGTTCAAGGCCGAGGTCGGTTCGGTCGGGTCGGGCGTGTGCCAGATCCAGGGCGTTTGGGTGGATCCGGAGTACCGCGGCCGCGGGCTGGCCGCGCCCGGGATGGCGGCCGTGGTCGAGTTGGCCCGGCAGATCAGCCCGGTGGTGACCCTTTATGTGAACGCCTTCAACCTGCCCGCACGGGCGGCGTACGAGCGCGTCGGGTTCCGCACGATCGAGACGTTCGCGACGATTCTGTTCTGAGACCGCGGGCCGGAGCCGGTGTGAGCCTGTGGATAACGTGGTGAGAGCATGTCCGCCGGACCGATATTCTCTGTGACGTCCGGTCATCTACTTTTGCACGCTGGGAGACTCCCGTGATTTTGCGTATGTCGTCGTTGTTCCTCCGCACCCTTCGCGAGGACCCGGCGGACGCGGAGGTCCCGAGCCACAAGCTGCTCGTCCGCGCCGGGTACATCCGGCGGGCCGCGCCCGGTATCTACACCTGGCTGCCGCTCGGCCTGCGCGTGCTGCGGAACGTCGAGCGGATCGTCCGTGAGGAGATGGACGCGATCGGCGCGCAGGAGCTGGTGTTCCCGGCGCTGCTGCCCCGCGAGCCCTACGAGGCCACCGGCCGCTGGACGGAGTACGGGCCGAACATCTTCCGGCTGAAGGACCGCAAGGGCGCCGACATGCTGCTCGGCCCCACGCACGAGGAGATGTTCACGCTGGTGGTGAAGGACCTGTACTCGTCGTACAAGGACCTTCCGCTGTCGATCTACCAGATCCAGAACAAGTACCGCGACGAGGCGCGGCCGCGGGCCGGCGTCCTGCGCGGGCGCGAGTTCGTGATGAAGGACTCGTACTCGTTCGATGTCGACGACGACGGCCTCGCCGCGTCGTACGAGCAGCACCGCGAGGCGTACATCAAGATCTTCGACCGGCTCGGCTTCGACTACGTGATCGTGCAGGCCATGTCCGGCGCGATGGGCGGTTCGCGGTCCGAGGAGTTCCTGGCGATCGCGGAGAACGGCGAGGACACCTTCGTCCGCTCGCCGGGCGGGTACGCCGCCAACGTCGAGGCGGTCGTGGTGCCGCAGTCGCCGCCCGTCGACGCGTCCGGCGTACCGGCCGCCGAGGTCGTGGACACCCCGGACACGCCGACCATCGACACGCTCGTGGACGCGATGAACGCGAAGCACGCGCGGACCGACGGCCGCGAGTGGACCGCCGCGGACACGTTGAAGAACGTGCTCGTGATGCTGGTGCACCCGGACGGCACCCGCGAGCCGCTCGCGATCGGCGTCCCCGGGGACCGCGCGATCGATGAGAAGCGGCTCGGCGCCCAGGTGGAGCCGGCCGAGGTGGTCGCCTTCGAGGAGGCCGACTTCGAGAAGTACCCGTCGCTGGCGAAGGGCTACATCGGTCCGGGCGTGCTCGGCAAGGACAACACCTCCGGCATCCGGTACCTGCTCGACCCGCGGGTGGCCGAGGGGTCCGCGTGGGTGACCGGTGCGGACAAGACCGGGTTCCACGTCGTCAACCTGGTGCACGGCCGGGACTTCACCGCCGACGGGACGATCCAGGCCGCCGAGGTCCGCGACGGCGACGAGGCGCCGGACGGTTCGGGTGTGCTGGAGACCGCGCGCGGGATCGAGATGGGCCACATCTTCCAGCTCGGCCGCAAGTACGCCGACGCGCTGGACCTGAAGGTCCTCGACCAGAACGGCAAGCTCGTCACGGTCACCATGGGTTCGTACGGCGTCGGCGTCACCCGCGCGGTGGCGGCGATCGCGGAGGGCAACCACGACGAGCTCGGCCTGGTCTGGCCGCGCGAGATCGCACCCGCCGACGTGCACCTGGTTGCCACCGGCAAGGACAAGGAACTCTTCGCGAAGGCCGCCGAGCTGGCCGCGGAGCTGGAGTCCCGGGGCCTGACGGTGATCTACGACGACCGCGAGAAGGTGTCGCCCGGCGTGAAGTTCAAGGACGCCGAGCTGATCGGCGTACCGACCATCGCCGTGGTCGGCAAGGGTCTCGCCGACGGCACCATCGAGGTCAAGAACCGCCGCACCGGCGACCGCGAAGACGTCCCGCTCGCCGACGTCGTAGACCACCTGGTCACCACGGTCCGCAGCTGACACTTCCGGCCCGTTCCCCCACGAGGGAGCGGGCCGGATCATTTCCCGCACATTTTTCTCGGCAAATGATGTCGAGGAATGTCGGTCGGCTCCGATCCCGGGGTGTGGCGCCTGAGGGGGCGTCCGGGAGACAGGGAGTTGGCGATGAGGGAATCTGTGCTGGATGGGCGGGGGATCGACGGGCTGCGCCAGGCCGTTGCGGGCGACGTGCTCGTGGACGGGGACGCGGGGTACCCGGACGCCGGGCGGGTGATGACGGCCGAGGGGCGGCCGCAGGTGATCGTGCGGTGTGCGGGCGCGAACGACGTGGTGGCGGCGTTGAAGTACGCCGAGACGCACGACCTGCCGATCGCGGTCCGCAGCGGCGGGCACCATGCGGCCGGGTTCGGCACCAACGACGGCGGCGTCGTGATCGACGTACGGCCGATGGACCAGGTCCGGTTGCTGCCGGACGACGTCGTCCGGGTCGGTACCGGCGCCACCTGGGGCCGCGTCGCCGAGCGGCTCGGCAAGGTCGGTCTGGCGATCTCGTCCGGTGACACGGCGAGTGTTGGTGTCGGCGGTTTGATGGCCGGTGGCGGCATCGGGTGGATGGTCCGCAAGCACGGGCTGGCGATCGACAACGTGGTGTCCGCCGAGGTGGTCACCGCGGACGGTTCGGTACGCCGGGTCGACGCCGCCACGGACCAGGAGTTGTTCTGGGGACTCCGCGGTGCAGCGGGCAGCCTCGGCGTGGTCACGTCGTACGACATCAGCGCCGTACGCCGACCGACCGTCCACTTCGGCACCCTGCTGTACCCGTGGACGCAGGCGGAGCAGGTGCTCGAGGGCTGGTCGGAGTACGCCGCGGACGCGCCCGAGGAGCTGACGTCGTCGCTGCAACTGGCGCCGACGATGATGGCCGACGGGCAGGTTCCGGTCGCGATCATGGTGTGTGTGACCGGTGACGTGGACGCGGCACTGGAACCGCTGCGTCACCTCGGCTCGATGATCACCGAGAAGGTGTCCGAGGTCCCGTACGCCGACGTGTTCTCCGACATGTCCATGCCGGCGGACTGGCGGCCGCGGATCCGCAACGGCTTCTACAACACCTGGTCGCCGAACCTGAGCCAGAAACTGCTGGAGGCCCGCCCGCGGATCCCGGGACTCGCGATCGAGATCCGGTCTCTCGGTGGTGCGTACGGCGCGATGCCCGCGGACGCGACCGCGTTCGCGCACCGTGACGCGCGGTTCCTGGTCAACTCCGTGCTGATGGGATCGCTCGAACAGCAGGGAACCCAGCAGCCCAAGGACTTGGACAACCTGTGGCGGTCCATGGAGCCGAACGGCGCGTACCAGAACTTCATCTCCGACCCGACCGACGCGGATCTCGACAGCTGCTTCCCGGAGCAGCACCGCGCCCGGCTGGCCGCACTCAAGCAGTCGGTCGACCCGGGTCACGTGTTCCGCAGTCCTTTGAGCGTGCCACCGCGTCCAGAGTGGACGGGCGGGCGTCGTCACTAAGGGCATGGCTCCCAGCCCCACGCCTACTGCGCGGCACTCGGCACGGCACCTCGCCGCACGGGTGCAAAGGCCACGATGCTCCGCATCGAGACCTTCGCCCCCGCGCGCCGATGCACCGCACCGAGCACCTGCTCGCTACGGCGTGGGACTGAGAGCCATGCCCTAGATGAGGTGGGCGATGCGGTCGCGGAGATAGTTCTGCTCGGCCGTGTTCCGGGTCCGCTCCAGTGCCGCGAGGTAGTTGGTGCGGGCCAGGTCCGGGCGGCCGGCGAGCTCGTGGAGGTGCGCGAGGACGGACAGCCGGCGGTGGTGGTTGCCGAGGTGCCGGTCGTCGGCGAGGCCTTCGACGACCGCGATGCCGGCGTCCGGGCCTTCGGTCATCGCGACCGCGACGGCGGACCCGAGGGTCACCATCGGGCTCGGGTCGATCTTCTCGAGGATCCGGTAGAGCCCGGCGATCTGTTCCCAGTCGGTGGTTTCGACGGAGTCGGCCTCGCTGTGCACGGCCGCGATCGCCGCCTCCAGCTGGTACGGGCCGAGGGGACCGGTGCGCAGTGTCTCCTCGACGATGCGGATGCCCTGGGCGATCTCGTCGGCATACCAGCGGGATCGGTCCTGTCGATCGGCCGGGATCAGGTTGCCACCAGGGCCGGTCCGCGCGTCCCGGCGGGCATGGATGAGGATCATCAACGCCAGCAGGCCGGCGACCTCTCCGGCCTCGCCGGTGGCCTGACAGAGCAGGCGAGTGATCCGGAGCGCCTCCTCGGCCAGATCTACGCGCTGCAACGAGTCGCCGGCGCTGGCGGTATGCCCTTCGTTGAATATCAGGTAGAGCACCTGCAGTACGGCGCGCATCCGCACGTCGTACTCCTCGGCCGTCGGCAGCTCGAAACGTGCGTCCTTGAGCTGCCGCTTCGCGCGGCTGATGCGTTGGGCGACGGTGGTCTCGCTGACGAGCAGAGCGGCAGCCACCTCGGCCGTGGTCAGGCCGCCAACCGAGCGCAACGTCAGCGCGATCTGCGATGCGGGTGTCAGCTCCGGGTGGCAGCACAGCACGAGGAGCCGGACCGTGTCGTCGGCGTCCTCGCGGTAGTCGTCCGGGTCGTATAGATCGTCCGGCGCTCGCAGGTAATCGTTCAGCTCGCGCTGCCGGCGCGCGTTGTCCCGCCGCCAGCCGTCCATCATCCGCCGCGACGCGACACTGATCAGCCAGCCGATCGGCTGTTCCGGTACGCCGTTCGCACGCCACTGCACGAACGCCTCGAGCAGCGCCTCCTGTACGGCGTCCTCGCACTGGTCGAACACGCCGTACCGCCGGACCAGCGCGGCCAGCGCCCGCGGCGCCGCTGCCCTGATCGCCAGCTCCAGCCTGCTCATGAGTTACAGCCCCATGAGCTGCCGCGACGGAGTCGCGGCCATGACACGGTCACAGCTCGTCGAGCTGAGCGAGGAAGTCGGACTCGTCGAGCCGGATCTCCCGCACCTCGACGCGGCGGAATTGCGCCAGCGGGATCAGCGCCGCGAGCTCGAGCGCCCGTTCGACCGACTCACAGTGCAGCACGATCGCACCGGCGAGGTACTCCTTCGTCTCCAGCAGCGGCCGGTCGGAGATGACCGGCGTACCGGCGACCAACTGGATGTCCTTGGATCCGTTGGGCTCCTGCAGCGCGAGCACCGAGACCATTTCGCCCGAGGTCAGCAGCTCGCGGGCGAGCGTCGCGACGTGATCCCGTCCGCCGGACAACTCGGTCAGCTGCTGTTCGGTGAACCCTTTGAGCGCCTCGGCGTTGTTGTGGATCAGCAGTAGGAACTTCACCCGGCCCATTCTCCCGGATCGGGTGTCATAGGTCTCACCGGCCGGTGTAAAGGTTGAGCGGTACTACGCCCTTACCGGATCATCGGGGCGTGAGGACTCGCCGCTGTGCCTGATGTTTCGTTGCTGACGTTGCTGTTCCTGGTGATCGCCGCCTTCGCGGCCGGCTGGATCGATGCGGTGGTCGGCGGTGGCGGGTTGCTGCAGCTGCCCGCGATGCTGCTCGGGCTGCCGAACGCGTCGCCGGCGCAGATCCTGTCGACCAACAAGATCTCGTCGCTGTTCGGTACGACGACCAGTGCGGTCACGTTCGGCGTGAAGGTGCGTCCGGACCGTAAGACCGTGCTCCCGATGGCGATCCTGGCCGGACTCGGGGCAGCCGCCGGCGCCCTGGTGGCGACCAGGATCCCGATGTCGTGGTTCAAGCCGATCGTCCTGGTCTTGCTGGTGGCGGTTGCGATCTACACGGCGATGAAGCCGTCCCTCGGCGCCCGCACCGCGCTGCGGTTCGACGGCCGCGATCACTACCTCGCGGCGAGCGGCGTCGGCGTACTGATCGGCTTCTACGACGGCGCGGTCGGGCCGGGGACCGGTTCCTTCCTGATCTTCGCGCTGGTCGGCCTGCTCGGGTACAACTTCCTGCAGGCGAGCGCGAAGGCGAAGATCGCCAACGTGGCCACGAACCTGGGTGCGATCGCGGTGTTCGCGCTGAACGGCGCACCGCTGTGGAAGCTCGGCCTGATCATGGGGGCCGCCAACATGCTCGGCGGTCTGCTCGGCGCCCGGACGGCGGTCGCGCGCGGCAGCAAGTTCGTGCGGGTGGTCTTCCTGGTCGTGGTCTCGGCGCTGATCCTGCGGCTCGCGTACGACGTCTTCTTCGCCTGACCCCGCGTCTGTACCGTTGCTGACGGGGAAAGTGGGGGAACCGTGCAACGGGACAACGTCGCTCTCTGGTCGTTCATCGGGTTGGTCGCCTTCGGCCTCGCGGCGGTGATCGCCGCGAACCGCCGTCGCGGCGGGTCGTGGGTGAATCCGTCGACTACCGACGGGCCGCTCTGGGTGCCGGCGGCCCCGGCGGCCGTTCTGCTCGCGATGTCCACGCCGCTGGTGATCTGGGCTGCCTTCACGACGATGTACGACCTCGCGTACTCGGACCCGTGGTTCGACGCGCCCGGCTTTCTGCTCCAACCCATACCGGGCCTCCTGGTCGGCATCGCTGCATTGCGCTGTGCCCACGCGGTCCGCCAGGAGTCACGTGACCGGCCCAGCGGCCGCACCCTTGCGCTGTCCACGACGATCCTGGCGTACGCCGCCGCGGTCCTAGCACTGCTAGCGGCACTCGTGTCCTTCGCGGCAATGCTCGGTCAAGGCGGATAACGGCTCTGGTGACGCATGTGTGCGTGAGTTGGGCCGATCGATCCAGCGGCTCCTCGAGCGAAGGTGGCGCAGGCGCCGGTGTTTGTCGCGTCGTGGGTTTGGCGGTCTCCCGGAGGGCGACCTGTCGCGTCGGCCTGCGTGAGCTCTCGTGATGGGAAAGAAATCGTCGCCATGTGCAACTTTGTTTCCCAGTTCTTCTGGCTTGGCCCGGAGCGGGCAGGAGAGCGAAATCCCAGGCATCCACCCACCACTTCCTGGGGCGCAGGCCTCCCCAGTCCCGGCAGGTGATCCTCCCCGAACCAGTTTGGGGTGGATCACCTGCCGTTTCCGGGGTGCGGGGCTCCCCAGTCCCGGACGGAATGGTCCCCAAACTGGTTTGGGGACCGACAGCAGCCAGGGGTTGGGGGTGGTCAGCTGGACAGGTAGAGCACCGGCGAGACGCTGTACGCAGGACCACAATCACGCTCAGGTGCACTACCCCGCCCGCCGATACCTCCTGTCCAAAATGCACGCGCCCCTTCGCTGCGCCACCTCAATCACCCACATCAGTCACAAGAGCCGGAGGGCGATGTCCCAATCCCTCACGTCCTGCCCCACATCCCCTGGACCGAGCGACCATCACCCACACGTCGGACAGAAGAGCCGGATAACCTCTGGTTATGGTCGACTACAACGGTCGGATGGGCAGTGTGTACGTCGCGGGCCGCGGCATCTCGTCCGCTGAGGTAGAGCGTTGGACCAGCGCCTTCGCGACGTACCTCCCGCAGCGGCGCCCGTTGGACGTCCTCGACCTGGGCAGCGGGACCGGTCGGCTCACCCCGGGTCTGGCCGCGCGGTTCCAGGGTCAGGTGTACGGCGTGGAGCCGTCGGACCGGATGCGTGCCGCGGCCGAGGAGGCGCCGCATCCGGGGGTGACCTACCTGAAGGGCGCCGCGGAGGACATTCCGTTGCCTGAGGCATCGGTCGATGCGGTGCTGATGTTCCTGTCGTTCCATCACTTCCCGGATCCGTTGCAGGGACTGCGTGAGGTACGCCGGGTGCTGCGGCCCGGGGGAGTGGCGTTGCTGCGCACCCAGTTCGCGGACCTGATGCCGGACCTGTTCTGGTACGAGTACTTTCCGTCCGCGCGGGAGGTCGACGCCGCGATGTACATCTCGCTGTCCGCGGCGCAGGCGCTCGCGGTCCAGGCCGGGCTGACGCCGGGCGACGACGTCGTCGAGATCACCGCCGAGGAGCCGCGCACCTTGCAGGAGCGGTACGAGCGGCTCAGCCATCGTGCGCTGTCGACGTTCGAGCATCTGCCGGCGGACGAGATCGAGGCCGGGTTCGCCAGGTTCGCCGAGGACGCGGAGCGGGATCCGGACCGGGCGATGCCGGTCTACTCCGCGACGATGCTCGTGCTCACGCGTCCCAGCTGACACGCAACGCCGACGGCTTGCGGAAGACCAGCCCGCGCGGCGGAGGCGAGTCCGCGGCCAGGCGGAGCCCGGGGAGCTTGAGGACGGCCTCCAGGGCGACGAGCGTTTCCAGGCGGGTCAGGTGCATGCCGAGACAGATGTGCGGTCCGCTCGCGAAGGCGAGATGGCGACGGGCGTTGGCCCGCCGTACGTCGAAGTCGTCCGGCGACTCGAACACCTCGGGATCACGACCGGCACCCGCCAGCGACACCGTCACCATGTCGCCGCGGCGGATCTGCCGGCCCTCGAGTTCGATGTCGCGGGTGGCGTACCGGTCGACGACGGCAGCGGCCGGTTCGAGGCGCAGCGACTCCTCCATCGCGTTCGGCAGCAGCGAGGGGTCGGCCCGCACCAGGTCGAGCTGGTCCGGATGCGTCAGGAGGTGCCAGAGCGCATTGGTGATCATGCCCTCGGTCGTCTCGATCCCGCCGAACATGAGGACGGCGGCATTGGCGACGACCTCGTCCACGCCGAGCCCGGCGTGCGCGGCCGTGGCGACCAGGGAGTCCGACGAGTCGATGCCTGCGGCAACATGTTTGTGCAGCTCGGCGAAGGCGGCGGCTCCTTCGGCGGTGACCGGGCGACCGGCGGAGACGCCGGACACGGAGGCAGAGATCGCGGTGTACCAGTCGAGCACCGTCGAGGCCGATGCCGGCGGCAGGCCGAGCGACATCGCGACCACCGCGACCGACAGCGGTCCCGCGAGCGCGGTGCGAAGATCGGCCGGCGATTCCAGAGCAGACACAAGTTCGTCGACCGTTTGCTGCACCGGTTGCAGGAAGCGACGACGCGTCTCGGCCAGACCGAAAGGTGACTCGAAGGGGTCGCGGTGGGCCTTGTGCTGCCCGCCGTCCAGCGACAGCATCGAGGGGCCGACCACCTGGGCTGTGGAGAACCGCGGATCGTCGACCGTGAACGTCTCCGGATTGCGCAGGACCGTCAGCACGAGCGCTCGCGACGTGACGACCCAGCTGTTCAGCGCCTCGATCCATCCGATCGGCCGGATCCTCGCCAGGGTCGGATGCGGATCGGTCTCCAGTTCTTCGACGGTCGCCACCCGACCAGCCTAGTGATAAGACCACTAAGCACACTGGTATTGCTGAGACAGATCGGATTTAAACGACTCAGGAGGCCTCCGGGTTACGAATCTTTCCGCATCGCCCTCTAGGGTGTGGCCATGTCTGAGAACCTGGTGCTGCTGCCTGCCGTCGATGTGGCGGACGGTCAGGCGGTTCGGCTGGTGCAGGGCGAGGCCGGCAGTGAGACGTCGTACGGCGACCCGCTCGCGGCGGCGATGGCCTGGCAGGACGCCGGGGCGGAGTGGATCCACCTGGTCGACCTGGACGCGGCGTTCGGCCGCGGCAGCAACCGTGAGCTGCTCGCCGAGGTGACCGGCAAGCTCGACGTACAGGTCGAACTGTCCGGCGGCATCCGCGACGACGACTCCCTGGAGGCCGCGCTGGCGACCGGCGCGCGCCGGGTGAACATCGGCACCGCCGCGCTCGAGGACCCCGAGTGGTGCGACCGGATCATCCAGCAGTACGGCGACCGCGTCGCGATCGGTCTGGACGTCCGCGGCCGCACGCTGGCCGCCCGCGGCTGGACCAAGGAAGGCGGCGACCTGTACGAGGTGCTCGCCCGGCTGGAGACGGCCGGCTGCGAGCGCTACGTGGTCACCGACGTCACCAAGGACGGCATGCTCCAGGGCCCGAACCTGGACCTGTACCGCGACCTGTGCGCACGCACCGACAAGCCGATCATCGCCTCCGGCGGCGTCTCGAGCCTGGACGACCTGCGGGCGCTGAGCACGCTGGTCGCCGACGGCGTCGAGGGCGTCATCGTCGGCAAGGCGCTGTACGCCGGTGCGTTCACCCTGACCGAGGCACTCGAGCTCACGCGTGGAGGCGACAAGTGAGTGTGGGCGGCAAGCTCAAGGACAAGCTCAAGGACAAGAAGGTCCTGGTCACCGGTGTCACCGGCTTCGTCGGTGAGGCGCTGCTGCACCGGATCATCGGCGAGCTTCCCGGCACCACCGTGGTCGCGATCATCCGGCCGAAGGGCTCGATGACCGGCACCGACCGGATGGCGCAGCTGCTCCGGAAGGACATCTTCAAGCCGTTCTACGGCGAGGGCACGGAGTACGCCGACGCCGAGGCGCTGTCGGCCGCCCGGATCCAGGTGATCGACGGCGACCTGTCCGACGTGCCGGAGCTGCCGAAGGATCTCGACATCGTCGTGCACTGCGCCGGCGACGTGAGCTTCGACCCGCCGATCCACGAGGCGTTCACGACCAACGTGCTCGGCACCAAGAGCCTGCTCGAGCGGATCGTCGAAACGGGCCGGCAGGTCCACTACGTGCACATCTCCACCGCCTACACCGCCGGCCGCCGGCGCGGTGCGATCCCGGAGGCCCCGGTCGACCACTTCGTCGACTGGCGGACCGAGGCCGAGGCCGGGATGGCGATGAAGTCCCGGATCGAGGAGCAGTCCCGGTCCGCGCCGATGCTGGCGAGGTTCCGCAAGGACGCCGAGAAGCTGCACCGGCGCGCCGGTCACCTGACGGCCGCGGCCGACACCGAGCGACGGCGTACCGAATGGGTCGCGAAGCGGCTGGTCGAGACCGGCACCGAGCGCGCCCGCAGCCTCGGCTGGACCGACTGCTACACGTTCACCAAGGCGCTCGGCGAGCGCGTGGTGGAGGAGTTCTCCGGCAAGCTGCCGACGTCGATCGTCCGGCCGGCCATCATCGAGTCCGCGCTGCAGAGTCCGCACCCGGGCTGGATCGAGGGCTTCAAGATGGCCGAGCCGCTGATCCTGGCCTACGGCCGCGGCGAGCTGCCCGAGTTCCCGGCATCGCCGGACTCGGTGATCGAGATCATCCCGGTCGACCACGTCGTCGGCGCGATCTGCGCGGTGATGGCGACCGAGCCCGAGCTGAGCAAGCCGGAGTACTACCACATCGGTTCCGGCGCCCGGAACCCGCTGACGTTCGAGCAGCTGTACGCCGGCGTCCGCGCGTACTTCTCCAAGCACCCCTTCGACCTCGGCGAGCGCGGCGCGGTCCGGCTGCCGGTGTGGAAGTTCCCCGGCGGCGACTCGGTCGAGAGCATGCTCAGGTACGGCGAGCGCGCGCACAAGATCGCCGACAAGATCATCACCACCGTCCCGCGGGGTGAGCGGACCCGGAAGTACGCCCGCGAGCTCGACGTCCAGAAGCGCCGCCTCGACTTCCTGCGCCGCTACATGGACCTGTACTCCGAGTACGCGCAGGCGGAGCTGCAGTTCATCGACGACAACGTGCTCGCGCTGCACAACGCGCTCGAAGGTGACGACAAGGAGAAGTTCGCCTGCGACACGGCGGTCGTCGACTGGCAGTACTACCTGCAGGAGCTGCACTGCCCGAGCGTCACCGAGTCGATGCGTCGGCTGGACGTCGTCCGCAAGAAGCGGAACAAGGCGCTCGCCGAGTCCGCGGGCGTGCTGAAGAAGGTCGAGCCGTCCTCGGCTGACACGGCGAAGGTCGTGGCGGCGTTCGACATGGACGGCACGCTGCTGTCGTCGAACGTGATCGAGACCTATCTGTGGATGCGGCTGCCCGAGCTGGACGGCCCGCAGCGGGCCGGCGAGATCGGCGCGATGCTCCGCAAGCTCCCGAAGCTGATCGCCGCCGAGCGCAAGGACCGGGGCACGTTCCTCCGCACGATCTACCGCCGGTACGCCGGTGCGGATCTGGAGGAGCTGAACCAGATCGTCGACGAGATCCTCGCCGAGCACGTGCTCGAACGGTTGAGTGGCGCGGCCGTACGACGGATTCGCGAGCACCGCGCCGCGGGGCACAAGACGATCCTGATCACCGGCGCCGTCCGGCCGCTGACCCGTCCGCTGGAGCCGTTGTTCGACGAGATCGTCGCCGCCGAGCTGGCCGTCGACGACCGCGGCCGCTGCACCGGCTTCCTGTCCGGCCCGCCGCTGGTCGGTGAGTCGCGGGCCGCGTGGCTGAAGCACCACGCGCGGCAGACCAACATCGACCTGTCCAAGTCGTACGCCTACGCCGACAGCCACTCGGACCTGCCGATGCTGTCAGCGGTCGGCAACCCGGTCGCGGTCTCGCCGGACGTGTCGCTGTTCCGGGCCGCCCGGGCCGCGCGCTGGCAGATCGTCGATTGGAAGACCCCGTCCACGTCGTCCCGTCTGGAGCTCCCAGGGGTGAACGCCCGATGATGCTCGCTCTAGAGATGTACCGGTCGCCGGCGAAGTACCTGGCGGCCAAGGCGGTCGGCGGCCGTATCCCCGGCATCCTGACCGGACCGGCCGCGCCGCTGCGCCTCGTCACCATCAACGAGCCGAAGGCCGAGCGGGAGGGCTGGGCGCGGATCCGGCCGATCCTGTCCGGCATCTGCGGCTCGGACCTCGGCATGGTCACCGGCGCCACGAAGCTGTACTTCTCCGCGGTTGTGTCGCTGCCGTTCGTTCCGGGCCACGAGATCGTCGGCGAGCTGCTCGACGACTGCGAGGACCTGCCGAAGGGCACCCGCGTGGTGATGGACAGCGTCCTGACCTGCGCGGCGCGCGGCGTCGAGCCGTGCGAGGGCTGCGTGTCCGGAAACACCAACAGGTGCGACCGGATCACGGTCGGCCATGTCGCGCCGGGTCTGCAGACCGGGTTCTGCCGCGACACCGGTGGCGGCTGGGGCAACGTGATGGTCGCGCATCGCAGCCAGTTGTACGCCGTACCGGACGGGATGTCCGACGAGCGCGCCGTACTGGTCGAGCCGTTGGCGGGTGCGGTACACGCTGCGCTGCGGGCCAAGGTTCAGCCGGGACAGTCCGTGCTGGTCAGCGGCGCCGGTGCGGTCGGGCTGTTCGCGACGCTCGCGTTGCGTGAGCTGACGCAGGCCGGGCGGATCACCGTGGTCGCCAAGCACGCGAAGCAGCGTGAGCTGGCGCGCGCGTTCGGGGCCAGCGATGTCGTGGCGCCGGACGAGGTGTTCCGCGGCGTACGGCGGGCGACCGGGGCGTTCCGGCTGAAGCAGGACTTCAGCGGGGGCGAGTTCCTGCTCGGCGGCGTCGACGTCGCCGTCGACGCGGTCGGCAGCAAGGACTCGATAGACACCGTGCTGCGGGTCACCAAGGCCGGCGGCCGGGTGGTGCTGTCCGGGATGCCGGCCAGCGGCGCCGACCTGTCGCCGGTGTGGTTCCGCGAGCTCGAGGTCACCGGCACGTACGCCTCCGCACGGGAGGAGCCGAACGGCCGCCCGGCGTTCGAGACCGCGCTGGAACTCGCCGGCCGCGCCCCGCTGGACGGGATCGTCGGGGCCCGCTACCCGCTGTACCGCTGGCGCGAGGCGCTCGACCACGCGCACTCCGCCGGCCGACTGGGAACAGTCAAGGTTGCTTTCGATGTGAGGGCCTCATGAGGGCGCTGAACGTACGACGAGAGAGGTTCTGACATGTCTCGGCCAGGTTTCGTGCTTGAGGTGGACGACCGGACGCCGCCGCTGCTCGTGCACAACGGCGAGGGCTTCCTGCTGGAGCGGTTCCCGCAGGGCACCCGGGTGGTGTACCCGCCGGAGGCGCTGCCGCCGGTCCGCGACGTCGACGAGGCGATCCAGAACGCGCTGCTGAACCCGATCGACTCCGAGCCGCTGCCGGAGCTGCTGCGCGCCGGGATGCGGCTGACGATCGCGTTCGACGACATCTCGCTGCCGCTGCCCCCGATGAAGAAGCCGGACATCCGGCAGCGCGTCATCGAGGCGGTGCTGGAGCTGGCCGCACAGGCCGGTGTCGACGACGTCGAGCTGATCTCCGCGAATGCGCTGCACCGCCGGCTGACCCCGAACGAGCTGCGCGAGATTGTCGGCGAGCGGGTCTTCCGGTCGTTCTTCCCGGACGGGAAGCTCTACAACTTCGACGCCGAGGACCGCGACAACCTGACCCACCTGGGCCAGACCCGGCACGGCGAGGATGTCGAGATCTCCAAGCGGGCGGCCGAGTCCGACCTGCTGGTCTACGTGAACGTGAACCTGGTGGCGATGGACGGCGGGCACAAGTCGACGTCGATCGGGCTGGCGTCGTACAAGTCGCTGAAGCACCACCACAACAGCCACACGATGATCCACTCGCGGTCGTTCATGGACCACAAGGCCTCGAAGATGCACCACTCCGCCTGGCGGATGGGCGAGGTGCTGACCAGCCACGTCAAGGTCTTCCAGATCGAGACGACGCTGAACAACGACATCTTCGGCGGGCCGATCGAGTTCCTGCAGAAGCGCGAGTGGGAGTGGTCGATCAAGGACCAGGCCTCGATGCTCGGCACCAAGCGCGCGCTGGCCGCCGCGCCGGCCAAGGTCCGGCACAAGATCTTCACCGACGTCCGGTCGAACTACGGCCTGACCGGGATCAACGCCGGGGCGATCGAGCCGGTGCACGAGAAGACGATCGAGGCCGTGCACCGCCAGCACCTGGTCGAGGTCCAGGGCCAGTCCGACGTCGCGATCATGGGCGTGCCGTTCGTCGGCCCGTACAACGTGAACTCGGTGATGAACCCGATCCTGGCCGCCTGCATGGGCCTGGGTTACTACTTCAACTCGTACCGGGGCAACCCTGTCGTCCGCAAGGACGGCGCGGTGATCCTTTACCACCCGGTCGACTACGAGTTCAGCCAGTTGCACCACCCGTCGTACGTCGACTTCTTCGAGGAGGTGCTGTCGGAGTCGACCGACCCGGCGACGATCGAGGCGAAGTTCGAGAAGCAGTACGCCGAGGACCCGTGGTACATCCACCTGTACCGGACGTCGTACGCGTACCACGGCGTACACCCGTTCTACATGTGGTACTGGATCTCCCACGCGCTGGACCACTGCGGTGACATCGTCTGGGTCGGCGCGAACCGCAAGACCGTCGAGCGGATGGGCTTCCGGTCCGCGTCGACGCTGCAGGACGCACTCGAGATGGTCAGCCACTCGGTCGGCCGGTCGCCGTCGATCACGTACCTGCACAACCCGCCGCACCTGCTCGCGGACGTGCGCTGATGGGCGCGAGTCTGGTGAAGTTCGGCAAGGACACCGCGCGCGACGTGAAGCAGGTCGCGCGCGGGTGGCGCTGGGGCCGGCGGCCGCAGGTACCGCGGTCCGCCGAGCCGTACGTGATCCCGAAGGAGTCCGCGGTCTTCCCGACCAAGTGGGCCCGGACGCCGGCCGCGATCGCGATCCGCGACCTGCTCCAGAAGGGTCCGCTGAACGCCGTCCTGAACTTCGAGGTGAGCCCGCGGGTCAGCGGCCTGGACTCGCTGCTCAAGCTCGACGGCCCGGCGATCATCGTGGCGAACCACTCGTCGCACCTGGACACCCCGTTGCTGCTGCTGTCGCTGCCGGACGCGATGCGCCGCAAGACGGCGTTCGCGGCCGCGGCGGACTACTTCTTCGACACCTGGTGGCGGGCGGCCGGGTCGGCGATCGTGTTCAACACCTTCCCGATCGAGCGCCGCGGCGGCAAGATGAGCTCCACGCCGGGCGACCTGCTCGCGGACGGCTGGAACGTCGTGGTCTTCCCGGAGGGCACGCGCTCGCCGGACGGCTGGATCCAGCGGTTCCGGATGGGCGCGGCGTACCTGGCCGTCGAGCACGACGTGCCGGTGATCCCGGTCGGCATCAAGGGCTCGTTCGCCGCGATGCCGCGCGGCCGCGGCTGGCCGATCCCCGGCCGACCCGCGGTGCACGTCCGGTACGGCGACCCGTTGAAGCCTGCCGAGGGTGAGAGTGCTCGCGACTTCGCGCCCCGGATCGCGGCCGCGGTCTCGGCTCTCCTCGACGAGGAGTCCACCACCTGGTACGAGGCCCGCCGCCGCGCCGCCATCGGCGCCTCACCCCCGCAGACCGGCCCCGAAGCAGCCCGCTGGCGCCGCGTCTGGGAGTCCACCCGCCCCATGAAGTCCACCGACAACCGCCGCCGCGCCTGGAAGTAACCGCCGCCTGGCGCGGGCGGCCGTCGGGTGTAGACCGGCGTGCCGGGGGCTGTGAACAAGTTATTGCCTGTTCACAGCCCCCGTCGCATCTCCACACCCCCGCTGCCTGCCCACACGCGTGGCGCCTGTCCACGCCGCCGCTGTTGCACTGGTTGGTTCAGGCCGAACGCTAGGCTTGCGTCGTGAGTCTTGCTGTGCGGGTGATTCCCTGTCTGGACGTTGATGCCGGACGGGTGGTGAAGGGCGTCAACTTCGCGGATCTGCGGGACGCCGGGGATCCGGTCGAGATGGCGCAGGTGTACGACGCGGAGGGTGCGGACGAGCTGACCTTTCTCGACATCACCGCGTCGTCGGGGTCGCGCGAGACGACGTACGACGTTGTCCGGCGTACCGCCGAGCAGGTGTTCATCCCGCTGACCGTGGGCGGCGGGGTCCGCGAGGTGGGCGACGTGGACCGGCTGCTGCGGGCCGGTGCGGACAAGGTCGGGATCAACACCGGCGCGATCGCGCGGCCGGACGTGATCCACGAGATCGCGCACCGCTTCGGCAACCAGGTGCTGGTGCTGTCCCTCGACGTACGACGGGCCGCGGAGCAGCCGAGCGGGTTCGAGGTCACCACGCACGGCGGCCGGAAGTCGGCCGGGCTGGACGCGATCGAGTGGGCGCAGCGCGGTTGTGAGCTGGGCGCGGGGGAGATCCTGCTCAACTCGATGGACGCCGACGGGACGAAACAGGGGTTCGACCTCGAGCTGATCAAGGCGGTTCGCGCGGTGGTCGACGTACCGCTGATCGCCAGCGGGGGAGCAGGGGCGCCGGAACACTTCCCGCCCGCGGTCCAGGCCGGCGCGGACGCCGTACTCGCCGCGAGCGTGTTCCACTTCGGCGACTTCCGGATCGCCGACGTGAAGAAGGCGCTGCGCGACGCCGGGATCGTGGTCCGGTGAGCACACCCGCCGAGGTCGACCACTCGAACCAGGCGGCCCAGCCGGACCAGCCGGCCCCGTCTGCTGAGCGGTCGGAGCAGATGGTCGCGGCGATCGAGCAGGAACTGTCGGCGCTGTTCCGCCGGTCACGGTCGGCCTCGCTGCGGCTCGCTCGCCGCGTGCACCCGGAGATGGACGCGGCCGGCTACGCGCTGATCTCCCAGATCGAGATGGGCACCGGCAGCAGCGCCGGCGTGCGCGCCTCGGACGTCGCCCAGGTGCTCGGCCTCGACAAGTCCACCGTCAGCCGCGGCATCACCCAGCTGGAGAACCTCGGCCTGATCGAACGCGTCGGCGACCCGGACGACGGCCGCGCCCGCCTGCTGCGCCTGACGACCACCGGCGCCGAACGCTACGAGGCGATGCGCACCCAGCGCCGGACCGAGTTCCGCGCCATCCTCGACCGCTGGAACCCCACCGACCTGGCCGACCTCGGCCGCCTGCTCGGCCGCCTCAACGCCGACCTCGGCTGAGAGCTCACCACTCGTAACCAGTTTTCCACAGCCTGTGCATATGGTTGTGGAAACCAACTACTTAGGTATATAGTTGGGTTATGCAACTAGCTCAGCAACCCCTTGTCCCGGGGGTAGAGCGGGATGCGGCCGCGCAGGAGCTGCTCGAAGGAGTCAGCTCCCTGGTGCGCGCCGTGCGGTGTATCGAGCACCGGCACCTGGCCGGCGACGGCGGACTCCGTCGTTCCGACGCGAGTGTGCTCAAGGTGCTGATGAAGGACGGCGAGCAGCGCGGCGGCGAGATCGCCGCCAAGCTCGGCGTCGACGCGTCGGTGGTGAGTCGGCAGCTGACCGCGCTCGAGGCCGACGGACTGGTGAGCCGTCGGCCTGACCCGGCCGATGCCCGCGTGGGGCTGGTCAGCCTCTCGTCCCAGGGCAAGGCCCAGCTCGAGGCGCTCTATTCGTCCTACACCCAGCAACTGAGAACCGCCCTTGCGGACCTCGACGACGAAGCGATGACCGCGGCCGCGGCCACTATGCAGCGGGTCGCCACCGCCATTGTCGAGGCCAACAAGGTCGTGAGGCGTAACCCCAAGACTGGAGACTGATGACTGTCACCGAGACCCGGCGCCAACTGCCCAGTGCGCCGGAACTCACCCACCGCGAGATCCTCGAGATCCTGATCGGCCTGCTCGCCGCGCTGTTCACGGCGATGCTGAGCTCGACGATCGTCAGCAATGCGCTGCCGACGATCATCGCCGAGCTCGAGGGTTCCCAGACGCAGTACACCTGGGTCCTCACCGCGAGCCTGCTGGCCACCACGGTGTCCACCCCGATCTGGGGCAAGCTCTCGGACCTGATGAGCAAGAAACTGCTGGTCCAGCTGGCGATCTCGCTCTTCGTGGTCGGTTCGGCGCTGGCCGGCCTGTCCCACAACGTGCCGTTCCTGATCGGCGCCCGGGTGCTGCAGGGCCTCGCGATGGGCGGACTGATGGCGCTCGCCCAGGCCATCATCGGCGCCGCGATCCCACCCCGCTCGCGCGGCCGGTACTCCGGTTACATGGGCGCCGTGATGGCGGTCGCGACCGTCAGCGGCCCGCTCATCGGCGGCGTCATCGTCGACACCTCGTGGCTCGGCTGGCGCTGGTGCTTCTACGTGTGCGTCCCGCTGGCCGTGGTCAGCCTGGTGATCCTGCAGAAGTACCTGCATCTGCCGCTGTTGAAGCGTGAGGTCCGGATCGACTACCTCGGCGCGGTGCTGATCAGCATCACGGCCAGCCTGCCGCTGCTCTGGGTCACCTTCGCCGGCTCGGACTTCGCCTGGATGTCGTGGCAGTCCGCGCTGTTCGTCGGCGGCACCTTGCTGTTCGGCTTCCTCGCCGTGATGGTGGAGAGCCGGGTGGCCGAGCCGCTGGTCCCGCTGAAGGTCGTCCGGGAGCGGACCACGGCGCTGGCGATCGTCGCCAGCCTCGCGGTCGGCGTCGCGATGTTCGGCAGTGCGCTCTTCCTCGGTCAGTACTTCCAGATCGCCCGCGGCTACAGCCCGACCGAGGCCGGCCTGCTGACGATCCCGATGATGCTCGGTTCGTTCGTCGGCTCGGCGGGCTCCGGTCAGCTGATCACCCGCTACGGCAAGTGGAAGCGGTACCTGGTTGCCGGCGGCATCCTGCTGCTCGGCGGTCTGCTGATCCTCGGCACGATCGACCACACCTCGCCGTACTGGTTCGTCGGGCTCGGCATGCTGGCGATGGGTCTGGGCATGGGCATGACCATGCAGAACCTGGTCCTCGCTGTGCAGAACACCGTGGACGTCACCCAGATCGGTGCCTCGAGCGCGACGGTGGCATTCTTCCGCAGCCTGGGTGGTGCGGTCGGTGTCTCCGCACTGGGCGCCGTCCTCGCCGTCCGGGTGAAGGACCTGATCGTCCACGGTCTGCTGGCCAGTGGCCCGGGTGGTGCCGAGGCCGCGAGGAAGTTGCAGGAGGGTGGTTCCGGCGGCACGAGTCTGCTGGACGTCAACCACCTGCCGCCGCAGCTGGCCGAGTTGGTGCGGCACGCGTACGGCGACGCGACCGGACGGATCTTCCTGATCGCGGCCGCCTGTGCGGTGGTCAGCCTGATCGCGGTCGCCTTCATCAAGGAGGTCCCGCTCCGCACGACCGTCGCCAAGGTCGACGTGATCGAGGACTAGAGCTCCGGTGGCTCCAGGCCGGTGAGTTCGCGAGTGCGGATGATCGGGGAGCCGACCAGCCACAGTACGGCGAGCAGGCCGCCGGCGGCGGAGACGAGGAGGGTTTCGCGGACACCGATCCAGGTGCCGAGGAACCCTCCGACGACCGCGCCGAGCGGCCTGATGCCGTAGTTGATGCTGCTGAACGCACCCGCGACGCGGCTGCGCATGTGGTCGTGGATGACGGCGGCCTGCAGGGAGTTCAGCGGTACGTCGAAGCACATCACCGCGAACGCTCCGATGAACTCGGCGACCGCGAGCGCGACCGCCTTGAGCCACGTCGGCCCGTCCGCGAGCGCGGCGATCGCGATCGAGCCCGGGAAGATGACCGCGCCGGCCGCGATCACCGGACCGGCGCCGAACCGGCGACTGAGCGGTGACGCGGTGACTGCGCCGAGCAGGCCGCCGGACGCGCCGACCCCGAACGCCACGCCGATGACACCCGCGGACAACCCGAGGATGCGGCTCGCGAACAGCACGAGCAGCGCCATGCTCATCAGGTTGAAGAAGTTCACCGTGGTCGCGCAGCCCAGGCTGCGGCTGAGGTAGGGATGCTTGAGCACGTACCGCATCCCGGCGGCGGCCCGGCGGAGCAGCGGCTCGTCCGACTGCTCGGACGCCGCCGGCTCGACCTTCAGCCGGCTGATCTGAAGAGCCGAGAACACGAACGTCAACGCATCGACGACGATCGCGACCGGCGCCGTCAGCCACTGGACGAGCAGGCCGCCCACGGCCGGCCCGGCCATGAACGAGATCGAGCGCGTCGCGGACAGCTTGCTGTTCGCCTCGAGGAACTGGTCCCGCTCGACGATCCGGACGAAGAACGAGGCGTACGCCGTACCGAACACGACATGCGCCGTGCCGGCCAGGATCGCGATCGCGTACAAGTGACCGAGGGTCAGCAGATCCAACCAGTAGGCGATCGGCAAGGTCAGCAGCAGGACCGTCCGGGCCAGGTCGGCGGCGATCATCAGCGGTCGTTTGTCGCGCCGGTGGTCGACCCAGGTGCCGATGAACAGCGACGCGAGGTTCGGCAGCCACACCGCCGCGGTCAGGAAGCCGACCTGGCTGGGGGAGGCGTCGAGCATGGTGACGGCGATCAGCGGCAGTGCCAGCTCGGTGATCCGATCCCCGAACTCGGAGACGCCCTGCGCGGACCAGAAGGTCCGGAATCGTTGGTCACGCCAAAGGCTGGTGGCGGGCAGCGTCTTCATGTCACTCCGTTGCTTCAGGCAAGCAGATGCGGACGTACCGCACCGGGCGAGCGTCGTCGGGGGACTCGCCGGCGTCGCGACGCTGGACGTACGGCGCCATCAGTTGCTCGATCGCGGACTCCATGGCCTCGGCCTCGGCGGGTGTGAGGGTCAGCAGGGTGTTCGACGTACCGGCCAGCCGGCTCCACTCGGGGTCCAGGTTCGGCTCGGTCTCTGTCAGCCAGTGCTGGGTCGACTCGAGTGCTTGGTTCATCAGCTCGGTCCGCAGCAGCCGGCCGGCCTCGGCGCCTTCCGCGGTGTCGGGCATCTCGAACCGGAAGCCACGGGCGGCCGCATGCCACCAGCGCTGCCGCCGGTCCGACCCGCTCGGCGGCGGGCCGTCCACGACCAGCCCGAAGCCCGCCAAGTGCCGCAGGTGCCAACTGGTCACCGAGGGAGAGGCACCGACGTGCTCGGACAGTTGTGTCGCCGTCGCCGGGCCGTTCTTCTGCAGATAGCTGAGCGCAGCGAGCCGCACCGGGTGCGCCAGCGCGCGCATCGCCTGCGGGTCGGTGATCTCGAAATCGCCGTACGGATTCCTGAGAGACATGTTTCGAGAGTAATCTCTCACATCTCTCGAGAGCAAGAGGTGGACCCGCTAACGACAGGAGGTAGTTGCTCGGAGCGGGCTCTGGAGCGGGCGTTCAGGCGGGGACGGCCGGGTGAGGAGGCGTCGAGGGCGCGACTACCTCCTGTCGTTGCGGAGGGTCTTGGTCCAGATGTCGCTGGTGATGTCTGGGTGCATGCCGGCGCCTGTGTAGAGGGCGACGGCCGGGGTTGGGTTGCCGGCGTCTACGTGCAGGATCGTGCCGGTGCGGCCGGCGGCGGCGTCGACCGCGAACGCGTTCTGCAGGAGGAACTTGGCCAGACCGCGGCCGCGGGCGGACGGTACGACGCCCAGTCGTCCGACGTACCCGCAGTTGTCGGTGCTGAGGAAGTTGTGGTTGCACTCGGTCATCCCGACGGCCCGGCCGTCGACCTCGACGACCGTCACCTGCGACCAGTCGAACGTCGATCGGCTCTCGCGCGACGCGGCCCAGTCCTCGAACGGTCGCGGCTGGGTCCCGGGCTGGTCGGCGAAAGCTTCCATCAGTACGCCGTGGGCCGCCCGGCGGCTCGCCTCGTCCGGAGCGCCGCGCCGTACGACGACGCCCTCCGGTACGGCGGGTGGCGGCACCGGGCCGTCGAAGGTGATGCGCATCCGGTGCGTCGACGTACCGACCGTGAAACCGTGCGCGGCAAGAACCTTGGGGAGTTTCTCGTCCTGCCGGATCGCACCCACTCGGAGGATCACCTCGTCCCGGCCGAGCTCGCGGGCGCGGCACTCCGACTGGTCGAGCAGCCAGTCGAGGACAGCCGGGTTCTCACTGAGAATGTCGAGATTCAGATGGCTGCCGCCGGTGATCGGAACGGCGGTGGCCGAGCCGGCGAAGTCGCCGTCCGGGTCGAGCACTACCCAGGCGTCGGTCGCCAGGTCGATGCCGGGATCCCGGAGGTAGTTGGCGACGTCCTCCGGGCTGTGTTTGGGGAAGCCGAGCAGCGCCGACGTGTAGACCCCGGACCGCTCCGCGATCAGCGCGGCGTCCTCCTGCCGCATCGTCCGAACGGTGTAACCGGGCGGCAGACTCATGCGGCGGGCACCTCGCGTCGCCAGACCTCCATCACGAGGGTGGCCTGCATGCCGACCGACAGGTACACGCCGAGTGCCGGAGTCGGGTTGTTGGTGTCGACGTGCAGGATCGTGCCGGTTCGTCCGGCCGCCGCGTCGAGCGCGAACTGGTCGCGCAGCAGGAACTTCGCGAGGCCTTTCCCGCGAGCCTTCTCCAGTACGCCGAGCCGCCCGATGTAGCCGCAGTTCTCGTCCTCGACGAACTGGTCGTTGCACAGCCGCATCGCGACCACCTCGCCGTCCAGTTCCAGCAGCGTCTGCTGGGACCAGTCGAAGGCCGAGAAGTTCTCCAGCGAGGCATGCCATTCCTCGTACGAGCGCGGCGAGAACCCGAACTGCCCCGCGAAGCTGGCATTCAGTACGTCGTGCGCGGCCCGACGGCTCGCCTCGTCCGGCGCGCCCCGCCGTACCGTGACTCCGTCCGGAACCGCGAGGGCCGGCACCGCCCCGTCGTGGTCGATCCGCAACCGGTGGAAGATCGTGCCGCGCTCGAATCCGTAGCCGGCCAGCCGTTCCTCGCGGGCCTTGTCGGCTTGGTAGTTGACGATGTCGACCAGCACTGCCGGGTGCCCGTACTCCGTGGCGAGCTCGGCTGCGCGGCGCTCGACCCGGTCGAGCAGAAAACGCTCCACGACGGGGTCGGTGGTCACGACGTCGAGGTCGAGCTGGCGATGATCGCCCTTGCCGAAGACCGAGCCGTACCCGACCAGCCGGCCGTCGTCGAACACCAGCCAGCCGTCGGTTGCTGGGTCGAAGCCGGGCTCGGAGAGCTCGTCCTGGGCGTCGTCGAGGGTGTAGTCGGCGAAACCGACCACCGAGGTGTTGTAGTCGGACACCAGCTCGAGCAACGCCTGCGCGTCCTCCAGCGTCGGCGGACGGACGGTGCAGGCGTCTGGCAGTACGGCGGTCATCCCCACATGGTGATGAACGACCGCCGTACTGTCCAAGGCATTAAAGAGCCATTAAAGGGGCACTAACAGGCCTTGTCCCACTCCAGCTCACAGGTCGTCTGAGCGGTCCTCAAGGTGGACACGGTCGCGGGAGGCGCCTGGTCTGACCAGGACGCGAGCGTGACGCCGACGGCGTCCTCGATCGAGCGCGGGCTGACCAGATAGTTGTTGCTGATCATCGAGAACACCAGCTTCCGGCCGTCCTTGTTCGTCACGTACCCGGACAGCGAGGTGACGCCGGTGAGCGATCCGGTCTTGCCGTGCAGGTTGTTGGCGGCCGGCGTGTTCTGCATCCGGCTGCGCAGCGTGCCGCCGACGAACCGATCCGGGTTGCCCGCGATCGGCAGAGCGTCGTACCACTGCTTCCACCAGGACTCTTTCTGCGCACCGATCAGTACGTCAGTGATCGAGTCCGCGGTCACGTTCACCTTGCGCGACAGGCCGGAGCCGTCGGAGAGCCGGATCCGGCTGGTGTCGACGCCGATGCTCTTCGCGTAGTCGGTGACGACGCCCAGCCCGGACGACCAGGAGCCGTCCGCCTCCACGACGGCACCCATCGCCTTGACCAGGGTCTCGGCGTGCATGTTGTTCGAGAGCTTCAGGAACGGCGTCATCAGTTCGCCGACGGTCATCGACTCGTCCCGCGCCAGACGCGTCGCGCTCGCCGGAGTGGCCGCGTTCTTGATCCGGCCGCTGACCGATATGCCCTGGGCGGACAGCGCGCGCCGGAACACGTCGGCGGCGTACAGCTCGGGCTCCCAGACGGTCACCCATTCCTGGTCGACCGAGGCGCCCAGCGGCAGCGAGCCGCTGACCCGGACGACGTTGGTGCCGTGGTCGCGCTCGACGTTCAGCGTGTTCGAGGAACCGGCCGCGCCGGTCGTCGCGGTGTTGACGATCGTGAGTACGCCGTTCGCCGGGACCATGGCCAGCTGCACCGGTGCGCCGACGGTCGCACCGGGGCGGCTCTCGACGATCGCCGTACCGGAGTCGTAGTCCGTGTTCGGGGCGAGCGTCAGTGCGGAGATCTGCGCGTTGTAGTAGAACGGCTCGTCGTCCCAGGCCCAGCTGTCACCGAGACGGACGTGGTCGAAGTACGTGTCGTCGGCGATCAGGTCGCCGTACACCCGCCGTACGCCGGCGGTCTTGAGCTGCTTGGCCAGTGCCGCGTAATCCGACTCGAGTGCGGTCGGGTCGCCGTACCCCTTCAGATAGAGGTTGCCGAGCAGCTGTCCGCCGCGGACGGGCGCGCCGGCGAGTACGTCGGTGTGGAAGCGGTACGACGGGCCGAGGACGTGCATCGCGGCGGTCGAGCTGAACAGCTTGGTGTTCGACGCGGGCAGCATCCGCTGGCCGCCGTTGCGGTCGTACAGCGTCTCACCGGTGGTCGCGTCGCGGACCACGAGCGCGACCTGCGAACCGTCGTACCGGCTGTCGTTCAGCAGCCCGTCGAGCCGCTGCTGGAGAGCTGTTGTCTGTACGGCGGTGGGCGCCGCGACCGATTGCGTGACGACCCCACCCACAGCGGCTGCGACCGCGGCAACCGCGGCGATCATCCCTCTCGGTAAACGACTCACGAGACCCTCCCTCAAACCAGGCGGAAACCAACTAGCGGGAGTCAACACCTCGCAGACCTCGGGGTCCAGGGATTGAGCTCTCGTGTTTCAGGTGAATCGATGGAAAAGTTTGTCCCACAGGTATCCGCCCCCACCTGAGGAGTCACACATGAGACGACTTCTGGCGGCCGCTCTGGCCGTCTTCAGCCTCTCCGCCTTCCTGTCACCGACGGTCCACGCCGCGACCACACCGGCGGTCTTCCCGAGCGAGATCATCGGCGAGAACTTCCCCGACCCGGATGTCTTCCAGCAGAACGGCACCTGGTACGCCTACGCGACCAACGGCAGTCGCGGCACCCTTCCGGTCGCGACCGCCCCGAGCGCGAACGGGCCCTGGACGGTCCGCGGCGACGCGATGCCCGGCGGCCCGTCCAGCGCCTGGGCCCAGCCCGGCCGCACCTGGGCGCCGGACGTCTACCCGAACTCCGACGGCACCTACACCCTGACCTACACCGCCTGGCACAAGGCCTCCGGCCGCCAGTGCATCGGCGTGGCCACCGCCACGAATCCGCTCGGCCCGTTCCAGCCGGTCGGTACGGCGCCGTTGATCTGCCCGCTCGACCTGGGCGGCGCGATCGACGCGAACACGTTCGTCGCGAACGACGGCACCCGGTATCTCGTCTGGAAGAACGACGGCAACGCCATCAGCCGGCCGTCGACGCTCTGGCTGACCCGTACGGCGAACAACGGTCGGAGTCTCGTCGGCGGCAATACCGCGATGCTCACGTCGAGCGGCGTGATCGAGGCGCCGGATCTCGTCCAGCGCGGCAGCCAGTACGTCCTGTTCTTCTCCGGCGGCGGCTACAACGACTGCAACTACCTGACGTCGTACGCGACCTCGACGAGTCTGAGCGGCCCGTGGACCACGGCGTACCGGCCGTTGATGACGACGGCGACGTTCGACAACCACATCTGCGGGCCGGGTGGCGCGGACGTCGTCGGGAACAAGGTGTTCGTCCACGGCTGGGTGAACGGCGGACGGCACCTGTACGTCGCTGACGTCGGGTGGGCGAACGACTACCCGGTGGTGCGCGGGAGCCGGGGCGCGGCACGCTGAACCACTGCGTCGTACGGTCGAACGCGGCCGGCGCGTCGGACGGGAAGGTGGTCGCGTACATCGACTACGCCGACTCGTGGGTGGAGAACACGGTGTTCGCGCCGGTCGCCGGCGGCTACACATTGCATGTCGGCTACGCGAACGGATCGGCCTCCACGGCGAGCCACGGTCTCGTTGTCAATGGCAACAATGCCGGTGCGGTCAGCTATCCGGTCACCGGCTGGGACAACTGGCAGCAGAGCTCGGTCTCCGTCACGCTCAACGCCGGCTGGAACACGATCCGGCTGACCAAGGGCACGCTCTACACGGAAGTCGACTACCTCGAGGTGCAGTAAATCCGTCTGCGTGACCCCGTACTCTCGTACCTGCATGGCTAGACGGGACGGGGAGCAAGAAGCAGGCGATGGCGAAACCACCAGAACAGGTGTCGAAGAACAGGCGTGGACGTCCGGTGTGGCTGGACCTGCGCCGCACCGGACGCGGCCTGCAGGCGATGCTCGTCGGCGGCCTGCTGTCCTTGATCTCGCTGATCATCACGTTCTGGACGCTGCCGCAGATCAGCAGCGACGGCCGGCTGCCGATCCTCCGGCTGGTCGTCCTGCTGGCGGTGTTCTCGGTGCTGGTGCGCTGGGTGCTGGCCGGGATCGCGGTGCTGATCGGCTCGCTCGGGGTGCTGATCGGCGGGCTGCTGTCACAGTTCGGAGTCGTCTACCTCGCTATCACCGTCGATCCCGGGGTGAGCCTGCACGGCGGGGTGGAGGCACCGCTGCTGGTGTCGATCTGGATGTCGTCGGTGAGTGCCTTCGTCGGCTGGGTCGCGTACGCGGGCAGTGACGACGCGTACGTCGCGGAGGTGATGCGGGTCGTGCACCGCCGTGCCCGGCGGATCCAGCCCGCGGCGAAGACCGGGATGCTGATCATCCAGATCGACGGCCTGTCCGCCCCGCTGCTGAACTGGATGGTCCTGGCCGGCAACCTGCCGAACCTCGGCGGCTGGATCCGGGACGGCAAGCACTCGATGCTCGCCTGGCACACCGGCGTACCGGCCACGACCCCGGCGAGCCAGGCCGGGATCCTGCACGGCGGCTCGCGGCACATCCCGGCGTTCCGGTGGTACGAGAAGGAGACCGGCCGGGTGATGGTCACCAACCGCGGCCGGGACGCGGCGGAGATCGAGGCCCGGATGTCCACCGGCCGCGGCCTGCTCGCGGACGGCGGCGTCAGTATCAGCAACAACTGGTCCGGCGACGCGGACAAGTGCGAGCTGGTGTTCAGCCGGGCCTCCCTGCCGAACAGCCGCAGCCGCGGCTACGTGCGGTTCTTCTCCAGCCCGCAGGGCGCCGCGCGGGGCCTGGTGCTGTGCGTGGCCGAGATGATCAAGGAACTGCACCAGGCCCGCCGGCAGCGTGTCCGGCACCTGGTCCCGCGGGTGAAGCGCGGCGGCGGGTACATCTTCCTGCGCGCGATCACCAATGTCCTGCTCCGCGACCTGAACGTCTCGCTGATCACCGACGAACTGGTGAAGGGCACACCGGTCGTCTACTGCGACTTCGTCGACTACGACGAGGTCGCGCACCACGCCGGCCCGACCCGCGCCGAGTCGCTGCAGACCCTCGAAGGTCTCGACCGGGTGCTCGGCGCGCTGCAGCGGATCATCGAGATCCTCCCGCACTCGTACGAGATCGTCGTGCTGTCGGACCACGGCCAGAGTCAGGGCGCGACGTTCCTGCAGCGCTACGGCCGGACGCTCGCCGAGGTGGTCGACGACCTCGTCGACACCACCAAGGAACCGGTCGCGGCGGTCGGCAAGTCCGAGGGCTGGGGCCCGGTGAACGCGTTCCTCACCGAGCTGAGCATGCGCCGCAGCGTGGCCGGGTCCGTGACCCGGAGGGCGCTGCACGTCAAGACCGGCGAGGTCGAGCTCGGCCCGAAGGACTGCGAGCCGCTGATCGCCGCGGACGAGCAGGTGGTCGTGACCGCGTCCGGCAATCTGGCGCTGATCTACCTGGCGACGACGCCCGGCCGGGTGCCGCTGGAGGAGATCGAGCTGCTGCACCCGAAGCTGATCCCGGGTCTCGCGACCCATCCCGGGATCGGGTTCGTCGTGGTCGACTCGCTCGCCGAGGGACCGGTCGCGATCGGACGGGCCGGGGTCCGGGTCCTGCGGTCCGGCCGGGTGGAGGGGGAGGACCCGCTGGCGGCGTACGGCGAGCTTGCGGCGCCGTCGTTGCTCCACCAGGCGGAGATGCCGCACAACGGTGACCTGGTGGTGGTCAGCCGGCTGGACGAGTACACCCACGAGGTGGCGGCGTTCGAGGAACTGGTTGGATGTCACGGCGGGATCGGCGGCTGGCAGACCGAGGCGGTTCTGGTGCACCCGAGTCGCTGGGTGCTGACCGAGCCTCCCGTAGGCTCCGACGCGGTCCACGAGGTGCTGATCGACTGGCTGGAGAAGCTGGGGCAGCGCAAGGACGTACCGGTCGAGTCGAAGGTGGAGGCCTGAAGCGTGCGGGTGACATGCGAGTGACATGCGAGTGACATGCGAGTGACGTGGTGGGGGCATGCCACCACCACGATCGAGGCGAACGGCACGCGGCTCCTCACCGACCCGGTGCTGACCTCGCGGATCGCGCACCTGCGCCGCCGTCGCGGCCCGACGCCGACCGCTGAGGCGGGCAAGTGTGACGCGGTCCTGATCTCGCATCTGCATGCCGACCACCTGCATCTCACGTCGTTGCCGTTCATCGCGCCGGACGCCGCGCTGATCGTGCCGCGCGGTGCGGCCAGGCTCATCCACGCCGACAGCGGGCCGAGGTACTCGGACCGCTGCATCGAGGTTGCGCCCGGCAATCAAGTCCGGATCGGGTCGCTCGAGATCACCGCCGTCACGGCCCACCACGACCAGCGGCGGCTGCCGTGGTCGTCGTACGCCGCCCAGCCGCTGGGGTACCGGGTCGACGGCTCGGCGAGTGTCTGGTTCGCGGGGGACACCGATCTGTACGACGATCTCGCGGCCGAGACCGGTGCGATCGATCTCGCGCTGGTGCCCGTGGGTGGCTGGGGACCTTCGCTCGGGCCGGGGCACCTGGACCCGATCCGTGCGGCCGAGGCGGTGCGGCGGGTCGGTGCGTCGACGGCGGTGCCGGTACATTTCGGGACGTTCTGGCCGATCGGTCTCGACTGGGTCAAACCGGAGCTGTTCCTGCCACCGGGGGACAGGTTCAAGGCTGCGATGACCGAGGTGGATCCCGCTGTGAAGGTGGAGGTTCTGGTGCCGGGCGAGTCGATCGAGGTGCCTACGTGACAGGCGATACCACGTTCGATCTCTGGTACTTGTTCGCGTTGGCCGGCGCGGTCCTGATCGGGGCGGTGCTGCCCGTGTTGCCGACCGGCGCCGCGGTGTCGGCGGGCGCGGTACTGGCGTCGCACAGCAATCCGATCGGGCTGGTCGGCGTACTGATCGCGGGCGCGGCCGGAGCGTACGCCGGGGACCTGATCGTGTACGCCGGATGCCGGTTCGGCGGCGAACGGCTGGCGAAGCGGATCGGGTGGTTGCGCGACAACGCGTCGCTGGACGCGCTCCGGGAGCGGCTGGCCGAGCACGAGATCAGCGTCCTGCTCACGTCCCGGCTGATCCCGGGCGGCCGGGTCCCGGTGCTGCTCGCGGCCGGGCTCGCCGGCTACAAGTGGGAGCGGTTCGCGCTCGTCGACCTGCTCGCGTCATCGCTGTGGGCGGCGGTCTACATGGCGATCGGCCTGCTCGGCTACGCGCTCTTCGACGAGCCGTGGCAGGGCGTGCTGGCAGCGATCGTGCTGGTCATCCTGACCACCGTCGTGAGCAGTCTGATCCAGCGCACCCGGCGTAAATCACACGCCGAATGATGCGTTGCGGAGCCGCTCGACCGTCTCCGCGTCGCCGTCCAGCTGTACGTCGGCCACCTGCTGACGCCCGAAGCAGAACAGGACCAGCTCGCCGGGCTCGCCCGTCACGGTGACGGAACCGTTGTCGTTCGGCCGCTTCGCGACGGCCGTCGTACCGTCGGGCCGCTTGAGCACCAGGCCGCTCGGCGCCTTGCGCATCATCGTCTTCGCCGCCAGCCGGACCGCCTTCCACAGCGCGTCCTGCTGCTCGGCGGGAAGGTCGCGGACGTCGTACGACGGCTGGGCGCGGCGGACGTCCTCGTGGTGGACGAAGTACTCGGTGGTGTTGAGCTGGTGCCCGAGCTTCGGCAGCGCGTAGATCGAGACCGGCGGCGGGCCGTTGCGTACCTTGCCGACGACCTCCGCGAAGCCGTAGCGCTCCTTGGCCCGCTGCATCCGTCTCTCGGTGGTGTCCGCGAGCGCCGGGATCATGATCCCGGGGCCTGCCATCGGGTCGGCTTCCCGGACGTACAGGTGGACTGCGAGGTCGTAGGCGTCCCAGCCGTCACACAGCGTCGGAGCGGCGGGACCGACCTCCTCGAACAGGTCACACAGAGCGAGTCGTTCTATCCGGCTGTAGTCGGTCACATATCCGATCGTAGTTGGGTGGGGCGGGTGGCAGAATGTCATTCGTTGTCATGCCTGTGTCCCACGTATGCACCTGACTGTCCTGGAGTGTGTCTTGCCTGTGCCGAAAGTCCCAGACAAGGGCAGCGTCACTCGAAGAGGTTTCGGAGTGCTGCGGGTCGCGATCTGGGAGCAGCCGGGGGTCTTCGCGCTGTCCGTGCTCGCCAGCATGCTGTACGGCGCTATGACGGTGGCCGGCGGCTGGGCGCTCGGCTGGTCCACCGACCACCTGATCCGCCCGTCGTTCGAGCGCGGTGACACCACCGGCGGCACGATCGCGGCGCTGATCTCGCTGTTCATGGGGATCGCGATCCTGAACGCGATCGGGGTCGTCGGACGGCGGCTCGGGGCCGGTGTGATGCAGTTCCGCCTGCAGGCGACGTACCGCCGCCGGGTCACCCGGCAGTACCTGAAGCTGCCGCTGGAGTGGCACCACCAGCACTCGACCGGCATGTTGCTGTCGAACGCCAACGCCGACGTGGAGTCGACCTGGTTCGTGATCGCGCCGCTGCCGATGGCGATCGGCGTCATCGCGATGCTGGTGTTCGCGACCATCGCTATGTTCGCGGCCGACGTCTGGCTCGCGCTGGTGGGGTGCCTGGTGTTCCCGCTGGTGTTCGTCGCGAACGTGATCTTC
Source organism: Kribbella sp. VKM Ac-2571 (assembly GCF_004362255.1). Lineage (NCBI taxonomy): Bacteria > Bacillati > Actinomycetota > Actinomycetes > Propionibacteriales > Kribbellaceae > Kribbella > Kribbella sp. VKM Ac-2571. The sequence goes on from NZ_SNWS01000007.1 coordinate 309,810, forward strand.
CAGCGCTACCTGCAGCCGCTCGCGACCCGGGCGCAGCAGCTCCGCGCGGACGTCTCCGAGGTCGCCCACGAGTCGTTCGACGGCGCGCTGGTGGTGAAGACGCTGGGCCGCGAGGCCGCCGAGACGGAGCGGTTCCGCGCGCCGACGTACGCGCTGCGTGACGCCAACATCGCGGTGAACAAGGCTCGCGGCATGTTCGACCCGGTGATCGACGGCCTGCCCAGACTCGGCGTACTCGCGGTGCTGCTGGTCGGCGTCGGGCGGGTGCGCTCCGGCGGCGCGGACGCGGGCGACGTGGTCCAGGTGGCGTTCCTGTTCACGCTGATCGGCTTCCCGATCCGGGCGCTCGGCTGGGTGCTCGGTGAGCTTCCGCGGTCGGTCGTCGGGTGGGACCGCGTGCAGCGGGTGCTGACGGCCGAGGGCGGGACGGAGTACGGCGAGGCGCGGCTGACGTCGACGAAGGCGGCCCGGCTGCAGGTCGCCGGCGTCCGGTTCGGGTACCTGCCGGAGCGCGACGTACTCGCCGGGGTGGACTTCACGGTCGAGCCCGGCCGGACCGTCGCGGTCGTCGGGCCGACGGGAGCCGGGAAGTCGACGCTGACGACGCTGCTGACCCGGCTCGTCGACCCGGAGCAGGGTGCGGTGAAGATCGACGGGATCGACCTGCGCGATCTCGCCCGCGACGAGCTGGCCGGGTCGGTCGCGCTGGTCGCGCAGACCGCGTTCCTGTTCGACGACACGATCCGCGGCAACATCACGCTCGGCGGGGACTACAGCGACGACGACGTGTGGGACGCGCTGCGGATCGCGCAGGGCGACGGCTTCGTGAAAGCCCTGCCGGACGGGCTGGACACCAAGGTCGGCGAGCGCGGGACGACGCTGTCCGGCGGGCAGCGGCAGCGGATCGCGCTGGCGCGGGCGCTGGTACGGCGGCCGCGGCTGCTGATCCTGGACGACGCGACGAGCGCGGTCGACCCGCAGGTCGAGGCCAGGATTCTGGCCGGACTGCGATCCGCGGTGCAATCGTCGGGACAGGGGGACTCCGGTGCGGCGACGACCGTGCTGGTGATCGCGTATCGCAAGGCGACGATCTCGCTTGCCGACGAGGTGCTGTTCCTCGACGAAGGCCGGATCCAGGCCCACGGGACGCACACCGAGCTGCAGGCTTCGACGCCGGCCTACCGGGACCTGGTCGACGCGTACGAGAAGGACACCGAGCGCCGCCTCGAAGAGGCCCAAGAGGATACACAGCTTGATTCGGAAGGGGTTTCAGCGTGAGCGCGGCGGAAGCTTCGCGGCTCGACCACGGCGACAACGCGGGCGGATTGCAGACCCTCAAGGACGGTCTGAAGGTCTCGCCCGAGCTCGCGCGCGGGTGGTGGCTGACCGGACTCCTCGCGCTGACGATGACGGCCGGGCGGATCGTCGTACCGATCGCCGTGCAGCAGACCATCGACAAGGGCCTGTCCGGCCCGGGCGGTCCGGACACGTCGTATGTCGCCTGGATGTGCCTGATCTGCGCGGTGGGCGTGATCCTCACCGCGGGAGCGTCGTACCTGACGACCGTGCGGCTCGCGGTCAACTCGGAGCACGGGCTGGCGACGATGCGAATCAAGGCGTTCCGGCACGTGCACGACCTGCCGGTGCTGACCCAGAGCACCGAGCGGCGCGGGGCGCTGGTGAGCCGGGTCACGTCGGACGTGGACACGGTGTCGCAGTTCCTGCAGTTCGGCGGGTTCATCTTCCTGGTCAGCCTCGGGCAGATGCTGCTCGCGACGATCGTGATGTTCGTCTACTCGTGGCAGCTCGCGCTGGTCGTGCTGGCCTGCTTCATCCCGCTGTTCGCCAGCCTGAAGTACCTGCAGCGCGCGATGTCGAAGGCGTACGGCGTAGTGCGGGCGAAGGTCGGCGAGATGCTGTCCGCGATCGCGGAGCCGGTGGTCGGCGCGCAGGTGGTCCGCTCGTACGCGATCGAGCAGCGCACACAGGACCGGATCGACGCGTCGATCGAGGACTATCGCCATACGGCGACGAGGGCGCAGGCGCTCACCGGTCTGACGTTCTCGATCGGCGGTCTGGCCGCCGGTTTCGCGAACGCCGGCGTACTGACGGTCGGCGTACTGCTCGGGATCCACAAGCAGGCGACCCTCGGGGAGCTGCTTGCCTTCATGTTCCTGGTGGCCCTGTTCTCGGACCCGGTGCAGATCGCCACGCAGGTGCTGACGGATGCGCAGAGTGCGTTCGCCGGCTGGCGGCGGGTGCTCGGCGTGATCGCGACGCCGGCCGATGTCGCAGACCCGGGCGAGGACGGCGTGAAGCAGGCGCGCGGGCCGATCACGGTCGAGTTCGACGACGTCGATTTCGCTTACCCGGAAGGCGAATTGGTGCTGCGTGACGTCGACGTACGGATCGAACCGCACCGGCGAGTCGCAGTGGTCGGGGAGACCGGGTCCGGCAAGACGACGTTCGCGAAGTTGCTCACCCGATTGATGGATCCGACATCCGGGGCGGTGCGGCTGGACGGGGTGGACGCCCGCGAGATCTCCTTCGAGTCGCTGCGGGAGCGGGTCGTGATGGTGCCGCAGGACGGGTACCTGTTCGACGCGTCGCTGGCCGAGAACGTGCGGTTCGGGCGGCCCGAGGTGACGGACGCGGAGCTGGTCACGGCGTTCGAGTCGCTCGGTCTGACGGACTGGCTGGAGTCGCTGCCGGACGGGCTGCAGTCGCCTGTCGGTCAGCGCGGCGAGTCGCTGTCGGCGGGGGAGCGGCAGCTGGTGGCCCTAGTCCGCGCGAACATCGCCGACCCGGACCTGCTCGTGCTCGACGAAGCGACCTCAGCGGTCGACCCCGGCACCGAGGTGCGGGTGAACGCGGCACTGGAGCGTTTGATGTCCGGCCGTACGTCGGTCACCATCGCGCACCGCCTGTCGACGGCCGAGGCAGCCGACGAGGTCCTGGTCTTCGACGAGGGCAAGATCGTGGAACGCGGCTCACACGCCGAGCTTGTCGGCGCCGGCGGGGTCTACACCCGCCTGCACGACAGCTGGATCGCTCAGCGCAGCGCGCTCTGACGGCGTACCGAAGAACGGGACGTCCCCGCCCGCCGGGCTTGTGGTCACGCTCAGTGTGACCTGCCGGCGGGCGGGGACGTCACCCACTACCCGTTCGTCGGTACGTACCGACGTGTTGCTCAGGGGGTCGGGGCCGTGCCGTTGCTCGCGCCCGGCTGCGGGACCAGCAGGAACTCGACACCGCCCTTGCCGTCGACCGCCGCGTCCAGGATCTTGTCGTCGAGCGCGTTCGCGGCGTTCTGCTCGAGGAAGACCCGGGCACCCGCGTCCTCGACGACCTGGTCACCCGGTTGCGGAGCCTCGGTCGTGGTCACCGCGAGTGCCGGATCCGCCGGGTTGTCCTGCGAGATCCGCACCCCGGCCCCGTCCGGCGCGCCTTCGACCCCGGTGATGCTCTTGATCACCAGCGTCGCGTTCTCAGTCAGGGTCAGCACAGCCACTCCATCCGTCGATTGTCACTAGCCCACGCCCCGTGCCCGACCACCAAAACCTCAAACCCAGCCCCCGCCACCCCCCGCCACCCCCCGCCCCCGCCCCCGCCCCCGCCCCCGAAGGCTCGACTTTGTGCATGACATCCGTGCGACAGCCAGACAAAACTACGGATACCGTGCACAAAGTGGCGGGCAGGAGAGCTCGCGGGGTCCGGCGCCCGGTGGGTTAGGCGGCGGGGCGGGTTGTTTGTGGCGCGGCGGCGCGCCAGGTGGGGACGGGGCCGGTACGGCGGGAGCCGCGCTCGAACGCGCCGCGAAACCGGCGGACGAGATCGCCCGGGTGGAGAACCGCATCCTCCCACCCGAAATGAACTACCTCGAGACCGCAATCGGAGAGTTGCTGGTCACGCTCGAACGACCGGCGAAGCGACCGGCGGCGTTCACTCGGCGTCGCCGCCTCGAACTTCTCCAGGCCGTCTGCTTCCCCGACGGTGCGGAACTCGGGCCACCAGAAGTCGACACGAAGTGCCAGCCAGCGATACCCGTCCCAGAACTCGACTTGAAGTACAGGCGTCGGAAGGCCGCCGTCCGCGAACACCATGCGCGCGTACGACTCCAGGGCCGACTCGGAGCGAGGATCGCCCAAGGCAACAGCCGCTCGGGCCTTCCGTACGCCGGGCCACCGGTACTGACGCTCCAGGACCGCCTCGAGTTCGGCGAGCGAGACTGATCCGGACAACGCGTGATCGACGGTCACGGCGGCCTCGCGGAGTGGTAACTCGCGCGCGATGTCGACTGTTGTCCGAGCGTCCGAAGTGAGCCACAGCCCCTGGTACAGCTGCAGGTCTCGTGCGGTTAGGCCCGCTCGGTGCAGTACGACGTCGGTGCGCTTCAGGTTGCGGCGGCTCCCTGGTTCGCAGCTGAGCCAGATCGGGTTCGCGGCCGTCTGTCGGTCGCGGCCGGTCCACACCCGGAGGCCGGTGAGGTGCGCTGCCGTGAAATGGCTGATGACCGACCTCGGATGTGCTGCCTGCGCGCACGCGGCGCGGGCGAGGGGTTCGTCGAGACTCCCGTCGACGTACCGGCCGTACGCGTGCTGCAGCCGTCCATTGCGCAGCAACCGTTCGACGTCGTACTTCTGCAGGCCCAGCTCCATCAGGTCGACATGCCGCAGAGGCCGGCCCATCCGGTGAGCTAGCCGCCTCCGCACCCCGTCGCCAAGCCGTTCCACCCACCCAATCCTCCAACAAACCCCGCCCCGCTGCCGTCCGCCGCCCGACTGCCTGTGGACAACTCGACTTTGTGCACCGGATCCGCATTTGCAGGCTTCGGACGTACGGATCCGGTGCACAAAGTCGACCTTCGGCGGGCGTGGGGCGGGAAGTCGGGTGCGGTGGGTGGGGTCGATGGTGTGTGATCGGGGGATGGGTATTGAGATGGTTACGGCGGGGGCCGGGGAGTTGGGCGACGTTGTGGGGGTGCTGCGGGAGTGGCAGCGGGAGGGGGTGGCGTCGCAGTTGCATCCGGGGGATCTCGGGTGGTTCTGGCGGTTCGGGGAGGAGCGGACGGCGGCGGCGACCCGGATCTGGCGGCGGGGCGGGGAGATCGTCGCGATCGGGATGCTCGACGAGCCGGACTGGCTGCGGATGGCGATCGAGCCGGACCTCCAGCGTGACGAGGAGCTCGCGCAGCGGATCGCCGAGGACGTGTCGGAGCCCGCGAGGGGCGTGCTGATCGAGGGCAAGGTGTACGTCGAGACGCCGATGGGAGCGCTCGTCCAGGACCTGCTGTTCAAGGACGGCTGGAACGCGGACGTGCCGTGGGTCCCGGTGTGGCGCGACCTGACCGACCCGGTGCCGGATCCGGGTGTACGGATCGATGTGGTCGGCCCGGAGGAGGCTCACGAGCGGACCGGCGTACAGCGGGCGTCGTTCGACGGGTCGACGTTCACCGACGACCGCTGGTTCGCGATGGCCGACGGCCTGCCGTACGCCGACGCACGCGATCTCGTGCTCCGCAACGAGCTCGGCGAATCCGTTGCCGCCGCCACCGTCTGGTCGGCCGGCGAGGGACGCCCCGGCTACATCGAGCCGATGGGCGTCCACCGCCTGCACCGCGGCCGCGGGTACGGCACCGCGATGGTCCTCGGTTGCGCTCGCACGCTCCAGGAGATGGGCGCGTCCAGCGTCTACACGGTCACCCCGGCAACGAACGTCGGCGCGGTCGCGACGTACCAGGCCGCCGGGCTCGAGCCGCAGGACGAGATCCGCTCCCAGTACCGGGACGCTTGAGCAGTACCTAAGCAGTACCTAAGCACTAGCCACGTCGTCCGCGGCCCGGAGCACGCGCAGGATGTTGCCTCCGGCAAGTTTGCCGAGCTCCTCGTCGCTCCAGCCGCGGTCGGCCAGCGCGCTGAACAGCACCGGGTACGACGCCACGTCCGGCAGCTCTACCGGGAACTCCGGGCAGCCGTCGTAGTCGCCGCCGAGACCGATGTGGTCGACACCCGCGACCTCGCGGACGTGTTCGACATGCTCGACCACGTCCGCGAGCGTGATCTCCGGCCGCGGCACGCCGTACATCGCCTCGACCTTCTCGCGGTGTTCGCGTGCCTCGAGGCCGTGCTCCTTCGCCAGTGCGTGCATCCCGTCGAGCCAGTCGACGTACGCCTGCGAGGTGAAGTACGGCACGAACGTCACCATGCAGACGCCGTCGTTGCCGGTCAGCGTCTCGAGAACGTCGTCCGGCGCGTTCCGCGGTACGTCGCACACCGCGCGTGCCGACGAGTGGCTGAAGATCACCGGCGCACTCGTCACCCGCAGCGCGTGCCGCATGGTGTGGGCGGAGACGTGCGAGAGGTCGACCAGCATGCCGATCCGATTCATCTCCCGTACGACGTCCTCGCCGAACTCGCTCAGCCCGCCGAGCACCGGCTCGTCGGTCGCCGAGTCGGCCCAGGACACGTTGTTGTTGTGGGTCAGCGTCATGTACCGCACGCCGAGCGCCCGCATCACCCGCAGCACGCCGAGCGACTCACCGATCGAGTGGCCGCCCTCCATCCCCATCAGCGACGCGACCCGGCCGGCCTTGATCACTGCCTCCACCTCGTCGGCGGTATCGGCCAGTTGGAGGTCGGACGGGAACCGCTCGACGAGTCGCCGGACGAAGTCGAGCTGCTCGAACGTACGCCGTACCGCGTGCTCGTCCTGCGGCACCCACAGGGACCAGAACTGCGCACCCACGTGGCCTTCGCGGAGCCGCGGCAGGTCCGTGTGGAGCTGCGGGACCGAACCGGCCAGGTCGTACGCGTCCAGGTCGTACCCGCACAGCTCGTAGAACGCGATCGGCAGGTCGTTGTGCCCGTCGATCACCGGATGCTCCGCCAGCAACTGCTCGATCCGCGCCTCACCAGTCATCGGGCCATCCTCGCAGTTCGGGACCGTGGTCAGAAGGCAACCCCGGATCGGGGACAATGGGTGGGTGATTATCGACGAGTTGACCTTCGACGCGGCCGGTCTGATCCCGGCAGTGGTGCAGCAGTACGACACGCGCGAGGTCCTGATGGTGGGCTGGATGAACGCCGAGGCGGTGCGCCGTACCGCGGAGAGCGGGCGGAGCACGTTCTGGTCGCGCAGTCGGCAGCAGTACTGGGTGAAGGGCGAAACCAGCGGCCACCGTCAGCACGTCAAGCAGATCCTCGTCGACTGCGACGCCGACACCCTGCTGGTCCTCGTCGACCAGGAAGGTCCCGCCTGTCACACCGGGACCCGCAGCTGCTTCGAGCACGGCGAGATCGAGGTGAAGGCGTGAACAGCCCCAGCCTTGAGACGTTTCGCGAGTACGCGAAGGACCGCCGCGTCATCCCCGTGACGCGGCGGCTGCTGGCCGACGCGGAGACCCCGATCGGCGTGTACGGCAAGCTCGCGGCCGAACGGGAAGGCACGTTCCTGCTGGAGTCGGCGGAGAACGGCGGCGTCTGGTCCAGGTACTCGTTCATCGGCGTCCGCTCGTCCGCGACGCTGACCGAACGCAACGGCGAGGCCGTCTGGACCGGCAACCCGCCCGTAGGCCTGCCGCAGACCGGCGACCCGTTGAAGGCGCTGCGCGAGACGCTCGAGATCCTGCACACGCCGCGACTGCCGGACCTGCCGCCGCTGACCGGCGGCATGGTCGGCTTCCTCGGGTACGACGCCGTACGCCGCCTCGAGCGCCTGCCGGACACGACCACCGACGACCTCGGCCTGCCCGAGCTGACGTTCCTGTTCGCCACCGACCTGGCCGCGCTCGACCACGAGACCGGTGAGATCTGGCTGATCGCGAACGCGGTCAACTGGGACGACTCCGACGAGCGCGTCGACGAGGCCTACGCCGACGCCGTACGCCGCCTGGACGCCATGGAGCGCGACCTCGCCCGGCCCACCCCGTCGTACGTCGTGCACGCGGACCGGCAGGCCCAGCCGGACCCGCACCGGCAGCGCTCCAGCGCCGAGTACCGCCAGGCGGTCGAGGACGCGAAGGAGGAGATCCGCGCGGGCGAGGCGTTCCAGATCGTCGTCTCGCAGCGGTTCGAACTGCAGAGCAGCGCCTCCGCGCTCGACATCTACCGGGTGCTGCGGCGGTCGAACCCCAGCCCGTACATGTACCTGGTCCGTCTGGACGGCTTCGACATCGTCGGCTCCAGCCCGGAGGCACTGGTCAAGGTCACCGAGAACAAGGTGATCCTGCACCCGATCGCCGGCACCCGCCGCCGCGGCGCGACGCCGGAGGAGGACCATGCGCTGGAGGAGGAGCTGCGCGCGGACGCGAAGGAACGCGCCGAGCACCTGATGCTCGTGGACCTCGGCCGCAACGACGTCGGCAAGGTCTGCGCGCCCGGCACGGTCGAGGTCGTCGACTTCATGGACGTCCGCCGCTACAGCCATGTGATGCACCTGGAGTCCACGGTCACCGGGCAGCTCAAGGCCGGCATGACGGCCTTCGACGCGCTCACCGCCGCGTTCCCCGCGGGCACGTTGTCGGGGGCACCGAAACCGCGCGCGATGGAGATCATCGACAAGCTCGAGGTCACCCGGCGCGGCGTGTACGGCGGTGTGGTCGGCTACCTGGACTTCGCCGGCGATGCCGACACCGCGATCGCGATCCGCACCGCGGTGCTGCGCGGCGGTACGGCGTACGTCCAGGCCGGGGCCGGGATCGTCGCGGACTCGGATCCGGCCGCGGAGGACGCCGAGTGCCGGACGAAGGCAGCCGCCGTACTCAACGCGATCGCGGTCGCGGGAACGTTCAGCGACGTCCTGGCGGACGGATGAAGCCGCAACGGCTGGTGGACCTGCTCACCCTGGTGGCGGTCGTTCTGCTCGGCCTCTCGGCGTACCTGACCTGGGTGTCGGTCAACCCGGGCACCGGCCGCGTTGACGAGGTGTTCAACGGCTACACGATCACCAAGGCCCCGGTCGCGCTGGCGCTCGCGTCGCTGGTGGCGGTGGTGATCACCAAACTCGCCGGTACGGCGCTGCGCCGTCTGCTCGGTGCTCTTGTCGTGGTGCTGGGTGCGATCGCGGTCGCCGTCGCGCTGCTGGTGCGGCCCGACGGCGCCGAGTTGAGCCGCATCCGGCCGGTGCTCAGCGCCGTACTGACCGATCAGGTCGTCCAGACCGGAGGCCCGGCGCCGTGGTTCGCCCTGGGCGGCGGAATCGTGCTCGTCGCGGCCGGTCTGCTCACCGTCCTGACGGCGCACCGCTGGCGCAGCGCGACCCAGCGTTACGAGCGTGATCCGGCCGCTGCCAGGTCGGATCACGGGGCGGATCAGTGGAAGGCGATCGACGCCGGGGAGGACCCGACTCTCTGATGTCGGCGGGCTACCGCCACAATAGGACGGGACGACGAGGAGGAGTGGCGCCAACTATGGACAATACGGTGGCGGATCAAGGGGCCAGTCGGATCGAGGAAGCTCCGCACGAACTGCACGGCAACAGCCCGGCTGCGTGGACGGCGGTGGCGATCGTGCTGGTCGCGTTCACGGTCGGCGCCATCGCCATGGTGCTGGGGCCGAACTGGGTGCTGTTCTGGATCTCCGTCGGGATCGCGGTGCTGGGTGCGCTGGCCGGCAAGGTGCTGCAGCTGCTCGGCTTCGGGGTCCCGGCCGACGGCGACCACTGAGGGGCGGACGGACATGACTGTGCTTGACGACATTCTCGCGGGGGTCCGGGAGGACCTCGCGGAGCGCCAGGCGCTGGTCAGCCTGGACGACCTGAAGCTCGAGGCCCAGCGCAAGCCCGACGCCAAGGACCCGATGCCGGTGTTCCGCGGCGAGGGCATCGCGATCATCGCCGAGGTGAAGCGCTCCAGCCCGTCCAAGGGCGAGCTGGCCGAGATCACCGACCCTGCCGCGCTGGCCGGTGAGTACGAGCAGGGCGGCGCCGCGGCGATCTCGGTGCTGACCGAGGAGCGCCGGTTCAACGGGAGCCTCGACGACCTGCGGGCGGTCCGCGGCCGGGTCGACGTACCTGTGCTGCGCAAGGACTTCATCGTCTCGTCGTACCAGCTCTGGGAGGCGCGGGCGGCCGGCGCCGACATGGTGCTGCTGATCGCGGCGGCGCTGGAGCAGGAGGCGCTGGTCTCGCTGATCGAGCGGGCCCATTCGATCGGCCTGTGCCCGCTGGTCGAGGTGCACGACGAGGAGGAGACCCGGCGTGCGGTGGACGCCGGCGCCCAGCTCATCGGCGTGAACAACCGGAACCTGAAGACCCTCGAGGTCGACCGGGACACCTTCGCCCGGGTCGCGCCGACGATCCCGACCGAGCTCGTCCGGGTGGCCGAGTCCGGCGTCCGCGGTCCGCGTGATGTAATCGAGTTCGCGCGCGCCGGGGCCGATGTCGTCCTCGTCGGTGAAACCCTGGTGACCGGCCGCGATCCCCGCGCCTCGGTCGCCGATCTCGTCGCCGCCGGATCGCACCCCGCCATCCAGCAGCGGCACTAGCCCTTCCCGGCCGGTCCAAACGGCACGGGACAGCAACTCTCCCGTGCCACAAGGCCGGGTTGGAAGGTTTGTCGGATGTCTACTGTGCTGCCCGACCAGTTCGGGCACTTCGGCCGCTTCGGCGGCAGGTTCATGCCGGAGGCGCTGATCGCGCCGCTCGACGAACTCACCCAGGCCTGGCGGGACGCCATGGCCGACCCGGAGTTCACCGGCGAGTTCGAGCGGATGCTGCGCGAGTACATCGGCGCCCCGAGCCTGCTGTACGACGCGACCCGGCTGTCGGACGTCGCCGGTGCGCGGATCCTGCTGAAGCGCGAGGACCTGAACCACACCGGCGCGCACAAGATCCGGAACGCGATCGGCCAGGCGCTGCTGACCAAGCGGATGGGCAAGCCGCGGGTGATCGCGGAGACCGGCGCCGGGCAGCACGGCGTCGCCACCGCGACCGCGTGCGCGTACCTCGGCCTGGAGTGCGTGGTCTACATGGGCGAGGTCGACACCGAGCGCCAGGCGCTGAACGTGGCCAGGATGCGGCTGCTCGGCGCCGAGGTGATCTCGGTGAAGACCGGCAGCCGGACACTCAAGGACGCGATCAACGAGGCGCTGCGCGATTGGGTCGCCAGCGTCGACAAGACGCACTACATCCTCGGTACGGCGGCCGGTTCGCACCCCTTCCCGGCGATGGTCCGCGACTTCGTGCGCGGGATCGGCGACGAGGCGCGGGAGCAGTCGCTCGCTCTGCTGGGCAAACTGCCGGACGCCGCCGTCGCGTCGGTCGGCGGCGGGTCGAACGCGATCGGTCTGTTCACCGCGTTCATCGGTGACGAAGACGTGAAGCTGTACGGCATCGAGCCGGGCGGCGACGGGTTCGAGACCGGGCGGCACGCGGCGACGATCACCGCCGGGCAGGTCGGCGTACTGCACGGTGCGCGGTCGTTCCTGCTGCAGGACGACGACGGGCAGACGATCGAGTCGCACTCGATCTCCGCGGGACTGGACTACCCGGGTGTCGGACCGGAGCACGCGTGGCTCGCGGAGACCGGGCGGGCGACGTACCGGCCGATCACCGACGCCGAGGCGATGGAGGCGTTCCGGTTGCTGTCCAAGACCGAGGGCATCATCCCGGCGATCGAGTCCGCGCACGCTGTCGCCGGCGCGCTCGACATCGCCAAGGAACTGGGGCCTGAGGCATCCATCTTGGTGAACCTGTCCGGTCGCGGCGACAAGGACATGGACACGGCCGCGACGTGGTTCGGCCTGGGGGGTTCTGATGAGTGATGTGGTTGCCCTGGGCAAGGCCGGGGTCGCGATCCGGAAGGCGAACGACGCGGGCCGCGCTGCCCTGATCGGGTACCTGCCGGCCGGCTTCCCGTCGTACGACGGCGGCGTGGACGGGATCAAGGCGCTCATCGACGGCGGTGTCGACGTCGTCGAGATCGGGCTGCCGTACAGCGACCCGGTGATGGACGGTGTCACGATCCAGCGGGCGACCGAGGTCGCGCTGGCCGGAGGGCTGCGGACCCGCGACGTGCTCAGCACGGTCGAGAAGGTCGCGGCGTACTCCGACGTACCGCTGCTCGTGATGACGTACTGGAACCCGGTCGAGCGGTACGGCGTGGACCGGTTCGCGGCCGATTTCGCCGCCGCCGGGGGAGCGGGGCTGATCACGCCCGACCTGATCCCGGACGAGGGCGCGGAGTGGATCGCGGCTGCCGACAAGAACGAGCTGGACAAGGTGTTCCTGGTCTCGCCGTCGTCGACGGACGAGCGGATCGCGATGACGACGGCCAACTGCCGCGGTTTCGTCTACGCGACCGCTGTGATGGGTGTCACCGGTGCGCGGGACAAGCCGTCGGATCTCGCGGCGCCGTTGGTGGCCCGGGTGAAGTCGGCGACCGGCCTGCCGGTCGGCGTCGGTCTCGGCATCTCGAACGGTGACCAGGCGGCCGGTGTGGCGGCGTTCGCGGATGCGGCGATCGTTGGTGCGGCCCTCGTCAAGGCGCTCCAGGACGGCGGCCCCGCGGGTGTTCGCAAGCTCACAGAGGCCCTGGCCGAAGGCGTCCGCCGGGAACCCCGCGCGCCCGCCGGACGTTAGAACCGCCGTGAGTCGATCGAGGAACGCTGTCCTGCTCCTGGCGGCGGTGGCTCTGCTCGCCCTCGCGGGCTGCAGTGGCAAGGACGAGAAGCCGGACAACCCCGGCGGCGCGATCATCCGCAGCAGCCAGGACCCGAACGGGTTGCGCGGTGCCACCCTCGACCGGCCGTACACGATGCCCGCGGCCACCTTGACCGACACCGCCGGGAACCCGTTCAACCTGGTCACCTCCACCAAGAAGCCGGTCACGCTGGTGTTCTTCGGGTACACGAACTGCCCGGACGTGTGCCCGACCGTGATGGCCGACGTGGCGTCCGCGCTCACCAAGCTCGACGACCAGGTGCAGGACCAGATCCAGATGCTGTTCATCACCACCGACCCGGCGCGCGACACCGGGCCGGTGATCCGCAAGTACCTGGACCGGTTCGACCCGTCGTTCGTCGGGCTGACCGGGTCACTGACGTCGATCAAGGACATCGCCAAGGCCGTCGGCGTACCGGTGGAAGGGATGCAGAAGCTTCCGTCCGGTGGGTACGAGGTCGGTCACGGAGCGCAGGTGATCGGCTTCGGGAAGAACGACAAGGCGAACGTGCTCTGGTTGTCGAACGCCGCCATCGGCGACCTCGCGCACGACTTCGGGAAGCTGGTGGAGGACAACCGGTGAAGCCGTGGATTCCCTGGCTCTCCTTGGTGGCGCGGCTGCTCCTCGGTGGCGTGATGCTGGTCGCCGGCGCGCTGAAGGTGACCGATCCGGAGACCGCCGCCCAGGCGGTCCGCGCCTACGAGCTGCTCCCGTCGGCCCTGGTGGAGCCGGTCGGCTGGGGGCTGCCGTTCCTGGAGATCGCGATCGGGTTGCTGTTGATCATCGGCTTCGGTGTCCGCGCCTCCGCGGTGGCCGCGGGTGTTTTCCTGGTCGTCTTCATCGCCGCGGTGTCGTCCGCCTGGGCCCGCGGCCTGTCGATCGACTGCGGCTGCTTCGGCGGCGGAGGTGAGGTCGCCCCGGGACAAACGAAGTACCTGCAGGAGATCCTCCGCGATCTCGGCCTGCTGGTGCTGGCCGCCTGGCTGTGGTTGAAGCCGATCAGTAAGTTCGCAGTCGTATCAGAGCCGGACACCGAACCGGACACCGAACCGGACACAGGACCGCAAGGAGTCACCGCGTCGTGAGCAAGACCAATTCCCCTGGGAATCCGCTGCTGCAGCCCAAGCGCCGGATCTCACCCGGGATCATCGTGGTGATCGTCCTGGTGCTGGCCCTCGGCGCCGGTGTCGGTGTGCAGTACTACCGCGGCCACTCCAAGGTCGAGGTGAGCTCCAACGGGCGCCCGGAGCCCACGGTCGTCACCGGTCCGGGCACGTCCGGCAAGGGCGTCACGGTCGGCAAGTCCGGCGCGAAGGTCAACATCGACCTGTACCTCGACTTCCGCTGCCCGCACTGCGCGGAGTTCGAGGAAGCCAGCGGCGCAGTAGTGGACAAGCTCGTCCAGGACGGTACGGCGACGCTCACGTACTGGCCGCTGCAGTTCGTGAACCCGGACGCCTCACCGCGGCTCGCGAACGCGTTCGCCGCGGCGGCCGCGAACGGCAAGGCGCTGAGCTTCGTCGACGAGCTGTACGGCGACTTCTCGAAGTCCTGGACCACCGACCAGCTGCTGGAGCTCGGCAAGCAGCTCGGGGTCGGCGACGCCAAGTTCCAGCAGGCCGTGCGGGACAACACGTACGCGGGCTGGCTGGAGTCCGTCGGCAAGTCGGCCGACGACCGGGGCGTGACCGGTACGCCGACCGTCTACGTCAACGGCAAGCAACTCGAGACCGACCAGCTCACCGCCGAGGGCCTGCAGAAGGCCGTCGATGCGATCGCATCGTGACCCGGGGTTTGTGGCCGTGGTCTGACGGGTCGAGTAGCGTTCCCCTTTGCCATGTCTAGTCTGAGTCTCGCCGTGACAGTGCCGGCGTTCATCCCCAGCCCGAGCCAGGGTGTCTGGCACGTCCTCGGTCTGCCGATCCGCGCGTACGCGCTGTGCATCCTGGCCGGCATCTTCGTCGGCTACTGGCTCGGTCGCCGGCGCTGGGTGGCGCGCGGCGGCTCGGCGCCGGTGCTCGCCGACATCATGTTCTGGGCGATCCCGTTCGGGCTGGTCGGTGCGCGGATCTACCACGTGATCACCGACGCCGAGCTGTACTTCGGCGAGGGCAAGCACCCGATCGACGCGCTGAAGATCTGGCACGGCGGGCTCGGCATCTGGGGTGCGGTCGGTTTCGGCGCGCTCGGCGCCTGGATCGCCTGCCGGCGGGCCAAGGTGCCGTTCCTGGCGGTCGCGGACGCGATGGCGCCGGGGATCGCGCTGGCGCAGATCTTCGGCCGGTTCGGGAACTACTTCAACCAGGAACTGTTCGGCGGTCCGACGACCAAGCCGTGGGGCCTGGAGATCTCGACGGACCACCGGCCGGCCGGGTACGCCGACTTCGCGACGTTCCACCCGACGTTCCTCTACGAAGCGGTCTGGAACCTCGGTGTGGTCGCGCTCATCCTGCTCGTC
The DNA here is from genome assembly GCF_004362255.1 of Kribbella sp. VKM Ac-2571. Lineage (NCBI taxonomy): Bacteria > Bacillati > Actinomycetota > Actinomycetes > Propionibacteriales > Kribbellaceae > Kribbella > Kribbella sp. VKM Ac-2571. The sequence continues at coordinate 324,926 of NZ_SNWS01000007.1, forward strand.
GACCGCCGGTTCAAACTCGGTCACGGACGGGCGTTCTTCCTGTACGTCGCGGCGTACACCGCCGGCCGTGCGTGGATCGAGAACATGCGCATCGACACCGTGAACCACTTCCTCGGCCTGCGGCTGAACGTGTGGACCGCGATCATCCTGTTCGTCCTGGCCGTCGCCGCCTTCGTCGTCAGCGCCCGCACGCGCCCCGGCCAGGAGGACATCGCCACCGGCCCCGCCGCCGGCGAAACCGAGAAGTCCGAGGCCACCGCTGACGAATCCGACGCGGCAGCAAAGTCCGACGACGCTGATGAGGCGGCACCGGCGAAGGCTGGGAGCACCAACGGGTCCGAGTCCGACGACGGATCTCGTGACTGAGACGCCGGAGGTTTCGGCCGAGCATCACGGGGACCACACGCACCGTGATGTGAACGGCGGCTGGCTGCGCCCGGCCGTGTTCGGCGCGATGGACGGCCTGGTGTCGAACTTCGCGCTGATCGCCGGCATGGACGGCGGCACCAGCTCCGGCTCGAAGTTCATCGTGCTGGCCGGCCTCGCGGGTCTGGCCGCCGGCGCGTTCTCGATGGCGGCGGGGGAGTACACGTCGGTCGCCTCCCAGCGCGAGCTCGCCCACGCGGAGATCGAGGTCGAGCGTGCGGAGATCAAGAAGCACCCGCTCGACGAGGAGATCGAGCTCGCCGAGACCTACCGGGCGAAGGGCCTCGACCCCGACCTGGCCAGCAAGGTCGCGAAGCAGTTCCACGCCGACCCGGACCAGGCGCTCGAGGAGCACGTCCGCGAGGAGCTGGGCATCGACCCCGGCGACCTCCCGAACCCGGTGATCGCGGCCGCCTCGTCGTTCATCTGCTTCGCCATCGGCGCCTTGATCCCGCTGGCGCCGTACCTGTTCGGCGCGGACTCCGTCGTACCCTCCTTGATCCTGTCTCTGACCGCCCTGTTCGTATGCGGCGCCGTCGTCTCCCGCGTCACCAGCCGCTCCTGGTGGTACTCCGGCCTCCGCCAACTCCTCCTGGGCGCTGCCGCGGCCGGCCTCACCTACTTCGTCGGCACGCTCGTGGGCCCCGGCATCGGCTGAGTGTGCGTGAACAGGCTGCTGTACGCGTTCAGAGCGGGTTGGCCGCCGAGGTGGGCGTAGAGAACGGTTGAGTCCTTGGGGATGTCGCCGGTGCTGATCAGGTCGATCAGGCCGGCCATGGACTTTCCTTCGTAGACCGGGTCGATGATCATCCCCTCCAGCTGACCGGTCAGCCGGATCGCGTCGAGCGTGGACTGCACGGGTACGCCGTACTCGTCGCCGGCCCAGCCCGCCAGGACAGTGATCTCGTCGGCGCGGAGGTCCCGGCCGAGGCCGATCAGCTCCGCGGTGGCGCGGGCGATCCGCTCGACCTGGTCGCGGGTCTCCTGGAGCTTGGCGCTCGCGTCGATCCCGATCACCCGCCGCGGACGGTCCTGCCCCGCGAACCCGGCGATCATCCCGGCGTGCGTCGATCCGGTCACCGAGCAGACCACGATCGTGTCGAAGAACACCCCGAGCTCCCGCTCCTGCTGCTCCACCTCGTACGCCCATTGCGCGAACCCGAGTCCGCCGAGCCGATGGTCCGAAGCGCCGGCCGGGATCGCGTACGGCGTACCTCCGCGGGCCTCGACGTCCGCGAGCGCCTGCTTCCAGCTGTCCTTGAACCCGATCCCGAACCCGGCCGGGTCGAGGCGTACCTCCGCGCCCATGATCCGGCTCAGCAGGATGTTCCCGACCCGGTCGTTGAGGGCGTCCGGCCAGTTCACCCAGTTCTCCTGGACCAGCACCGCCTTGAGCCCGACCTTCGCCGCGACGGCGGCCACCTGGCGGGTGTGGTTCGACTGGTACCCGCCGATCGACACCAGCGTGTCGGCGCCCTGCGCGAGCGCGTCCGGGATCAGGTACTCCAGCTTCCGGGTCTTGTTCCCGCCGTACGCGAGCCCCGAGTTGCAGTCCTCCCGCTTCGCCCACACCTTCGCCCCACCGAGGTACGCGCTCAGGCGTTCGAGCGGGTGCACCGGACTCGGCCCGAACAACAACGGGTACCGCGGAAAATCACTGAGCCCCATCAGTTCCTCCCACTACGATCGGCGGATGTTCCCCGGCGAGATCGACATCCCTCCGGCCACGTACCTCGAGCACCTAGGCACCATCTTCACCCGCTTCGACCCCCAGGCCTCCGGCCACCTCTCGTTCTACGAGAGGTGGGTGACCGCTTCGTCTACGACCGCCGACAGTGTCACCGACCGCTCTAGGTGCACGCCGGGGTCGGGTTGACGGAGCGCCCACGCCGCGCGGGCGACCAGGGTGACGGCAGCGATCAGTACGGCGCCTCGCCGTACTGAATCGGTCGGCCACCTAGCTGCGCTGCCGGCCTGGAAGGCGGCTACCAGATCCGCGATCGGTGTCGGCGTGAACTGTAAGAGGTATCCGAGGTCGAAGCCCAAGGGGCCGACGCCGAATTGATCCCAGTCCACTGCGATGACGTCGTCGCCGTCCGGCCGGAGCAGATTGGGCGGATGTGCGTCGCCGTGGACGACCTGCTGTGGCAATCGATCGAGCTCGGCCATCACTGCGGCCCGGTGCGTCCACAGGTGATGGCCGGACCGCCGTACGTCGGCGGGCAGAACCTCGGCCGTTTCGAGCGCGGCCCAGCCACCCTGCTGCTGATCATCGGCCAGTCGGTCGCGCAGGATCCGCCGCGCGAACCAGTCGGCAGGCTCCAGCCGGTTCAAGGCGAACCGCCCGAGCGCGGCCGCCGCGTCGGACGAGGCGAGCGGAGTCGGCTGGACTGCATCGGTCCAGAGCGTGATGCCGTCCGGATCGCTGTCGACCTTCACGCATCGGGGTGCGCGCAGCCCGACCGTCAGCTCGAGCAGACCACTGGCGGCGGCATCGGCCTGGCGGCGCCAGTACGCGTAGTGGCCCGGCCGCTCCTCGCCGGGCACCAGGCGCTTGGCGACGAACCCCTCGGGCGTGCTCCACACGCCGCCGTCCGCCGGTCCGTTGCCCACGCTGAGTAGCGTCCAGTCACGCTCCGGTTGCCAAACCATCGCGCAGATTTATCACCCGATCGGTCCACTCCACCCACAGATCTGGCCGGCAGCTTCTTCCACAACTGCGGACAGGTCGAGCATGTGCCTCACGTGATCGCCGGGATGCGGCTGGGTGAGTGACCAGGCCGCGCGTGAAACGACGGTGTACGCCGCAGTCAGCACAGCTCCACGTCGTACGGCAGCCATGTCGCCGCCATGCGCCGCCACCAGGTCGTCCAGGGGTACGGCGACGGCCAGGAGCAAGTAGCCGAGGTCGAAGCCGATCGGGCCCAGGCCGAACTGCTCCCAGTCGATCGCGACCACGTCGTCACCCGCGCGGCCGAGCAGGTTCATCGGATGTGCGTCACCATGCGTTGGCACCCGAGGTAGCTCATCCAGCACTGCTAGCGCGCCGTCCCGCAGCCTCCACAGCTCGTTGGTTGCGGGCGACGCGACCCCCGCGCGGTTCAGCGACGCCCAGCCTCCGCGCCGCTCCACGGTCGCCAGGCGGTCGCGTAGTACGTCGCGAGCGCCCCAGGCGGGCTCTGCCAAGGAGGAGGCCGCAAACCGCCCCAGTGCCCCGGCCAGCGCCTCGGGAGCCCACTCGGCGGGAGGCGTGTACGCCATCCGCAGCGTGATCCCGTCAGGATCCCGCTCGACACCGAGGCAGGCGGGTGCCCGAACCCCCGGCGTACCAGCAACCACACCGGACTCGGCCACCAGCGCCTGCCGTTCCCAGTAGGCGTGGTGACGTGGGTCCCGTACGCCGGGGACCAGGCGCTTCACCACCTCGCCGTCGGAGGTTCGCCAGACCCCGCCAGTGGCTTGGCCTGTGCCGGAAGTCAGCGGTTGCCAGTCGGGGGACGGGTGCCAGGCCATAGGACTGGCCTATCAGGATCCGGTCGGTCTCAGCAGGTGAATTTCGAGCGGCTGAGGGTGGCTGTGACGGAGGTGGGCTGGGATGATGTGAGGCTAGTAGTGAGCGCATGCTTACTGAGGGTCATCAAGGCGTGGCGCAGTGGACATGAAGTCCAACTGGCGGGCGTCATGAGGTAGTCTCGGGACTCCCGGCTTGGGCCAGTGTTGTCCCGCGGCCAGTTGTGTTGACCGTAGGACGACGGGAGCTCCTGAATGTTTGGTGTCCCCCCTGCCCAAAACCGGCACCGCCCCAGCGAGGGCCTGTACGACGGAAACCATGAGCACGACGCTTGTGGAGTCGCTTTCGTCGCGACCCTGACCGGTGTACCGAGCCACGACATCGTGGCCAAGGCGTTGACCGCCCTGCGGAACCTCGAGCACCGTGGCGCGTCCGGTGCCGAGCCCGACTCCGGCGACGGCGCCGGCATCCTGATCCAGGTCCCGGACGCCTTCTACCGCAAGGTGTGCGAGTTCGAGCTGCCCGCGCCGCACAGCTACGCGGCCGGTATCGCCTTCCTGCCCGCCGATCCCGACGACGCCGCGAAGGCGATCGCGCGGATCGAGGAGCTGGCGGCCGAGGAGGACCTGGCCGTGGTCGGCTGGCGCGACGTGCCGACCAACCCCGACCTGCTCGGCGCCACCGCACGCTCGGTGATGCCCACCTTCAAGCAGCTCTTCGTGACGGCGAAGGCGGGCCGCGTGCTCGGCCTGGCGCTGGAGCGGATGGCCTTCCGGCTGCGTAAGCGCGCCGAGAAGGAGACCGAGACGTACTTCCCGTCGCTGTCCGGCCGGACCATCACCTACAAGGGGATGGTGACCACCGACCAGCTGGACAAGTTCTTCCCCGAGCTGACCGACCCCGAGCTCGCCTCCGCGATCGGGATCGTGCACTCGCGGTTCTCCACGAACACGTTCCCGTCCTGGCCGCTGGCCCACCCGTACCGGTACATCGCCCACAACGGTGAGATCAACACCGTCCAGGGCAACCGGAACTGGATGCGCGCCCGTGAAGCGCTGCTCGCCAGCGACCTGATCCCGGGCGACCTCGAGCAGCTCTACCCGATCTGTACGCCGAGTGCCTCGGACTCGGCGTCGTTCGACGAGGTTCTCGAGCTCCTGCACCTCGGCGGCCGCTCGCTGCCGCACGCGATGCTGATGATGATCCCGGAGGCGTGGGAGAACGCCACCACGATGGACCCGAAGCGGCGCGCGTTCTACGAGTTCCACTCGACGCTGATGGAGCCGTGGGACGGCCCGGCGTCGGTCGTCTTCTCCGACGGCACCAAGGTCGGCGCGGTCCTGGACCGCAACGGCCTGCGGCCCTCGCGGTACTGGGTGACCGACGACGGTCTCGTCGTACTCGCCTCCGAGGCCGGCGTCCTGGACATCGACCCGGCCACTGTGACCGAGAAGGGCCGGCTGGAGCCGGGCCGGATCTTCCTGGTCGACGTCGACGCGCACCGGATCATCACCGACGCCGAGGTGAAGAACGCGCTCGCAGGAGAGCACCCGTACGACGAGTGGCTGCACGCCGGCCTGATCCGGTTCGAGGACCTGCACGAGCGCGAGCACGTCGTCCACAGCCACGCGTCGGTGACCCGGCGCCAGCAGGTCTTCGGGTACACCGAGGAGGAGCTGCGCGTCATCCTCACCCCGATGGCGAAGGCCGGCGCGGAGCCGATCGGCTCGATGGGCACCGACACGCCGATCGCCGTCCTGAGCGACCGTCCGCGGCTCCTGTTCGACTACTTCGCGCAGCTGTTCGCCCAGGTCACGAACCCGCCGCTGGACGCGATCCGCGAGGAGCTGGTGACCTCGCTGTCGTCCAGCCTCGGCCCGGAGTCCAACCTGCTCAACCCGAGCCCGGCGTCCTGCCGGCAGGTGGTGATCCCGTTCCCGGTGATCACCAACGACGAGCTGGCCAAGCTCCGGCACATCAACCTCGACGGCGACATGCCCGGCCTGGCCACCACGGTCCTGCGCGGTGTGTACGACGTCGAAGGCGGCGGCGAGGCGCTGAAGGCCCGCCTCGACGAGTTGTGCGCCGAGGCGAGCGCCGCGATCCAGGACGGCGCCCGCATCCTGGTGCTGTCCGACCGGCACTCGAACGCCGACATGGCGCCGATCCCGTCGCTGCTGCTGACCTCGGCCGTTCACCACCACCTGGTACGCGAGAAGACCCGTACGCAGGTCGGTCTCGTCGTGGAGGCCGGCGACGTCCGCGAGGTCCACCACGTCGCGCTCCTGATGGGGTACGGCGCGGCGGCGATCAACCCGTACCTGGCGCTGGAGTCCGTCGAGGACCTGTGCCGCCAGGGCACATACCTGCCGGGCGTCGAGCCCGAGCAGGCGATCCGCAACGTGGTGAAGTCGCTCGGCAAGGGCGTCCTCAAGGTGATGTCGAAGATGGGTGTCTCGACGGTCGCGTCGTACACGGGTGCCCAGATCTTCGAGGCGAACGGGCTGGCGCCGGAGCTGGTCGACCGGTACTTCACCGGTACGGCGTCCAAGCTCGGCGGCATCGGCCTGGACACCATCGCCGAGGAGGTACGCCGCCGGCACCTGCGCGCGTACCCGGCCGACGGCATCCTGCCCGCGCACCGCAAGCTCGAGATCGGCGGTGAGTACCAGTGGCGCCGCGAGGGCGAGCCGCACCTGTTCGACCCGGAGACGGTCTTCCGGCTGCAGCACAGCACCCGGACCGGGCGGTACGACATCTTCAAGCAGTACACGTCCCGCGTCGACGAGCAGTCCGAGCGGCTGATGACGCTGCGCGGCCTGTTCGGGTTCAAGAGCGACCGGCAGCCGATTCCGCTCGACGAGGTCGAGCCCGCGAGCGCGATCGTCAGGCGGTTCTCCACCGGTGCGATGAGCTACGGCTCGATCAGCGCCGAGGCGCACACCACGCTGGCGATCGCGATGAACCAGCTCGGCGGCAAGTCGAACACCGGTGAGGGTGGCGAGGACGCCGACCGGTTGTACGACCCGGCCCGGCGGAGCTCGATCAAGCAGGTCGCGTCCGGTCGCTTCGGCGTCACCGCGGAGTACCTGACGAACTCCGACGACATCCAGATCAAGATGGCGCAGGGTGCGAAGCCTGGTGAGGGCGGGCAGTTGCCCGGCCCGAAGGTGTACCCGTGGGTGGCCAGCACCCGGCACTCGACGCCGGGCGTCGGCCTGATCTCGCCGCCGCCGCACCACGACATCTACTCGATCGAGGACCTGGCGCAGCTGATCCACGACCTGAAGAACGCGAACCCGCGGGCGCGGATCCACGTGAAGCTGGTCTCCGAGGTCGGCGTCGGCACGATCGCGGCCGGTGTCTCCAAGGCCCACGCGGACGTCGTACTGATCTCCGGCCACGACGGCGGTACCGGTGCGGCGCCGCTGACCTCGCTGAAGCACGCGGGCGGCCCGTGGGAGCTCGGTCTCGCCGAGACGCAGCAGACCCTGCTGCTGAACGGTTTGCGGGACCGCATCGTCGTACAGACCGACGGTCAGTTGAAGACCGGTCGGGACGTGATCGTCGCGGCGTTGCTCGGCGCGGAGGAGTACGGTTTCGCGACCGCTCCGCTGGTGGTGTCGGGCTGCATCATGATGCGGGTCTGCCACCTGGACACCTGTCCGGTGGGGGTCGCGACCCAGAACCCGGTGCTGCGGGAGCGGTTCAGCGGCAAGCCCGAGTTCGTCGTGAACTTCTTCGAGTTCATCGCCGAGGAGGTCCGCGAGTACCTGGCGGAGCTCGGGTTCCGGACGCTGGACGAGGCGATCGGGCACGCCGAAGTACTCGACATCGAGCGCGCCGTCGACCACTGGAAGGCCGACGGGCTCGACCTGTCGCCGATCCTGCACGTGCCGGCGCTGCCCGAGGGCGCGTCGCTGCACCAGACCATCGAGCAGAACCACGGTCTGGACAAGGCCCTCGACAACGAGCTGATCCGGATCTGCCAGCCGGCGCTGGACAACGGCGAGCCGGTCCGGGCGCAGCTCGCGATCCGCAACGTCAACCGGACCGTCGGCACGATGCTCGGCCACGAGATCACCAAGCGGTACCGCGCGGCCGGGCTGCCCGACGGCACCATCGACCTGACCTTCACCGGGTCGGCCGGCAACTCGTTCGCCGCCTTCGTGCCGCGCGGAGTCACCCTGCGTCTCGAGGGTGACGCCAACGACTACGTCGGCAAGGGCCTGTCCGGCGGCCGGGTCGTCATCCGGCCCGACCGGCGCGCCCGGTTCGACGCCGCCGACCAGATCATCGCCGGCAACGTGATCGCGTACGGCGCGACGTCCGGCGAACTGTTCATCAGCGGCGGCGCCGGCCAGCGGTTCTGCGTCCGGAACTCCGGCGCGACCGCGATCGTCGAGTCGGTCGGCGACCACGCGTGCGAGTACATGACCGGTGGGCGCGTCGTCGTGCTCGGCGCCGTCGGCCGGAACTTCGCGGCGGGCATGTCGGGCGGCGTGGCCCACGTGCTCGACCTGGACCACACCCTGGTGAACCCGGAGCTGGTGGATCTGCACCCGGTCACCACGGACGAGTCCGAACTGCTGCACGACCTGGTCCGCAGGCACTTCGAGGAGACCGGTTCGGAACGGGCGGCCAAGCTGCTCGCCGACTGGCCGGCCGCTGCTGCCAGGTTCACCACGGTGATGCCCCGCGACTACGCCCGGGTGCTGGCGGCCAAGGCGGCCGCCGAGCGCGACGGGCTGGACGAGGACGCCACCACGCGAGCGATGATGGAGGCCATCTGATGGCTGACCCCAAGGGATTCCTGACCACACCGCGGGAGGTCGCCGACCGGCGGCCGGTCGAGGAGCGGGTCAAGGACTGGAAAGAGGTCTACCCCGGCGGTCCCGGCAAGGCGCTGCTGCCGATCATCACCAAGCAGGCCGGCCGCTGCATGGACTGCGGTATCCCGTTCTGCCACAGCGGCTGCCCGCTGGGCAACCTGATCCCGGAGTGGAACGACCTGGTCTGGCGCGACGACTGGTCGAGTGCGATCGAGCGGTTGCACGCGACCAACAACTTCCCGGAGTTCACCGGCCGGCTCTGCCCGGCGCCGTGCGAGACGTCCTGCGTCCTGGGCATCAACCAGGACCCGGTGACGATCAAGAACGTCGAGGTCGCGATCATCGACAAGGCATGGGAGACCGGTGACGTCAAGCCGCAGCCCCCGGAGTGGCTGACCGGCAAGACGATCGCGGTCGTCGGGTCCGGTCCGGCCGGACTGGCCGCCGCGCAGCAGCTGACCCGCGCCGGGCACACGGTCGCGGTGTACGAGCGCGCCGACGCCCCGGGCGGCCTGTTGCGGTACGGCATTCCCGAGTTCAAGATGGAAAAGATCCAGGTCGACCGGCGCATCCAGCAGATGAAGGAGGAGGGTACGGTCTTCCGCTCCGGCGTCAACGTCGGCGTGGACGTCACCGGCACCCAGCTCAAGCAGCGGTACGACGCGGTGGTGATCGCGACCGGGGCTACGGCGGCACGTGACCTGCCGGTGCCGGGCCGTGAGTACGGCGGCATCCACCAGGCGATGGAGTACCTGCCGCAGTCCAACCGGGCCGCGCTCGGGCAGACCGTCGAGAACCAGATCGTCGCGACCGGCAAGGACGTGGTGATCATCGGCGGCGGCGACACCGGCGCGGACTGCCTCGGTACGGCGCACCGGCAGGGTGCGCGGTCGGTGACCCAGCTGGAGATCATGCCGCGACCGGGCGACGACCGGCCGGGCCACCAGCCGTGGCCGACGTACCCGATGATCTACCGGGTCGCCTCCGCGCACGAGGAGGGCGGCGACCGGGTGTACGCCGTCTCCACGGTGAACTTCGAGGCCGATGCCGACGGCAACGTCTCGGGGCTGAACCTGGTCGAGGTGGAGTTCAAGGACGGGAAGTTCACCCCGGTCGAGGGCTCCGAGCGGACCATCCCGGCGCAGCTCGTGCTGCTGGCGATGGGCTTCGTCGGCCCGGAGCGCGAGGGCTTCCTCGAGCAGCTCGGGGTCGAGCTCGACGAGCGCGGCAACGTGAAGCGCGACAACCGGTACCAGACCTCGGTCGAGGGTGTCTTCGCCTGCGGTGACGCCGGCCGCGGCCAGTCGCTGATCGTGTGGGCCATCGCCGAAGGCCGGTCCTGTGCCGGCGGCGTCGACGCCCACCTCACCGGATCGTCGACGCTCCCGACACCGATCCCGCCCACCGCCCGCCCGCTCGCAGTCTGACAGCAGCCCCACCTTGGGCCCAGGCAACCAAAACCCGTTAGGGGAAACGGTGGTCGGTGCTCGAGGTGGGGCTTCTCGGTAGGTTGGTGAGTGTGGTGGTACGGCTGGTGACGAAGGAGCGGCTGCGGACGGTTGCGCCGTGGGCCGGGTTGGGCCTGCTGTTCGTACTGACGTCGGTCCTGGTGGGACTGTTCGGGTTCGTGAACGACTCCGAGCGGGTCACGATCGGTGCCCACGCGGCGACGGTGTCGCCGACGTTCGACGGGCACGCGACCCTCGACCTCGGCGCCGTACTGCCGCGGTTGCGGATCCCCACGAACGCGCCCGGCGGCATCGGCGTCAACGTCGACGTCCAGGAGACCGACGCCGGCAACCTCACCGAGCTGCTCACCCGCGACACCCTGATCGCCTCCCAGCCCGACGGTGAGATCGGGCGGATCCAGCAGGTCGTCCAGGAGATGGCGGTCGACAACGCGGTCGCCGGGGCCGGGTCCGGCCTGCTCGTCGTGGTGGTCGTCGCGACCCTGTGGACGGCTCTCGGAGCACGGCGCCGGAGCGAGTTGTGGCACCTGGTGCATCGGCACGAACGCCGGACCGAGCACCGGATGATCGTCATCCTGGTCGCGATGCTGATCACGATCGCGTCGATCTACGGACCGGGACGGATGCGGCAGCCCGACGTACCGCCGACGCAGTGGCAGCCGTTGTTCAAGCTGCTGCCCGAGATGTCGTTCGACGACCGGCTGAAGACGGTCGAGGTCGCGTCCGGTTTCTCCACCACCGGCGGGGTCGGCGTGATCCGGACGCTGGTCGAGACGTACCGCAAGTCCACCGAGCTGTACGGCAGGCTCAAGGACCGGGTCGCCGACGTCGCACCGCAACTGCACCAGCCGAACGAGAACGAGAAGGTCGCCCTGCTGGTCTCGGACCGGCACGACAACATCGGCATCGACGCCTTCGCGGCCGCGGTGGCCAAGGCGGGCGGCGCCAAGCTGCTCATCGACGCGGGGGACGACACCTCGTCCGGGCAGAGCTGGGAAGCGTTCAGCATCAACTCGCTGCGGCAGCACTTCAAGGACTTCAAGGTGGTCGCGGTGGCCGGCAACCACGACGCCGGCGGTCACATCGAGGGGTCCATGCGCAAGGCCGGGTTCACCGTGCTCGACAGCAAGCCGGTCGAGGTCGAGGGGATCCGGTTCCTCGGGGACAGCGACCCTACGAGCACCGGGCTCGGCAGCGCGGACAGCCCGGGCGACGAGACCATCGAGCACCAGTCGCAGCGGCTCGCGGACGTCGCCTGCGACCAGCCGGACGACAAGCGGATCTCGACGATGGTGGTGCACGACCCGTCGTCGTTCGCCGACACCGCCGCGCGGGGGTGCGCGACGTTGCTGTTGTCCGGTCATTTGCATCGCCAGGTGGGGCCCGAACACCGAGTGGTCGACAACCGCGCGGTCACGACGTACACGAACGGGACGACCGGGGGAGCGGCGTACGCCTTCGCGCTGGGCTACACACTGCGCAAACCCGGTGAGGTCACCCTGATCACGTACCAGAAAGGCCTTCCGGTCGGTCTGCAGGCGGTCACCGCCCAGCCGAGCGGCGACGTGACCGTCGGGCCCTACACCCCCTTGGGTTCTTGACGATTCAGGCGATGCGGCCGCTCGTCTTCTACTGTTAACTGCCCAGTAACGGGGGCGGACCAGCGGGCCCAGTGGTTTGCAGGAGTAGGGTTTTGTGACGTGCGTCGCGCAAAGATCGTTTGTACGCTCGGCCCGGCTACGGCCGCCCCGGAGCGCATCACAGAACTCGTCCAAGCAGGTATGGACGTCGCAAGGCTCAACCTGAGCCACGGCGCCCACGCCGAGCATGAGCGCATCTATCAGCGGATCCGCACCGCTGCGGCGGAGACCGGGGCCAATGTCGGCATCCTGGTCGACCTGCAGGGGCCGAAGATCCGGCTGGCCGAGTTCGCCGAGGGCAAGGCAACGTTGACCTACGGCGAGCGCTTCACGATCACCACCCGGGAGGTGCCTGGTGACCAGACCATCTGCGGTACGACGTACGACGGTCTGCCGGGTGACGTGCATCCGGGCGACCAGCTGCTGATCGACGACGGCCGGATCGCGCTCGTCGCCGAGGAGGTGACCGAGACCGACGTGGTCTGCCGGGTCACCGTCGGCGGGCCGGTCTCCAACCACAAGGGCATCAACCTGCCCGGCGTGTCGGTCAGCGTGCCCGCGCTGTCGGAGAAGGACGCCGAGGACCTGCGCTGGGCGCTGCACCTGCCGGCCGACATGATCGCGCTGTCGTTCGTCCGGGACGCCGCCGACATCCAGCTGGTGCACAAAATCATGGACGAGGAGGGTCTGCGGATCCCGGTCGTCGCGAAGATCGAGAAGCCGCAGGCGGTCGCCAACCTGGACGAGATCATCGAGGCGTTCGACGGGTTCATGGTGGCCCGCGGCGACCTCGGCGTGGAGCTCCCCCTCGAGGAGGTCCCGCTGGTCCAGAAGCTGATCATCGACCAGGCCCGGCTGAACGCGAAGCCGGTGATCGTCGCCACCCAGATGCTGGAGTCGATGATCTCCGCGCCGCGGCCGACCCGGGCCGAGGCCTCCGACGTCGCGAACGCCGTACTCGACGGCGCGGACGCGGTCATGCTGTCCGGTGAGACCAGCGTCGGCCGGTTCCCGATCGAGACCGTCAAGACGATGGCCCGGATCGTGGAGTCGACCGAGGAGCACGGTCTCGGCCGGATCCAGGAGATCGAATGGGAGCCGAAGACCAAGGGCGGCGTGATCGCCCGCGCGGCCGCGGACGTCGCGGAGCGGCTGGAGGCGAAGTACCTGATCGCATTCACCCAGTCCGGTGACACCGCGCTCCGCCTCGCCCGCTATCGCACCGACGTCCCGCTCCTCGCGTTCACACCTGTCCCGTCGGTCAGCTCCTGGCTGAGCGTGGTGTGGGGCATCACCACCCACATCGTCCCGACCGTCGACCACACCGACGAAATGGTCCGCCAGGTGGACCAGCGCCTTCTCGAACTCGGCATCCTCAACAAGGGCGACCTGGTAGTGATCGTCGCCGGCTCCCCACCCAGCATCCCCGGCTCCACCAACGCCCTCCGAGTCCACCGCATGGGCGACGCCATAGAAGGCAACGCCCCCGCCTACCGAAGCCCCAACCCGTAACCACGGGCTGACAAGACGTGTGCTCGAAGCGGGCGGTCAACCGACCGTCCGCCTCAGCCGTCTCAGGACTTCGGCCCGATGAAGCTGTCGAGGGTGGCCACGGCTTCCCGCCGGGCTACGGAGAGGGCGTTGGGGCGGGGCATGCGCCAGGACACCTGCAGCAGGTCGAGCGCCCATTGGCAGAAGTGCATGATGTCGGCTGACTCGTTCGAGAACATGTAGCGTGGGTATTCGTAGCGCTTCGCTTGGCCGGCGACTGTTCGAGTTGTCCAGTTGGTGATGCGGCAGCCATCCGAGTTGAAGAGGCCGCGTAGGAAAAGTTGGGGGAACTCGGCAACGATCTCCTGCTGCCAGCCTGCGAGCGCGATCGTACGCCGGTGCTTCGGCCCGGGACCGTGCTGCGGGAACAGGCACGGCCAGTGCTTCCAGTACGAAACCACTGACGTGTAGCCGACCGCCTGGACCCGGTGCACCGGCCGGCTCGGGTGGACCGCGCTCATCGCGGCGGCCGCTTCGTCGATGAGCCGCGGATAGAGGTCATCACAGGCGATCCTCAGCGCATAGACGTCACGCCGGTGCCTGGACAGACAGCCGTCCCCTAGATACAGCCCCAGAAGATGCGCGTACGACGTATCATCGAGCTTCTCGCTTCCACACCGCGGGCAGCTACTCGGAGGCATTCGACGTACCGTGCCGTCCCGCCACTCCCGAAGCGCCGCCCGACTGACCCCAAGCCGCTTGCTGATCGAGTTGAGACTCTCACCGGCGGCCATCGCGATGCGCGCGGTCTGCCGGGTCTCCTCGTCGTACACAACGGCTAGATTTCCAGCCGCAACCGACAATTTCTGTGCCCTGGGTGGGATTCGAACCCACACTGTATGGTGTTTGAGACCATCTTCTCTGCCGGTTGGAATACCAGGGCATCTGTGTCCCAGAATCCTAGCCCATAGGGTCGGTCGATCAGCAAAACTGTCGGGGGTCGTCGGCAGCCTGGTGGCGTGGGTCACTTCAGGTCGCGGGAGACGGTTGAGTCCGCGCCGGATCCGCGCAGGTTCTCGAGGAACTCCGTGGCGATAGCGCGTTGGAAGCACTGGCCGTGTGTTCCCGCAGCATGGTCCGGGGCGGAAGCATCTGCGGAAGATCGAGTTGACCGACTGGCAGCGGGAGATTGTTGCCAAGTACCCCGAACAGCTCCTGCGCGGGCTGTTCCACTCGGACGGGTGCCGGTTCGTGAACTGGGCCAGCAAGCCCGGCCGCGACAAGCGGTACTACTACGTGCGCTATCTGTTCTCGAACAAGTCCGACGACATCCGGAACATACTCACTGATGCGCTGGATCTGTTGGGCATCGCTTGGCGGCGGCCGCGCTGGGATCACATCGCTGTGAGCCGTAAGGACGCGGTTGGGGTGCTTGACGGGTTTGTGGGGCCGAAGAGCTGACGTGGGGTCGCTAGGGTGTGCGGTGTGACTGCTAAGCGTGTGGTGATTGCTGAGGATGAGGCCCTGATTCGGATGGATCTGGCTGAGATGCTCGCGGAAGAGGGGTATGACGTCGTCGGGCAGGCGGGGGACGGCGAGGAGGCCATTCGGCTGGCGATCGAGCAGCGGCCGGATCTGGTGATTCTCGACGTGAAGATGCCGAAGCTGGACGGGCTGAGCGCGGCCGAGAAGATCGCGGGGGAGCGGATCGCCCCGGTGCTGATGCTGACCGCGTTCTCGCAGCGGGAGCTGGTCGAGCGGGCGCGGGACGCCGGCGCGATGGCGTACCTGGTGAAGCCGTTCTCCAAGGCCGACCTGCTGCCCGCGATCGAGATCGCCGCGTCCCGGTACGTCGAGCTCGCCGAGCTGGAGCGGGAGGTCGCCGACCTGGCCGAGCGGCTGGAGACCCGCAAGCTGGTCGACCGGG
This sequence comes from Kribbella sp. VKM Ac-2571, assembly GCF_004362255.1. NCBI lineage: Bacteria > Bacillati > Actinomycetota > Actinomycetes > Propionibacteriales > Kribbellaceae > Kribbella > Kribbella sp. VKM Ac-2571. The sequence continues at coordinate 340,222 of NZ_SNWS01000007.1, forward strand.
CGAAATCGATCCTGCAGACCAAGTTCGGGCTGTCCGAGCCGGACTCGTTCCGGTGGATCCAGAAGACCGCGATGGACAAGCGGGTCTCGATGCGCCAGGTGGCCGAGCTGGTCGTCAACGAAGCCGGGGATTCCTGATCGGGGCAAGGTCATCGGCCTGTCCATGCGCAACTCGCCGTGATCTGCTCGCCACACCGGCGTGTCGTAACCGTGAGGTGAACCTGCACGGACCTTGGTGACAAACCGTGGCGGAGGCGCCAGCTCGCGTTCAGCGGATCTCACCGAGAAAGTCTGCTCACTGACTCTACGTCACCACTATTACCCACCGGACAGTAATCAGGTCATAAGACGATGCTTACCGGGGTAACGACCTCACAACACAGCCTGTGCGCTGTTCGCTTGGAACACCCGCTGGGTCTAACCTGCGGATGCTCGCGGCAAATGCGCGAGAGTCCCGGTTTCGCTGGGACTATCCAGACATTGGAGGAACAGTGCACCAGCGTTCCGTAGTACGGGTCGGCGCGTCGCTGATCGTTGCGTCGTTGGCCCTGACTGCCTGCGGCTCACGCAGTGGCAACGACTCTGGGGGGAGCTCCGGAGGCTCGACCAAGACCGCGAAGATCGGCGTCATCGCGCCGCTGTCCGGAGACTTGTCGGCCCTGGGTCTGGGTATCCAGCACTCCGTCGAGCTGGCGGTGAAGCAGGCCAACGACTCCGGCGCGATCCCGGGCTGGAAGCTCGAGGTCGTGCCGAAGGACGACGAGGCGAAGCCTGACCCCGGCAAGAACGCGGCCACCGCGCTGTCCAGCGACAAGGACGTGATCGGTGTCGTCGGCACGCTGAACACCAGCGTCAGCCAGCAGGTGCAGCCGGTCCTCGCCTCGGCGAAGATCGTCCAGGTCTCGCCGGCCAACACCGGTCCCGGCCTGACCCAGGGCGCCAAGTGGCAGACCGACCCGAAGCGGCCGTACCCGACGTACTTCCGGACCTGCACCACGGACGCGGTCCAGGGTCCGTTCGCCGCCCGGTACCTGTACGAGACCGCGAAGATCACCAAGGTCGCCACGATCCACGACAAGAAGGCCTACGGCCAGGGTCTGGTCGGCACCTTCACCGAGGAGTTCAAGAAGCTGGGCGGCACGATCGTCGCGGCCCAGACCATCAACCCGGAAGACGCGAACTACCAGGCCGCGCTGACCGCGATCAAGCCGTCGAACCCGCAGGCCATCTACTACGGCGGCGAGTACCCGCAGGCCGGTCCGCTCTCGCAGCAGGCGAAGGCCGCCGGCCTCAACGTCCCGCTGATGGGCGGCGACGGTATCTACGACCCGAAGTACATCACCCTGGCCGGTAAGACCAGCGACAACGACCTGGCCACCTCGGTCGGCGCTCCGGTGGACTCGCTGGACTCGGCGAAGAAGTTCGTCGCGGACTACAACGCGGCCGGCTTCAAGGAGCCCTACGCGGCGTACGGCGGTTACTCCTACGACGCGGCGAACGCCATCATCGCCGCACTGAAGACCTCCCTGAAGGACGCCAAGGACGTCGAGTCCGCGCGGCAGGCGACGGTCGATGCCATGAGCAAGGTCGCCTTCGACGGCGTGACCGGGAAGGTGGCGTTCGACCAGTACGGCGACACCACGTCCAAGGTCCTCACCGTCTACAAGGTTGCCGGTGGCAAGTGGACCACCGTCGAGACCAAGGCGTTCGAGGAAAAGTAAGCAGGGTCGACCTCATGTCAGGGGGGTGGGAGTGATCCTCCCACCCCCCTGGCGTGTCACAACCGAGGCAGATGGGAGGTCGACGTGGACCAGTTCTTGCAGCAACTCGTCAACGGGCTGACCTTGGGCTCGCTGTACGCCCTGATCGCGGTCGGGTACACGGTCGTGTACGGCATCGTGCAGCTCATCAACTTCGCCCACGGCGAGGTGTTCATGATCGGCGCGTTCGGCGCGCTGACGACGTACCTGTTGTTCTTCAACGGTCAGACCAGCGTCTGGATCCTGCCGGTGATGATCGTCGGCGCGATGCTCGCGTCGGTCAGTACCGCGGTGCTGATGGAACGTGTCGCGTACCGTCCCCTGCGGAACGCGCCACGACTGGCACCGCTGATCACGGCGATCGGTATCTCCGTGTTCCTGCAGGAGTTCATCCGGCTGTTCTACGAACGCCCGGCCTGGACCGTGGTGGTGTTCGCCGGACTCGCGATCGCGGCCGGCTACCTCGCCGGTAACCGGCAGACCGAGGGGAACCTCGACAACCCTGTCAGCAAGTGGCACGACCGGGCCCCGCTGCTCGGCGGCGCAGCTGGTGCGGTGGCACTCTGGATCGTCGTACTGCTGATCAGCACCGACATCTCCGCGCTGTACGTCGTGGTTGCGATCGTCGGCGGTGCGCTCGTGGGTACGGCGGTGGGCATGACGGCCGGCGCGGCGACGAAGTCGCATGCGCGGGTCCGGACCGGCGTCCGCGCCGTCGCCGTGAGCGCCGGGGTGGCCGCGGTCACCGCGGAGGTCGGCTGGATCCTGTTCAAGGAGCTGATCAACAAGGTCGAGTGGCCGAGCGCGAAGGCGCGCATCCCGTTCCCACAGCTCGACGTGGTGACCGGCAAGGCGCTGCAGGTCGGCGGGGTGACCATCCAGCGGTCGGCGATCTTCACGGTCGCGGCGCTCGCGGTCTGCGCCGTACTGCTGTGGTTCTTCATCAACCGGACCCGGCTGGGCCGCGGTATGCAGGCGGTGTCGCAGGACCCGGACACCGCTCGGCTGATGGGTATCAACGTGGACCGGATCATCGTGGTCGCGTTCGCCCTCGGCGCGGTGCTGGCGTCGATCGCCGGTGTCTCGCAGGGCCTGCAGAACAACAACATCGACTTCCGGATGGGCTTCCTGGCCGGTCTGAAGGCGTTCACCGCCGCGGTCCTGGGCGGTATCGGCAACGTGTACGGCGCGGTCGTCGGCGGTCTGGTCCTCGGCGTGGTCGAGGCGATGGCCACGCAGTACATCCCGGGCCAGTTCGGCGGTAGCACCTGGAAGGACGTCTGGGCGTTCGTGATCCTGATTCTGGTTCTGGTCTTCAGGCCGCAGGGCCTGCTCGGCGCGAGGGTGGTGGACCGGGCATGACGCATGTGAAATCGCTTGTGGACGAGGCCTCGGAGTCCCCGGTGGCGAAGCCGGGCAGGCCGATCGCGTGGCCGATGGGCATCGCCGGTGTAGCGCTGCTGATCGTCGGGTCGTTCCTGTCCTGGAGCTACGACGGCCAGATCCTGAACGATCTGTCGATCAACTTCTACCCCGGTGGTCTGCAGATCCTCGCGATCATCGGTGCGGTGCTGGCCCTGGTGCTGCTGCTGGCCGAGAAGGGCCCGCTGACCAAGCTGGGTTCCTGGCTGGACGCCACGCTCGGTATCCGGGCGCTCGGCGCCGGCCTGTCGCTCTACATGGTGCTGATCCTGGTCGCGATCGGCACGGAGTCCGACGGCCTGATCAACGTGAACCCGGGCGCGTACATCTCGCTGGTGGGCGCGCTGTTGCTCGCGGTCTCGGGCTGGATGCTGCCGTTGCGGCAGTTGCGGGACATGAGTGCGGCGCGGCTGCCGGGCTGGTCCGAGATCCTCATGATCGCGGTGCTGATGGCCGCGGTGCTGTTCGCCGCGGCGTACGCGCTGGGGCTGCAGGACGCCTGGTCGTTCATTCTCTGCCTGCTGTTCATCGCCGTGGTCGCGACGGCGTTGTTCCGGACCGGCACGATGAGCTTCGTCGGTCACGTCGGGCAGCGGCACAGCAAGGTGCTCACGCTGTCCGCGTTCGTGGTGGCGTTCCTCTTCCCGTTCACGCAGAACGGGTCGGACGCGAACATGTCGATCGCGAACCAGGTGCTGATCTTCGGCGCGACCGCGATGGGCCTGAACATCGTGGTCGGCCTGGCCGGCCTGCTCGACCTCGGGTACATCGCGTTCCTCGGGGCCGGCTCCTACACGGCCGCGGTGCTGTCGACCTCGGCGTTCGCCACTGTCGGGTGGAAGCCGCCGTTCCTGGTCGTGATGCTGGTCGGTGCGGGTGTGTCCGCGACGCTGGGTCTCATCATCGGTACGCCGACGCTGCGGGTCTCGGGCGACTACCTGGCCATCGTGACGCTCGGCTTCGGTGAGATCTTCCGGTTCTCGATGGGCAACCTGGACGGCAACAACGGCCCGAACCTGACCAACGGACCGAACGGCGTCCCGGGCATCCCGGACCTGTCGATCGGCGGGTTCAACTTCGGCGACGAGCACGCGGTCGCGGGGATCGAGCTGGGCCGGTTCTCGAACTACTACTTCCTGCTGCTGATCCTGATCGGCTTCGTCATCCTGGTCTTCTCCCGGCTGAACAACAGCCGGATCGGCCGCGGCTGGGTGGCGATCCGGGAGGACGAGAAGGCCGCCGAGGCGATGGGCGTGAACGTGTTCGGGCTGAAGCTGCTCGCGTTCGCGGTCGGCGCGTTCCTGGCCGGTCTGGCCGGCACCATCAAGGCCCACCAGGACGCGGCGGTCAGCCCGGATCAGTACCAGTTCATCGAGTCGGCGTTCCTGCTCGCGGCGATCGTGCTCGGCGGTATGGGTACCATCGCCGGTGTGTTGCTGGGGGCAACGATCCTGAAGCTGCTGCCGGAGAAACTGCGGTTCTTCTCGGAGTACCGGCTGCTGATGTTCGGTCTGCTGCTGGTGCTGATGATGCGGTTCCGGCCGGAGGGACTGGTCGCGAGCAGACGAAGGCAGCTCGAGTTCCACGAAGAGGACGAGGAGCTGGCCGTCGCGGTCGAGGAAGAACGCCTGATCGTCGAGGAGGCCAAATGACCACCGCCGAGCAGGAGCGGGTGCGCCCCGAGGTGACCGGTGAAACGGTGCTCGAGGCCACTGGTGTGACGATGCGGTTCGGCGGCCTGCTGGCCGTGAACGACGTGAACCTCAGCGTCCGGCAGGGCGAGATCGTCGGTCTGATCGGGCCGAACGGCGCGGGCAAGACCACGTTCTTCAACTGCCTGACCGGCCTGTACAGGCCGACCAGCGGCCAGGTCCGGTTCGCCGCCTCGCCACCGCAGAAGAAGGAACCGGCGAGGTTCCTGCAGGTGCTCACCCGGCGTTCAGGCCTCGGCAATGTCGCCGAGGAGGTGCCGCTGCTCAGAGAGAACCCGGGGCTGACGCCGCCCGTGCCCGGGGTCCTCGGACCGCTGCCGCCGAAGCCGCGGGCCGTGGTCCGGGCAGGGATGGCCCGGACGTTCCAGAACATCCGGCTGTTCGCGAACATGACCGCGCTGGAGAATGTGATGGTCGGGCGCTACTGCCGGACCAGCTCCGGTGCGCTCACCTCGGTACTGCACGGGCCGAAGTTCCGGCACGAGGAGGCGGCCACCCGGAAACGGGCCCAGGAGCTGCTGAACTTCGTCGGCCTCGGCCGGTCGGCCGAGCACCTGGCCCGGAACATGCCGTACGGCGACCAGCGCCGGCTCGAGATCGCGCGGGCGCTGGCCACCGACCCGAAGCTCATCCTGCTGGACGAGCCGACCGCCGGTATGAACCCGCAGGAGACCCGGCAGGCCAGTGACCTGATCTTCAAGATCCGGGACTCCGGCCTGGCGGTCGTGGTGATCGAGCACGACATGCGGTTCATCTTCAACCTCTGCGACCGGGTGCTGTGCCTGGTCCAGGGTGAGGCCCTGATCGAGGGCACGCCCGAGGAGGTGCAGTCCGACCCGCGGGTGATCGAGGCCTACATCGGCACCGGCGAGGACGAGGAGGACGACGTCGACGTGCAGGACGCCCGCGTCCAGGACACGACGGTCGCCGACGAGGAGGGCCGGTCATGAGCGCGATGCTCGAGGTCAAGGACCTGGAAGTTGCCTACGGCAAGATCCTTGCGGTGAAGAAGATCAGCTTCAGCGTGGAGCAGGGGCAGGTGGTGTCGCTGATCGGCACCAACGGCGCCGGCAAGACCACCACGCTGAAGACGATCTCGGGCCTGCTCCGGCCGACCGGCGGGGAGATCTGGTTCCAGGGCGAGCGGATCGACCACGTGGCGGCGCACGACATCGTCACCCGCGGTCTGGCGCACTCGCCCGAGGGCCGGCGGATCTTCCCGCGGCTGTCGGTCGAGGAGAACCTGATGCTCGGCGCGTTCTCCCGCCGCGATCCCGGGGGCGTGCGCTCCGACCTGCAGGCGGCGTACGACCTGTTCCCGATCCTGGGGGAGCGGCGCAAGCAGCCGGCCGGTACGTTCTCCGGCGGTGAGCAGCAGATGCTGGCGATGGGCCGGGCGATGATGTGCCGACCGAAGCTGCTGATGCTGGACGAGCCGTCGATGGGGCTGTCGCCGATCATGATGAAGCGGATCATGACCACGGTGAGTGAGTTGCAGCGGCAGGGTACGACGATCCTGCTGGTCGAGCAGAACGCCCAGGCCGCGCTGAAGCGGGCCGACTACGGGTACGTGCTCGAGGTCGGGAAGGTCGTGCTGTCCGGCAGCGGCCGGGACCTGCTGGTGAACGACTCGGTCCGCAAGGCCTATTTGGGCGAGGACTGACGCGAGCGCTGCTGGTTCAGTTGCGGATGACAACGAGCAACTGAACCAGCAGCGGCGCGACGATCAACGCGGGCAGCAGGTCGGCGACAGCGACCTGCTTGAGCTTCAGCAGTCGCAGGGCCACGCCGATCAGCATCACCCCGCCGGTGGCTCCGAGCGCGGTCACGTGGGCCTGCGGCAGTACATCGCCCAGTAGCGCTCCGACGGCCGTCATCGAGCCTTGGATCACGAGGACGACCAAGGCGGAAGCCGCCACGCCCCAGCCGAAGGACGCGGCGAACGCGATCGACGCGAAGCCGTCCAGCACCGCCTTGAGGAACAGCTGATCGGCGCCGCGCCCGAGGCCGTCGGACAGTGACCCGAGGAAGGTGAGCGGCCCGACGCAGAACACCATCGAGGCGGACACGAACCCCTCGACGAACGTGCTCCGCCCCTCGCCGCGGTCGAACCGGCGTTGCAGCCAGCCGCCGAAGTCCTCCAGCCGTTGCTCGATCCGCAGCACCGAGCCGAGGATCCCGCCGATCAGCATCGCGCCGAGCACGATCAGGATCGGCGCACTGCTGCCGACGGCGTCGCTCAGCACCTTGTCACCTACGGTGAGTGCCGAGCTGATCGCGATCAGGAGCGTGACGAGCCCGAGCGCGTCGGTGACGAGGTCGCGCGTCCGGTGACTGAGCCGATGTCCGACGAGTACGCCGAGTACCGAACCGACGAGCACTGTCGCGACGTTCACGACGGTGCCGATTCCGATGAACAAACTGGTCCCTCCGGACAGCTGTGGTCAGCTTTGCATGTGACCCCCGAGGGCCTACTGTTGCGCGAGGACGAGCGTATCCGCCCGTCTGTTCACCTCGGGGGTGGACCGTACCGGGAGGTCGCTGTGGTGGCTGCCGTCGAGGTGAGGGACGCCCAGCCGGGTGACGCCGGCGCGCTGGTGGCGCTGTGGCGTGAGCTCAGCACCGCCGCCGGCCTGCCGTCCCGGCTCCCGGCGCCGCCGTCGGTCGCCGCGGCCGAGGTTGCCGTCAGCAAGCATCTGAACGACCCGTTCGGCCGGCTGCTGGTGGTCGAGCTGGATGGTCAGGTGCACGGTATGGCGTATCTGCGCCGGACCGTGATCAGTCCGCTGCACGAAGACTCGACCGTCACGGTCGAGTACCTGCACGTCAGCGACACGTCCCGCCGGCACGGCCTCGGCAAGGCCCTGATCGCGGAAGCGGTCGCCTGGGCCGAGCACGAGTGCTGCGTCCACCTGGCCGTGGTCGCGCCCGCGATCGCCCGCGAGGCCAACCGTTTCCTCGCCCGCCTCGGCCTCGGGCAGGCCGGCGTACTGCGGTTCGCGAACACCCACACCGTACGTCGGCGGCTCACCGCCGAGCACGCGCCGAACCTGCTCGCCCTGCTGTCCTCGCGCCGCTCGGCCGTCGCCCGCCGCGCCGTCAGCTCCCGGACGGCGCCTGAATCAGCTGGCAAGTGATCCGGGCGGTGCACACGCGCTTGTCCCGGTCGTCGGTGACGACCACCTCGTACGACGTGGTGGTCCGGCCGAGGTAGATCGGTGTCGCGACGCCGGTGACGACCCCGTCGCGGACCGCGCGGTGGTGGGTCGCGTTGATGTCGACGCCGACCGCGACCTTCCCGGACGTCGCGGCGTGCAGCGCCGACCCGATCGAGCCGAGGCTCTCGGCCAGCACACAGGACGCGCCGCCGTGCAGCAGACCGTACGGCTGCGTGTTGCCCTTGACCGGCATCGTCGCGACGACCCGCTCGGGAGACGCCTCGCTGACAACGATCCCCATCAACTGGAGGAGGGTGCCCTCCATGCTCATACCCGGCCCGAGGTTCGATTCGTCTGTCACGGAAGCAGTGTGTCAGAACTGTCCGTGGGAACCACTAGAGTCGGTGTGTGGCTCCAGATACAGACACTTCGACGATGACCAAGGACACCGTTCAGGCCGGCGCAGGCCGGCCGCGGATCCTGCTGCTGGACGGGCACTCGCTGGCCTACCGGGCGTTCTACGCGCTCCCGGTGGAGAACTTCTCCACCACCACCGGCCAGCACACCAACGCGGTGTACGGGTTCACCTCGATGCTGATCAACATGCTCCGCGACGAGCAGCCCACGCATGTCTGCGTCGCGTTCGACGTGTCCCGCAAGACCTTCCGCTCCGAGCAGTACACGGAGTACAAGGCGGGCCGGTCGAAGTCGCCGGACGAGTTCAAGGGGCAGATCTCGCTGGTCAAGGAGGTGCTGGAGGCGCTCCGGATCCCGACCACGGAGATCGACGGCTGGGAGGCCGACGACATCATCGCGACGCTCGCCACGCAGGCGGCCGAGCAGGGCTTCGAGGTGCTGATCAGCAGCGGTGACCGGGACTCGTTCCAGCTGGTCAGCGAGGACGTCACAGTGCTGTACCCGAAGCGCGGCGTGTCCGAGATCGCCCGGATGGACCCGGCCGCGATCGAGGAGAAGTACGGCGTCGGTCCGCGGCTGTATCCGGATCTGGCCGCGCTGGTGGGGGAGCAGAGCGACAACCTGCCGGGGGTGCCCGGGGTCGGCCCGAAGACGGCGGCCAAGTGGCTGAACCAGTTCGGCTCGCTGAACGACGTCGTCGACCGGGTGAACGAGATCAAGGGCAAGGCCGGTGAGTCGCTGCGTGAGCACCTCGCCGACGTGATCCGGAACCGGCAGATCAACGAGCTGATCCGCGACCTGACGCTGGACGTCACGGTCGACGACCTGGTCCGGGTGCCGTGGGACCGGGAGAAGGTGCACACGCTGTTCGACAGCCTGGAGTTCCGGGTGCTGCGCGAGCGGCTGGTCGCCGAGCACGAGGAAGTCGACGCGACCGTCGACCACGGGTTCGAGCTGGACGGTGTGCAGCTGAAGCCGGGTGAGGTGGGGGCCTGGCTCAAGGAGCACGTGAGCGGCGGCGAGCGGGTCGGTGTCGCGGTGCAGGGCAGCTGGGGCGGCGGGACCGGTCAGATCACCGGTCTGGCGCTGGCGAACACGTCCGGTGCGGCAGCCTGGTTCGATCCGATGACGATGACGCCGGACGACGACGCGGCCTGGCAGGCCTGGCTCGCCGACGAGAGGCAGCCCAAGGCGCTGCACGACGCGAAGGGTCCGCTGCTGGGCTTCCTGGAGCGCGGCTGGACACTCGGCGGCCTCAACTCGGACACTCAGCTGAGCGCGTACCTCGTCCGCCCGGACCAGCGGGCCTACGACCTGGCCGACCTGACGGTGCGTTACCTCAAGCGTGAGCTGCGCAACGAGGAGGCCGAGAACGGCCAGCTCAGCTTCGACGACGTCGAGGGCGGGCCGGCCGCGGACCACACGATGCTGCGCGCCCGCGCGATCGCGGACCTCGCCGACACCCTCGACGCCGAGCTCGAGAAGCAGGCCGGTACGGCGCTGCTCGCGGACGTCGAGCTGCCGCTGATCCACGTGATCGCCGGCATGGAGCGGGACGGCATCGCGGTCGACCGGCCGTACCTGGAGCAGCTCGAGGAGCGGTTCGCCACCGGTGTACGGGAAGCGGCCACGGCGGCGTACGAGGTGATCGGCAAGGAGATCAACCTCGGGTCGCCGAAGCAGCTGCAGGTGGTGCTGTTCGACGAGCTGCAGATGCCGAAGACCAAACGCACCAAGACCGGGTACACCACGGATGCGGACTCGCTGCAGGCGCTGTTCGAGAAGACCGAGCACCCGTTCCTGGCGTACCTGCTGGCGCACCGGGACGCGACCCGACTGCGGCAGACCGTCGAGGGGCTGCTGAAGACGATCAGCCCGCGCGACGGCCGGATCCACACCACGTTCAACCAGACCATCGCGGCGACCGGCCGGCTGAGCTCCACGGAGCCGAACCTGCAGAACATCCCGATCCGCACCGAGGAGGGCCGCCGGATCCGGCAGGCGTTCGTGGTCGGCGAGGGCAACGAGTCACTGATGTCGGCGGACTACAGCCAGATCGAGATGCGGATCATGGCGCACGTGTCCAAGGACCAGGGCCTGATCGACGCGTTCAACTCCGGGATGGACTTCCACTCGGTGACCGCGTCGCGGGTGTTCTCGGTCGAGCCGTCCGCGGTGACCCAGGAGCAGCGCGCGAAGATCAAGGCGATGAACTACGGCCTGGCGTACGGCCTGTCGGCGTACGGGCTGAGCCAGCAGCTGAAGATCGGTGTCGACGAGGCCAAGGGCCTGATGGACGAGTACTTCGAGGGCTTCGGCGGGGTCCGGGACTACCTGCGGTCGATCGTGATCGACGCCGGCAAGACCGGGTACACCGAGACCATCCTGGGTCGCCGGCGGTACCTGCCGGACCTGACCAGCGACAACCGGCAGCGCCGCGAGATGGCCGAGCGGATGGCGCTGAACGCGCCGATCCAGGGCTCGGCCGCGGATGTCATCAAGATGGCGATGCTGAAGGTCGAGCGGTCCCTGCGCGAGTCCGGCCTGAAGTCCCGGATGCTCCTCCAGGTCCACGACGAACTCGTCTTCGAGATCGCGCCCGGCGAACGCGAAACCCTCGAGGCCCTCGTCCGCCACGACATGGGCCACGCCGTCGACATGGCCGTCCCCCTGGACGTCTCAGTAGGCGTTGGCCGCACCTGGCACGAGGCCGCCCACTAAGAGGTCTCGAACTCCGGTTGCAGGCCGGGGGAGAGTGCTCGCTCGATGCAGACTCTCTCCCGGTCCGTGAGGTCCGGGAGGGCGTTCAGGGGCCACCAGCGGACGTCGAGAGACTCGTCGTCGTTGACACGGGGATCGCCGCGAAGCGGGCGGCAGCGGAAGCAGAGGTCTAGGAACTGGACCTGGTCGCCGTTGGGGTAGCTGGCGGGTGGGAGTGACTCGACGCTGAGCAGGCGCTCGACGGCTGCCTCGACCGCGGTCTCCTCCTGGATCTCGCGTACCAGCCCGACGGCGGGCTGCTCACCTGGCTCGAGGATGCCGGCGACCAGGCTCCACCGGCCGTTGTCGGCGCGCTTGACGAGGAGCACCTCGTCCCGGTCGTTGAGCACGACCGCGGTCAGCCCGCTCAGCCAGAGCAGGTCGTGCCCGATCTTCTCGCGCAGGTCGAGGACGAACTTCGGCGTCGGCATGCCAAGAACCCTATCGAGACCGGCCGGGACTTTCTTCGCCGCAAGAAATTTGGGCGCCGCAACGCAAGCGGCAAGCGCTTGCCGCGCAACTTACCAACAGTGATTGACCGATCTCGATCGGTATCGGCCGAGGCCTTCCGTCGAGTCACTTTCTATGTCATTCTCCCGGCAAAGATCCGAGATCCTATCGGATATCCGGCTCGGATATTTCCTGCCTGTTCCGTCCTAGACCGCCCTGGAGGACCCATGCCGAACGATCACGCACGCCCGGGACTCAGCCGCCGATCGCTCATCGCCGGCGCGCTCGGACTGACCGCGGCCGCCGGCGGCGGTGTGCTCAGCGCGTGCAGCGGCTCGAGCAACGCCGGCAGCACGGCCGCGGGTGCGGGCGGCGCGGCGCCCAGCGTCACGCTCGGCCCGAAGCTGACGACGGTGCAGTACCCGGAGGGGTACGTCGGCCCGGTCGCCCGTCAGCTGAAGCCGCTCACCAGCGAGAAGGTGACGTTCAAGATCGTCGTACCGCAGGACGTGACGATCGGGGACTGGAAGACCAACGCGTTCACCAAGTGGCTGGAGGCCAAGACCAACATCCACATCGAGTGGAACCAGGTCGGCGGCACCACCGACGACGTCATGACCAAGGTGAACGCGATGATCGCGGCCGGCGACATCCCGGACGCGTTCATGGGTATCGACTTCACCCGGTCCCAGCTGTATCTGTACGGCCAGCAAGGCCTGTTCACCGACGTCGGCCAGTACATCGACGGCTATGCGCTGAACCTCCAGCAGGCGATGAAGGACTACCCGGACGCCCGCAAGCTCGTGCAGGCGCCGGACAAGAAGATCTACTCGTTCCCGAACATCAACGACTGCTACCACTGCCGGGCCAGCAACGGCCGGACGTTCCTGAACACCGACTGGATCAAGCAGGTCGGGCTGGACATCCCGAAGACCACGGACGAGTTCGTCGAGCTACTCCGCGCCTTTAAGAAGGCCGACCTCGGCGGCAACGGCCGGACGATCCCGTTCGCGGGCTACAAGGACGCGCCGTTCGACACGTACTTCATGAACTCGTTCCTCTACAACCCCGGCTCCCCGTGGCTGGTCGTCAACGACGGCAAGGTCGACGTGACTTTCAACAAGGACGAGTGGCGCGAGGGCCTGAAGTTCATCCACGGCATGTACGCCGAGGGCCTGATCAACAAGGACGTGTTCACCGCGGACCAGGACCAGATGGACCGGTACGGCAACGCGCCGGGCAAGCCGATCATCGGCGGAGCGCGGTCGTACTACTGGGGCGGCTTCCTCGACATCGACCAGAAGGACCCGAACGCCCGCTGGCGCAAGTATCAGGCGATCCCGCCGCTGAAGGGCCCGAACGGCGTGCAGTACGCCGCCTGGAACTACCTCGGCGTCGGTGTCGAGGTGGCCAAGCTGGTGATCACCAAGAAGTGCGCGAAGCCCGAGTTGCTGGTCCAGTGGGCCGATTCCCAGATGGAACTGGAGGCGATCCTGCGCGGGTACGGCGGGCCGAAGTTCGAGTGGGCCAAGAAGGGCGAGCTCGGGATCAACGGCAAGCAGGCGGTGTACGGCTTCTCCGCAACCTGGAACACCGAGAAGAACATCTCCTGGAGCCAGGAGAACACGATGTACCGCTCGCAGGACTTCCGGCTGGCCGAGCGGGTGAATCCGGCGGATCTCACGTTCGAGAAGCCGCTCTACCAGCAGACCGTGGACAGCTACTTCCCGTACAAGCAGCCGCAGGAGATGCAGTTCCCGCCGGTCACGCTGGATCAGGACCAGGCCGCGCAGGAGGCGGAGCTGAAGACGAACCTGAAGAGCGAGGTCGACCTGTCGTTCTCGAAGTTCGTCACCGGCCAGCTGGATCCGCACGACGACGCCGCCTGGAACGCGTTCAAGGACCGGGTGGACAAGATCGGCGTGAAACCGTATCTGGAGCTCCAGCAGGCCGCCTACGAGACGTACAACGCATGAGCGAGCGGAGCGAGCTCATCATCAAGCACAGCGCGTCTCGTGTCTCATCCGCGCCCGGAGCGAAGCGAGGACGCGGATGAGCGCGGCAGGGACTCTGCCGCCGGATGAGCGGCGGCTGGGGACGGGTGCGCCGATTCAGGACACGCGGGGCGACAAGATCGCACTGGCCTGCATCTATACCGCGCTCGGGCTGTTCTGCCTCGCGATCCTCTATCCGATCGTCTACGTCCTCAGTGCGTCGGTGAGCGACACGCACAAGGTGTCGGCCGGGCAGGTGTGGTTGTGGCCGATCGGCTTCACGCTGGACGCGTACAAGGCGATCTTCGACTACGACGCGATCGTCAGCAGCTTCGGCAACTCGGTGTTCTACGCGGTGGCCGGTGCGCTCGTGGCCACGGTCCTCACGCTGCTGGCGGCGTACCCGCTGTCGCGCAAAGGGCTGCCGGGCAAGGGCATCATCATGGCCGCGTTCGTGTTCACGATGATGTTCAGCGGCGGCCTGATCCCGACGTACCTGGTGGTCGATCAGCTCGGGCTGCTGAACACGCGCTGGGCGATGATCCTGCCGACCGCGCTGGCGGTCTGGAACGTGATCATCACCCGGACCTACTTCATGGTGACGATCCCGGAGGAACTGGTCGAGGCCGGCAAGGTGGACGGCTGCAGCGACTTCGGGTTCTTCTGGCGGGTGGTGCTGCCGCTGAGCAAACCGATCATCGCGGTGAACCTGCTGTTCTACGCGGTCGGGCAGTGGAACTCGTTCTTCAACGCGCTCATCTACCTCACCAACGAGCACCTGTTCCCGTTGCAGGTGGTGCTGCGGCAGATCCTGATCCAGTCCAAGGTCGACCCGTCCCAGATGCCCGACACGAGCAAGCTGGCGCAGCTGAAGGAGTTGCAGCAGCAGCTGAAGTACTCGCTGATCGTGATCGGCATGATCCCGCCGCTCCTGGTCTACCCCTTCGTCCAGAAGCACTTCGTCAAGGGAGCCATGATCGGCTCCCTGAAGGGATGACGCCCATGACCACAACAGAAACAGAGGCTAGGTCGTCGGTCCGGTCGGCGGCCCACAAGCGCACCCGGGTGGCGAAGTCCAGCGCCGGGCTGGGTGTGCGGATGCGCCGGAACTGGCAGCTGTACGCGATGCTCGCGCTGCCGCTGATCTGGCTGGCGATCTTCGCCTACTGGCCGATGTACGGCGTCATCATCGCGTTCAAGGACTACAACGTGGTGTCCGGGATCTGGGGCAGCCCCTGGGCCGGAACGAAGTACTTCGAACGGTTCATCGAGTCGTACCAGTTCTGGAAACTGATCAAGAACACCGTGTTCCTGCACGTCTACGAGCTGGTCGCGACGTTCCCGTTGCCGATCCTGCTCGCGCTGTGCCTGAACACCGTCCGGAAGAAATGGTTCAGCCGGTCGGCCCAGCTGATCACCTACGCACCGCACTTCATCTCCACCGTGGTCGTCGTCGGTCTGGTCGTCGTCCTCACCAACCCCAACACCGGTGTCGCGAACAAGTTCATCGGGCTGTTCGGCTTCGGCCCGGTCGACATCATGGGTGACGCCGGGATGTTCCGGCACATCTACGTCTGGTCCGGCGCCTGGCAGACGATGGGGTTCGCCGCGATCATCTACCTCGCCGCCCTGACCAGCGTCCCGCCGGAGCTGCACGAGGCGGCGATCGTGGACGGGGCGTCCCGGTTGCGGCGGATGTGGCACATCGACCTGCCGGCGATCGTGCCGGTGGCTGTGATTCTGCTGATCCTGAACATCGGCTCGATCCTGTCGGTCGGGTTCGAGAAGGTCCTGCTGATGCAGAACAACCTGAACCTGGACACCGCCGAGGTCATCGACACCTACGTCTACAAGATCGGCCTCGCCTCTGCCGTCCCGCAGTTCAGCTACGCCACCGCGATCGGGCTGTTCCGATCCGTCATCGGACTCGTACTGTTGGTCCTCGCGAACACGTTCGCCCGGCGGTTTGCCAAATCAAGCCTGTGGTAACGGTCAAGCCTGTGGTAGTTCGGCGGCCTGGCGGCGCAGTCCTGCCGCCAGGCCTGCCGACAGCAGGAGCGCGCAGGTGCTGGTCGTCGCGGCCAGCACCTTCACGCCGTCCAGGCCGGTCGCGGTCCCGGTGCCGAGGATGATCCCGGCGGCCACCGCAAGTACCACGAGCCCGAGCCAGATCCCCAGCGCGGCGCGCTTCTCCTGCTGCGCGATAGCGGCGTACACGACCAGCTGCAGTACGGCGTACGCGGAGCCGGCGACTGCGAACAGCCAGGTGTAGGGGCTGAGCGGCGCGTAGTTCGCCTTGCCGCCGATGACCTCGACCACGATGCCGGGCAGGATCAGCGTCCCGACCACCGTGCAGACGCCGAGGCCCGCGACGGCGAGGATCGCACGGCGGAGCCGGACGGTGTCGCCGGGGGAGTTGGCCAGGGACGGGAACACCAGCACGATCACGAACTGCGGGAGGAACAGGCAGGCCTTGGCGACGATCAGGCCGGCCGCGTAGTACCCGCTGTCCTTCTCGTCGAGCAGGGCACGCGCGAAGAGTACGTCGGCGTTGGCGAGCGCGAAGAACGCGAGCAGCGTGTGCGTGCCGTGCACGGTCTCCCGCAGTACCTCTTTGATCTCCTGCCGGGTCGAACCGGTCGATCCGCGGAGGAAGAACTGACCCAGCGCTGCGGGTACGGCGGCGCCGAGCGCGAGGCCGGCCATCGCCCAGTCGAGCGACGGGTGAACGAGCAGCGCACCGCCACCGAGCACCAGCCGGCCGATGCCGCCCGAGGCGTAGACAGCGGCCAGCTCGGTCCAGCGGTGGCTGCCCTGCAGTACGCCGAGCTGGGAGCCCATCAGCGTGAGACCGCCGAGTGTGGGAGCGAGCAGCACGATCGCCACGATCGAGTCGATGTGCAGCAGCCACATGAACACCGGTGTCAGCAGCAGACAGAGCACTGTGAGCCCGAGAGCGGACCGGCGGCCCGCCTTCAGCATCGCGTCGCCCAGCGCGGCCGCGCCGTCGCCGGTGTGGGTGGCGAGCCGCCGGGCTCCGGTGGCCTGCAGCCCGAGTGAGGCGACGTTGCCGATCAGCAGCAGACCGAGCAACGCGGTGATCGCTCCGAACTGCTCCGGCAGCAGCCGGCGGGACCCGATCAGGGTGAATCCGTAGGCCGCGACGTTCATGATCGCCATCGCGACGGCAACAACCGTGGCGCTGCGCAGGAACGACCGGCGGGGTGCCTGCGGTTCGGGCGCCGGGGTGGTGCCAGATGTCATGCTGCGCTGCCTCGGATCCGTGTGAGATTTGCCGGACCTCACGGTACGGCAACGATGCCGCGCAGGAGCCGCCGGATCCGTTAATGTCCGGCCGGTGAGGAGGCTGAAGGCTGGTAGTTCGGAGCAGGTCGTCTGGCGGGCACGGCTCGTCCTGGGATGCCTTGCTCTGATCGCCCTGTGCTTTCAGCGTGCTCCCGGCGAGATCGTTCCGGATCGCCGGCTCGAGCTGACGGCCGGCCCGGGCGGTTTCCTCTCGCGTGCACTGCACCTGTGGGATCCGCACACCGGGTTCGGGCAACTGCAGAGTGATGCCTACGGCTACCTCTTTCCGATGGGGCCGTTCCACTGGTTGCTGGACACGCTGTCGGTGCCGGACTGGATCACGCAGCGACTGTGGTGGTCGCTGGTCCTGTGCGTCGGGTTCCTCGGTATCTGGAAGCTCTGCAACGTCCTGCAGTACGGCGTGGCTTGGACACGGCTCGCCGTCGCATTGTTGTACGCCGTGGTGCCACTGGCGTTCGGCGGACTCGCCATCGAGGTGTGGCCGCTGGCCATGGCCCCGTGGGTACTGCTGCCACTCGTCTCACCAGGGGCCCGTTCCGGCTGGTGGCGGGTCAGCTGGTCGGCTGTCGCGTTCGCGCTGATCGGCGGCGCGAACCCGGTGGCCGGCGCCGCGACCCTCGTCGTACCGGCCGTCTGGCTCGTTGCCCGCGCCAGAGTGAAACTGACTGCCGCGTGGCTGGGTTTCGTCGTCGCAGCGTCGATCTGGTGGCTGGTGCCACTGGTGATGCTGCTCCGGTACGGCGTCGCGCCGCAAAGCCCGCGCTGGGTACCGGTCGCTGCGGCCGTCGTCGGAGTGCCGCTCGCACCGGCTGCGGCGCACTACCTGCGTCGCCTGACCAACCTGTCCGTCTCACGAGGCGTCCACCGCCGCGTCGTACCTGTTCTGGTGACCTGTCTGGCTGTGGCCGCCGCCCTGCCCGTGGTGCTCAACCGACCGGATGGGGCGTTCGCTGCGATCCCACAGCACTGGGAGGACGCGGCCAGTTGGTTGGACGAGCAGACCACGCCTGGCAGCGTGCTGGTGCTGTCCAGTTCCAGCGAACCGCTCGCCGCCCTCGTGAACCGCCAACTGGCCGCGCTCACCAACGACATGCGCAGCCGCATCGAGTCCGGCGTCGGTGACCCGGCGCTGCGGCAGGAGCTGACCCGCGACGGCGTCCGGTACGTCGTCGTGCGCAACGACGTACCGGAAGACACGCCGTCGCTGGCGATCCACGAGAGCCTGGCCGACTCCGGCATCGGACGTGTGGCGTACTTCGGCCCGCCTGGGCAGTCCCGTCTGCCGTACCCGAGCGTGGAGATCTACGACGTCGGGGCGACCACACCGGGACGGCTGATCCCGCGGTCGCGGCTCGTAGCGGTCGGTGGCACTGCTGACGACGTACCGACTGTGGTCACCGCGCTCGGTGGCCAGGGGGCCGCAGTACTGCGGGCAGACGCCGACGGCAAGCTCGACGGGCTGCCGCTCATCGCCACTGACAGCCAGCAGGGTGATGCTCAGCCGAGTGCCGTGGTACTGCGGAACGCGCAGATCGGCCGGTCGGCTTGTGTGCACGTCGGGGCACGGGCACTGTGCAGCGAGGACCAGGCCAAGGACTCTGCCGAACCGAACGGCCTGTCCCGCGGAGTGCAGCTCCCGCAGGCCGCGACGTACGAGCTGCGTGGGACGGCTCTGCCGCAGGACGGCGAGGCGCTCGAACGGCTGCTGTCGGTGCAGGGAGCGATCACCGCCACCGCGTCGTCGCGGGCGGTCGCTGCGCCGGAAGGACGGCCGGATGCCGTGGTTGATCGTGATCTCGGCACGGGCTGGACGGCCGCGCCGGACGACCCGACGCCGAGCCTGACGCTGAAGTTGCCCACAGCAAGAGACGTGCACGGGCTGCGGTTCCGGGCGTACCTGAACGGTTCGCGGCCGGCAGATGTCACGTTGCACTTCGACGACGGCGCGTCGATCCCCGCCACGGTCGACGCCGACGGGTACGTCCGGTTCGCGACGAGGCACGTGCGGACCGTCAGGATCGACTTCACTGCGACGAAGCCGCTGCAGGACGCGCAGTCCAGTCCGGTCGGCGTGACCGAGATCGAGGTGCTCGGTGCGGACGAGTTGCGCAAGGCGGTCGCTCCGCAGCGTCGTGTTCCGGCGTACTGCGGCAACGGGCCGACGGTCCGCGTCGACGGCGTACCGGCGCGGACGCAGGTCGCGGCGACCATGCGGGACCTGCTGCAGCGGCGCCAGGTGGCGTTCAGCCTGTGCGGCCAGCTGTCGGCCATCCCGCTGCGGTCCGGGCTGCACAAGGTGGAGGTGGAGGCCAACGGTGGGCTGGTGCCGATCGAAACCACGCTGGCGAAGGCAGGTTTCGGGGACGTGTCCGTGACGCCGGTACAGGGCGTGGACGTGTGGCGTCCGAACCCGACCGAGCTGACGGTCGAAGTGCCTGGTGCTGACGCGCAGTCCGTGCTGGCAGTCGCGCAGACCTACAACGAGGGCTGGGAGGCGTACGACGGCAGCGGCCAGAAGCTCACGCCGATCCGGATCGGCGGCTGGCAGCAGGGCTGGGTGCTGCCGGCCGGACCGGAGCAGGTGGTCACGGCAAGCTTCATGCCGGACAGGGCCTACCGCGCCGGGCTGCTGCTCGGACTGGTCGCCTTGCTCTCGATCTTGGCCACCGCCGCGTTCTTCACGATAGGACGTTCGACCAGGCGGTAGCTGATTGCTGCCAGGGCGACAGAGGCCAGCAGCGTCACGGGCAGCTGTACGGCGAACGGTCCGTCGAGCAGGCCTAGTACGACGAACTGGTACGCCACAACGCCGTACGACAGTTGTGCGGCGCGCTGCGCCGGTCGACTGCCTAGTACGCGGACCGTCCCGGCTGTTGGCGTCAGGATCGGGAAGAGCACACAGGCGACGACGACTGTGTAGAGCAGGCTCTTGATGAGGGCCTGTGCCGCTGTCGGGGTGGTGTGGTCGTACGGTCCGGCGATGGGGGTTGCGGCGATCAGCAGGAGTGCTGCAGCGATTCCCCAGAGCGTGCCGGGGACTCTGGTCAGCGTGTCGAGTGTCGACGGGCCGAGCCGACCTGTGGCGCGGGCGACCTGCCAGAGCGCCATACCCATGCCGACGGCGAACCAGCCGAGGTACCCGGGCAGCCAGAGCCCTGCCTCGGGATGACCGGTTGCCATGACCGCGGCCATCCACACCGGTCCGAGTGCTGTCAGCGCGACCAGGACAAGGAGTCGCCAACGGACACTGCGGCGGGTGGGACGCTCGTACCCGGTCAGCAGCCGCCCCAGACCGGGCAGAAGCAGGTAGAACGGAAGGGGCGTCAGGACGGCCCAGCGGAGGTACGTGGTCGCCGGGTGTGGGACGAGGACGATCGACAGTACGACGGCGACCAGTAGTGCCGGGAGGATGCGTAGTGCGCGGTTGCGCAAGTACGGCAGGGTGAGCGGCGGCAGGGTGCCGGAGAACCACGCCAGCACGTGCGGCCGGTAGAGCAGGAACCCGGACACCGCGCAGAAGATCGCCCAGCCGACGTCCAGTCGGGACACGACCCCGGCGAACGGCGCATGCGTGTGCAGTCCGACCTGTGACACCACGATTGCGAGTGCAGCAATCACTCGCAGTCCGTCGACTGCGGGGAACCGGGTCATGCGGGCTGTCCTTTGTGGGCGGTCCAGATGGCTGTGCCGGGGACGAGGGGGCCGCGCTCGGGTCCCCAGCCGCCCCAGACGAGCTGGTGCCCGGCCGGCCATTCCGGTTCGAGCAGGTCGTCGACGACGAACCCGGCGCCGGTCAGCTCGCGGATCCAGTCGCCGGTCGTGCGGTGGTGCTCGACGTAGACCGGCGTACCGGAAGCGTCGACCTCGACGTACGGCGTCCGGTCGAAGTATGAGTGGGTGACCCGCAGACCGGCTTCCGACGGGTCGTCGGGCATCGTCCAGCGGAACGGGTGGGTCACGGAGAAGACGAGAAGGCCTCCGGGTTTCAGAACGCGCGCGATCTCACGGAACGCCGTACCGGCGTCGGCCACGAACGGGAGTGCTCCAAAGGCAGAGCAGACGATGTCGAAGGTGCTGTCGCGGTAGGGGAGTGCGACAGCGTCAGCGGCCACCGTTCGGACCGCCGTGCCCGTGCGTACGTCGAGTTCGTGAGCGATCCGGAGCTGCTCGAGCGAGATGTCGAAAGCCACCACGTCGGCGCCCTGCCCGGCGAGCCAGCGCGAGCACTGGGCCGCACCGCAGCCGACCTCGAGGATGCGCTTACCGCGTACCGGCCCGAGCAGCTGGGCCGCTTCCTCGTCGACGCCCTCCGGACACCAGACAAACCTGTCGTCACCGAGGAAGTCACCGTGCTCGGCCAGGTACTCCGCGGCGGCCCCGTCCCAATACGTCCGGCTGGCACGTGACGTCTGAGCTTCCGTCAGCTCAACCCTCCTAGGCTCCACCACCGGCTCAGCCTAGGGCACGTCTCCCGTGCCCTGGGGACCCCGGAGTCTGCAGCCTCCGAGGTCCTGGATCAGTCGTCCAGCTTGCTGTCGGCGTACACGGTCATGGCGTCGCGCAGGTACTCGACCAGTGCGTCGTCGCCGTTGCCGATGTTCTGCCGGAACCGCTCGTCGTCGACGTACATCTGCCCGAGTCCCTTGTACGCCGCACGTGTCGGCGTCCAGAACAGACTGGTGACCTCGTAGTGCAGCTGGATCAGCTCCTGCACACTCAGCTCGGTCACTGCTACTCCTTCCGCCTTCAGCGCGGCCAGCCCTTGGTGGACGTTGGGGTAAGCCGTCCGGGCCTTCTCTGCGTCCGCTTCGGTCCAGCCGCGCATCCGCTCGTAGCTCGCGTCCACGGCCTCGTCGCCCCAGCGCTCGCGCGCCTCGGCCTCGTACGGGTTGTGCTCGAATCCTTCGAAGACGTTCTCCGGTGACATCTCTCCTCCTCTCTTCAGGTTGTCGATGGTGGCGTCGACGGTCTGCACCAGCCGGCCCAGGCGCAGCTGCTCCTTGACCAGCCACTCCTTGTGCTTGGCGAGCACCTCGATCGCGTCCTGCTCGTCGCGGTGCGCGATCACCTCGCCGACCACGTCCAGACTCAGCCCGAGGTCCCGCAGCAGGAGGATCTGCTGCAACCGCAACAGTTGCTCCTGTTCGTAGTACCGCCGGCCGTTGGGAGCGACCCGCGCCGGCACCAGCAGGCCGATGGAGTGGTAGTGCCGGAGCGTGCGTGAGGTGACACCGGAGGACCGGGCGACCTCCGCGATCGACCACGCCATTGGGCTGCTCCTTTCGTTTTCCGTCGACGTCCCCGACGGTAGATGTTGCCGCTACGTCAACTTCAAGCCGATTTGTCGGGGAGATGCGGCAGGATGCGCAGACATGAGCGATTTCGCGGCCAGCGCCGTTCCGCTGACCGGCGGGTACGGCGGGCAGACGTTCGCGGTGAGCGCCGGCGACGAGGACGCGGTCATCAAGTTCTACGCGCGGGACCCGGAGCGGGCCGCCGTCGACGCCTCGCTGCTCGAGCTGGTGCGCGGACTGCTGCCGGTGCCGCGGGTGCTGGACCTGAAGCGCGACGGGTCCTTCGAAGATCCGCCGTACCTGCTGACCGAGCGGCTGCCGGGGATCAACCTGCAGGTCTTCCTCGAGTCGGCGACCGACGAGCAGCGGCGGCGGGTCGGGACGCAGTTGGGGGAGTTGCTCGCGCGGCTGAGCGGGATGCCGTTCCTGCAGTCCGGGATGTTCCGGGGCGGTGAGCTGACGGTCGAGCCGTTCGGGTTCGGCGACCTGGCGGAGTACGTCGCGGGCCTCCGGCTCGGGTTCGACGACCGGCAGCGGGACGGCTTCGCGGCGGTGGTCGACGAGGCGGAGGACGTGCTGGCGGACGGCGTGCACCGGGTCTGCCTCGTGCACAGCGACTTCAACCCGAAGAACCTGCTGGTCGACCCCGAGACGGCGCGGATCACCGGGCTGATCGACTGGGAGTTCGCGCACGCGGGTTCGCCGTACGCCGATCTGGGCAACCTGCTCCGCTTCTCGGAGGACCGGGTCCTGGCCGGGGCAGTGCTGGACGCGCTCCGGGGAATGGAGCTGGGGGAGCGGCTGGTCGACCTCGGCCGGGCGGCCGATCTGTGGGCGCTGCTGGACCTCGCGGAGCGGGCCGCCGAGCACGAGGTCGCGGCGGCCGCGCACCGTCTGGTCTCCCGAATGGCGGACACCGGCACCTTGGCCGGGGGCCGTCCGGACCTGGACGTCGTACATTGAGATCAGTGGCACGTCGGGAGACCTCGGCGGGCGGCCGGTCGGCACCGGGTGCCCCAGGTTGTGCTGCCTTCGTCAAGACCGGTATTCTGTGAGATGCGCTATGGGCCCGCGCGACCTCGGACGGAGCAGGCTCGTGCTCGCAGCAGTCGGTGGTGAATCTGTGCTCTTCAGGCAATCCAGCGGTTTGATGCGATCCAACGGTTCATGACGCGACCGCACAACACCACCAGTCCACGGAGCAACCCACCACATGACGGCCAGCATCGAGGCACCTCTCGACCCCGCAGTGCGCACCACCCCGCAGGTAGCGGTCAATGACATCGGGTCGGAGGAAGACTTCCTCGCGGCGATCGATCAGACCATCAAGTACTTCAACGACGGCGACATCGTTGAAGGGACCATCGTCAAGGTCGACCGGGACGAGGTTCTCCTCGACATCGGTTACAAGACCGAAGGCGTCATCCCCTCCCGTGAGCTGTCGATCAAGCACGACGTCGACCCGAACGAGGTCGTCAACGTCGGCGACCACGTCGAGGCCCTGGTTCTCCAGAAGGAGGACAAGGAAGGCCGTCTGATCCTCTCGAAGAAGCGCGCCCAGTACGAGAAGGCCTGGGGCACGATCGAGAAGATCAAGGAAGAGGACGGCGTCGTCACCGGCACCGTCATCGAGGTCGTCAAGGGTGGACTCATCCTGGACATCGGCCTCCGCGGCTTCCTTCC
The DNA here is from genome assembly GCF_004362255.1 of Kribbella sp. VKM Ac-2571. Lineage (NCBI taxonomy): Bacteria > Bacillati > Actinomycetota > Actinomycetes > Propionibacteriales > Kribbellaceae > Kribbella > Kribbella sp. VKM Ac-2571. The sequence goes on from NZ_SNWS01000007.1 coordinate 364,198, forward strand.
GGCCTCGCTCGTCGAGATGCGCCGGGTCCGCGACCTCCAGCCGTACGTCGGCCAGGAGATCGAGGCCAAGATCATCGAGCTGGACAAGAACCGCAACAACGTGGTCCTGTCCCGCCGGGCGTGGCTGGAGCAGACGCAGTCCGAGGTGCGGATGAACTTCCTCACCCAGCTGCAGAAGGGCCAGATCCGCAAGGGTGTCGTCTCCTCGATCGTCAACTTCGGTGCGTTCGTGGACCTCGGCGGCGTCGACGGTCTGGTGCACGTCTCGGAGCTGTCCTGGAAGCACATCGACCACCCGACCGAGGTCGTCGAGGTCGGCCAGGAGGTCACCGTCGAGGTGCTGGACGTCGACATGGACCGCGAGCGCGTCTCGCTGTCGCTGAAGGCGACCCAGGAAGACCCGTGGCAGCAGTTCGCCCGGACCCACCAGATGGGCCAGATCGTGCCCGGCAAGGTCACCAAGCTGGTTCCGTTCGGTGCGTTCGTCCGCGTGGAGGAGGGCATCGAGGGTCTGGTGCACATCTCCGAGCTGGCCGAGCGGCACGTCGAGATCCCGGAGCAGGTCGTCCAGGTCAACGACGACACGATGGTCAAGATCATCGACATCGACCTCGAGCGTCGCCGGATCTCGTTGTCGCTGAAGCAGGCCAACGAGGGGCTGGACCCGGTCTCGGACGACTTCGACCCGACGCTCTACGGCATGACGGCGACGTACGACGACCAGGGCAACTACATCTACCCGGAGGGCTTCGACCCGGAGACGGGCGAGTGGCTCGAGGGCTTCGACGCGCAGCGCGAGGAGTGGGAGCGGCAGTACGCCGAGGCCCACACGCGCTGGGAGGCCCACAAGAAGCAGATCGAGGACGCCAAGACGGCGGACGTCGAGGCCGGCGAGGCGTCGACGTACTCCTCCGCGGCCGCCCCGAAGGACGACGCCCCCGTCGAGGGTGCGCTCGCTTCCGACGAGGCACTGCAGGCGCTCCGCGAGAAGCTGACCGGCCAGGGCTGACCCGGTAGCAGTACCACTCAAGACCCCCGCACCCTCACCGGGTGCGGGGGTCTTGTTCGTTCAGCCCGGACGGCTCACCCGCAGGCCGAATCGGGTCGGTAGGCTGCGACGGTGCTGAGAGTGGGACTGACTGGCGGAATCGGTGCCGGGAAGAGCGCGGTGTCATCGCGGCTGGCCGAGCGGGGTGCCGTGGTGATCGACTCCGACGTGCTCGCGCGGGAGGTGGTCGCGCGCGGGACCGACGGTCTCGCGGAGGTCGTCGAGGCGTTCGGTCCCGGCGTACTGACGGCCGATGGTGAGCTGGACCGGCCGGCGCTGGGGAAGATCGTGTTCGGCGACGAGACCGCGCGGCGGAAGCTGGAGGCGATCATCCACCCCCGGGTCCGGGCGCGGGCAGCCGAGATCGAGGCCGGTGCGGCGGCGGACGCGATCGTGGTGCACGACATCCCGCTGCTGGTCGAGACCGGTCAGGCGGACCGCTTCGACCTGGTGCTGGTCGTCGACGTTCCGGTCGAGGTCCAGGTGCAGCGACTGACCGCGCAGCGTGGAATGACTGATGAGGAAGCGAAACAGCGGATCGCCAGCCAGGCGTCGCGGGACGACCGGCTCGCGGCCGCGGACGTAGTGGTCGGCAACTCCGGCAGCCTGGCCGACCTGGATCGCCGCCTGGACGAGGTGTGGGCCACACTCGGCACACTCCGACACCGCCAAGGCCACGGTCCGGACACGAAAAGGTGACCCTTGCGCGGGAAATGATGCATCCGGGACCGGCTGTACGAGAATCTGTCCCGGTTCGGCCCGGGATCTGTTCCAGGGCCGGACACGGTCGGCGCATCCCGTGCCGGTCCGGACGTTCGACGTTGGGAGGTTGGCGTGGTGTGTCCGCGCTGCAGCTCTGACGTCCCCGAGGTGTCGCACTTCTGCCATCACTGTGGCAACGACATGCGCACCGGGGACTCCGAGCGGAAGAACGCGTACGCCGCCAGACCCGATGAGGCCGTGGCCTCGTTCAAACTGGTGTCGACGATCATGCCGCAGGGATCCGGCAAGCAGCCGTACACCTACAAGGTCGCGCTCGGCATCGCCCTGCTGCTGACCGTGGTGACGGCCGCGCTCGGTGCGCTGCCGGTGGCGATCATGATCGCCGCCTTCGCGATCCCGATCGTCTACATCATCTACCTGTACGACGTGAACCTCTGGGAGGACGAGCCGATCCCTGTGGTCGCCGCGGCCTTCGTGCTGACCGGCGTACTCGCGGCGCTGTTCACCTGGATCTGGTCGGACAAGGTGGGGCTGTCGATCGCCACGATCGGCGAGAACCGCTCCGGACCGTCCCTGCGGGACCTGCTGATCCTGCTCCTGCTGGTGCCGGTCGTGTCGGAGCTGATCCGGCAGATCGGCCCGCTCTACCTCGCGTCGCGGCCGCGGTACGACGACCTGATGGACGGCTTCACGTTCGGTGTGGTCGCCGGCGTCGGCTACGCATGCTTCGAGACGCTGGTGCTGCACTGGGGCTGGATCAGCGGCGGCTTCGCCGGTCCGGGCAGCAGCGCCGGGACCTGGATCTCGATCGTCGTGCTGCACGGCTTCATCAAGCCGCTGGTGTACGGCTCGGCGACCGGCATCGCTGGCGCGGAGTTCTCCGGCCTGGGCGAGAAGTACGACGGTTTCACGCCGCGCTGGGTCGGCGGCCTGTTGCAGGCGATGGTGGTGAACGCGCTGTTCCAGGGCGGCATCTACCTGCTCGGCTTCGTCGGCGGTCGCGGCTCGACGATCGGCGCGGTCCTCGGCGTCGTCTGGGGCCTGTTGCTGCTCGGTGCGCTGATCATCCGGGTCCGGACCGTGCTCCACAAGGGCCTCCTGGAGGCTGCGCTGGAGTCGGCCGCTCGGGGTGGCTCCAACCACGCGTCCGGCGAGCTGGCGTTCTGCTCGCGCTGTGAGATGCCGCTGCTCCCGCACTCGGACTTCTGCTCGGCGTGCGGCAACTCGGTGCGATCCGTACCGAAGTCCGCCCGCGGGGTGACAGCCGCGGCCGGCGCCAGTGGGTACGAAGCGACGACTGGGGAGACGCAAGCATGAGCAACCAGCAGCCGCCCTACGGTGGCCAGCCGCCGCAGCAGCCCGGCCAGCAGCCCGGTCAACAGCCTGGCTACGGACAACAGCCTGGCTACGGACAGCAGCCCGGATACGGCCAGCAGCCAGGCCAGCCAGGCCAGCCAGGTCGGCCGGGTCAGCCGGGTCAGCCGGGGCAGCAGCCTGGTTACGGGCAGCCGCAGCAGCCTGGGTACGGCCAGCAGGCGCCGTACCCTCAGCAGCCGACGTTCCCTGGGCAGCAGCAGTACCCGCAGCCGCAGCAGGGCTACCCGGGTCAGCAGCAGGGGTATCCCGGCCAGCAGCCGGGCTTCCCCGGGCAGCAGCCTCCGTACGCCGGCCAGCAGCCGTGGGGTCAGCAGCCTCCGCGCCGTGGCGGTGGCGGCAGCGGCAAGACCCTGATGATCGCCGGGGGTGCGTTCGCGGTCGTGGCGATCATCGGCGTCGTACTCGCCCTGGTCTTCAAGGGCGGCGACGACGACCAGGCCGACCCGACACCGGCCCCGACGTCCGCGCCGACCTCGCAGCCGACCGAAGAACCCACGGGCGAGCCCACCGGTGAGCCGACGTCTGAGCCCACCGGCTCGCCGACCACGGAGCCGACCACGCAGCCGAACGGTGGCGACGAGGGCATCGAGGTCGCCGAAGGCGTCTACGTGAAGCCGCAGACGGGGTACATCCGCAAGAGCGTCGACGGGTTCAAGGGCGTCGTCCTGGTCAAGCAGGGCGAGGGCGTCTTCATGGTCCAGGCCGCGAAGGTGACGGGTACCAGCGCGGCGGCGCTGCTGCCGCAGGTCCTCAAGACGGACACCAAGAGCTTGTCCTCGGTCAAGACCAACGAGGTCAAGACGACGACACCGGGCCCGGAGGACAAGACCCCGGTCAAGGTCCTGCTCACCCAGTCGTACTCCGGCATGCAGAGCAGCCAGAGCGGCAGCCTCGCGGTCGTTGGGTTCGTCGCCGTCGTGGAGCGGGAGGACGGCGTGTTCACCGTCGCCAGGGCCTACGGACGCAAGGACAAGCTCTCGACGCTCGACCCGGACACCACGGCCATGTTGAAGTCGGTGCTGCAGAGTCAGTGAGCGGAAAGCGAGACAAGGGGACCGGCGGTAATCCCTGGGTCAACCAGACCGGACCGGACCCGGACGAGACCGACGAGGCGGAGGACCAGCTCCCGCCGTCGCCGTGGGACCTCGAGGTGGCTCCACCGCCGTCGCCGTGGGGCGGCGGCGGTGCGCCTGGACCCGGTCCTGGTCCTGGACCCGGGTCCGGTGCCGAGCCTGGCCCGGCGACGCAGACCTCGTCGGCATGGGGCGACAAGGTCGGCCCGCCCTCGTTGCGCCGTCCGCAGCCGGAGAAGAAGCGCTTCTCCGTCCCGCCGCTGCTGATCCCGATCGGCGCCGGCCTGCTCGTGGTCGCGCTCGTTGCGGTCGTGCTGGTGGCGCTGTCCGGCGGTGACAAGAAGGCAGACCCGGGCCGGTCGCCGAGTCCCTCTGCCGGTACGCCGACCGCGCCGGCATCGTCGTACCAGCCGCCGCCGAACGCGCTGCCGGTCGGGTTCGGCGTCTCGATCGTCGCGGCCCCGGGCTGGGTCGAGGTCACCTGGGAGAAGCGCGGCAAGCAGGTCGCGATCTACCCGCCGGGAACGAAGCCGAGCCCGAACGCCGACGGGCGGGCGTTCCTGTGGGTGCGCCAGAAGGAGAAGGTCACCGCGAACGCGTACCTGCTCGGCATCGTCGAGGGCGAGGTCGACAAGGAAATCGCGCAACTCGGCAATGTACGGAACCTGCCGTGCCCGAAGGACGTCCTGGTGGAGTGCGTCGCGATCGATTACACCTCCAGCTTCAAGGCTGCCGACGGCACGGAGACGAAGGTCAAGGGCTCCGTCGAGGCGTACCGGCGCAAGGACAACGTCGTCACCGCGCTGGACTTCCGGACCATGGCCGACTTCGCCCCGAAGGCAGAGGCGGACGCCGCGATCATGAAGAAGTCCGTGATCGACAGCCTGTGATCGACAGCCTTGTGATCGACAGTCTGTGACGGATCCCCAGAACTACCGCGAGGAACAACTATGAGTCAGCAGTACGGTCCGCCGCCGGGCCCGCCGCCGGCACCCGCTCCCGGCGGTTGGGGCACCGGGCCGCAGGTCCGGGGACAGCAGGGACCGCCCGCGCAGTTCGGCGGATGGGGCCCGGGTCCGGGCCGGCCGAGCCGTCCGCCGAAGCCGAACCGGACGCCCTGGATCATCATGGCGGGCGCGATCGTGGCGGTGCTGCTGGTCGCGGTCGGCGTCGTGCTGATGGTGAACGGCAAGGACGACAAGCCGACCACGCAGTCGTCGCCGGAGCCGACCGGACGCACCATGTACACGCCGTCGCCGACGCCGACCCCGAACGACTCCAAGGGGCCGAACGACGTCGGCGTCGAGGTCGGCTGGGGGATCTGGTTCACGCCGTCCAAGGGCTGGCTGCCGGACTGGGACAAGTCCCGGAGCGGGAAGAACTACATCCTGCAGCAGTTCAACGCGCGCGGGCTGATCGACGGGTACTACTGGGTCCGTCAGACCGAGCTGTACGACGCGAAGGGCTTCGCCGAGCACCTGGTCGACGTCGAGTCGAACGGCATGGAAGGCGTCCGGATCGGCAAGGGCACCACCTGCAAGCCGGCGAACCCGAACATCAAGGCCTGCTACGCGGTGACCTACACCGGCGCCTGGGTCGCGAAGAACGGCAGGAGGGTCGCGATGCAGGGCTTCGTCACCGCCTACCAGGACCAGTTCGACCGCACCACCGCCACCGACGCGGCCCTCGAGACCCGCGTCTACGCCCGCCGCGTGAACGAGCTGATCTACATGAACAACAGCGTCGTGAAAAGCTTCTGACAGCGCTCTGAGCTGGGGTTTTTAGAAACTGTCGGTGCGGGACCGTACGGTGGAGGGCATGAGACAGGTCTCGGATCTCCAGCGGATGGTCGCGCCGCTGAAAGTGGTGTCCGACTTCGAGCCGGCGGGCGACCAGCCGGCCGCGATCGCGGACCTCGAGCGGCGGATCAACGCCGGCGAGCAGGACGTGGTGCTGCTGGGTGCCACCGGTACGGGTAAGACCGCGACGATCGCCTGGCTGGCCGAGAAGATCCAGCGCCCGATGCTGATCCTGCAGCCGAACAAGACGCTCGCCGCCCAGTTCGCGAACGAGTTGCGGCAGTTCTTCCCCGCCAACGCCGTCGAGTACTTCGTGTCGTACTACGACTACTACCAGCCCGAGGCGTACGTCCCGCAGACGGACACCTATATCGAGAAGGACTCCTCGATCAACGAGGAGGTCGAGCGGCTGCGGCACTCCGCGACCTGGTCGCTGCTCACCCGCCGCGACGTGATCGTGGTGGCGACCGTCTCCTGTATCTACGGCCTGGGCTCCGCCGACGAGTACCTGAACCGCATGATCCATGTGAAGGTCGGCACCGAGATGGACCGCGACGGCCTGCTCCGCAAGCTGGTCGGCGTGCAGTACGCGCGCAACGACCTGGCCGGGACCCGCGGCACGTTCCGGGTCCGCGGCGACACGCTCGAGGTCTTCCCGGTGTACCAGGAGCTCGCCGTCCGGGTGGAGTTCTTCGGTGACGAGATCGAGCGGGTGATGACGCTGCACCCGCTGACCGGCGAGGTGCTCAGCGAGGAGGACGAGGTCTACATCGGCGCCGCCACGCACTACGTGACCGCGCCGGAGCGGATGGAGCGCGCGATCACCTCGATCGAGGCCGAGCTGGAGGAGCGGCTGGCCGAGCTCGAGCGCAACGGGCAGTTGCTGGAGGCGCAGCGGCTGCGGATGCGCACGACGTACGACATCGAGATGATGCGGCAGATCGGGACGTGCTCCGGGATCGAGAACTACTCCCGGCACACCGACGGGCGCGAGCCCGGTACGGCGCCGCACTGCCTGCTGGACTACTTCCCCGAGGACTTCGTGCTGGTCATCGACGAGTCGCACGTGACCGTCCCGCAGATCGGCGGGATGTACGAGGGGGACATGTCCCGGAAGCGGACCCTGGTCGAGCACGGCTTCCGGCTGCCGTCCGCGATGGACAACCGGCCGCTGCGCTGGGAGGAGTTCCTGGAGCGGATCGGCCAGACCGTGTACCTGTCCGCGACCCCGGGGCAGTACGAGCAGGACAAGTCCGACGGGTACGTCGAGCAGCTCATCCGGCCGACCGGTCTGGTCGACCCCGAGGTGATCGTGAAGCCGACCAAGGGCCAGATCGACGACCTGATCCACGAGATCCGGCTCCGGGTCGAGCGCGACGAGCGGGTCCTGGTCACGACGCTCACCAAGAAGATGTCCGAGGACCTGACCGACTACCTGCTGGAGATGGGGATCCGGACCAGGTACCTGCACAGCGAGGTCGACACGCTTCGCCGGGTCGAGCTGCTGCGCGAGCTGCGGATGGGGGAGTACGACGTTCTCGTCGGTATCAACCTGCTCCGTGAGGGTCTGGACCTGCCCGAGGTGTCGCTGGTCGCGATCCTGGACGCCGACAAGGAAGGCTTCCTGCGGTCGGGCCGTTCGCTGATCCAGACGATCGGCCGCGCCGCCCGGAACGTGTCCGGTCAGGTGTTCATGTACGCGGACAAGATCACCCCGTCGATGGAGCAGGCGATCGACGAGACCAACCGGCGGCGCGCGAAACAGATCGCGTACAACGAGGAGCACGGGGTCGACCCGCAGCCGCTGCGGAAGAAGATCGCCGACATCACCGACATGCTGGCCCGCGAGGACGCGGATACCGCCGAGCTGCTCGGCTCCGGCCGCACCCAGTCGCGCGGCAAGGCGCCGGTCCCTGGTGGCGGCAAGGTGAAGGCCGGCGAGAAGGCGAAGGAACTGGCCGGCGGTCTCCCGTCGTCCGACCTGGCCGACCTGATCCAGCAGCTGACCGACCAGATGCACAACGCCGCCGCCGAGCTCCAGTTCGAGGTCGCCGCCCGCTACCGCGACGAGATCTCCGAACTGAAGAAGGAGCTCCGCCAGATGACCAACGCCGGCGCGAAGTAGCCGGGAGAGTCCGTGTTCGACCATTTGTCGCTGCAGTGCGACGACCTCGACGCCAGCCGGCGATTCTACGAGCAGGCGCTCGGCCCGCTCGGGATCGCGGTGACCTTGGACTTCGGAGATGTTCTCGGGCTCGCCGGGCGGGACGGCGTTCCGAAGTTCTGGCTCGGCCGGCAGACCACCGGCGGGGTCCAGCGAGAGATCCACGTGGCGTTCACGGCGCCGGACCGTGCGACGGTCGGCACCGTTCATCGGGCCGCCGTGGACCTGGGGGCAGAGGTGCTGCACGAGCCGAAGGAGTGGCCGGAGTACCACCCCGGCTACTACGCGGTGTTCCTGCGTGATCCGGACGGCAACAACGTCGAGGTCGTCTCGCACAGCTGATCCGGAGGCACGAGATGGCGCGGCTTGGCGACGACGAGATACTCGAGTACTGCCTGGGGAAGGCGGGGGCTTGGCAGGATGAGCCGTGGGACGGGGATGTGGTCGCGAAGGTGGGGCCGAAGATCTTTGCGTTTCTCGGGGGCGGTGCGGTCGGGCTGAAGTGCGGTGCGAACCGCGAGGAGGCCGACGAGTTGGTGGACACCTACCCGGCCGACGTCGGCAAGATGGCGTACATCGGGCGCGCCGGGTGGAACACGGTGCGGCTCGGGGGCGCGGTGCCGGACGACGAGGTGCTGGAGCTGATCGACGCGTCGTACGAGACCGTGGTGGCGAAGCTGCCGAAGCGGCAACGACCGACGGCCGGCGATTGATCGGCGGCCAATAGGTTACGGGCTGCAACTATTCCCTGATGGGTCTGTGACGATTTCGACAGGCGGACGCGTGTCCTGGATTTGGAGACTTGGACGTCGAGCCGTCAGAATGGTTCTCGAGAAGGGGAGTATTCCTTTTGCGGCGGCATCGTCATCACGGTCAGGGCTCGTCCCGGACCCGGTGCCCTCGGCGACACACGGTGCAGCAGGATGGAACAAGCTGTAACACAGTGTGACGCGGAAGAGACCTTCGGAGTCGATTTTTCATCTGAGCTCCGGAGGTTTCTGTGCACGTAGCTGACTATGTCTGGTACATCACCGTCGGCCTGTTGCTGGCGCTGCTGGCTTTCGACGTCTTCGTCATCGGCCGCCGCCCGCACGAGCCGAGCACCCGCGAATCGGCCACCGCGATCGCGTTCTACGTCGGTCTCGCGGTCATCTTCGGTCTCGGGGTCTGGTGGTTCTCCGGCGGGGAGTACGCCGGGGAGTTCTTCGCCGGCTGGCTCACCGAGTACAGCCTGAGCGTCGACAACCTGTTCATCTTCTTGATCATCATGGCCAGGTTCGGCGTACCGAGGAAGTACCAGCAGACCGCGCTGCTGGTTGGCATCATCCTGGCGCTGCTGTTCCGCGGCGTCTTCATCGCGGTCGGCGCGGCCGCGATCAACCAGTTCTCGTGGGTCTTCTACATCTTCGGCGCGTTCCTGGTCTACACCGCGATCCACCTCGCCAAGCAGGGTGAGAACGACGACGAGGACTTCAAGGAGAACGCGGTCATCCGGTTCGCGAAGCGGCGGCTGAACGCCACCGACGAGTACAACGGCGTGAAGCTGACCGTGAAGAAGAACGGCCGCCGGTTCGTCACCCCGATGGCGATCGTGATCATCGCGCTCGGCACCACCGACCTGCTGTTCGCGCTCGACTCGATCCCGGCGATCTACGGCCTGACGCAGGAGCCGTTCCTGGTCTTCACCGCGAACGTGTTCGCGCTGATGGGCCTGCGGCAGCTGTACTTCCTGCTCGGTGACCTGCTCCGCCGCCTGGTGTACCTGTCGCTCGGCCTGTCGGTGGTGCTCGCGTTCATCGGCGTGAAGCTGGTGCTGCACGCGATGCACGTGAACGAACTCCCGTTCATCAACGGCGGTCACCACATCGACTGGGCCCCGGAGATCCCGATCTGGTTCTCGCTCGGCTTCATCATCGTGACCCTGGGCATCACCACGATCCTCAGCCTGCACAAGTCCCGCTCGATGAAGGCGGACGAGCAGGTCGAACCGGCCGACCAGGTCGAGCCCACGGAGCCGGAGCTGCACCACAAGGAGTCCTGAGCACAGTAGATCGCCCCGGACCGCACAGTCGCGGTCCGGGGCGATCGTGTGTGTTCAGAAGCGCGCTGCGGTGACCAGTGTCGCCCGGCGGTCGTCGGTGAGTGCCTCGTTCTCCAGGCGCTTTCCGGTCTCAGACGCGTGCAGCATCCCCGCCGGGGACACGAACCCGACGTGGTGCACCTCTTTGCCGGCTCGCGCGAAGAAGTACAGGTCACCCGGCCGCGCGTCGTCGATCGGGATGTTCGGCAGCGTGTCCGCCTGGTCGTGTGCGTCGCGCGGCGTCCGCAGACCGAGCACCCGGCTGACGGTGTGGATCAGCCCCGAGCAGTCCAGCCCGTACGCCGACGTACCGCCCCACAGGTACTCCAGCCCGAGGAACTGCTCGCCGAGGCGCAACCGCTCGTCGGCATCGGACGGCTCGGACACGGACCGCAGTGCGGCGTCCGCAAGCCAGCCCGAGCCGCCGTCGGGTGTCGCCACCCGCGTGTACCCGTCGGCGTGCTCGTCGGAGGCCAGCACGGTCCCGAACGACAGCTCTGCTACCGGCCGGCCATCAGGCTCGGCGAGCAACGAGGCCGTCGGTACGGCGATTGCGACCGGGTCCGACGCGCTCTGCGGCAGCTCGCCCAGGTGACTCGACGGGACCCAGCCCGGGTACCCGAGCTCGTCCTGGGACGACGGCTGCCACGGCGCGAGGATCTCGGACCAGCCGTCCCGCTCCGAGCGCACCAGGACGGGCTCGGCGAACAGCAGCTGGGTCAGGGTCCGGCCGTGCAGGCCGAGCCGGGTCTCGGTGTCCATCGACTTGGCCCACGCGGCCACGTCGGGTTGTGCGGCGGTGGCCGGGGCGTCGATGTCACGCGGCGCGTCCGGTGACGTCCAGACGGTACTGATCGGGACCTTGGCGGCGGCTAACTTCATACGGTCAAGCCTGTCACGCCCAGTCCCGGAGCAGAAGGCAGGTGGATCAGCGAGCCGTCGTACCGGATCCCGCCGGTCACCGGCGCCTCGCGGAGCCACCAGGCCGCATCCAGGTCGTTGACCGCCGTCGTCGGGTACGCCGAGACCAGTGCGGCCGCCGCGCCGACGCCGACGTGGCTCTCCATCATGCAGCCGACGATCGCGCCGAGGCCGTGCTCGCGGGCGAGTTCGAGGAGCGTCCGCGCCGGCGCCAGCCCGCCGCACTTCGCGAGCTTCACGTTCACGAGGTCGGCCGCGCCGTGCCGGATCACCGCCACCAGGTCGCGGACGCCGTACACGGACTCGTCGGCGAGGATCGGCGTACCGACCCGATCGGTCACCCAGGCCATGCCGTCGAGGTCGGCCGCGGCGACCGGCTGCTCGACGAGCTCGATCGCGCAGCCGGCGTCCTCGAGGGCGCGGATCACCGTGACCGCGTCGCGCCGCGTCCAGCCCTGGTTGGCGTCCAGGCGCAGCCGCGGCGCGGGCCCGATCGCGTCCCGGACCCGGCGGACGCGTTCGATGTCGCCGGCCGCGTCGGTGCCGACCTTGATCTTGAGTACGTCGAACCCGTCCGCGACCCGTGCCTTCCCGGCGTCGGCCAGCGCGTCCGCGTCGCCGACCGACAGTGTCACGTCCGTCCGGACCACGTCGGTCGTCGACCCGAGGAACCCGTGCAGCGTCTGCCCGCGCCGCCGCGCCGCGAGGTCGTGCAGCGCGACGTCGACGGCGTCCTTCGCCCCGAAGTTGCCGACCGCCGCGACCTGCACGCGGCGCAGGGCTTCGGTGAGATCGTCCGGGCCCAGGCCGTCGAGCGCAGTGGTGATCGGGCCTTCGATACAGGCCTGCGAGCCGGCGAGCGAGTCGCCGGTCACCTTCCAGACCTGCGGCGCCTCGCCCCAGCCGCTGTGTTCGCCGTCGCTCACCTCGACCAGGAGCGACTCGACGTGGGTCGCCGTCCGCAGTGCGGTGACGAACGGGGTGTGCAGCGGTGCCGAGACCAGGTGGGTGGTGAGTCTCACCGCACTGCCTCCAGGTTGTGCCGGTGGTTCCAGGCCTCGAGCGCGATCGACGCGATCAGTTGCTGTGCCTCGGTGTCCGGCAGGTCGGACGTCGTACACACGACGAGCACGAACGGGTCGGCGTCCTTCGGGCGAACGATGCCGCCGTCGTGCCGGATCCGGCTGTCCCAGCCGTTCTTGTGCTCGACGCGCGTTCCCTTCGGCAGCAACGCGGGGATCTCGCCGTTCCACTGGTTGGACGCCAGCAGTTCGCGCAGGAATTCGCCGTGCTCGCCCTGCTGGTTGCCTACCGCAACGAGGACCCCGGCCAGGCCGGCCGGGCTCATCAGGTTACTGATCCCGGCGCGGGCGGCGGGGACGTCGTCGATGCCGCGCTGGATCTTGGACTCCGGCGCGGGCGAGCTGGGCAGCGTCGCCTCGGCCAGGGCGGCGTGGGCGGCCGCGATCCCGACCTGCTCGAGCACCAGGTCGGTCGCCAGGTTGCTGGACCGGGTGATCATCTCGGTCGCCAGCCAGTTGAGCGGCACCTTCTTGCCCAGCTGCTCCCAGGTCTTCGGTGCCTCGTCCTCCGCCGGGTTCACGCCGAACCGGCCACCGGCCGCGGACTCGAAGTCGTTGTGCACGGCCACCGGCTGGAAGAGCGTCAGCTCACCCGCCTCGACCTTGCGCATCATCGCCATCGCCACCGGCAGCTTCATCGTGCTCGCGGAGTAATGCGCGCGCTCCGCCTCGTGCACGAACACCGGCGTACCGTCCAACCGGCCCAGCCAGACCCCGAAGTCACCGGCCCCGTCGACCTGCCGCAGCAGCTCCGCGATTCCCATGCCGCTCACCCAATCACAGCCGTCGACCTGGCAGACTGCCGAGGGTGTCTCGGGCAATCGGTCTCCTCATCGGCTTCGCGGCCGACCGGCTCGTCGGCGATCCCCACCGCTTCCACCCGGTCGCTGGCTTCGGCCAGACCGCTGCCCGCCTCGAGAAGCATCTGTACGCCGATTCGCGCGTGAACGGCACTGTCCACACCGCGGTTCTCGTCGGAGGTACGACGGTTCTGGGCCTCGCAGCCGAGCGGCTCGCCCGCCGGCATCCCATCCTGCACACCGCAGTCACTGCCGCCGCCACGTGGACAGTTCTCGGCGCCCGCAGCCTCGACCGCGAGGCCGAAACGATGGCCGCCTTGTTGGAGGAGAAGGACATCCCGGCGGCGCGTGACCGGCTGAGCCACTTGTGCGCTCGCGACGCGACCGACCTCGAGGCCGACGAGCTGGCCCGGGCGACGGTCGAGTCGCTCGCCGAGAACACCTCGGACGCATGCGTCGCGCCACTGCTCTGGGGCGGGGTTCTCGGTGTCCCCGGTCTGCTCGGGTATCGCGCCGCGAACACGCTGGACGCGATGGTCGGCTACAAGTCACCGAAGTACCTGAACTTCGGATGGGCGTCGGCGCGGTTGGACGACGTACTGAACCTGTTGCCGGCGCGGGTGTGCGCGCTGCTGACCGGCCTCGCGGCGGGTCGGGTGCAGGAGACGACGCGGGTTTGGCGGCGGGATGCGCCGAAGCATCCGAGTCCGAACGCCGGGCCGGTCGAAGCCGCGTTCGCCGGTGCGCTCGGGCTCACGCTCGGCGGGACGAACAGCTACGGGACCTACGCGGAGGATCGCGGCACGCTGGGCGACGGTCCGGCGCCGACGGTCGCGGACGTCCGGCGTACGGCGGCACTCGCACGGCGGGTCGGGATGGCCGCCGCGGTACTGGCGGCAGCGATCGGGAGGCAAGTGATCGGGGGCCAAGCGATCGGGGGAAGGGGGAAGCGATGGAGTTGATTCATCGGCCGATGCGGATCGCGTTGATCCGGCACGGTGAGTCCGAGGCGAACCTGGACAAGACGATCTACGAACGCACTCCCGACCACGCGGTTCCGTTGACGGCGCTAGGGCACGAGCAGGCGGGCAAGGCGGGGCGGGAGCTGCGGGAGCTGTTCGAGAACGAGCCGGTCCGCGTGTACGTGTCGCCGTACCTGCGGGCGCGGCAGACGCTGGACTCGCTCGGCCTGGACGACCTGATCGGCGTACCGCGGGAGGAGCCGCGGCTGCGGGAGCAGGACTGGGCCAACCTCCAGGACACCGAGGACATCGAGCGGCAGGAGCAGCTGCGCGACTCGTTCGGGCACTTCTTCTACCGGTTCACGCACGGTGAGTCCGGTTCCGATGTGTACGACCGGGTATCGACGTTCCTCGAGACCATGCACCGCGACTTCGAGAAGCCGAACGCGCCGCGCAACGTGCTGCTGGTGTCGCACGGGCTCACGATGCGGCTGTTCTGCATGCGCTGGTTCCACTGGTCCGTGCGGTTCTTCGAGTCCCTCCGGAATCCGGCCAACGCGGAAACCCGCGTGCTGCTTCGGCAACCGGACTTCCGCTACAAGCTGGACCGCCCGTTCGAGCAGTGGGCCCCCTACCAGCCGACCGAACGCGAACGCTCGGCCTGGTTGTAGGGTCCTGGGAGAGGGCTACTCGACGGGAGTGATCGCATGGTGGTGGACCAGATCCGCGCGGCAACCCAGGACCTGCTGGCGGCGCTGACGCCGGAGCAGCTGAAGAAGATCTCGGCGCCGTTCAACACCCCCGATCACCAGACCTGGACCTACCTGCCCGGTGCTGTTCCGGGCCTGCCGCTGACCGAGCTGTCGGCGGAGCAGGAGGCCCTCGTCGTCCGCCTGCTCGAACTCGTCTACAGCAAGCGCGGTCTGGCCGATTTCCGCTCCGTGATGGCGGCCGAGATCATCGTCCGTGGTCTCAGCGATCCGATGGAGGTCGCGGAGACCGGGGGATGGGAAGGTTCGACGGTCGGCGACCGCTACTACCTCCGCGTGCTCGGCGACCCCGCCGGGGCCGGGCCGTGGGCCTGGCGGCTGAACGGTCACCATCTGGCGCTGCACGTGACGCTGGTGGACGGGGCAATCTCGTTCACCCCGCAGTTCTTCGGGTCGAATCCGGCGGAGGTCCTGTCCGGGCCGCACGCCGGGCGACGGTTCCTGGCGGCCGAGCAGGATCTCGGCTTCCAGCTCCTGCACGCCCTCGAGCCGGCCCAGCTCGAGGTCGCCCTCGTCTCGGACGCGGCGCCCGACGACATCCTGACCCGCCACGACCCG
The DNA here is from genome assembly GCF_004362255.1 of Kribbella sp. VKM Ac-2571. Taxonomy (NCBI): domain Bacteria; kingdom Bacillati; phylum Actinomycetota; class Actinomycetes; order Propionibacteriales; family Kribbellaceae; genus Kribbella; species Kribbella sp. VKM Ac-2571. The sequence continues at coordinate 379,555 of NZ_SNWS01000007.1, forward strand.
GTCGCCGATCCGTCGCTGCTGCACCGCGGTTTGGCGTACGGCGACATGAACGAGGACCAGCGCCAGCTCCTGAGCCTCCTCATCGGTCAGTACGTCGGCCGCGCCGCCGGGCCGATCGGTTTGCAGACGTGGAACGACATCACCGAGCAGGGGATCGAGCGCCTGACGTTCGCCTGGGCCGGCGCGACCCAGCCGGGCGTCGGTCACGGCCACTACTACTCGATCGCCGGCCCCACCTTCCTCGCCGAGTACGACAACACGCAGGACAACGCCAACCACATCCACTCGGTCTGGCGGGACGTCCGCAATGACTGGGGCATGGACCTCCTGGCCGCGCACTACGCCATGCACCGCTAGAGTCACCTACGTCATCGACGGCATCAGCAGGAACCCGGTGTGAGTCCGGGGCGGTCCCGCCACTGTGACCCGTGAAGGGGAGTCAGGAACTGCCGCCGTCGACCTGAAGTCGGGGCGTGGATACCCCGGAAAGGAACGCGTGCGCATGCCTGCGAAGCTGCTGTTGCTGTCCACTGCCGACACCGACCTGCTGGCAGCCGCCGCGGCCGATGCCGGGTGGAACGTTGCGAACCCGGCCCGGCTCGACCTCGCCGGTCTCGCCCCGCTGCTCGACGACGCCGAGATCGTCGTTGTCCGCCTGCTCGGTGGACGCCGCGCGTGGGAGGACGGGCTCGACGCGGTCCTCGCCTCGGGGAAGCCCACGGTGGTCGTGAGCGGCGAGGCCGCGCCGGACGCCGAGTTGATGTCGCTGTCGACCGTGCCCGCCGGTGCGGTCACCGAGGCGCTCGCCTACCTGCGTGAGGGCGGCGCGGACAACCTCCGCAACCTGGCCGGCTTCCTGCGAGACACGCTGCTGCTGACCGGCGACGAATTCGAGCCTCCTCGCGCGCTCCCGGCGTACGGCGTCCGTGGGTCCTTTGTCGACGACGATCGTCCGGTGGTCGGGATCGTGTACTACCGCGCGCACGAGATCTCCGGGAACACCGCGTTCGTCGACGCGCTGGCGGCAGCGGTTGCCGAGGCCGGCGCGCAACCACTCCCGGTGTACTGCGGGACGCTTCGTGGGCTCGACCCGGCCGAGAACGTCGAGCTCTTCGATCTGCTGCGGAAGTGCGACGTACTGGTCACCACGCTCCTCGCCGCGGGTGGTGCGGTGGCGGCGAACGCGAGCGCGGGCGGTGCGGATGATGCGTGGGACGCGGGCGCGCTGGCGTCGCTTGACATCCCGTTGATCCAGGGCCTCGCGCTCACCTCGACCCGCGAGCAGTGGCTGGACAGCGACGCCGCCGTCAGCCCGTTGGACGCTGCGACGCAGGTGGCGATTCCGGAGTTCGACGGTCGGCTGATCACGATCCCGTTCTCGTTCAAGGCGTACGACGCCGACGGTCTGGCGCGTTATGCGCCGGATGCGGAGCGGTGCGCGCGGCTGGCCGGGATCGCGGTCGCGCATGCCCGGCTGCGGCACGTTCCGCCGGCCGAGAAGCGGATCGCGCTGGTGCTGTCGTCGTACCCGACCAAACACGCGCGGATCGGGAACGCGGTCGGGCTGGACACGCCGGCGTCGGCGGTCGTGCTGCTCGGGCAGTTGAAGGACGCCGGCTACGACCTGGGCGACCTCGATCTGAGCGAGCTGCAGGGGGCGGACGGTGCGGACGGGTTGATTCACCGGTTGATCGCGGCCGGCGGGCACGACGTCGACTGGCTGACGGACGAGCAGTTGGCCAACGCGGTCGCCAAGGTGCCGCTGTCCACGTACGCCACCTGGTTCGGGCGGGTTCCGGAGTCGTTGCAGGAGGCAATGACCGGGGCGTGGGGCGAGGCGCCGGGGGAGTTGTACGTCGACACGTCCGGTGACGAGCCGGCGATCGCGCTCGCCGCGCTGCGGTTCGGGAACGTGGTGCTGATGATCCAGCCGCCGCGTGGCTTCGGCGAGAACCCGGTCGCGATCTACCACGACCCGGACATGGCCCCCTCGCACCACTACCTGGCGGCCTACCGCTGGCTCGAGGCGTCACCTGACGAGGGCGGGTTCGGTGCGCAGGCCGTCGTACATCTCGGGAAGCACGGCACGCTGGAATGGCTGCCGGGCAAGGGGATCGGGATGGCGGCCGGCTGCGCGCCCGACGCCGTGCTCGGGAACCTGCCGATGGTGTACCCGTTCATCGTCAACGATCCCGGCGAGGGGACGCAGGCGAAGCGGCGGGCGCACGCGACGATCGTCGACCACCTGGTGCCGCCGATGGCGCGGGCCGAGACATACGGCGACATGGCGAAGCTGGAGTATCTGCTCGACGAGTACGCGACCGTGTCGGCGCTCGACCCGGAGAAAGTGCCGACGCTGCGCGCGCAGATCTGGACGCTGATCCAGGCGGCGCAGTTGCACCACGACCTGCACACTTCCGAGAAGCCGGACGACGAGGAGTTCGACGAGTTCGTGCTGCATCTCGACGGGTATCTGTGCGAGATCAAGGACGTGCAGATCCGCGACGGGCTGCATGTGCTGGGCGGGGCGCCGGAGGGTGAGGCGCGGGTCAACCTGGTGCTCGCCGTACTGCGTGCTCGGCAACTGTGGGGCGGTTCGTACTCGATCCCGGGGCTGCGGGCGGCGCTGGGTGATACGTTCGGGGTGGACGAGGCCGAACTGCTTGCCAACCCCGGTGCAGCCGCCGACCTCGCCGACCTCGCGACGCTGGCCGATCTGCCGGCGGTCAGTGGCGCGGACGGGGTCGATCTGCTGGAAGCGGTTGCGCGCAAGCTCGTGGTCGGGATGGAGACGCTGAGCTGGGACGTGACGAAGGTCCCGGTGGTGGTCGGCGAGGTTCTGGGCCGCGCGTCCGAGCAGGTCGAGGCGTCGCTCACGTTCGCGGCAACCGAAGTCGTCCCGCGGCTCGCACGCACGGGCGACGAGCTGACGAACGTCCTGCGGGCGTTGGACGGGCGGTTCGTCGAGGCTGGACCGTCCGGCTCGCCGACTCGCGGGCTGGTGAACGTGCTGCCGACCGGCCGCAACTTCTACGCGGTCGACCCGAAGGCGATCCCGAGCCGCAACGCCTGGGACGTCGGCGTCGCACTCGCCGACTCGCTGCTGGCGCGGCACCGGGCAGAGACCGGCGAGTGGCCGCGATCCGTCGGCCTCACCGTCTGGGGTACATCAGCCATGCGGACGCAGGGCGACGACCTCGCCGAAGTGCTCTGGCTGCTCGGCTGCCGCCCGGTCTGGGACGAGGCCTCACGACGCGTCACCACCTTCGAAGTGGTCGGTCTGGAGGAACTCGGCCGGCCGCGGATCGACGTGACGATCCGGATCTCCGGCTTCTTCCGGGACGCGTTCCCGCATGTCGTCGCGCTGCTGGACGAGGCGGTGCGGACGGCGGCCTCCCTGGATGAGGATGCTGCGAGCAACTACTTGCGCGCGCATGTGCAGGCAGACGTTGCTGCGGGCAATGATCTCAGGCAGTCGACGGCTCGCGTGTTCGGCTCCAAGCCCGGTTCGTACGGCGCCGGTCTGCTGCCGCTCGTCGACGCGCGGAACTGGCGTACCGACGCCGAGCTGGCGGAGGTGTACGCCGTGTGGGGCGGGTACGCGTACGGCAAGGACCTCGACGGCGCCGAGGCCCGCGGCTCGATGGAACGCGCGTACGCCCGGATCCAGGTCGCGGCGAAGAACGCGGACACCCGCGAGCACGACATCATGGACTCCGACGACTACTTCCAGTACCACGGCGGCATGATCGCGATGGTGCGGCACCTCACCGGCGCCAACCCGAAGGCGTACGTCGGCGACTCCGCCGCACCCGCACAGGTTCGCACCCGGACCTTGGACGAGGAGGCGAAGCGGGTCTTCCGTGCGCGGGTGGTGAACCCGCGGTGGATGGCGGCGATGCGGCGGCACGGGTACAAGGGCGCATTCGAGATGGCCGCGACCGTGGACTACCTGTTCGGGTACGACGCGACCGCGGGCGTCGTCGACGACTGGATGTACGAGTCGCTGACCACGGAGTACGTCGCCGATCCGGAGATGGCCGAGTTCTTCCGCAAGTCGAACCCGTGGGCACGGCACGGGATCGCGGAACGGCTGCTGGAGGCGGCGCAGCGCGGGCTGTGGGCGGAGCCGTCGGCCGAGGCGCTGGAGACGCTGCGGAACGCAGTCCTTGAGACGGAGGGTGACATCGAGGACCGCGGCTGATTGGGTAGATGCATGCCCCGAGTGCTGATCACCAATGACGACGGTTACCGAGCGCCAGGCATCCGGGCGCTCGCGCCGGCGATCGCCCAGCTCGGGTACGACGTACTCGTGGTCGCTCCGATGATCGACGAGAGCGGTGTCGGCTCCGCGCGGGCCGGGATCGTCAACCGGCCGATCCGGACCGCGTCCGACGTGGAGAACGGCGTGACGTTCGTCGGGATCGAGGGCACCCCGGCCATCGCGGTGACGATGGCGCAGGCCGGCGCGTTCGGTGCGCCGCCGGATCTGGTGCTGTCCGGGATCAACCGGGGGCTGAACATCGGTGTGTCGATCTTCCACTCGGGCACCGTCGCGGCGGCGCTGACAGCGGCCGAGACAGGTACATCGGCGGTTGCCGTCAGCCTCGACGCGGAGGACCCGTTGCACTGGGCGACCGCGGCGACCGTCGCGGGCGACGCGCTCGGGTGGATCGCCGGCGAGCCGGGCGGGACGGTGCTGACGATCAACGTTCCGGATCGTCCGCTGGACCAGCTGGCCGGCGTACGGCACGCGTCACTGGCGGTGAACCGGCGTACCCGTCTCGTCGCCACGACCGCTCCGTCGGGTGAGCCGATGATCGCCGTGGAGCGCACCCCGCAAGCCGCCGCGGTCCCAGGCACCGACGAGGCCCTCCTCGCCGAGGGCTTCGCAACGGTCACGCCGATCGTCGGCATCCGCGAGGTCCGGGACGACGCCGCCGCCACAGCCCTGGCGAAGCGCCTGATGCGATAAACGGGTCCGTCGCCGAGCACGGCCCGGCGGACGCGCCACCGCTGTTGTTCATCCACGGCCACGGCGGCGGTTACCACTGGCAGCGGTGTCAGGACGAATTGTTGGGGCGCTCCCTGCGGGTAATCGCACCGGACCAGCTTGCGCTCTCCGTTGCCGCCGGGTGAGCGCATCGATCTGGACGTGCTGCCGGCCGACTTCGAGGAGCTGCGCGAACGGCTCGGGATCGAGCGCTGAGCGATCCTCGGGCACTCGGCCGGCGGCAACTACGCGGTCGAGTACGCGATCCGGCATCCTTCGGCGGTCGGCGCGGTCATCTCCGACTGCCCGTTCTGGGACTTCGACGCCCGACCGCCGGCTGACGGCGGAGGACAAGACCTATGAGCTGCCATTCGGTCTCGGCGACCGTTCCAGGAGCTGTCCTTGGCTCGGTCGGTTGGCACTGATGCCGCGGCCGACCCTGCTGATCGAGGGCATCGAGGGCATCGTCGACCTCGCCATGGACCCGGTCTCGGTTGAGACCTACCGCAACACCGTTCCGACCTGCCAAGTCGTCACCTTCACTCACTCCGGCCACTTCCCCCACTTCGAAGAGCCGAAGCAGTACGCCGATCTGGTGCGCAACTTCGTCAATCAACACGTCACCCCCCACGGCCAAACCCGACACCAGCAGGAGACCACTAAGGACTCGCGCTGACAGGCCGCGAACACTGAGATGTCGCCGCGGCTCGGTCAGCTCAGCCTCCAGCGGCCTCCAAGCAGCTCGACATCACCGTGCTGCGTTCTGCATCGTGACAACCGTGCTGGTCGTCGGACAGCAGATCGATTGGCACGACCGGTGGAGCCCAGCGTGATGCCTATCCGCTCAGGTCCTGAGAAGCCGGCCGACCACGACCGACCACGACCGACCACGACCGACCACGACCGAACAGCGACCGGGCAGCGACTGAGCCGGGATCGAGCAGCGACCGGGCCGGGATCGGGTCGGGATCGGGTCGGGATCGGGCATCGCCCGGGCCGGGATCGGGCCGGGATCGGGCAGCGACCGGGCCGGGATCGGGCAGCCACCGGGCCGGGATCGGGCCGGGATCGGGCAGCGACCGGGCCGGGATCGGGCAGCCACCGGGCCGGGATCGGGCCGGGATCGGGCAGCGACTGAGCAGAGACTGGGCAGGGGGCGGGCAGGGGGCGGGCAGGGGCGCAGCGATCGAGCCGCGGCTGGGGTCGCGATGGGGCAGTTGCTAGCCGGGAGCTTTCCACGTGGACGGGGTCTGGAGACGTTGACGGCGAGACAGGCTGTCGGTCAGAACGGTGGTGGGTCCTCCGACGGCAGTCTTGTTGGTGGATGGATCCGGGGTCGCTGATCGTCGTGGTTCTCGTCGTGGTTCTCGTTGTGGTTTTGGACGATCGGGCCGCGGGCTGGTGGGACGGTGGTGTAGCGGTGGCCGGTGGGGGTGGTGAGGGTGATGGAGCCGTCGGGGTGTGTGGTGGTTTTCCAGCCCCATCCTGGGGTGTCTTTGATGACGTGGTGGTATTCGCAGTAGGGCGCTAGCCCGGTGAGGTTTGTGTGGCCGGATTGTTTGAAGGGTGTGGCGTGGTCGCGGTCGCATTGGCGTGAGGTGCGGTTGCAGCCGGGCCAGGCGCAGACGGGGTGTCGGGCGAGGAGTGTCTCGGTGACGATGGTGCCGGGGTTGTGGCGGGTGGTGGAGGCTTCGAGGATGGTGCCGTTGGTGGGGTCGGTGAGGAGTCGTCGCCAGGTGCCGTCGCGTGCGATGCGGCGGGCCATTGGGGCGGGGATGGGTCCGTAGCCGGTGAGTTCGCAGGGGTCGTTGTCCACGCCGAGGAGGGTGGTGATGGGGATGAGGATCTCGATGTGGGGTCGTCGGCGGTGTTGGTCGGGTAGTCGGCGGCCGAGCCAGTCGAGGCCGTTGTGCAGCATGTGTTCGAACACGTCGGCTACTACGTCGGCTCGGCGTTGCTCGATGTTCCGCTCGTCCTTTGTCCGCTGACCAGACTCCTTCTCGGCCGATCCACCGGAGAAGCCCGCTCCGGACTGGACCCTGCCGGTGACATCGCCAGCCCCCGGGGCGTCAGCCCCGGCAGCATCAGCCCCGGCAGCATCAGCCCCGGCAGCATCAGCCCCGGCAGCGTCAGCGCTGGCGCTGGCGTTGGTCTTGGTCGTCCGAGCTCCGGCGGCGGCGTCGGTTGTAGCGCTGGAGTTGCGAGCGCCCGGGGACGCGTCGTCGAACTCCACCAAGCGGCGATCACTTTGCGGATCGGCGACGGCGGTGTTGTCCGCGCTGTTGCCGTTGCCCGAGATGCTGGCGTTGCCCGAGGCGCTGGCAGTGCCCGGGGTACTGGCAGCGCTTGGGGTGCCGGGGGTGTCCGCGGTGTTCTGCGGGGCGGTCGTGCTGGCGTGGTGGGAGGCCGGCGCGTCGGTGTCTGGGGTGCTGGGGGTGTCCGCGGTGTTTTGCGGCGTGGTTGTGCTGCTGGGGTGCGGGGGAGGCGTGTCGGTGCCTGCGGTGCTGGGCTCACCGGCGGGCTGGGTGGGTGGCGTCTCGTTGCTTGCCTGGCCGGGCTTGGTGGTGGGTGTTGTTCGTTTGGTGAGGTCGGCCATGGCTTGGATGACGACCCACATTTGCTGGATCTTGTCGGCGGTGTGGACGACCCACAGGCCGGCCATGCCGTCGGTGAGCGGGACGATTTTGCAGGTGCGCTCCGCGACCGCGGTGCGGTGTCGCTCCGCGGCGTCCTGGGTGGTGTGTTTGGCGACCTGGCGGCGCAGGGATGCGTTCAGGTTGGCGTGGGTTTGGCCGGGGGCGCGGCGCAGTACGTGTGCCTCGACGGCTTGGGCGGCGGTGTCGGGGAGGTCGCGGGTGGCCTCGGAGATCGCGAGGGCCTTGGACCAGGTGAGGGCGCCGCAGCGCAGCGCGGTGTGGGTCGCGGTCAGGGTGCCGGTCAGATGCAAGGCGGTGTCGATGTGGCGGGCTGCGGTGTTGGTGGACAGCCGTAGCGCGGCGCCGATCTCGGCGGCCCAGGAGCGTTCGGGGTCGATCGGCCGGCCGGAGGAGTCGATCTGGGTGGGGCGGGGGATCTCGGTGGCTTGGGCTTTGCGTTGGCGGTGGAATGAGGCCATCGCGGAGGTCTTGATGGCCGCGGCCCAGGCTTCCATGCGGGCTGCGGCCTTCATGGCCTCGATCAGCGCGATCGGTGACTCGCACTGTGGTCGCAACTCCTCCAGCGCAGCGGCGAGTTCGGCGCCGGGTGGCAGGAAGACCCAGGCGGGTGCTTTCAGGCGCAGCATCTCGCGTTCGGCCTCGTCCTGCTCGACCCCGGCCCACAGTTCCCACTCCAGCCCGTCCACCCGCGACATCGGCGGCAGGTCGTCGTACCAGTCCTCCTCGCCCAGATAGCGCGGAGGACATGGATCCGCGGGGTCGGGCAAGTCATCCGGCGGCACCAGCGCCCACGCAGCCTCGGCCCCGGCGAGTGCCTGCTCGCCGGGAAGCTGTGCCATCACCACCGCCGTCATGAACCTACATTAGAACACCTGTTCGATTGAGACAAATCACGACGCCACCGACGTGTCGCGATTCCGGTGTGAGCGAAGGGCCTTCGCCGCCCTGAGGTCGGGCGATACACGGCGTCAGATGTCGAGATCGGTTCGCAAGACGGCGCGGACTACTTACACGTAGCGCAGTAGGTCCGCGGTTGACTGCGCTGGTTGGCCTTCGGGGGTTGTGAGCATGTCTTCCAGGCCGGCTCGGATGTTGTGCCCCTCCGACTGGGCCCAACGCAGTACCGGCCAGGCCCACTCGTTCTCGCCGTGCACCAGTGTGTCGGTGGGTGGGAGCAGATCCAGTACGGCGCGGGCCGCGGAGATACCGTCCGGGCCGGGGGAGATGCACGGGATCGCCTCGACGAGTACGCGGACCACGGGGCCGCCCCATGTGAGGTACTTCCGTGCTGCGTCGGAGGTGAACAGCCCGGCCTCCACGCCGATGCCTTTCGACAGAAGAAGGTCCGCGACGCGTTCGGCGCCTTTCTCGTGGAAGTTGACGCTCGCGAAGTCCGCTGTCGGCTCCCACGCGGCGATCAACCCGAGTCGCTCGTCCAGATCCGGGACGATGCCTTCCCGCGTCGACACGCCTACGGGCACACCGGGACAGTCCCGTCGTACGGCGGCCACCGCTGCCTGCACGTCGGCGTACACAAGGGTCTCGAGCCCGCTCGCGCCGCGAGGGTGGATGTGCAGCGCGTCAGCTCCGGCGGACACGGCTGCGGCGGCGTCCCGGCCGAGTTCGTCGGGCGTGATCGGCACGCCCGGGTGGTCCGCCCGCGTGCGGTCGCCGTTGAGGCCGGCCTTGATCATGGGCACACGGTACGTGGTGAGGCCCACGTGACCGGGGTGCGTTGTGGTGCGGGCGGATGTGTCATGATCGGGCCGACGGCTGTGGAGGAACACCGGTGACCAGCGTGCTGGGAGTCCGGGGCGGTCCCGCCACTGTGACCGGGAGCCATGGAGATCGACGTGGCCCGGAAGCCAGGACATCTGCCGCCGTCCGCGGGCTCGCGATCATCGTGGGCCGGCGTACCGGCCGTAGCGGGCGTGGACACCCGCTCGACGAAAGGGACCACCGCCGATGCGGGCTCCGTCATTCAGCGGACCGTCGAACTCGTTCCCGTTCACCGCGATCGTCGGGATGGACGATCTCCAGCTCGCGCTGATCCTGGCGACGATCTCGCCGGCGATCGGCGGCGTGCTGATCCGCGGCGAGAAGGGTACGGCGAAGTCGACCGCCGTCCGCGCCCTCACCGAGATCCTGCCGCCGGTCGACGTCGTGCCCGGTTGCCGCTTCTCCTGCGATCCCGACCACCCGGACCCGACCTGCCCGGAGGGCCCGCATGTGGGCGAGGAATGTGTCGGCGAGCGGGGTGTGCGTGCTGCGCGGTTGGTGGAGTTGCCGGTGGGGGCGACCGAGGATCGGGTGCTCGGGTCGTTGCATCTGGAGAAGGCGCTCGCGGAGGGCGTCACGGCGTACGAGCCTGGTCTGCTCGCCGCGGCGCATCGCGGGTTGCTGTACGTCGACGAGGTCAACCTGCTCCACGACCACCTGGTCGACGTGCTCCTCGACGCCGCCGCGATGGGGCGTGCAAGCGTCGAGCGGGACGGTGTGTCGGTGACTCACCCGGCGCGGTTCGTGCTCGTCGGCACGATGAACCCCGAGGAGGGCGAGCTCCGGCCGCAGCTCCTCGACCGGTTCGGGCTGACGGTCGACGTGGTCGCCAGCCGCGATCCCGCCGTCCGCGTGGAGGTGATGCGCGCGCGGCTCACGTACGAGGCGGACCCGGAGAGCTTCGTTGCCCGGTACGACGGTGCGCAGCGGGAACTCGCCGAACGCATCGTCAAGGCGCGCGATCTGTTGACCGAGGTGATCCTGACCGACGCGGCGCTGCGCCAGATCGCGGAGATCTGCGCGTCGTTCGACGTCGACGGGATGCGCGCCGACCTGGTCACGGCCCGTACGGCGGTCGCCCACGCAGCCTGGTCCGGCCGTACGGTCGTCGAGGTCGACGATGTGCGGGCCGCGGCCAAACTCGCCCTCCCGCACCGCCGCCGCCGGAACCCCTTCGACGCTCCCGGCCTCGACGACCAGCAACTCGAAGAAGCGATCAGGAACAGCACGCCACCCGAAGACCCCGACGACGACCCGGGTCCAGGCGGCCCTGGCGGCTCCGGCGGATCGGACGGGTCGGGCGGATCGGACGGGAACGAGGCGGCCGACCCCAGTCGAGCAGACGGCGCGGGGGACGCGGAGGGCGCGGACGGATCGGACAAATCGGACGAGCCGAGGGACACGGGCGCTCAGCCTGCCGATGCACAGCACGCCGGAACCGACACGGCGGATCCGACCACCGCTCACAGCCCGTCCGAGGCAGGTGGGCACCCCAAGAGCTCGGAGGACAAGACGACCGAGTCGGACCGATCAGGCGCCACGCCGAGTGGTGAGGTGGTCGGGAGTTCTGCGCCGTACGAGGCCCGGCTGCTGAGTGTTCAGGTGGCGGGTGCCGGCGTCGCGGGGCGGCGGTCGCGGGCGATCACCGAGGTGGGGCGTGTAGTGGGGGATCGCGGCCGGGTCGGACGGGAGGCCGGGCGGCCGCATCTGCTGGGGACGATGCGCAACGCAGCGCCGTACCAGAAAGTTCGCGGGCGGACCGGTCCGGGTCTGGTAGTGCGGGCGGACGACGTGCGGCTTGCTGTGCGGGAAGGGCGTGAGGGGAACCTCGTGCTGTTCTGCGTCGACGCCTCCGGTTCGATGGGGACGAAGAAGCGGATGGGTGAGGTGAAGACGGCGATCGTCTCGCTCCTCCTCGACGCGTACCAGCGCCGCGACACGGTGGGCCTCGTGACGTTCGCCGGCGCCGGCGCGACGGTCGCGTTGCCGCCGACGGGCAGCGTGGAGACCGCCGTACGACGGCTCGAATCCCTCCCGACCGGTGGACGTACGCCGCTCGCCGAAGGGCTGCTGCAGGCGGGCGAGGTACTGCGGATCGCCGCGATCCGCGATCCGCGCCGGCGCCCGCTCCTCGTGCTCGTGACCGACGGCCGCGCGACCCACGGCGAGAACGCGTTCGCCCGCGCCCGCCAGGCCGCCGGATGGCTGGCGCAGCGTGGGATCGCGACCGTCGTGGTGGATTGCGAGCCGCGCCGCGGCATCCGTCTCGGACTTTCGGCGGAGCTCGCCGCGGACCTCGGAGCGGAGTACCTCGACCTCGGAGACGTTGCCGCAGGCAACCTCATTCGGACGGTCACCGAACGGAAGGCGGCCTGAGATGCCGAAGGGACAGCCGGTCACCGTGCCGGAGGACGGCCTGACCACCCGCCAGCGTCGCAACCGTCCGCTGCTGATGGTGCACACCGGCGAGATGAAGGGGAAGTCGACGGCGGCGTTCGGGATGGCGCTGCGGGCCTGGAACCAGGGCTGGAACCTCGGGGTCTTCCAGTTCGTGAAGAGCGCGAAGTGGAAGGTCGGCGAGGAGAGCGCGTTCAAGGCGCTCGGCCGGCTGCACGAATCGACCGGTGAGGGCGGGCCGGTCGAGTGGCACAAGATGGGCGAGGGCTGGAGTTGGTCCCGCAAGGCGGGCACCGAGGAGGACCACGCTGCCGACGCGGTCGAGGGGTGGCGGGAGATCCAGCGCCGGCTGGCCGCCGAGACCCATGACCTGTACGTGCTCGACGAGTTCACGTATCCGATGAAGTGGGGCTGGGTCGACGTGGACGAGGTCGTCGACACGCTCGTCAACCGTCCCGGACACCAGTACGTCGTGATCACCGGACGCGATGCCCATCCGAAGCTCCTCGAGGCCGCCGACCTCGCCACCCAGATGACGAAGCTCAAGCACCCGATGGACGCCGGCCAGAAGGGCCAGAAGGGCATCGAGTGGTAACCCGACCGAGCCTGCGTGGGGTGGCGGCGAGCCCGCGCGGAGTGGGGGAGTCGCGATGATTCCGCGGGTGGTGGTTGCGGCGCCGGCGTCCGGGGCGGGGAAGACCACCGTTGCCGTTGGGTTGATGGCGGCGTTGCGGCGGGCCGGGCATGTGGTCGCCGGGTTCAAGGTGGGGCCGGACTACATCGATCCCGGGTTCCACGCGGTCGCGACCGGGCGGCCGGGGCGGAACCTCGATCCGATGCTGTCGGGGGAGGAACTGGTAGGTCCCCTGTTCGAGCACGGCTCCGAGGGTGCGGACCTGGCCGTGGTCGAGGGCGTGATGGGGCTGTACGACGGTGCGCTCGGGACGGAGGGTTTCTCCTCGACGGCTCACGTCGCGAAGTTGCTGAAGGCACCTGTGGTGCTGGTCGTCGACGCCTCGGCGGCGGGCCGGAGCGTCGGCGCCGTGGTCCAGGGTTTCGTTGCCTTCGACACCGAGATCCGCATCGTCGGGGTGATCTTGAACAAGGTGGGGTCGGACCGCCACGAGGCCGAAGTACGAGCCGGGGTCGCGCCGACCGGCGTACCGGTCCTGGGTGTCCTCCGCCGCGACACCCGCCTGACAGTCCCCAGCCGCCACCTCGGCCTGATTCCCGCCAACGAACAACACACCCAAGCCGAACAAGCCGTGGACGCTGCCGCAGAACTGGTCCGCCAAGGCGTAGACCTACAGGCGGTAGTAGCCGCCGCCCACTCAGCCCCATCCCACCAAGCCACCCCATGGGCACCCGAGCCGACTGCAGATGTGGGAATGCGATCGGTAGTGGCTGTTGCGGCGGGGCCGGTGTTTTCGTTCCACTACACGGAGACGACCGAGCTGCTCACTGCCGCCGGAGCGGAGGTCGTCACCTTCGACCCGCTCGTCGATCCGTTGCCCGAGGCAACCGCTGCGCTCTACCTCGGCGGGGGCTTCCCGGAGCTGCATGCCGAGGCGCTCTCCGCGAACGTCGAGCTGCGCAAACAAGTGGCCGCTGCGGTCGCCGACGGTGTCCCCGTGATCGCCGAATGTGCCGGCCTGCTGTACCTCTGCCGCGAGCTCGACGGTCACCCGATGACCGGTGTACTCCCGGCGACCGCCCGCATGACCGGCCGCCTCACACTCGGTTACCGTACGGCGATTGCGGCGACCAGCACCGCGTTCTTCGACGAAGGACGCCGGGTGCGCGGCCACGAGTTCCACCGCACTACGGTCGACCTCGAGGGCGACGTACAACCGGCCTGGCATCTCCCCGGCGGCGTCGAAGGAATCACCCTTCCTCACGTCCACGCGTCGTACCTGCACCTGCATTGGACCGCCACACCGGACGTCCCGGCTCGTCTGGTCGCTGCCGCCCGCGAGCGTGCGCGGTGAACCTGGTGGTCGGCGTCGGGCTCCGCACCGGTACGTCGTACGCGGAACTGCAGGATCTCGTGACGACAGCCCTGCATGAGCTCGCGGGTGAGGTCGGATTGGTCGTCACGATCACCGGTAAGGAGAACGAGCCCGCGCTGCAGGAACTGGTCGCGCAGCTCGGCGCAGAGCTTCGCACGTTCTCGAAGGACGAGCTCGCCAAGCAGCCGGTGCCGACCCCGAGCGAGCAGGTCGAGCAGCTCAAAGGAACCCCGAGCGTCGCCGAAGCAGCCGTCCTCGCAACCGGCGCCCAACTCCTCGTCCCGAAACAGCAAACCCCCAACACCACCATCGCGATCGGCGTCCAGCGGGCGGGTGGGTATGGCGTGCGGGATCGGGAGGTTGTGCAGCGGGTGATTGCTGAGCGGCGTGACGTACGGCGGGGGTTCTTGGACCTGCCCGTTGACGACGTGACGCTCGGGCGGGTGCTGGAGGCGGCGCATCGGGCGCCGAGTGTCGGGCTGAGCCAGCCGTGGGACTTCCTGGTGATCCGCAACCTCGCGACCCGCCGCAAGGTGCACGATCTCGCGACCGCGCAACGGGACGCGTTCGCCGCGTCCCTCCCGGAAGATCGCCGCGCGGCGTTCGACGGGCTCAAGATCGAGGCGATCCTCGACACCCCGCTGAACCTCGCGGTGACCTGCGACCCCGGCCGCGGCGGCCGGCACGTCCTCGGCAGGCATGCGGATCCGCGAACGACCATGTTCTCCGCGGCGATCGCGATCCAGAACCTCTGGCTCGCCGCCCGCGCCGAGGGCCTCGGCGTCGGCTGGGTCTCGTTCTTCGAGCCAGGTGAGGTCGCCGCGGTCCTCGACCTGCCCGCCCACATCGAGCTGGTCGGCTACCTCTGCGTCGGGTACGTCGACGAGTTCGCCGCAGCGCCCGAGCTCGTGCGTTCCGGATGGGCGAAGCGGCGCCCGCTGTCGTGGGCGATCCACCACGAGGAATGGGGCCGCCGCGACACGTCGATCGTCGACGACGCCCTGCAGGCCGCGCAGAACGCCGTACCGGCAACCGGTCAGCGGGTCCACGTGATCGTCGGCGGCGATGCGAGCCATCTGCGACAGGCCGACGTACTGGTCGTCGATCTGCACAAGGACCGCCCGCCCGCCGACTTCGGGGTGTTGTGGCGCCCGGCGCGCACACCGGCCGAGGCGGTCGAGTTCGGCGTCGAGATCGCCCGCGACCTCGCACTGCAGGGTGTCGGCAACCTCGTCGTACAGCTGGAAGAGAAGTCGGAGCGCGCCGAGGCGCTCGCTCGCGGTCTGCAGGTCGGTGCGTCGGCCTGTGGTCTGACACACTCCACGACATGACTGTACTGATGCCACGCCTCCGGCGCGGCGGGTCATGGGGCTGTAACTCCCGTCCTTCCCTCGTCGTTCCAGTCGCTTCGCTCCCTCCACTCCTCAGTCCAGGCCGGGAGGCCCCATGACACTCCCTGTGTCAACCTCAGGCAGCGACGGGCTTGTTGAGCGCTGCTGCGGCACCGTGTTTGGC